>CAZUFC010000048.1:0-56894 GCA_964619725.1 uncultured bacterium | reverse complement strand
CCGTTAAGCTTTATGCCATCCCTTATGCTTACGAGGCATGGCTTGGGATTATTTACTTGGAAGATGAGCAGTATTTGATGCTGAAGAAACTGTCTCAGACGTCAAAGACCGGGAAGTCGGCTATCATCAGGAAGGCAGTTGAAGAATATTTGAAGCACCCCACCCAAAGCCGGCTGTGATTATTTCGTTTCGTAGGAATTGCTGAAGGACTTGAGAATGGGGATACTTCTGAGATAACTGAAGAGATTCTCCGGGAGTCTATGAAGTGATTCTTATTGATAAGGGAGGGGCTCGCCGAATCTCTGTAATATTTGCCTTTTGGTTTAGAGTTAATACAATAAGAGGAGTAAAGGGTTATGACCGTCGCAAGGATTTCACCATTGCAAAAGGATAGGATTATGAAAAGAGTTGCGTGGATCATTGTATTATTCATGACATTTTCGACAACCAATGCGGGGCGGCCCTGGCCGGACACGACATCGGACATTCGTCATTTTTCCGATCAGTTGTTGCCGGGAATGACGGATGAGCAGCATGAATTTGCCGCAACACATCTTGTGGGATGCCAGAAGTTAACCCGGGACATACTCGATCCCATCAGGTCTGTTAATCCTGACTTTATACTTCTGGATTATCTGCTGGGATTCGGAATAGGAGAATTTACGCATCCGGAGGGTTACCAGTGGTTGCCGGACCCTTATGACGATCTTGATCAGAATTATCCGGAGTTCTTTTTGACGCATCCGACCAGTCCGCATCCTGATCAGCGCATATTACAGACTGATTGGAACTGGTGGGTATTAGACCCGGAAGTGGATGATTATCGCGACTGGTTCGTTAATGAGTCTTTGCGCAGGCGGAGTTTGAACTTGTCAGATGGAGTGTTTGCCGATTCCTGTTCCTATCCATGGAATACGAGTCCGTCTCAGTGGTGGCCTGACGGAACGAATCAATTCGATTTCTGGGACCCCAGTTTAAACGGATTTTTAGCACACGTACATTCGGAATTTGCGAATCAGCTTGACCCCTTTTATCTGATTCCCAATGCAGCGGGGCTTGTAACGACGGTATCACAGATAGATTATTCACTGACGGACGGAGTAATGGTTGAGCAATTCGCGATGTGGGGAGTACAGTCGCCATTCGATTTTTCCGACTGGCAGCTTCAGATGAATCGTATTCTTGATTTGCAGCATGAGGGCAAGGTGATCATATGTCAGAATTATATGGCTGCGGATGACTATGATACCCGTATGTTTTATACGGGCTGTCATTTGTTGTGCAAGGGCGCTGCATGTTATCTGGCCATGTTCAGCGGATTGGGACTGGAATGGTATCCTGAGTATGATATTCCAATCGGCGCTTACAGCTATCTGCCCGGGGACATATCGGAATTATGGGCGCCGGACCCGGGAATATATATACGGAATTTTGATAACGGACTTGTCCTTGTGAACCCTACTTCAGCAGACCCGGGTGAATATGTATTGCCGCAAGAGAGTTATCTGGTTTCAGCCTCAGGCGGAGGACCTGTTCCCGGAGATGGCATTCCCACAGGAACTTTGACGTATGAGGAGGCGGATTCGGTGAATCTGGGTCCTTACGATGCTGCAGTCATCATTAATTCGACGGCGGCTACCGCAACGCCGGCGCCAATGCCGGATCAACCAGTGGACTTAACTGCGGTGCATCGAAGCGGTCAGACGTTTATAACGTGGATGGAGTTAAGCGAGTTGACTGGTGAGAGTTATCGTATCTACCGGTATGAGGAATCGATAGACGCTTCCAACCTGGATCAGGCGACGTTATTGTATGAGGTCAGCGAGGGATCGGGAAATTTTTACGCGAACCGGTACAACACCGGCAGCGGCGTATGGGAAGAGCGTTATTTAGAGCGTTTTGTCATTGAGGACGGCGGCGAACAACTGGCGGTGGGTGAGGGATTGCTTGTCTGGACGTTGTGCATGGAGGATTTCGGCGGTGAGGAAAGCGGAACCGCGTATTATGCGGTTACGAGCGTCAGTCCGTATGACCAGGAGAACGTGACGGATTTTACGAATGAAAACAGTATCGGTCCGGTAATGGAAGCCGTAAACGATCCTTTACCGGTGGAAGTCGATATGGATATTGGGGAAGGAGGACATCTTTACCTGCAGTATATGGATTTAAGACAATGGAATCCCACTTTTCATGCGCCTCATGCCGCTAACGGTTATTTCGGACTCGATCCTGCCGATCCGGCTGTCTCGGAGTCAATACAATATGCATACGATTATGTCATATATGAACCCAGGGAAAGTTTATGCGGAGGAAGCGTTCCTCCATCGGTTCCGCTATTCTTGAATCTGCATGGATGGGGCGGCAACTCTTACGGCCCGGTACTGGACCTGCCGGACCAGTACTGGTGTACTTATGCCGTTTATCTCTACGACGTAAGCGAAACTTGGTATTTCGGTTTCGCCGGCGATCACGATTATCGATTAAACAATATCGTGGAAGAGTGTGATGTGATCGTAAATTACACCGAGCAACGCATATTGCGTATTCTGTATGATTTATTGAGGAACCCTCCGGGAGCGATACCGGACCCCGAGCGACTTTATGTTTTCGGGCATTCCATGGGCGGCAGCGGGACCCTTGCCCTGTCGTTGCGTTACCCGAATGTTTTCGCTGCGGCTTATGCGAGCGAGCCTATGACGAATTACAGCACATGCGGGGACGGCGGCGGCATAGACTGGAGGGTCGACGTCGCATGGAAATGGGGCGCACCGGAATTGAATCTGCCTGTCGAAATTGACGGACCGGGAGACTGGGCTGACCATTTGAAAAAATATGACGGCATGGGCGTATGGGACTGGCAGAATCATCAGGATAACATTCAGGAAAGATCAGGCGATGAAATGGTCCCCTTTGGCGTGGCTCACGGCATGAACGATTACGTCATTGAATGGCCTACTCAGGGATATCCGGCCTATGGCGCGTTCAATGCCGGAAAACGCACGTGGGGCGGCGCCGTCACATCAGCCGATCATTTCTGGCAGGGATTTAACGGGTTACCGCATACAATCGCCGGGGCAGCGCCCTTCAGCAATTTTCAAGCGATAAAAAGTGAAACGATTCCGGGGCTCAGCAACGCGGATAATGATCTGGACTTGCCGCCTGCTGAACCAGGAAAGTTCAATCATACATTGCGCTGGTCTTCTTCATGGGACCCCTGGGACGGACCGCCAATTGATGATCCGAATTTATGGAGAATTGCTCTCTGTTCCATCAGCGCCGATCCCTATACGAACGATTGCGGTACGGGAATAGTTCAAACGGTCGACGTAACCCCGCGCCGACTCCAAAACTTCATCGTTACTCCCGGCGCTCAATACGCCTGGGAAAACAGGACCGTAAGCGATAATACTCTGGTGGACGACGGCATCGCTATTGCCGATGAAAACGGCTTGATCACCGTTGCAGACTTTGCCGTCGGTCCTCAGAGAAACCGCCTGGTCCTGATTCCGCAAGCCACGGCAACTCCTTCCCCCACGCCCTCAGCTTCACCTGAGCCGCCCGTCATTCCTTCGTCAGACATGAAAGGTGAATTGCTCCTGCTTGCGATTCTGACTGTCGTTATCGTCCTTGGCCGTCAAACTTGCACCGGATCACGACAAGTTCGTCTGTAAAGTCTCCAGGCGCCGGGACGGTTACAGACGCAAAAACAGTTTTCAGAAGGCTTAAGCTCGTTTGAGCGGGACTTTCGAGAGCGCCGGCGATATATTTGTGTTTTTTTTCTAAAGTTTCCGTCAATGATGCCGAAGTAATATAGGAGGGGAAGCTGCTCTTCCCCATGAAATAGATTTCCGGAGGGATATCCAGTGGTTGTGAACGGAATCCAATCAGGATATGGACATTTGAAGCCGGGATTCTCGGAATGTGGTACGCGAGCGCATTTAGACGATCGAGGAAGAGGTTCAAGGAATCTGGAGGAGTTGGGCGAAAAAGGGGTACAAACAGGGAGACAAAGTGAGGCCTGCAGCGGAGACGAACTAACGGAAGAAGAAAAGAAGGTAGTTCACGAACTGAAGAAGATCGACCGGGAGGTAAGGGCTCACGAACAGGCGCACAAATCGGCTGCCGGTCCGTATGCAAGAGGCGGAGCGAGCTATCAGTACAAAACAGGTCCGGACGGTAAGCAGTATGCGGTTGCGGGAGAAGTGAAAATCGATACATCCGAAGTGCCGAATGATCCGAAGGCGACCATCAGGAAGATGCAGCAGGTAAGACGAGCTGCTCTGGCTCCAAAGGACCCGTCGATGCAGGACCGACTAGCCGCAGCTGAGGCTTCACGAAAAGCAGCGAAAGCTCAGATTGAACTGGGGAGAGAAAACAATGAAAAAATGGTACGCTCAGAAAAGGATTCTCCCGCTTCCACTGGAATCCCTCCGTATGAAAAGAATCTGCAGCCTGATCCGGGTGGCGAACTTATTCATCTGATCGGGTAATCTGCGTCGGCAAAAGCGACTGGATGGAGGAATCCAGCGACAAACGGGTTTCAGATCAGCGGCTTATACGGAGAATTTGTTTTTTTCCGCCTTCTATTACGACAGTGCGTTCGACAGGAGCCGGTTCTGCGGGCACTTCGACGCGGTATTCGCCTGCAGGCAGGTCCAGGGTAACTTTTGAATAAGCCGTCATTACCAGTTTTCCATCTTCTTTTCTATAGATGCGACATCCTTCGACGATTGATCGGGTTTGAATATAAAGATAGCCTTTCGCGACAGGCTTGACGATTTTATATTCTCCGGTTTCTATCGAGACATTTTCGATGAGTTCAGGCGGTTCAGAGGGTATTTCGACCCGGTATGTTCCTGCAGGGACTTTAATTTTCACATTTGAATATACGGTTTTAAAAACTTCACCGCTTTTTTCGTCAATAATGCGGCAACCGGCGATATAATCGCGGGTTTCAATTTTAATGCGGCCGAAGCCTTTCATTTCGACCACGGTTTTTTCGTTTTTTCTTACGAGGACGTTTTCCTTAATTATTGGAGGATCAGAAGGTATTTCGATCTTATAAAGGCCGGGCAGAAGATTGACGTTAGTTCTGGAGCAGCAGCGCTTCAGGAATCCCCCTGTTCTTTGGTCCATGATCTTACAGTTTTCGATGTAATCGGTAGAATTAATGTAAACGTATCCTCCATGCAGAGACACATCCAGGGCGTCTTTGAATGCTTTCTCCAGGGAGGTTGCGCTGCAGGCATCGTAATAGAATCCGCCCGATGCCTGGGGAATGCATTGAATGGTCTTATTCCCTTTTTCATTTAAAAGAAAACCGATCACATGAACGGTTATTTGCTTGTCGCTGTTTTGAAGTTTTCTGGCTGCTGCGCATGGATCCCCTCCGCAACTTTCCACTCCGTCCGTAATTAAAATGATGACGTTCACGCAGGGAGATACAGCCGGAAAATCCTTCAGCGCCTCTTCAAGCGAATATGCAATTGGAGTGTACCCTTTAGCTTCGACTCTTTCGAGAACCTGGATTATGGAATCTTTTTCAACGCCTCGCAAGGGGCTTTCCAGACGGGAGTCGAAGCAGTCATGCTCCGATTTCGGCGATTGATGCCCGTATACCCTCAGCCCCAGGTTCAAGTCGGAGCGTCCATACAATCTTTCGGCAAACCTTTTCACCACATCTTCGGCGATGGTGATTTTTTTCATTCCCGCGGCTTGACCGTTCATGCTTCCTGACGCGTCGAGTATTATCTCCAGGTTGATCGTAGGATCGCTGAGGGATGAGCAGAACAATGATTCCCGGGGACAGCAAACAGCAAATACCGCTAAGAAAACTATACGAAAATTAAACCAGGGATTGCTTCTCATTTGTTTTTCTCCAATTCATAAAGATTGTCGCCTCTCGTTTTCGGACGCCTGAGTTTTTGATTTGATATTTCATTATTGCTTTTAATTCAGAAAATTGACGCTGCAAACGAAAATTTCTTCGGCGTCGCGAATTATTATACATGACAGAATTAAATTGAAAAATAAACCGGAACATTCGTCAAAAGAATCTGTCAATTATTATGGAAATGAAGGAGGAGCGAACTATGCTTCCCTTGCAGGAAGGTCCGGTTCTTTACTTCACAGAAGGCATAGACTATGTTAAAAACGGTAAGATGAGAATCGGAAACAGGAAAATCGGCCAAGAAGAGAAGGCTTTAATCTCCCGGTTGAAGTACGGAGAGGAGAGCGCTTTCAGAGAGTTCGTATCGATGTACCGGAGGAATGTTTACAATCTGGCGTTGAGAATATTGAGCGACAGAGAAGAGGCTTATGATTTGAGTCAGGAGGTTTTTCTGGCGGTATACACATCCATCAATTCGTTTAAGGAGAAATCGAGTTTAAGGACATGGATTTACAGAGTCACCGTAAATCGTTGTTTGAACAGGCTCGATAAATGGAAAAGACGCAAACGCAAATTACAGGTGCCTTTGGAGAACGACGAGGAAGATAGGCTGTCTCCGATTGAAAAATTATCTTCTGAGCAGCCGCATCCTGATCGAATGGCGGAATCCGTGCAATTGCAGGAAGGGATAAAAAGAGCCTTGAGTGAATTGCCTGTGGAATTTCGCTTGGCGGTTGTTTTGAGGGACATTGACGGGCTGACTTATGAAGAGATCAGCGAAGCGTTGAAAGTGGGATTAGGCACGGTAAAATCGAGGATAAACCGGGGGCGATCATTGTTAAAAGATAAGTTGAGGGATTTTTTATGAAAAAAGACTGCCTTTGGGCGCGTCGATACATGAATGAGTTTCTGGATGACAGAATAAACCAGCGCCGGAGGAAGAAGTTTTTAATTCACATAGACGAGTGTGAGGAATGCCGTAGAGAATTTAAGGCATTGGAAGCGACGCGCAATTTATTGATGGAGGCTGAATCTCAGGAACCGCCGAAGAATTTTACCGAAGCGACGATTTCGCGTTTGATGGAAGAAAAAAGAAAATTAGGGCGCAGGAAAAAAATCAGAAGAGTCAATTGGCTGGATTACATCGTTATGCCTCAGACGGCTGCGGTAGTCATGCTGGTCATAACTACGGCTTTTTTATTTTATCATATGGCGGACAGAAACGACTCATTATTTGAAACAAATTCAATTCCGGCAGTTTCAACGAATGAGGAAACGGGAGTCAGAGAACAAAGGCCCGGAGAAAAAAGCGAGGACGAGGGAAGGCAGATCAGTGAGGAAAACGGAGTTCAGAGGGTGAAAGATCGCATGGACGGAAAGCAATTCGCTAAGTCTGAAAAAAAGAGCCGCCATGAAGCCTCATATCATGAAGAATTTAAGGCAGCGGAAAAACCTGCGGCTCGACCAAACGAAATCAGCGGCGGTGTGGATGAACGGAGGCTGGGAAGAGGTATTTCTGATGAAATTGATTTAAAGGAAATGGATGCGATGATGGAAAAACCGCAGGAAGAGGAAGCGCCGACATGGACGTTGAGAACGGCTTCACAAGTGAAAAAGGGCGCTGAAAAACAGGATGCGGCTTTAATTAACAGGCTTCAAGCAATAGAATTCCCGGATTTTGTTAATGAGGATACGTTCGTCGATATGGAAATTTATCTGGCCGGCGATGAAAAATTGCTTTCCGTCAGGATACTTGAAAGCGGAAGTCCGAGACTTTCCAAATACGTCGACGGGTGGATGAACGTAATGATGGAGCAAGATGAAAAAACACAGAAACATAGAGCTGACAAAAACCTGGAGCGCCTTTTCGTTCGTATCTATTTCGTTGCGGAGCCAGAGACTGTAGAAATCAAGATAAAGGATCGTTTTTCGTCTGAACAGCGAGAACCTGAATTTCCGAAACGTTCTAAATCCGACGGACAAGAGACAAGGAATACTACGGAAGATCGTTGATAATTGACGGACGTCAATCACCGCGATGGAAAGCGCTTTTTGACGCCCGTCAGTCGCTTTTCAGTCGGCGCTTGATTAAAATGCCTCGTAATAATAACATTGTGCACAGGTTGACGTTCCAGGGAAATCGGAACGATTAGATGACAAGAAGGAGGATGGAATCATTGTGTTGAAGGCCGGGGATTTGAAACCTACATTTGAATTAAAAAAAATAAACGGATTGCAGGTCCCTTTTCAAAACGGCACGGTTTATCCCAGTTTTGAGCTTCAACGCAAGGATCGATTCGATCTTTCCGGGGAATGGAAATATAGAAAATTTACGGCTGATCATGATCTCAGTCTTACGGACAGACGGAGTCCAGGGAAGGATACGCTTGAAATACTGGAAAAGGAGATTAACCAATGTCATAAATTTGAGTATGACGATTCGCACTGGGAAGTCTGCAGCGTACCGGGTTCTGTTAATAAGATGCCGGCTTGCGAGGCAGATTCCGGACCTGAACGGTATGAAGACGGCGTAGCTTATCGCAAGAGATTTCAGATACCCGTTTCTTACGACAGGAGCGTATACAGGTTGGTCTTTTTTTCCGTTAATTATATTTGCGATGTATGGCTGAACGAGAAATGGCTGGGATATCATGAGGGCGGATATACTCCTTTCGTCTTTCTCCTGAATCCGGAAGATTTACGGAAGGGAGACAATCTTCTTGTTCTGCGGGTGGATAATATCCCATGGGGAACCAGGAACGACATTATACCTTCGGAATGTTGCGAATGGACGAACTATACAGGCATTATTCACGACGTTTACATAGAAAAATTGAATTTTCTGCGGATCGAGAGACTGGATTTGCTGCCTTTATGGGACGGAAGCGGATTCAGAGCTGAGTGTGTGATTGCGGGATTGGATTCCAGGGTAAATCCGGGTGATATTGTAGCGGGATGGAATGTTTACGAAGCGGAAACGGGTAAGATTGATGCGTCAACGACAATATCAAACGGTCATAAGGGTGAATCAGTAGATTTTGCAGTTCAGAATTTCCAGGTGCCCGAAACAGAATCGGAAGGCATCGTCGTTTTTTGTTCAGACCTTCTCATAAAGAACCCCAGGTTATGGTCGCCCGGACATCCCCATTTATACTTCGTGGAATTGACCATTATCGTCAATGGAAAAGTGGAAGACCGGCGTCAGGCGCAATCAGGGATAAGGATCGTAAGGACGGACAAGACGGGACGGTTACTTTTGAACGATATTCCAATAAGGCTGTTCGGCGTGTTAAGGCATGAGGAATGGCCGGAGAGCGGTCGAACGGGCGCCCCTGAACAAATTCATCATGACCTGAGAGTCATACAGACATTCAACGCCAATTTCATAAGAACGGGCTATTATCCTAATCACCCTCTCACTTATTTTTTCACTGACAGCCTGGGATTGGCTGTAATGGAAGAAATTCCGCTTTACAAACATCGATCTCCGCATTTCGAGGCCCAGAGAGAAAGGCGGATCGATATTCAGATGTGGCGTGAGATGATTTTCAGAGATCGCAACAGACCATCCGTTCTGTTCTGGAATCTGGGCGCCGACTTGGGGGGTAAGCGCAAGCCCTACGGCAAAAAGGAATATCTGGAACGAATGATATCTGATTACAGAAATAATTATTCCGATAAAAGACTTTTGGTACAGGCGGCGAGCGCCGGCGACCAGGGAGCGAAGGATTTTTCGCAATATTCATGCGATGCTGCGGGCTGGAGCGCTTATTTCGGGGCAAAATACGGCATTTCTGCAGGCAGAGGAGTCAGGAAATTCCTTGTTAAAGCCATGAAATATCATCCTGATAAACCGCATTTAATCACCGCTTTCGGGTTCTGGTCATCCCCTACGACATCAGGTAAGTTCTGGCTGTTGAGGAATCCCCAAAAAAAGGATTATCGTTATAAACACGGCACCCTGGAAGAAACTCAACTGGCATTATTCAAAGATGCTTTCAATGCTTTTAAAGAATCCTTCAGAGAATATCCGCTGATGTGCGGAATAGTCTGGGAATCAGTTTTTGATTGGTACCGGCAGCAGCCGGGTATCCAGTCCATGGGGCTGCTCCATATGGACCGGAAAACGCCCAAAAAAATTACTGAACCTTTCCAGACGGAAATTACGAAATTGATGAAAGAATTGCTCAATGACTAACTTCAGCAATTCGCTTTAAAAGGCGCATTCAACTGCCGGGTTTGCTGACGCTGCATCAGAAGTTTCAAACATCCGGTATTGACATAGCGGGTATGGAAAAAGTAATCTGTGATCGGACTGCCAATTCCGTTGAGAGGTGAAACAGAATGAAAAAATCCAGCATATTAAAAGAATATTTTATGTTCCTGAAAGAAACGAAAAAATGGTGGCTTGCTCCCATTATCATTATAATGCTCGTCTTCAGCATAATTATTCTTCTGACGGAACAATCCGCTGTTGCGCCGTTGATTTATACGATTTTTTAATTCTGAGGAAATATCAGAAAGTAAGAGCGAAGAGCGGTTCCTGGAATTACCGGGTCTCGAGCCGGTCATTAAGAAGGAAAAGATTTAGCGGGAGGTTCATTAATGTTTAAAAAACTTTATTGGTTTCTCATTATGGTTTTAGCCACCCTGATTCTTGTGAAAAGAAAGCAGATATTTTTGGCCTTAGTGGGTTTAGGGGTGATACTAAAAGAGAATGTGGAGAAGAATTTTTCATTCCTGGTGAGCAAGGGATTAGAATCAGAGAAAACGAATTAGCGAAATTTATCGGCGCCTGTCTGCTCATGCATGTTGAATCAAAAATGCGTCTGCGGACGGGCGCTGATCCCGTGGCGCAAAGTTCATCTGGACCACATCCTTAGAAGCAGAGCGGCTCGATCTCTGACCTTTTCAGACGGGTCGGAATTTTTCATTTGCGTCAGGAGAGATTTGGCCTTTTCGGTTTTCAGCAGTTTGAGAAAAGTCGTCAGGTGAAGCCGAACAGATTCAGGCCATTTCTGAGGATATATAAATCGCTGGGCGATTTGCTCCTGAAATTCAATTTCTTCTTCCGAATAATTGAAATCCGGAGTGAATACTCTGCCTGGCCGATGTCGCCAGGCGGCTTCCAGCATCCTCTCAGCGATATGAATATCCGTTTCCTGAAGAAGCATCCGGTGCAGCGCTTTGAGCATACTTTTCCATTCTTCCCCTTTCAATCCTGTTAATCTTTTATCCATGGTGGTCGAATGGAGGATCAGCGTATCCGCTCCTGTAATTCTCAATTTAGGATTATCGCTTTCGATAGCATCTATAATAATTTTCTCATCAGCATCAGCAAATTTAAAGAGCGTCCATAAGGCCAGCGCCCGCGGTTTTTCAAGTGGACCTGATCTCGATAGTTTTTTCAGGAACGCTTGCGTATTGGTTTCGGGGAATCTGAGTAATAAGTCGACTGCCTGGGCGGCCGCCAATTCGGATTGATCGGAGACTGCCAGGGATTTGGCTGCGTTTTCAATCTGAGGAGTTAAAAGGTCTGCCGGCATTTGTTCGAAAATTTGCAATATTTTCATCTTCTGCATTTCAGAACCTTGATTCAATGCATCCAACAGGTATTCGACATCGGTTGTTTCCAGTTCATCAATGAAGTAAGGCATAAAACGCAATGATTCCCACTTGGCTGATTCCAGCATAGCATTCATAAGCCATTTATGATCAGAGAAGTTTCCGGAATAAGCGATGTAATCTTGTAATTTTGAAATGAGTTCGGGTTTCGACTTAAGAAGCCTGAGAAATACTTGAGTGAGGCGATCGTTTTTCATGCGGCTGAGTATATTAATGAGGTTTTCGATGGTTATGCTGCGGGGCAAAGTCACTGGAGATTCAGGTTTTCTGAACGCTTTTTTTGCATGTTTCGTCTCATCGGAATCGTATTCGGTTTCCAAATGATCAAAAAATTTTGCGGCGTATTCTACAATACGGTCATCTTTTGCGGTTCCAAGAGCATAAAGAGCTTTTATTCCGGTAACCGATTCAACTCCACCGACGGCTGCCGATTCGAAAAGCATATCTCTTGTTACAGGGGATTTTAATGCGCTCAGACCGAGTGCAAAACCGACGGGATCGAAGACATTAGTATGATCAGCGACTGCTTCAGGCATACTTTTCAAAGCCGTAACAGCGCGAATGTCGCCGACAGCCCCGGCAAAGATGGTTGCAGCGATGCGAAATTCCTGAAGCATTGCTTTTTCATTTTCGGAATCTTGTGCTGAAGGCACAGCGAAACGGTATACAAGGTAAGGGACTGAAAGGTCATCTAGTTTTTGTCGAGACCAGTTTTCATACAGTTTAAAGAGTCCGGTAACGAAATCGAACGGCTCCATCGACTCACGTTTGGCCAGGAATCCGGTCAGAGGTCTTATGACCGACTCCGTGTTTTCTTTTACCGTCGCCTGCGTGTGATAACCCAGAAAAACGGAGGCAGCGATTCTCAGCTCATCGGAGTATTCGGCGCTTCCGGCAATTTCCTTAAGCAGCATAGTATTATCATCGTTCAAGAGTTCCCTATTTTCCAGAAGTTCATTCAGTTCACGGTTGGATTCCTGAATGGCGGAGTCATCCTGAATTACATAATGGCGTTGAATTTCGCGTATTTGATCATGCATTGACCGGAGATGTGGGATGATATCGCTTTTGTTGTCGGCTGCAGTCGCACCGGAGGGGCAGGGCATGAGAGCGGTTGAAAGCAGAAAGCTGCAGAGGAATGAAGAAAGGGCAGCAAGGGAAAGAAAGGAACTCGGAGAATTCGGGAAGGATGATTTATTTGTGGATTTGCTGGAGTAAGCGTTCATTGATTTTTTCCTTTCAGGTTTAACTTCATTCGAATAAAGAAAAGCGTTTGATTTTCCATTTATGAAGCAGATATTTAAAAATTGTACGTAATACGCCGATTCCATATTTGATGCTGCCTTTGAGCGAAACAGTTGAAGAATCTTTTTCATAACGAGTTTCGACGGGTAATTCCATTATGCGGGCTTTACGGACGAGCATTTGAAAAATTATTTCATTATCGAAAACAAAATCGTCTGAATTTTTATGATAGGGTATATCTTCGAGCAACCGGCGGCTGAAAGCTCTGTACCCGGTATGAAATTCGGAAAAAGAAGTGTTTTGCGCCAGATTCTGCAGGCATGTAAGGATTTTATTGGAGAAATATTTATATCGAGGCATGCCGCCGTTAAGAGGATTTCCCAGAAAGCGTGAGGCGAAAACGGCATCTGTTTTGTCAGAGGCGATGGGTTCGACCATCTGTGGAATAATTGAGGGATCATATTGGTAATCGGGGTGAAGCATAATGATAATATCCGCTCCGTCTTTCAGAGCGGTATCGTAGCAAGTTTTTTGATTGCCGCCGTATCCTCTGTTTTCAGGATGTTCGATGACTTTGATGTCCAATTGCGAGGCAAGTAAGACGGTATTGTCCTGGCTGAAATCGTCTACAAGAATGATTTCATCGACATGATCGTGTGGAATGGCCTGGTAAGTTTTCAGAAGGGTAGGACCGGCGTTGTAAGCCGGCATGACGACGACGACTTTCATCGGTTCAATGTACTTCCTTTCTTCGCCAGGCTTTCCCGGAGAACAGAACGCTGGCGATAAAGAGACTGATTAGAATATAAAGAGGCGCTTCGGGGCGCTTACTGACTGAGCTTAAGAATTCAGGATCAAGGAATATGAGCGTGGAATTATGAAGGATATGCATGATGATGGGGAGAAATATTGATCTTGTTTCAAGCAGAGTCCAGGTCAAAACGGCGCCTACGACTGCAGTGGGAAGGATTCGGTAGATATTGAAGTGGAAAATGCCGAAAAGAAGGCTGACCACGATGATGACGAAGGCTTTATGATGTTTTCGCGATAATACGTCAGTCAAAACGCCTCTGAATAGAACCTCTTCGCACACTCCCGCCGAAAAGGCAAAGGCAATGAATTTCATTAGCGGAGATATATCTTTATCCATGAACATGTTTTCGAATGCTTTAAAAAGTCCCTCGGGAGCGGGGAAAAATTTGGATTGAAAATGAAGAATCCATACGGCGCCGAGCAGGCCCGCGGTGAAAGCGAAGAAAGCGCCGCCTGCCTGCTGAGGATTAAATTTTTTGATGCTGAGAGTTTTTTTAAGATCAAGTCTGTTAATGTATATAAAAATCAAAGCCGGCAGGAGGATGAAGCCCCATTCTGTAATGAGAAGGCCTTTGAGGATGTCTGATGCCTGGAGGGGGGTTGCGAAGTAGAACATTATCAGCCAGATGAATGCGAAAAGGGAGAAGGCTTTTTTTGTCCAATCCCTTTCGGCCCTTGATATAGCGGAAAAGCCGACTATTCCCTCCCGGTTGAGGATTTTGACGGCCAGTCGAAGAGCGATTCCGGCGTAAAGAAAATTAATCCCGAAAGTCAGCATGATAAAGAGAATGTTATAACGATTAATAAACAATTCTTTCGCCAGCAGGGCAATATTGGCGATGGGGAAAACAACCATGATGGAATCGATTTTCAGTCCGGGCAGGAGGCCGCTAAGGGCCGGCATGCCCGTAAGGAAGAAGAGAGGAAAGACGAGGTATTGTCCTTGTTTAAAGGATTCTGCGAAACTTGAAACGATTATCATCAAAGAAGATATGAAAGCGGCTGCCGGAAGCATCAGCAATAAAAGAATAGCGAGAGAAGCGTAGGAAAGGACAAACTGGTAATCCGCGATTAAACCTGAAAAATCCAGCAATCCCATCGATACGGAGACGCTGAGGCCGATAATGTTGACGATGGATGCTCCCACGCCGGTCAGGAACACGGCGCTGAATTTGGCGGCAATGATGGCGGTGCGGTCTGCAGGCGTGGTAAGGAGAGATTCCAGGGAACCCCTTTCCCTTTCACCGGCGATAATGTCCAATGCTGCGAAAGAAGCGCCGGAAAAAAGCATCAGAACCAGAAGGAAAGGGACGGCTTTTGCGGCCAGGCTTCCGCTTTTTCGTAAAGCTGTTGAGACGTCTTTTTTTTCATAATCGAGCATTCTCTCCGGATCGATATCCAAACCTGCTTCTTTTATTCTGAGGCGTAACATTGTCGAGTTCGCCTCTTCAAGTGTGGTTTCAATTTTACGGGCTGCGCTGCCGGAAAGGTCGCTCGTGTTGTTATAGTAAATATCCACATAGGGGACCTGATCGCTTTCCTTATAAAATTCCTCCGGCACGAAAAGAAAAGCCTGAATCTCTTTTAACTCGACTGACTGGGTTCCGTCTTGCATCGGTATCCATTTGAAATTCTCGAATTCCGAATCTGGAAAGTACATTTCAATGAAACGAGAAGAACCGTTATAACCGACTATTACCGTTTCCTGAGCTTCCTGCTCTTCAGAGACGTTTTTTAGATAACCGGTTCCCAGCAGAATAAGAGGATAACTGAGAAAAGGAACAAGCACTGTGAGAAAAAGCGTCTTCTTATCTTTTAATATATCTCGAATTTCTTTCCAGAGAACTATTTTGAATATATTCGTATCCATCTCTGATTATTCTTTATTTTCCGACACGAAAAATTTGAAAATATCTTCCAGGTATTTTTTGCCCGTAATCCTCTGAAGATTGCTCAGCGTGTCGATGGAGCGAATGGAGCCTTGATGGATTACAGCCAGTCTGTCGCATATCTTTTCCGCTTCGCTCATAATATGTGTGGAAAACAGAACCGTGCGATTCCTGTCCTTGCAGCCCCGAATGAAATCGATCATCGCCCCTGCCGCTATAACGTCCAGTCCCGCAGTCGGTTCGTCGAAAATAAGAACCGGCGGATCATGCACGACCGTTCGGGCTATGGATGTTTTCTGTTTCATGCCCGTGGACAGTTTTTCGCATGGTACGTCAATGAACTCCTCGAAATCAAACGTTTCGGACAGTTCTTCAATTCGCGGCCCCAGTTTATCCGTCGACATTCCGTACAGTTTTCCGAAATATTCAAGTATCTCCCTGGGAGTCAGTCGCGGATAAAGTCCAGTGGTTGAAGAGAGAAAACCGATAGAAGACCTGACCTTCTGAGGTTCTTCAATAATATCATGACCATAAACCTCTGCCTTCCCTGACGAGGGCTGAATTACCGTGGCCAGGATGCGTAAAGTCGTCGTTTTTCCCGCTCCATTGGGTCCAAGTAATCCGAATATCTCTCCAGGAAAACATTCAAAAGAAACCTCGTCCACAGCTTTTATCTCGCCTCGCTGCTTGTCGTAAAACGTCTTGCCCAACTCAGTCACTTTAATTAATGCTTCCGGCATGGCTTCCCCCATTTCCTGCATCCTTGAAAAAATATCTCATGAAATCTTTGAACGCTCCCTTGAATCCTTTCCACAGGAAATCCTCTCTTTGAAATAAACGGCCTGCGGGCCATAACGCCAGAATCGTACAGATGATTAAAGATAAAAACACCAGGCTTATGTTTAACAACGAATAATTGCCATTCAGCGCATCTCGAAACAAAAGGGAAACGTTCGCTATCGGTATGAGCGCCGTTAAAGGCGTCAGCTCGAATCCGGGAAAAGAGGCGATTAAAGCTGGTTGAAAACTTATTATAAAAAAAGGAGTTACGAATCCCTGGCCTTCCCGGAAATTTCTGGTGAACGAGGCCAGGAGGATTAAGGCAGCGCCGAAGAACAAAGACAGCAATGTCGCTGCTAAAAAAATCAGAGGAATGGATTCCAATGGAAAGGAAAAATCTATTTCCTGAAATTTTTTCGCGCTGAATATCGTGCTGCCTACTACCAGAGACATAGAAAACAAATTCAGAAAAACGGCTGAAACGCCGCCTGCTGCTACCGCTAAATATTTCGCCGCCATTATATGTAATCGCCGCGTGGGTAAGACGAGGGTGCTTTCAAGCGTTTCATGCTCACGTTCTCCAACTACGACTTCAATCGCGGGATACAACGTACCCATAGCTGCCATTATAACAATCATCATGGGAAATAACCGGCCTAAAATAAATTTCCCTATCTCACGGCTCTCAGCTAAATTAACCCTGTCGACCGCAGGAAGTAAAAACATCTCACCAGACAGAGAGCGCTGGTCCGAAAATTCCTCCAAATAAATATCCCTATACAAATCAAGACGGTCGATTATGCTGTCCGCCGTCCGTCGGGAACGGTCCGATGCTCCGTCATAATATATCCGCATCCGAAAACAGGGCGGCTCAACGCTTCGATCCTCCTCAAAAATTTCCAGCGCCGCTTCTATTTCTCCGTCCAGTAACGATTCCTCGTCATAAGAAACCTTCACCGCTTCAAAATCTGGAGAACCACGCAAAAATTCCACACCTTCAGGAAATATGCCTTCTCCCTCTATCGATATCCGTGCCTTCTCGCGAGACTCAAATCCCTTCTCCAACGCTCCCACCTGGTTCATCGTCCAGAACATGATCGGGTATAAAAAAATCGGCATGATGATCGTATAAATCACCGTATGCCGGTCCCGGAGAAGGGAAAGCGCCTCAACCCTGAAAATCAGCAGCGTCTCTCGTATACTCTTTATCAATGACCGCACTTTATTGATTTCCTTTGAAAAAACGTTACAGCGCTCCAAAAAGACAAATCGAATATAACAATGAGAGCATTTAATTGTCAATCTCCGCTCGCCATTCAGGATGAAAAGTCTTTTCACCTTTCAGACAAGTTTTTTCCGTTCCGATTCCTGCTAGTTTCAGGGTCGTATTTTTTTAAGGCGAATGATCAAACAATGGGTTACGATTCTTTCAATGCTTTTTTTATTGCGACCAGCGTTCCGAAATGTCCTGCAAATTCGTCGCATCCTTTTGCGGTATGGAATTTGCAGAATAAATTCAATGTTCAGGATGTGAGTCGCAAGCTTATGATTAAATTCAACATAGCTGGAGTCAAAAAGGAATTATGCTGTGCGCTGATGCACAGCGTTTTTGCGCGAAAACGATCATTTGTGTTCGCTTTCAAAGGAGTCAGGACATGAAGTGTCCGTTTATGACCAGTTTTCGTTCGGAGAGTGTTTCCTTTACCATGCGCTGCTGCCATGCCTACTGGCCTAAAAAGATCATGATCCCCAGCGTGGAAGAGCAGTCCAAATATTGTGAAGGCGGGAATCCCATGTTTTGTCCTCACTATAAAAAGGCTAAAATGAGAGAGTCTTTCTTCTGCGCCGCCCTTAACGATCAGGATTCAGATTACAAACCGAACAGAGACTTTTCGCATAAAAAGTAATTATAAATCATTAAAGAAACGGTCTTTGTCCGCCAAAACCGCATCGAGGCTTATTCTCTATTAGCGGGATTCGCCCGGATAATGATTAAGGTTGTTCCGCCGGACATCAGCGTCTTCATCGCCGGCGTGCAGACACATGCAAGCGATGAAGACGCGGGTCACGCGTTAAGATTAAAGTTGAGGCGACTTGACATTTAAATTAGTCGCGCCTAAATTAATTAGCCCGACATGAACGGAGGGCGCGCTATGGGGAAAGAGGAAAAGAAGGATATGCAGGTCGGGATACTCAGTTCCAGTCAGGAAGATTATCTTGAGGCGATATACAGGCTGCGCGAGGAGAAGGGGGTTCCCCGCATCAAGGATATCGCCGAGCATCTTGACGTGATGCCTGCGAGTGTAGTTGCAGCATTGAAGAGACTCAACAAGGCGGGATTGATCAATTATAAGGCTCACGAGACTGTAGAGATGACGAGCACGGGAGAGCGATTAGCGCGCCGAATATTTCAACGGCATAAGATAATAACGAATTTTTTTATAGAGATATTGGATTTGGACCGGGAGACTTCTGAGCGGGAGGCATGTGCGATAGAGCATCATTTAGGGATAAAAACGATCGACAAGCTGGTGGGATTTTTGGAATTTATTCATACATGTCCGGAGGGCGGCCAGGAGCTTCTGAAGAGGTTCAAGAATTTTTGTGCTTTAATGGGTGGAGCGAAGGACTGTCATGTATTGGAAGCGTGTGAAACGGAGCGTGACTGTTTAGAGAGCATGGAGGGCATCCAATATCTATCGGAACTAAAGCCCGGCGAGCGAGGCAAAATCATACAACTTCGAACGGACAGCGAATTACGGCAGCGATTAATTGATTTAGGTATGGTGCCTGGATCGGAGGTGGATGTAATAAGGACGGCGCCGCTGGGGGATCCGATTGAACTGGGTTTGTTGGGTTACCGGTTGAGTCTCCGTAAGGAGGAGGCAGGTACGATATTGGTAAAGAAGCTGGGAAGCGGATGAAATATCAGAACAAGGACAATGGGGACCGGGAAGCCGGATTGCGGGGATTACGCAAGCGACTGAGGCGAAGGCGAGGCGGAGTCGAAGCTTCGGAGCCTTACAGGCGATCGGAGGAAGTGAAGTATACGGTAGCGCTTGCGGGGAATCCCAATTCAGGAAAGACGACTATATTCAACAATTTGACAGGAGCGCGACAGAAGGTGGGCAATTGGCCGGGAGTAACGGTTGAGAGCAAGACGGGAACGGGAGAGATAAACGGAGAGAGGGCTTCATTCGTAGATTTACCTGGAATTTACGGTTTAAGTACGGTGAGCATAGATGAGCGGATAGCGGGAGAATATTTGCTGAAGAAGAGGCCTGATGTGGTGGTAGACGTGGTTGATGCATCGAATTTGAAGCGGAATTTATATTTGACGGTGCAATTGTTGGAGATCGGATGTCCGCTGGTAATAGCGTTAAACATGGCTGACGAAGTTGAGGCGAAGGGAGATAGGATTGATGCGGAGCAGTTAAGCCGGCTTTTGAGATGTCCTGTGATATTGACGGTGGGGAACCGCGCAAAGGGCAGCGAGGAGCTGAAGAAGGCGATCGGGGAAAGGGCGACAATGCCCGTCGAGAGGTTGGAGATCAGATATGGCCGATTTGTGGATGAAGCGATAGGGCGGTTGGCGCCGGATATAGTCAGGCATTTGACTTTTCCCGACTCGATAACGGCGAAGTGGATAGCGATAAAGCTTCTGGAGGGTGATCATTCGATATTTGAACAATACAATATAACGGGCGACAGGGAGACGATACTCGATCTGTCGGAATCGGAGGCTCGATTTCTGGAAACGGCCACGGGCGAGAAGTCTGATTTGCTTATAGTCCAGCGGCGATACGGAATAGTTGAAGGACTGATCAGGGAATGCGTTCAGTTTGCTTTGAAAGACAGAGTGGAAATGACGGAGAGAATCGATAATATTCTTCTGAATCGTTTTTTCGGTTTTCCCATGTTGCTGGCGGTAATGTGGCTGCTTTTTCAGTTTACTTTTACGGCCGGAGAGCCTTTCGCAAAGGGCATAGAATATTTTATAGGAGTATTAGGTAATGGATTGGGCCCGATATTGAGGGTCGGGCCGGTCTGGCTGCAGGGGTTTGTGGTACAAGGATTATTGGGCGGCATTGGTTCGCTTCTGGCGTTTTTGCCTAATATAATGCTTTTATTTTTAGGCATAGCGTTTCTGGAAGATACTGGTTACATGGCCAGGATAGCGTTCGTGATGGATCGCTTTATGCACAAGATCGGATTACACGGCAAATCCTTCATTCCAATACTCATTGGTTTCGGCTGCAATGTGCCGGCGATTATGGCGGCCAGAACTTTGGAGAACAAAAGCGACAGAATACTGACCATTGTAGTGAATCCATTTATCAGTTGCGGAGCCAGGATGCCGATCTGGATACTTATGGCCGGCGCTTTTTTTCCGCATAATTACGCCGGTACCGTAGTATTTTCGATTGTAATGCTGGGAGTAGCCGTGGCCATTTTTTCGTCTTTGATCATTAAGTCCATGTTTTTCAAAAAAGGATCGGCTCCTTTCGTGATGGAATTGCCGCCGTATCGATTACCGACGTTAAAAGGGATGTTCATAAGGACCTGGGATCGCTCATGGATATTTTTAAAAAAGGTCGGGACCGTGATTCTGGCAGGCGTCGTCATGATCTGGATATTGGGTTATTTTCCCTGGGGAGTAGAACCCAACAGTCAGCAAAGTTATGCGGGAAAAATCGGACAAACGCTGGCGCCTGTGATGAAACCGATCGGCTTAGAGTGGAAACCGACCGTGGCTCTGCTTTTCGGTTTTGTAGCGAAAGAAATTGTCGTGTCGAGCCTGGGGGTTTTATATGGACCTGAAAATGAAGGAACTCTAGTTGAGCAGACTGAGGACAATACGGATGCGGACTTCAGCGCTGACCTGCAGGGACGGCTGAGACGGAACTGGAGTACGCTGCAAGCATTGTCATTTATAATTTTCAGCCTTTTTTATCTGCCCTGCCTGGCTACGCTGGCCACTATCTTCAGGGAAATGAAATCATGGAAATGGAGCCTCTTCACCGTGGGGTACGGTCTTTTAACCGCCTATCTGCTGGCGCTGGTTGTGTACCAGGGAGGAGTGTTATTGGGATATGGAGCCTGATATCAGTAAATCGGTGTTATTACCTTTTTATTCTCAGTTCTGCTTTGGGATTATTGGAAAATGAGCATAATTTACAACCTGGCGGCGATACTCGTATTTGTTCTCCTCCTGGTATGGCTGATTCTGCATAAAAGAAAAGAACTGAAAAGAAAAAAACAAGCCTGTAAAAACTGCACATTCAGAAAAACCGACTGCGGCGCTTGCAGCGATAATCTTTCTACGATAGAATACGAAGAATGAATGGATGCCGTTTGCTGTTTGACAGATGGCTGCTCCTTCCCTGATATGAAAATTTCCTCGAAGTTTTCTGAACTTTTGCTGTTTTGCCGATTTCATTTCTTCTGTAGATGTGAATTTTGAAACTTGTGAATTGCAGTCTTGACCTGGCCTGCAAAGTAATATAAAAAACGAACAGGAGCCGGTTCCTCATATTTTTTGTCGGAACGGAAGAGTGCGTATGAAGAATGATAAGGACATCACAGTAATTATTCCGGTTTTGGATGAAGCGGATACGGTTGAAAAAAGCGTTTTGTCGGTGCATAGAGACAAGCCTTCGGGATTGGATGTAGAAATCATCGCTGTTGATGGAGGCTCCACCGACGGTTCTCGAGAGACTTTGGAAAGAATGCTGCAAGCGGGCAAGATCGACAAGCTGATCCATCAGCGGAGCGCCGGTAAAGGCGGAGCAGTGATGGAGGGGGTTGTAGAGGCTTCGGGCAAATGCATGGCTGTTTTTGATGCAGACCTGGAATACAAGGCGGCCGATATTTTTCGGGTGGCGCGTCCGGTTATCCGGGGAAAAGCGGACATAGGACTGGGATTTCGGAGAAGGAAAAGATTCGGCATGAGGCGGAATCCACGGCTGCCGGAGTGGCCGGCTGCTGTTTTTTTTGATTTGGGGACTTTCATTCTGGAACGCTTGATCAGAATGGTGTCTCGAACAAAGTTCAGAGACCCGTTTTGCATGCACCGTTGCTGGACGAAAAAAATATTGCATGAGTTGCCGACGGGCACGGACGGATTCGGCTGGGACCTGGATATGCTTCTGACGGCTTACTTAAACGGAAGGAAAATAATAGAAACGCCTGTTTCATATTTTTCCCGCACTTTTCATCAGGGAAAGAAGTTACGACCGGTAAGAGATACGAGGGACAATCTGAGGGTGTTGTTTTATCATCGCGGCAAGTTAAAAGACGGGAGAAGGAAGGCCTGCGATTAATCGAGCGCCTCCGAGAGTTGATCGTATGCATCCCGGATATCGAGTCTTCTGGGATTTTTCTTTAATGCCCTTCGATAATTGGCAATCGCCGCGTCATAATCTTTAACGGATTCATAAATAAGAGCCCGGCAGTAGAACACGTCGGCATTCTCTCCGAGTTTAGCTTCAGCCTCTTCAAGATATGACAGCGCCTGAGGGATATTTCCATTTGCTTTTTCGATCAACGCCAATTGAATGTATGATTCAGTGAAAAATTCATTGAAATCAAGCAACTGTTTATACTTGTCAGCAGCCAGATCAAACCGGCCTTTACGCAGATAGTTGCGGGCTTCCGCCAATATCACGGTTTCTGAGTTTTGCAGAGAGGATTCCGCCTTTGTGATCAGTTCCTCACTGATATCCCAGGCTTCGAGCTGATCGGAAATGTCAATGATCTGTTTCAGCAGTCTTTCGTCTTTAATGGTCTGGTCGGACAACCGGTTAAGTATCCTCCGTGCCGCGCTTCGATCACCTTCATTCGCAGCCTCTTTAAGAAACGCGAACCAGAGCAGGGGGGAAGGATGTTTCATTCCGTCGGGAACATGCAGCGTGGTTTTAAAAAGTTGAAAAGCTTCATCGATTTTATTCAGGCGAACTTTTACAAAAGACAACTTCGCAGCCAGGGAAGGCGAATAATATCTCTCGAGTAATGATTCCAGGTATTTTTCGGCAGTTTCGAGTCGTTCGTTTTGCAGGAGCTGCAGAACAGTCAGGAGCGCAACGGAAGGTCCGGCATTTCCTTCTTCATTAACATTCAGCAACATTTGCATCGCTTTAACCGGATCGTCCGAATTTTGCAGAAAAAATGCCCTGATTAGCGTTTCATGTTCTAACGACAGGCGATCCAATTCATTAAAAAGTTTTTCGCGACCTTCCGGCAGCTCCTCATAAATATCCCTCATCAATTCGCCGACAAGCGAGAAATCTTCGAAATCGTCCAACTGCCCGAGTTGACGGTCCATTTTGAATTTCAGATAACTGACGGCTTTGGAATAGAAATGTTTCGATTTGTTCACATTGCTTTTCAACAACTCGACTTTAGCGGTGGCCGCATAATTCTTTACGTCGGGATAGAGATACCGGTCGATTTTTAATAATTGCCAGAGTTTGTCCAAATAAATTTCATCGTCTGCTTCGAGAAATTCTTCGTAGAATCGGCCGGAAAGATTAAGGTTCGCTCCAAGACTCTTTTCAAATGCAGACAAAGCCTTATCATATTCATTTAAATCAAGATAATGATCGACAAGATAATGATAAAGCCGATTCTCTTCGGCCATTCTCTCAATCGACTCATAATTGCCTTCCATGAGGTCCAATTCAACCAATTCTCGCCGCCCTTCAGCCGAATAAGGAAAAAATTTGAAGTACAATTCAAACAGGCTTCTCGATTCTTCAATCCTGCCGGTGAATGCGAAAACTCTTCCGGCGTTCAACATTTTGCAGGAGAGCTTTTCGTCGACTTTATCGAGGGAAAGCATTTCATTTTTTATATCACACATGAGAGCATTTCGATTCAGGAGAAAAGAAGCTTCGAATTCAGGAGGGACCTTGAACAACTTTTTCGTTCTTGCATATTTGTTTTCAAATTGTTCTTTGTTTTCGCCGCAAAAAGTTACGAACATTTCTGCGATTGAAACCGGTTCAGAGGGGAACAAGAGGGCATTATTTCTGTGTATCGAATCGTATGTTTCAAGCCAGAGAGCGTTAACGATCTGCGATGGATTTTCATATAAGCTTTTTTTCAAAGTCGAGAAGGCTTCGTGCGTTTTTTCCTGGGCTGTGAGTGCATAGGCGGAAAAAAGCAGGCTGTTTCGGCATTCGATCGACCTGGGGTCCCGATAAAAAGCTTCATTGAAATACGTTTCTGCTTCGGCGAAGCGACTTCTGGCCATAGAATTCATGCCCTGGCGGAGGGGAATGAATGGGTCTGCGAGATTCAGTTCAGAAGCTTTTTTCCAATAGTAGGCGGCGATTTTGAAGCGGTGGATTCGTTCAAAATTCTGAGCTAAATTCATCAGGGGATCGGAAGAAAGAGGTTTGAAGCCGGACAAAACGCGGTTGAGTTTTATAAGACGTTCAATTTGCGTATGAGATAGTCGACCGGCGTTTTTCCGAATGATTTCATCATGAAAGGATTGAAGCGCCTGGGCGACTCCAGTGACGATAAAGAGGAAGCATAGAAGAGGAAGGAGAAGTCGACAGAAAAGACCGGCGCTCCACGTATTAATTTTGCGAAGAAAAGGATTTCTGTAAGTTGTCATGCGGCTGCTTAATTCCGGTACCATCAGGGCTGAAAAGAGAAAGATTTGTGCTGCGAGGGACATATCGGTCAAGGGGTGATCAATCAAGCCGTAGATTGCGAGCGAAATTAATCCGGCCGCACAGTAAAATTTCAATCTAATAAAAGCCGTTTTACTGTGTTTTTCTTTTTTAAAAAATGCGATCACAACAAGAATAAGAAGGCTGCAGCCTACTATGCCGATGGAGCGAAGCATTTCAAGATAGATATTGTGAGCATGCGTTTGCAGGTGGGAAGACAGGAGAGTTTTCACATCGAGACATACCGAGCAATCATAGGGCGGGGCGTAAGATTTTTGATTCTGGAAAGCGAATAGGCCTGTTCCGAAAAAAGGATAATCGAGCGCCATGCGACCGGCGATTTTCCAGATATACAATCGGGGATAATAACTTGACGATTGAAATATGCGTTCTTCGACGGCATGGCGAAGTTGAGGCGATACAAAGACGGCGGCAGATGCGATTATGAGAATCATCGTAACAACTGCCGGTCCTGCATAATGCCGGGATGCTTCCTTTTTGCCTTTTCGGAACAGGATAAAAGAGAGCGTAATCAATTGAGAGAAGAACAAAAGGATCGCAGCTTTACTGAACGTGCCCAATATTGTGAAGGAAGCGAAAAAAAGAGCCGGAATAGCCGTCATTCGCAGGTAAAATTTATTTTTTTTCCCGGCCAGATAGATCAAACCCGGAAAAAACAGGAGCATCTGCATTGCGACTACGTTATAATGCATTCCTGCGAACCAGAGTCTTAAATTGATTCCGTTAATGAAACCGAGTATTTCGATTTGTCTGAGCAGTTTGGCGAAAGTTCCCATAGAAAATAAAGCGAAAAGAACACAACTGGTTATGAATAAATTATATTTTTTGGAGTTCGGTTTAACGGCTATGTTGATGAAAAAAAGGATAAGGCAAAAAAATTTGAGTGATTGTTCAAATGCCGTCTGAGGTACAGGAGAAAGGATAATGGAAATCGTAAGGGCAGATATAAAGAGGAGTAAAAGGAAACCCGCAGAATTTCGCTTTAGCAGATCGAGCGTTTTATGTCGCACATTTTCTGCGGAGAGCAGCGCTATAAGGCTCAGAGCGGGCAAGAACCAGAAATTTGCAATTTCGCGATGGAATAGAGGAGAAAAGGGTAGGAGGAGAGCGATGTTCATCCATGTTTGATATTGAAACAGAAGAGGAGCGGCCAGGAGGCAGAGGAGGGATGCGGCTTTAAGAATCGTCAAATCGGGTCTCTCGATAATGGACGCAGGCGGTTCGGCAGCGATGCAAATTATACCGAGATAGGCGGCCTGAAGCGATGAAATCGGAAGTATGGACATGAGAGAGATCTCTGCCTTTTTAAACTTCCAGATGATCCAGGGCAGGAGGCTCAGGGCGAAGCAAACGGCCGGCAGGAAGGGGGCGCCGCTGCAGAAGAGAAAGAGGATCAAAAGATTGGAGATTGAACTGATTAGCGGAAAGAACGACATTGGATCCAGCCTTTTAATAAATACTCGTCGGTGGCGTCAATAAGAAATAGCTCATTCAGGCGTTAAAGGTCAAGCTGCTTTTTTGCGGACCCACATTGATCAGATGTTTGGGACGTCGGCGTTTTTCATAGCCTGTTCTAGACGTTATGATAACGATTGACAAAATAAAGAGAAAAAAATAGAATAATTCAGCAGCAATCTTTTGAACAGGCGATTCAATTTCTGTAATTTGAGCGGTAGGATCAAGGCTGCAAAAAGAACGTCTCTGAC
The DNA here is from genome assembly GCA_964619725.1 of uncultured bacterium. Taxonomy (GTDB): domain Bacteria; phylum CSSED10-310; class CAZUFC01; order CAZUFC01; family CAZUFC01; genus CAZUFC01. Next base: position 30,244 of record CAZUFC010000048.1, on the reverse strand, counting down.
GGCAGTGAAAGAAGGAAACTCTTTCGTTCATAAAAGGGTTCAGGAGAAATAAGAAGGAGGAAAAGGAGAAAACAAAATGGCGACCAATATCATACCTCAGATGTTTTTTGAGTCGGTGGAAAAATATGGGGAACGGACGGCGACGAAGTATAAAGTTGACGGGGAGTGGCGCGCGACAAGCTACAAGCAATGGGGAGAGCAGGTGGAAAATGCGGCTTTAGGATTGAAGGAAAAAGGAATTAAAAGGGGAGACAAAGCCGCTATATTATCAGAGAATCGTCCCGAGTGGGTTATAGCCGACATTTCCATTTTATGTTTGGGCGGATCGTCTGTTCCCGTTTATCCGACCCTGGAACCGATGCAAATAAGATATATATTAAATCACTGCGAGGCTGCGCTTATTTTTGTGGAAAATGAAGATCAACTCAAAAAAATTCTTGAAGTACGGGCTGATTTGCCTCATTTAAAATATATCATCGTTTCCGACTCTTATGATGATTCCTTGAAATCAGAAGGCGTTTTAATGCTTGATGAGATTATTGAGAGTGGGAAAAAGAACCGAGGAAAGAAATCAGGCGATTTGAAAAAAAGTATGAATGCGATTGATGAAGATGATCTTGCCAGCATAGTTTACACTTCCGGGACTACGGGAATACCGAAAGGCGTCATGCTGACCCACAAAAATTTCATGTCTAATGTCCACGCCGCTCTTCAGGTTTTAAAAATAACGAGTGAGGATACTTTTCTATCGTTTCTTCCGTTGAGTCATGTTTTTGAGAGGATGGCGGGATATTACACGACCATATCGGTAGGGTCGACTATATGTTATGCAGAGAGTATCGCTGCAGTGCCCCAGAATCTGCAGGAGATAGCGCCTACGATCATTGTGAGCGTTCCTCGCATCTACGAGAAAATGTATTCAAAGGTACTGGAAAACATAGAATCGGAAGCCGCGTTGAAGCGCAATTTGTTTGAGTGGGCGCTGGGTGTGGGCAAGAAGCGGTTGAAGTTAAAGAGTGAAGGCAGATCGGAAATTTTTAACGAAGCAGCCTTTATGTTAGCGGATAAACTCGTCTTCAGCAAAGTGAAACAGAAGTTAGGGGGCAACTTGCGATTCTCGGTGTCGGGGGGCGCACCTCTGGAAAGACGGATAGCTGAATTTTTCGGTGCAATGGGAATCACGATAGTGGAAGGATACGGTTTAACGGAAACTTCTCCTGTGACGAACGTCAACAGGTTGGATGATATTCGTTTCGGTACCGTTGGACCTGCGTTGCCGGGCGTGGAGATAAAAATTCTGGATGACGGTGAAATTTTGATTAAAGGTCCAAATGTGATGAAGGGTTATTTCAAGGATGAACAATCGACAAAGGAAGCTTTTACGGAAGACGGCTGGTTCAAAACGGGCGATATCGGATTTATTAAAGACGGATTTTTAACCATCACCGACCGGAAAAAGGAGCTGATAGTCACTTCGGGAGGAAAAAACGTCGCACCACAGCCCATCGAAAATTTACTCAAATCCAGCCAATTAGTTTCACAGGTTATGTGCGTCGGCGATAAGAAAAAATTCGTGGGCGCTTTAATCGTTCCCAATTTTGACTATCTCGAAGAATGGGCAGCTAAAAATAATATCGCCGCGTCGAACAGAGAAAAACTGGTAGAGCATCCCGAAGTCCTCAAACTTTATCAGTCCCAGATGGATGAACTCATGAAAGACCTGCCCAAATATGAGAAAGTCAAAAAGTTCGTTCTGGTTCCCAAAGAGTGGACTCAAGAAAACAAAGAGCTGACCCCTACGCTGAAACTCATGCGGAAGAACATTCAGAAGCACTATGAGGATCAAATCGAAAAGATTTATCAGTAGAGTGATTCCGGGAGTAAGGAATAAAAGGGGACTGATCAAACCTGGGTTACACTTCTTGCCAAACTTTTGACGGTTTGTTTCAGTAATCGGGATATGTATCCGTATCGCAATCGGAATCGATACAAAATGATGGAATGTTCTGTCGAATTGTAACCTCAAAAGACGATTTTTTGATCCAGGCCGATATTTGTGGGCTGAACCTGCGGCAATTAGACGATGTTCGCTGGGAAAACGAAGGGATATTCCCAATTTGTTTTCAATTCAGTTAAAACGGATTACTTGGTTAGGGCATGAATTGATCAGATTTCTGCGTATCTTCTTCATTTTGAAAAAGATAAGAAGCTATAAGATAGATGCACAAAGCGAGAAAGGTTAAGGAACTGAGTATCCAGGATGCGATACGCAATGGAGTTTCCTGAAAAAGGATTTTGACTTTAAAAACTCCGGGAGGCAGTTTTAGAAGGGTTAATCCGCTATTCGGGTCGGGTTGGGGCTGGGAAACAGCTTTTTCATCCAGATAAAGCATCCATCCCGGATAGAAGAAGGAGCCCAGCAGAATTTCCGATGATATTTGGGAGCTGTAGAGGAATGAGATTTCTCCCGAAGAGAAATGGTATTTGGAAATCAAAGGATTTCCTTTCAATATGTTATATTTTTGAGGACGAATGATTCGTGAGCCCACGGGAATTTCTTTTTTTTCGTAGAGTTCCAAGTGTTTAAATTTTTCTACTCTTGATTTTAAACGTTTATTCATGGATTCTCGTGAGAATCCGTTTTCCGGGATTTTTTCCAGCACAAAATTAAAATTTTTCGGCGGAGGGAATCCTTTAACCCATCGAGGGATATATTCCCCGGTTTGTATGGAGTCCCTGAATTTTCTGAGTGTTTCGTAGTTCCATTGCGATTCCGGGGTTTCGACATATCCGACTACGCGACAGTATCCGACGTTTAGAATGAGTAATACAAAGACAGCGATTGCGGTGAAAAGAGAACGAGTGATCGGTTTTGAATTATGAAACAGACGTATGCTGCTTCCGGCGCAAAAGGAGATCAGAAGTGAGGCCGGGGCAAGGAATCTGTATGGGAATTGAAAATAAGCCAGGAAAGGGATCGTCTCCCACAATTCAGCGGAAATATCCAGCATGAAGAATACGGAAATAAAAAAGGCTGCAATTACGAATATGAAAATGACGTTTTTTCCGCCTGCATTTCGACGACGGGAAAACGGAATACTCAATATTCCGATGAGGGAAAGCAAGATAGCCGCGTTTCCGATCTGAAAAGAAATTGTATCCTCAACCCCTTTAACACTGGCTCCGTAACCCCATTGAGGATTGAACAACTGGTGAAGACGAATGAAATGATCACGGAAATTCCCGAATCCCTGGGTCATGGTATCAAGTTTAACGAAGCGGCGTTCGAAGAAACCGGGTAACCAATAGAAAGAAGTGCATATTATTCCAAGAAAAACGTGGAAAAGAGCTTTAGGAGTTTTCCGTGATGATGGTTTGTGCTGATATTTCAGGAGCAGGATATAGAAAAAGAGCAAAGGCGTAAATAGCATGCTCATTAGGGTATGGGATAAGGCAATAAGCGAGTAGGAAACGACATTTAAAAGGATGTATTTCTTTTTGCCGGTTGCGAAATACCTGTTGAAGGAGAATAAGGCGAGCGGAAAAAAAGCCAGGGCCGCAGTTTCATGCAGGTCTCCCCGTACGAAATAATCCAGGATATGATATGGAGCATAAAGGTATGCGATTGCTGAGATCAAACCGCCCAGTCTTCCCCAGTAGTCTCTTGCCCAGAGATACATAAAAATGCCGGCGAGAACGAACATAATATAAAAACTGAATTTTACGGAAAAATAAAGTCCGAATCCGGCGGCGTAAAAGGCTTCTGGAAGGTATACGCTGAAAGGTGGGAAAAAAACAAGTTCAGGAAGGCCGAATCCGAGTGCGTAATCGGGGTACCAGCGGGGAGGAAGATGATGGTCCGTCAGGGTGCGATGAAGTTGGAGCGTCCGTATGACGGGCGCCATATAATCATGGCTGTAGAACATTTTGGGCGTGAAAAGGGGACGTGTTGCAAAAATGGAAGAAATAAGGATAATGATGAGATCGAGAGTAATGATTATATTTTTTCTGTTTTGTTTCATAATGAGAAAACTTTCTTAAATGGGCGAAGTGGCGTGTATACAGAGCCCGTTTTTAAAGATTTTCGCCAAACGTTTTTTTTCATTGAAAATAAGTATATCCGCTTTGGCCCCGTCTTTGATGATTCCTCTTTCATTCTCCAGGCCCAATAAACGGGCTGGATTGTAGGTGGCTGTTTTGACGGCCTGACCAAACGGAATTCCCCAATCAATTAGATTATATATGCCGTGCAACTGCAGTGTGGCTGCTCCCGCAATCACCCCGTTTTCATCAGTCGCAATTTTACCGCTTCGTTGAAGCGTCCGGGAACCGACTTTTATGGTTTCGCTCTCGAACATCGTCAAAGCGGTCGAATCGCTGATAAGAATACAGTTGTCCACACCTCTGTTCTTCAATAAGAAAAGTACCATTTCACGTACTATATGCCGTCCGTCTCCGATGAACTCTGCAAAAAGTTCCGGCATGGTCAAAGCGCCGTAAACAGGACCCGGGCGACGATGATGCATTGGCGGCATACCGTTGTAAATATGAGTCACTGAACGAGCGCCGCATGCGACTGCATTTTGAAATTCCTTCAAACTGCAACCGGTATGACCGACAGATACTATTACACCTCTTTCTGAAAAAAAACGAATCGCTTCAAAAGCTCCGGGAATTTCCGGAGATATGCTTATAACGCGGAGAAAATTGGAGATTTCGCTCCAAACGCACTTTAGGTTATCTGCAGTAATGTCCTGTAAATCCTTTTTTGCGTGAAAACGGGAATATTCTTTTGAAAGAAAAGGTCCTTCCAGGTTGATACCCAGAATTTCAGCCGAATTTCTATCAATAACTGCTTCGGTCAGGTTTGAGATTCTGCGCGCCGCTCCAATCATTTTTTTAATTGCTTCTGCGCGGATGGTCGGCAGAAAAGCAACGGTTCCGTTTTCTGCCAATTTTTGTCGTAAAATTTCGAAAGCGGCGCTGTCGGAAGGTTGAGAAAAATCCATGCCTGCAAGTCCATGGATGTGAATATCTATCATTCCGGGGGTTGCAAAGGAGTTTTTCATGTCTGTGATTTTCGCATCTGCGTCCGGACATTCGCCTTTAATGATTGAAATGCGGTCTTTATCAATGAGCAAATGTCCGTTCAGAACATGATCGAAATTGCCTTCAAAACCGATCAACCGGACATTCTTTAATATTTTCAAAATTACTCCTTTACTCAATCGTCCGATTTCGCCGAAACGGAGAAACGAGGCAATGCTTCGGCGGTTAAACAATAACTGAGTCTCAAAGTGAAAACAAGCCGGGAGAAGCAAGAAAAAAATAAAACTTTATTTCCGGCAGAAGATTAATTATCATAAGAAAAGAAAGGATATTCAATCGAACAGGAGGGTAAGGTGAAATATTTCGTAATATTTATCGTAGCTGTAGGCTTGGGTTTGCTCTTTTATAATCACGCAACCCTGAACGAATGGACTCTCATTCCAAGAGAATTGACTCCTGAAGAAAAAAAGCTCGTTAAACTCGAAAAGCAACTGGAAGAACTTAATGATAAGATCGCAGAACTGGAGCGCAGCGTCAGTCTCTCGAACTCGATCGGCGGTTCGACCGTGAATATAGAACGTAATCGCCTGATTAAAGAACGCGAGGAATTGGAACGTTCCTTAAAGGAATATAGGGAATTTCTGGAAAGAAAAAAGAAAATGGAAGGGCTGTAGATTAGAGCGATTAACCGGAAAACTCCTCCGGCGCTCATTTGCATATAATATCTTATTACCCCATTACTGGTTCACAGAAATTTTTTATTTCGTTTTCCTGCAGAAGGAGGCTGTGAAATGAAAGAAAACTATTTGCTTTCTGTAATGAAATTAGGATTTGCACTTGCTGCCGGCAGCATAGCTTTAATTTCCTTGCAGGCCTGCGGAGATGATTCGCCCCCTCAAACAAAAGTGGTTTTATTGAAAGAATCGAACCAGAATTTTCTGAAGCTTCAGGAGGATAAGTCTTCCAGCCAGAAACAGATTCTGCAGCCGAAGCATCAGATTTCCTTAGCGGTTCAGGGAGTATCCAATAGCAACATAAGTTTTGAATTTTACAAGAAACAATGTGCAGCCTGTCATGGAATGCGTTGTGAAGGCGAAGAAGCGGGTTCATTGAAAAATATTTCAAAACGATTGGATGCTGAAACGACAGCAGGAATTTTACGGAACGAGACTCACAGTAAATTCACAGAATCAATGACGCAAGAGGAAATGAATCATTTCATCGAATGGCTCATGAAGATCAGGTAGCCTCCAGCCTGTCTGCTGAATCCGAAAAACGTTCGCTGACGATATAATCCGTCATTTCTCGAAAACCGTATCCTCCCCGCTCGTTCGTAATGTAGGCAGGTTTAAATTCCATTTGATCCAGGAACTTTCGAATATTATTGACCCCCACCGTCACCTTAAAAAATTTAAACATAGGTTCATCATTCGGAGAGTCGCCGATGAAGAGAAATTTTTCATTTTTCAAAGCCAGGTCGATGGAAAAAGCTTCTTTCAGGAAAATGCGGCACATGATCAATTTATTGAATTCTCCGAACCAGCCGTTTACATGGATAGAAGAAATTTTTGCCTGAGCGCCGTATTTTTGAAAAATAGATACGATATTAGCGGCAGCGTCGGCATCCAGGGGAGGCACATCCTCGCAATAATCGACTGCCAGGTCGAATTCGCGATATTGCTGATCGGAAGCCGGAGCTGAACCGGGAACTTTTTGAAATATCTCCTGGCCTATGAATTCCAGTTTTTTTCGATTGTTTTTTCGCGTTTGTTCATCCTGCATATAACGTCGCCGCAATTTTGATCCATCCCAGTAGAAATAAAGGCCCCCATTTTCTCCGATTACTCCGTCGACGGGCCAGAATCGAGCGATGTGATCGCACCATCCCGCAGGACGTCCGGTGACGGGTATCACTAATAGGTCCCTGGATTGGAGAATCTCCAGAGCCTCATAAGCGACGGGGGGTAATTTGCCGTTCAAGGTAAGAGTATCGTCAATATCGGTGAAAACGCCTTTCAGGGATTTACATATGGAGGGCGACAATTTTTTGAGTGATTGAATTTGCATAAGAGTTGCCTTTCTTCGTCGCATTCGCCTGTCTGATTGGGGAAAAACCTGCAGAAACGTTCATGCGACAGGGCAGACGCGTTTTAGAATCCATTGTGTCACAATGACCGTATATTGTGCTCCGAAGCCGTGCTCTTTTGGTTTCTTATGAAATTTGCGAGCCCGAAGGGATTTTTTTGTGGGTTGTGAGCAGAACGACTTCTTCATGTTCGGGAGTAGACGCTGCCAGCAACATTCCCTCGCTTTTAATTCCTCTGATTTTACGCGGTTCGAGATTAGTAAGCACAACGATGTCAAGACCTACCATTTCTTCTTTTGAATAGTAAGGTTTCATTCCCGCAACTATGGTTCTTTGCTCTGAACCGATTTCGACGTCAATTTTATAAAGATTGTCGGCTTTAGGCACATCTTCTACTTTCAATATTCTGCCGATGCGCATATCCAGTTTTTGAAAATCTTGATAACTGATCATATTGATGACCTCCTGATGAGAAACAAATATAGATTCTGAAGCCGGCATTCGCTGTTGCAGAGCCGGTTTAGGTTATGGCGATGAACAAAATACCCGGGTTTTTGGAAAAGATCGTAATAATTCCGCAACCATGGATAGCACGGATTTTCACGGATAAGAGAAAAGGCGAAAAGCAAAAATTGTACCCCCATTTGATCAGGCCGTGGGTTATTGAAAATTTTTATTTCCGTTCGGCGTTGAAGAATCAGCATTACATGAGGCTGAAGGAGACATCATTTTGGAGAAAATGAGCAGAATGAAGAGATAAAAGATTAAAAAGAGGTTAAGGAATGAGATTTTAATCAGAATTAATATTTTTTTCATGGAATAAGGAACCTTCGATTCATATGGGTAAGGGATCAAGGAAAGAGCGGTTTGTAATGATTTTCATAAATTTTATCCCAGTTATAGGTTTCCAGGACCATGTTTCTGCCGGCTTGCCCCATTTTTTCTCTTGTTTCATGAGAATCGAGCAGGAATTCGAGTTTTTCCGCCAATTCTTCAGAATTTCCCGGTTCAAAGAGAAGACCGTTTTTTCCTTCTACGATGCTGTGCTGAAGACCGCCGAGTTTGGAGGCGACGACGGGTCTGCCGCAAGACATGGCTTCGAGGGCTACAATGCCGAAAGGTTCTCTCCAGAGGGAGGGAACGACGCAAATATCTGAATTTTTGTAGACGGCATCAGCCAGTATTTCCTGGGGATGCCAGCCGACTGATCGGATAAAATCGTCTGAAGGCAGGATTTGAGTGTCTTTTTCCGTAATCTGCAAAAGGAAGTCGTTTCGTTTTTTGCGGATTAAACGACAGGCGCTGTATAGGGCGTTGAATCCTTTTGTCGGATCGTAAGCCCTTCCAACCATGGTTATGATCTTTTTTTCCGGAATTCTTGAGCTATATCTTGATTGGAGTGATTCTGTATGGAACTTTTCGGGGTCGATCCCGGCCGGTACGATTTTTACATTCTGGTTAAAAGGTTTGATGCGGTCCGCCAGGAAAGAATTATATACTATGAGAGGTCCGGAAGTTTTCAGAGCCCGAATGAATTTTTTTTTGTATGTCGGAAGCCAGCACAAGGAGTTCCAGAATTCCTGCCCGTGCATTGTATCGCTGCGGAATTTTATATCCCAGCCCGCACAGAGGGTGCAGAAGAGAGAAGATTTAAGGCCGCCTTCCAGATAATTATAATCACAGGCTTTATTTTTCCGAAAGAACTGCCCCTTACGCAGACAGAAGGATTCATAGGCATAAAATCGAACGACGGGTTGATAATTCTTCAACGCGTTCATCAGGTATGGCTTCAAATACCAGGCGTCCCCGATGAAAACGCTGTCGGGTTTAACGGCTTCTGTTTCCTTGAGAAACCGGGATGCCGTCAGGAAAAAATTGAAGGTCAAATAGTTGAATTTGATTTTTCTGATTTCAATGTTCTGGAAGTCGCCGTCAATTTCACCTCGTGGAAAATATTGGCGATAATCAGGGCACAACAGCGTCACATCGTGGTCCCTAGCCAATCGACACATGAATTCCTTGAGGTCGGTTCGGCCGCCGCCGTCTGGAGGCCAGGTAAACAGGAGGTCGATAATCGCTATCTTGCTCATTTAGCTGCAATGTCCTCAAGTGATTCGCATAATATCATTGTAAAATATTATAATGATAAGAAGAACCAGTATTCCGAATCCGATCTGCTGAGCGATCATACGCTTTTTCATACTCACAGGCTTGCCTGTGAAAACCTCAGGAATAAGAAAAAGAATATGTCCTCCGTCCAGGATGGGAATGGGGAGCAAGTTGAGTATTCCCAAATTTATGCTGATAAAACCGATGAAGGAAATTAATGATATGAGACCGTGTTTTGCGGCTCGTCCTGCGAACTGGGCGATCAGGATAGGCCCGCCCAGATTCTTGACCGACGCTTTGCCCGTAAGAAGTTGCCAGATCAGCTCGTAAATCGCCCTGGACATATTGAGGGTTTGATTCACTCCCTGCTTAATTGCCCCGAAAAATCCATAACTTTTTAAATAATAATCCTTTGCCGTCTCAGTGAACGTTATGCCTATCAGCCATCTTTCCTCTGTTTGATTAAATTCAGGCTTGACGTCCTTCTCCAGTATTTCACCCTCCCGCTCTATACGCATAGTCAGAGAATTCCCGCCATTTTCGGATATCAGTAGCAAAAATTGGGAAGTGGTATGAATCTCCTGATCATTTACGGCAACGATGTAATCGCCTGCCTGCAATCCGGCAGCAGATGCGGGAGAATCGCCTGATACGTCCTGAATAACCACATCCAAAGGCGCTAATATTCCTCCCATGGAAACTGCGCTTTCGGGGTCCGGATAAGGTTTAAAATCAAGAGTTTGCTTTTCTCCCGCCCGCAGAACCGATACCTGAGTCTCCGCGGCAGTTAAAGACAACTGAAGCTCCGCTTCTTCCCACGTATCGATCTTTTTATCCCCGATCGCGGTTATGAGATCGCCCCGCTTGAACCCTGCTTCATCAGCAGGGCTTTTTTCCATTACTCCCGCGATTTCCGGTTTATCCTTCAGATAAGACGGAACTTCGACTCCAATTATATTCACAACTGATATTGCCGCCACGGCAAGAAATATGTTCATCAACGGACCGGCCGCAAAAATGGACAGTCTCTGCAAAATACCCTTGGAATATAATTCGTCAGGAGCTCCCGACAATTCTTCGTCGGGATTCTCGCCTTTCAGCTTGACGAAACCTCCTAAAGGAATCGCGGATATCACATACTCCGTTTCTCCTTTTTTTATTCCCACAATTTTGGGCCCCAAACCGAGTGAAAATTTTTCAACGTACACCTTGTTCAATTTCGCCATAATAAAATGACCGAACTCATGAACGAAAACCAATATGCCCAAAACAAAGACAAAAGCCACAATGTTGAATATGATCCCGCTAATCATTGAAATACGCTCCTCAGTATCATTTATTTCACCTTGCCGATAAAGTTGCAGGGCCTGGACAAAAACGGTTTCGGCTTGCAGGTTTCTGGAGATTTATTTAAAGCATTCAAATTTTACGCGTTTTTTAAGAGAGTAAGCCCAAACATCATCCGCAAAGTCATCAGCAGCTTTATTACATCATAAATTGATCTGAAATCCGCAAAATCCGGATTCCAAAAATAATTGTAATTCCTCAAAAATTGAATTGCAACCCCAATCCGGTAATGCGGAACGAACGTCAAGGCAGCAGAGATTTATTGGCCCTGATCCAATGATAAAGGCTTTCAACGCCTCTTTCAACGGAATATTGAGGAGACCAGCCCAGCGTTTTTTTCACCTTTGATGTGTTGCTGACATATACTTTTTGATCGCCCGGTCTCCACTGGTCAAAGTCATAGGTTAGTCCAAGGGAGAATGAATCATTCAAAATTTTAATAAATTCCAGAAGAGACATCGTGTTGTCGCTGCCCCCGCCAACGTTGAATGCCTGTCCGTAAACTTTATGCGGGTTATCCATGGCCGTTAGGAAAAGATCGATCAGGTCGCTGATGTATAATACGTCTCGAACTTGTTTTCCATCTCCGTAGATCGTAATTTTATTATTTTTCACCCCTTGAATGATGAAATGAGCTACCCAGCCCTGGTCTTCATTTCCCATCTGCCGGTCTCCGTAGATGCAGGACATTCTGAAAACCGTTGTTTTCAGCCCGTAAATTCTTGCATAATCGATCGTATATTGATCCGCTCCCCCTTTCGAGCAACCGTATGGAGAATAAAAATCCAGAGGAGTATCTTCGGCGACTCCATCCGGCAAGTTTTCATATTGGTAGCGCGAGTCTTTTTCTATCACGGAGGTTGACTCCATTTTTCCGTACACTTTATTAGTCGATGTGTAGAAAAAATGTGCCTGGGGAGCGTTTTTTCGAACGGCTTCCAGCAGATTCAGCGTTCCTTTAAGGTTTATATTGAAATCATCAATGGGATCGACCACGGAAGTGGTAACGGCTACTTGAGCCGCCAGGTGAAAAACAGCATCCACGTCTCCTACTAGTTCAGATACTGTTTCTTCATTTCGGATGTCGCCTTTCGTAAATGAAAGGTTGCCGTTCAAACTTTTCAGCCATTCTATGTTCTTTTCGGTTCCCTTTCTGGAAAGATTGTCTAACACGTGAACCTCATGTCCCTCTTTCAATAATTTACCGGCAAGATTCGATCCGACGAATCCTGCGCCGCCCGTAACAAGTATCCTCATGTTTAAAGCCTCCCGGTCTTCAGAAACATGCTTTGAGTAAAATTAAGGTCATCTGTTTAATCCGTCGCTGATAGAAACTCAGCGACTTTTTTTCAGTTTTTCGTCCACGATTTCCCTGACGATTCTGGAGATGGATTCTTCCGAAATTTGAGGAGAAAAAGCAGAGGTTTGAACATCGATATTTTGGTCGAGTTTCGGACCGAAGAAGACAGGAGTTGCATCTGAGCGTATATCGAAAGCTATTCTTCTTGTGTGTATCAGGTGCAGGGGGGATACGTTGTCGGATGTGATGCTGCCTCCGGGCGCCCCGCAACCCAGCGTCAGGGCGGGATCAAGGCCTGTTGTACTGCCGATGGCGCCTTGAGTGGCGGGAGAATTAACGATGATCCGGAAAGCCGGTTTTTTCAGTCCGAATTCGAGTATAACCTTCCGGTTTTTCGAGTGTATGGCTAGAGTGTGCCCCATTCCGCCGTATTCCAGCAATTTAATGCACAATTCACAACCCTTCTGCCAGTCGTGAACAGTATAGAACGCCAGGACGGGAGACAATTTTTCGCAGGAAAGAGGATATTCCGGTCCGACGCCGTCCAGGCAGGCTATCAGGGCTTTAGTGTCGGAAGGGACGTTGATGCCCGCTTTTTGCGCGATAAAAGGAGCGCTTTTCCCGACGATGCCGGGATTGATGCCTCCTGTGGGGAGTATCAGGACTTTGCCGACCTTATCTATTTCATCGGGTTTCAGGAAATAACATTTATTCCTGATGAATTCGTCGATCGCCTGTTTTCTGAGAGGTTCCTCGACGACAGCCGCCTGTTCCGATGCGCAAACCGTTCCGTTGTCGAAAGTTTTTCCGGCGATAATATCCCTGACAGCCCTGGGAACGTCTGCAGTTCTTTCGATGAAGGCCGGCACATTACCCGGACCGACTCCGAAAGCAGGTTTCCCGGAACTGTAGGCTGACCTGACCAGCCCGGTGCCTCCCGTAGCCAGGATAACCGAAGTTGCTTTATTTTGCATGGCCTCTTTCGTTCCCGACATAGTGGGGGTGGTCATACAGGATATCAGATCGGCGGGAGCTCCGGCGGATTGGGCCGCTTCGGCGAGTATTCGCGTCGATTCCATGGTGCATTTGACGGCTGCAGGATGGGGACTGATGACGATGCCGTTTCTCGCTTTCACCGAAATAATAATTTTGTACATCGCTGTGGAAGTAGGATTGGTGGAGGGAGTGATTCCGAAAACAACCCCCATCGGTACGCCTACTTCGATAATCCTTTTTTCTTCTAGATGTCGGAGAATCCCAACAGTCTTCATCTCCTTTATGAATTCATAAAGTTTTTTCGTAGCAACGATGTTCTTCGTCACTTTATCCGCTGCAATCCCGAAACCGGTCTCTTCCACAGCCATCTGCGCCAGCGGTTCAGCGTGACGTCTGCCGGCTTCCGCCATCGCGCGCACAATATCGTCAATCTGTCGGCGGTCCATGTTGAGCAGTTCGTTTTTAGCTTCCGAAGCCTTTTTCAGCAAATTCCGCGCTTCCTGAACCGATACTAAATCTTTGTCTGTAATCATATGCTCAATCCTTGAATCTAATTTTGGGGATTATTGTTCATCAAAAGTCTTTTCTATCGCTTCCCGCTGAGCATCACGAAGATGATATTTGCAATATATTAAGCCCGGCTCCGTGCGTCTGCCGCAACGAATGCATTTGTTCTTCCGGGTTTTTTGCTTGATCGCCGTAAACAGAAGGATTATTCGGAAAATTAACCATATCAGTATAAATATTCCTGCTATCACGAAAAGGATGAAATCCAGATTCTTGATCGGAAGTTCGTGCCCTTGGTCCTGCCAGACCCACACCGTCAGCGAGAGAATGATAAAAACGATCGCCAGTCGAATGCTTAATGCCGCCATAATTCATAACCTCCGTAAAGTCGCGGTCCGTCCCTTGAGGTTAGTTTATCCTTGCAAACTAAGAGACTTTTGTCAATAACACTTCAAGTAAAACATTTCAATTCCTTTCTGCCGGAGGGGCCGGGTCGTTTCTCCCGGAATCCTTCCGGACATTGACACAGAAGCAGAAGGATTTTATAGTTTTTCCGGGAAGTGAGTAAGGTGAATTAAATGAAAAAATTTTTAATCGTAATAATGACCACGATGGGATTGACCGGATGCGTAAAAAACGTGAATTTGCCTGAACCGTATACGGACAATGCCCCGCCGGATTCACAGTATCAGGATGCTGAGACGAAAAGTAGAAAGAGCATAATTTATTCTGCTATGGCCTACAATGCAGAAATGAACGGAGAGATTCAGAAAGCGATCAGATACAGGCAGCAAGCCATAGTGTACAATCCGAGATCGGCATACTTGCATTACGTCCTCGCTGATTTCTATTTGCAGATTGCTCTTTCGCTGGAAGAAAAAGAAGACCGCGTTCATTATTTAAATGAGGCTGAAGCCAAGGTTGAGGATGCCTTAATGGCTGACCCGGAGCATATTCCTTCGAATAAGCTGCTTGCCTCCATTTATTCTCTGAGGAATGATCTGCAAGCTGCATTGACTCAATACCGGAAGTTGACGGCGCTGGCGCCTGAGGATTCCTCTTCTTATATTGAATCGGCCAAGATAAAAGCTGCTTTAAAGGATTACGCCGCCGCTCTCGAAATAATAAATGAATTTTTGGGGAGAGAGCCGGAGAACAAGGATGGATTGTATTGGAAAGCGACGATTCTGGCTGAAACCGGTCAGTATAAGGAAGCGGAAGAGATATTGCTTTTTCTGACTGAAAAATTCCCAAATTATTCTCAGGCGTTGTCGCAGTTGGGCTTGCTTTATCAGCAAACAGGCCGCTCAAAACCGGCGGCGGAGATTTATCGCAAATTGCTGAATATGGACCCCAACAGCATTGAGGTGCGTCTGACTCTGGCGGATTTATGGGCCGAAGAAGGGGCATTGGAAGAAGCGGCAGATTTGCTGGAACCCCTGGTCAATCAAAGATTCGTTATCCTGGCGGCTTACGGTCGCCTGGGATATATATATACTTTGCTGGAGCGTTACGAGGATGCTCGTCCTGTTCTGCAAGAGTTGCTGAATTACCAGCCGGAGAATCGCAGCGCCAAATATCTGCTGGCGGAATGCGAAGAGAACCTGGGCAACTCGGAAGCCGCCGTCGAAATTCTGGTTGAATTGCAAAGGGAGGAGCCTGCCGATATTTTGCCCCTGGAGCGTATCGCTGGAATACTTATCGATTCCGGACGCGAAGCGGAGGCGGTCGAGAGGATAAAAAGGCATATTGAAAGAAACGGAGAGAAGCCCGTCTTTTTTTTATTGTTGGGAAACGTTTACATGGAAGTCGGCGAAAAGGACAGAGCTTATGATGCCTACAAAAAAGGATTGTCGTTAAATCCTGAAAATGAAGAGCTTAGATTCGCTCTAGGCGCTTATTACGAACAGGCCGGTGACGTCGAAAACGCGATAAGGGAGCTGGAGCTGGTTTTGAAAATGAATCCGGAAAATGCCAGAGCGCATAATTACCTGGGATATATGCTGATTGATAGAGACATCATGCTGGAAAAAGGCATGCGTCATGTTCGAGAGGCCCTGAAAATTCAACCCGATAATCCGGCTTTCGTCGACAGCCTGGGATGGGGCTACTTCAAGCTGGAAGAATATGATGCCGCCGTGAAAGAACTGGAAAGGTCCCTGGAACTCCTGAGTCAAGATGATCCGGTAATTCGAGAGCATCTCGGGGATGCCTATTACAAAACAGGACGGCTTCAGGAGGCTTTGGAGCAGTGGGAGGCGGCTTTATCGTTAAAACCTGAAAAGGAAGAGGAACTGAGGGATAAAATTCGACGGGCACTTGAGAAACTGAATGGAAGTAATAGGGAATAGCAGAGCGGAATGCGCAAATCCTTGAATTTAAAATATAAGTTTTTGAAAAAGCAGAAATTGAACGACCCGTTTTTTCAGCGATGCGAATTTTCAGAGAGCGGGAAGCGGGACAAAATTTCCCGTCATCCAGGAATCGCTGCAATCGTCATGCTTGCGTTCAGCCTGGGACTTTTCTTGCTTTCGGCTTCCTGTCATAAAAAGATCGAATCCATTCCGGACCCTGAAAATGAATGGATTCTTTTTCTGCAAAAGATGGAAACGCGCCGCTCAAACGTAAAATCAGTCAGGGGATTCCTCAAGGGCATGTATATCGAGGCGAAAAAGTCGCGAAGGATTAAAGGCGCTTACGCTGCGTCGACGCCTGATAAAATTCGGCTTGACGGCTTCAATCCTCTGGGGTCGCTTATGTTTTCCTGGTCAATTTCAGAGTCTTCTGGATTCTTGAGATTCCCTTCGGAGAAAAGATTTTACGTGTGCACAGAAAATTGTGAATTGATTCCATTGCCTTTCGGAGACATCACCTCGAAACGACTTATTGATGCGTTGCTCGCGTTGCCGCCGAGTGAAATCTCAGGTGATGGGGATGTCCTCGGACCGCTCAACGGCAACACTTACAAAGTGAAATCAGCGGCAGGCGATTCCGCCGAATATATTCTCAGACTTGAGGGAGCCACCGGGCGATTACTGGAGATCGTATATCCGACCGGGCAGAAAGGTTCCTGGACGGTGGAATATCTGGAATATCAGCAAGCGGCGCAAATGGAGCTGCCCAGATCATTGAACATCAGCCATTCTTCTTCCTCAGCGGTTTTGAATATAAAAAACAGAATATCTTCCATCAATTCACCCGTGGATGACGAATTTCTTCCCGATGATTCCTTTTCAGAGAGTCTTAGAGTCGAATTGAATGAAAGGGAATGGAACACTCTTATGAGAAGAGTTTCGGAGGGTTGGTTCAATTGAAAAGGCTGAGAATCAAGGCGCCGGCTAAAATAAATTTGCATCTGGAAATTCTGGGATTAAGAGCTGACGGTTATCATGAGATACAGACCATTCTTCAGACCGTTGATCTGTGTGACGAACTGGAATTAACGGAAACGGAAAATTTTCTGGACGTTGAATGTGATGAGGCCGATTGTCCCTCCGGCGAACGGAATCTCGCTTATACGGCTGCGGATAAGCTGAAGAAAAGCCGAAAAGTCGAAAAAGGAGTTTGCATTAAAATAAAGAAACGAATTCCGGCGGGGGGTGGACTCGGCGGAGGAAGCAGCGATGCAGCGGCAGTATTGAAAGGACTGAATCAATTGTGGGATTTAAGGATGGCAAGAGACGATCTGGAGAAGATAGCCGAAAAAATAGGAAGCGACGTGCCTTTTTTCATCAAAGGAGGTGTCGCTCTGGCGAGGGGAAGAGGAGAAATTCTGACTGATTTGCCTTCACGTTTGCGACCTTTCTGTACTTTGCTGTTGAATCCGGGATTTGAGATTTCTACAAAATGGGCTTATTCGCTGTTTAAACAGGGGTTGACACGTTTGATAAAAAGTGATAAAAATCTGGTTTCCCAATGGCGGAACAGCCGTTTTTTGGGGATGGATCAGTGGAAAAACAGTTTTGAGTCGGTGATTTGCGATTATTATCCTGATATTGCGCGATTGAAGGAAGCTCTTTTAAAAACCGGCGCGACAAAAGCAGTGATGACGGGAAGCGGATCAACGGTTTTTGGACTATACGAAAGCCGAAAAACAGCGGAAAGGGCAGCGGAAGTGATGAAAGCGGACAAGAGGGTTTCATGGTTAAGAACGGCACGAATATTATCCGAACCGTACCTTCCTGAAATGATTGATTAAGTACAGACGTAATGTTTGAACTGGGGCGTCGCCAAGCGGTAAGGCACGGGGTTTTGGGTCCCGCATGCGGAGGTTCGAATCCTCCCGCCCCAGCCAGGTTGAAAGTTGCTGCTATATCTTCCATAAACTGGGTTTTCTTAAAGCAAAGGAAAAGTAAGGACCGTGAAGGCGGAAGATATACGGTTGATAGTCGGATTAGGAAACCCGGGTTGCCGGTATCAGAATACCCGGCATAACCTGGGTTTTATGGTATTGGACAAATTTATCGAGAAAAAAAGCAACGTGAAATGGAAGCAAAAAAATCTTTATCAGTCCGCATCTTTTTCAGCCAAAACCGGCAAAATTCATTTCCTTAAGCCTTTAACTTTCATGAATTTGAGCGGAGTCGCTGTAGAGCGGTTTTTGAAAGAGAACGAGGCGACGCCGGGGCAGATGATGGTTTTGCATGACGACAAGGATATAGAAGCCGGCGAGTTGAAAATCAGATGGAACGGAGGCGATGGAGGGCACAAGGGTATTCGTTCGATTATCAAGGAAATAGGGACATCCGACTTTTTTCGTTTGAAAGTGGGCGTAGGAGGGCCTCCGCCCGGTTTGTCCGTTACCGATTATGTGTTGAGGGACATTGATAAGGCTTCGGAGAAGACTTACGAATTTATGTTGGATAGGGCGGCTGAGGCGCTTGAATTCGTTATTTTTAGCGATGTGACGAAAGCGATGAATCGTTTTAATCGGAAAGTTCAAAAAGATGAGTTGCCTGGTCGGAGCTGTTAGCCTATTATGAAGAGACTGGGGAACAGGAATCAATAAGAGAGGAGTGGTAATCCTGAAATACTATGAAATTATGATCATTCTCAGACCCGATTTGTCTGATGAACAGATCGATCAATTTGTGGAAAGGATCGTCGGTGAGATTGAAAGCGAAAAGGGCGAGGTCATCTGGAAGGAAAAATGGGGAAAACGCCAACTTACTTACGAAATAAAGAAGTTGACGGAAGGTTATTATTTATTATTCCAGGCGCAGGTCGAAAATGCGGTTATCAGGGAGACGGACAGAAAGATGAAAATCGACGATAACGTCCTCAAGTTTTTAATCGTATCGATAGACGAGAAAAGATTGAAAGGCAAAAAACGCAAGGCTGAAGAATCCGTAGCCGTTGAGAACGGAGAATGATTCGGTTTAATCGAGTCATTTTAGCTGGAAATCTGACTAGGGACCCTGAATTCAGATATTCGTCCCGAGGATTGGCTGTTACCGTCTTTCCCCTGGCCGCGAATTACAGATATCGCGTGGAGAAGGAAATTTACGAGGATGTTTGTTATATTGATGTTGTCACATTCGGACGAGTTGCCGAGAATTGTCGCGATTACCTGGAAAAGGGTAGTCCGGTTTTAGTGGAAGGAAGATTACGGCAAAGGAGTTGGACGAACTTTGAGGGAGAGAAAAAAAGCAAGCATGAGGTGGATGCATTTAATGTGCAATTCCTTAAGCGGCGTGAGGAAGAGGACTCGCAGGACAAAAGGGGAGGAGGGAAAAGCGAGGAGAAGCAAGGGGAGGGAGAGACGCAGCAGTAAAATTTTAATGACTGGCCTTGTGAATCAGACTGGTTTTGCAGAAGCAGGAGTGTAAGATGAAAATTATATTAAAAGAAAACGTCCAGAATTTGGGAAAAGTGGGCGAATTTGTCCAGGTTGCCGATGGTTATGCGCGGAATTTTTTAATTCCCCGCGGTCTGGCCGTAAGGGCCACCAAAGGACATATTGCCATGATAGAGCATGAAAAGAAGGTCATGGAAGCGAAGAAGACGAAGGAGCTAAGGATAGCGAAAGACCTGGCGAGGAGGATAAAAAAGATATCCTGTACTATTCCGAAGCAGGTCGGGGAGGAAGAGAAGCTTTTTGGATCGGTAACGGCTATCGACATCATAAAGAGTTTGAAGAGCGAGGGAATCGAACTTGATAAGAGGCAGATCGTGATCGAGGAGCCGATAAAGACTTTAGGCATTTATCCGGTTTTGATCAGGTTGCATCCTGATGTTGAGGCCCGATTGAAAGTGTGGGTAGTCAAGGCCTGAGCTGGGCGAACAGAGAAGAAAGTCATCGGCTGCGAAGGTTGTAAAATCTTTGCAAAGGAATCAGTTGAATTAATTAATTTAAAGAATACAGGCGAAATGAATCGGTTGAATGAAACGGGAATCTGCTGATAAATCTTACGAAAAAAAACTTCCAAGCAGTCCGGATACCGAGCGTGCGGTTTTAGGGGCTGTATTGTTGAGACCTGAAGCCATTAATGTGGCGATGGATTACATAACGGAGGAGGATTTTTTTTCGGAAAAGCATCGCATAATATTTCAAGAATGCTGCGAGTTGTATGAGCGCGAGAAGGCGATCGATCTTATCAGCTTGATAGACGTTTTGAAGAAGAAAGAGCAGCTTGATAATGCGGGCGGCGCTGCTTTCATAGCTTCTCTTCTGGATGCTGTTCCGACATCGGCGAATATCGAGAGTCATTCCAGGATCGTGCGGGAGAAGGCTATTTTACGTAAGATCATTATGGAAGCCGATGCGTTGCTGAGCCGCAGTTATGAAGACAGTGACAACGTAGAGAAGATTCTGAGCGAAGCGGAGCACAGTCTGTTGGGATTGGAGGAGAGGTTGAGTTCTCAGCGGGCGCAACCGATATCCAAGCTGGTTTTTGATACTTTCAAGGAGCTTGAGACGCTATATAACCGGAAGGAGTTGATAACGGGGGTACCGACGGGTTACGTTAAATTGGATCAGATGACCTCCGGCCTGCACAAAGGTGAGCTGATAATATTGGCGGCTCGTCCGGCCATGGGTAAAACGTCGCTGGCGCTTAACATGGCCTTGTATGTCGCCGTAGAAAAGCAGACTCCCGTCGGCTTTTTCAGCCTGGAAATGTCGAAGGAATCTCTCGTTACCAGGCTGCTCTGCATGGAAGCTCAGGTCGATGCCCAGAAGGTCCGTACCGGGTACGTCAACAGCAATGAGTGGGGTAGAATGACTCAGGCGGCATCGATCCTGGGAAACGCTTCAATATATATTGACGATACGCCCGCTTTGAATCCTTCGCAATTAAGGGCCAGGGCGAGAATATTGAAATCCGTCTACGATATAAAAGTCCTTTTCGTCGATTATCTGCAACTGATGCGTATAGAGCGTCGTCAAGACAATCGTCAACAGGAAATATCGGAGATATCCCGCTCCTTGAAAGCGATGGCGAAGGAACTGGAAATCCCGGTCATCGCTCTTTCCCAGCTCAGCCGTGAAGTTGAAAAACGAATCGACAAGCGCCCGCAACTTTCGGACCTGCGAGAATCGGGCGCTATAGAGCAGGATGCGGACCTGGTGCTTTTTCTGTATCGCCCGGAGGTCTACAACATTCAATCGATTAAAGTAGGATCGCAGGATGAACCTTCGGAGGGAAAAGCCGAATTAATCATCTCAAAGCAAAGGAATGGACCGACTGGTTCAATTTTACTGGCTTTTCTGAATCGATTTATGTTGTTCTCGAATCTGGACAGAGTTCATCTCCCTTATGGAGAGAAAGATACATCAGCGGCAGATACTGCAGAAGTGGATGAGGGATTGCCGGAAGATCATGTTCATTTCCCCTGACAGGAAATCAGAGGATGTTCCAGAAAATAATCGAGTTGCTCGGTGCGCCGTTTTATGCTTTTCTTGAGGAAAGCGGACGTCTTGCGCTTTTATTCTGGAAAGCTATAAAAACGATCTTTATTCCTCCGTTTCGATTAAAAAACATATTCAAGCAGATGCATGAGATAGGATGGCGGTCGCTGCCGGTGGTGCTTGTCACAGCCTCTTTTACCGGAGGCGTTTTAGCTTTGCAGAGCTATTCGACTTTCAGACGATTTCATGCTGAGAGTCTGATGGGTACCCTGGTTGCTTTTTCAATGACGAGAGAATTGGGACCTGTGATCACAGGTTTGATCGTTGCGGGACGAGTCGGTTCGGCAATGGCTGCAGAGTTGGGTACGATGAGGGTGACTCAGCAGATCGATGCTTTGATCACACTGGCCGTTGATCCGGTTAAATACCTTATTGGACCGAGATTTATAGCGTGTCTTCTCATGCTTCCCTGTTTGACGATACTGGCGGACGGCATCGGCATTTTCGGCGGTTACATTGTGGGGGTGGAAATACTGGGCGTTAATCCGCTGGTTTACATTCGAAGCAGTTTTGAATATCTGGAAATGAACGATGTCGTAAGCGGACTCGTCAAATCAGGCGTTTTCGGCGTCATTATCGCTATGATAGGATGTTTTCAGGGATTTTACGCTGCAGGAGGCGCTGAGGGCGTGGGGCAGGCCACGACCAGGGCCGTCGTCGTCTCCATGATGCTCATTTTAATATCAGATTATTTTATGACCGCTCTTCTGCTGTAATAAAAACGGAGTGGACCATCGACTCAAATTCAGACAATAAGCCGAAAATAAGGATCAGTAATCTTTATAAGAGCTTCGGTGATAAAAAGGTGCTTCAGGGTTTGAATCTGGATGTTTTCAAAGGAGAAAGCATGGTGGTCATTGGAAGCAGCGGTACGGGAAAAAGCGTTTTGATAAAAAATGTCATCGGTTTGCTTGCGCCTGATTCGGGAGATATTTACATCGACGATCAAAATATTACAAAGTTGGATACGAAAGGAAAGTCATACGTACGCCGCAAGTTCGGCATGCTTTTTCAGGGGGCTGCTTTGTTCGATTCCCTGAGCGTTTATGAGAACGTGGCTTTTCCGTTGAAGGAACATTTACGTCTCACTGCTGAGGAGATTCGCCGAAAGGTTCTGGAAAAGCTGGAACTGGTGGGATTAAAGAATATGAAGGACGTCATGCCTTCAGAATTAAGCGGCGGAGTGAAAAAAAGGGTCGGTCTTGCACGAGCCTTGGCCATGGAGCCGGAAATTATGCTTTATGACGAACCTACTACAGGACTTGATCCCATCACTGGCGACGTGATAAACAAACTGATCGTTGAAATGCAGAGAAAACTGAACATGACTTCCATTACTATTACGCATGATATGGCGAGCGCTTACAGAATAGCGCACAGAATCGCCATGTTGAATCAGGGAAAGATAATCCAGGTGGGAACGCCGGAAGCCCTAAAAAATACGGATAATCTCATAGTGAAAAGATTCATCGAGGGACGCTATGAAAAACAAGAAAAATAAACGCTCGACTATTTCGATAATCAATTTTTCAGAGGAGGAAAACAATGGCGGCTTTTGCTCCGGAAGCTAAGGTCGGAATTTTTGTCCTTCTGGCCATCGTCGTTTTCGCCTATTTTTCGATTCGTATTGGTACGCTCGGAATAATGGGAGAGGAGGACGGATATACTGTTACAGCAACATTCGACACGATTGCCGGACTAGAGAACAGGGCGCCGGTCCTCTACGCCGGGGTGCGCGTCGGCGAAGTTCAAAGCATAGAACTGGTCGGAGGAAAGGCAAAAGTGACTTTAAAACTCGATTCCGGCGTGCAGATTCCAGCCGATGCGAAGGCCGCCGTCGGGTCGCAGGGACTCCTGGGAGAAAAACTCCTGGAAATCAAAGGAGGAACTCAGGATGCTCCGAAAATTCAGGAAGGCGACTCGTTGGTTGGAAGCGAGCCTGTGAGCGTGGACCAGCTTGTTTCCTCCATTAATTCAATCGGACAGGACATTAAAGCCGTGACGGACAGCTTCAGAGATGTTCTGGGTACGGAAAAGGGAAAAACAGGACTTCAAAAAATATTCGATAATATCGAAGAACTTTCCTATGAATTGAAAGATATTGTGGCGTCAAATTCTGAGGATTTTTCCCAGATAGTCGACAATATGGAAAAACTATCCAAAAACCTGGATGACCTGGTGACAATGAATAAAGATTCAATAGGAGCATCCGTTAATAATTTCGAATCTATCACCTCGGAATTAGACGACAAGCTTCCGAAAGTGCTGAACAGTCTCGCCGATCTGCTGGATTCGACTTCTCAAGTTTTGAAACAAAATCAGGGCGATGTTGATGAGAGCCTTGACAATCTGAGGGTTGCCTCCAATCATCTGGAAGAAACGCTTCGTTCCTTTCGGGAAATATCGGGAAAAATTGAAAAGGGGGAAGGCACCATCGGAAAACTC
Organism: uncultured bacterium; assembly: GCA_964619725.1. GTDB lineage: Bacteria > CSSED10-310 > CAZUFC01 > CAZUFC01 > CAZUFC01 > CAZUFC01. The sequence goes on along the minus strand of CAZUFC010000048.1, from coordinate 6,496 downwards.
GTTGCGGAGGATGACGTTCACGACAATTTGAACAATGCGCTCGTCAGTTTGAACAGCACGCTTGATGAGGCAAAGGGCGTTCTGGGAAGGTTTTCTGAGTATGAAACGTTTATCGGATATACGGGAGAATATTTAACGGACATGGATGAGTGGAGAAACAGGCTTTCTTTAAGAATTCAGCCCCGGCAGGACAAATATTATCTGGTCGATCTGGTTGACAGTCCTGCAGGAAGGGAAGTCATAACCGATACGGTCGTTGAAACCTGGAGCACGGTGGACGGATATGAGAGAAAGACGATTCACAAGGAAGAAACGACTGACACTTATCTGTTTTCGCTGCAAATCGCAAAGAGATTGAAGAATCTGGCGCTTAGAGGCGGATTAATTGAGTCGAAGGGCGGGGCCGGAGCCGATTTGCTGCTGTGGGATGATCGGTTCCAGCTATCTGTCGAAGGCTGGGATTTCAGAAGAGACCCTTTTCATATGAAAATGGATGCCGGATTAAAATTCTATGATTATTTTACGCTCCATGTCGGCTGGGATGATTTCCTGGATGAAGATTCTGATATTTACTTCGGCGCAGGCATCTCATTCGCCGACAGGGACCTGAAGTATCTGCTCGGATTGCTGCCTTTATCGTCCGCACTTTAGCAGGTCGCTCAAAGGGTATTGCGATGCTGTTTTTCTGGCCGGGAAAGACTGAAAAACGCCGGTTGAGGGTTTAACGTTTTTTCTTATTGACCTGCTGTGTTCAAAATAATATAATTTGACGGTGGGATGTACGAATCAACCCTTTTTATATTGAATAAATTGCGGTACTGACGAATCTCACCGGAAATTCCGCAGATTTCTTGAACCAACTGGAGAGTCCGTTATGGTAAAGAAGGGGGGAGACGTGGCAGGTATTTTATTTATCCGGATACTATTTTTCATCCTCGGTACCTCGGCAGGCTACCTCGTCGCACAACAGATCACCGCAGCTGATACGATCATTCATCTTGCACTGGGATTGGCGACCGGAATCGTTCTCTCTTTGTCAGCCATCCTGATTGAAAAATCCATCACGCGCATGCCTTTAAAAATGCTTATCGGCGGAGGCCTGGGTTTAATGGTCGGCGTATTTTTCGGAGAAATAATCCATCGATTTTTTACTTCCTTTATTTATTATTCGTCAAAATGGCGTTATTTGAATTTTCTCCTGAACGTTTTTTTCGGCTATATCGGTTTGACGTACGGCTGGCGTCGCGGAAAAAAATTTGATTTTGCGACCTTTAAGAAAATGATCCTCGGGACAAGCCCTGAATCATCCACCAAAATCCTGGATACCAGCGTAATTATAGACGGCAGAATTGCGGATGTTTCTGAAACAGGCTTCATTGAAGGCACTTTAGTCGTGCCCCGGTTTGTTCTCAAGGAATTGCAGCATATTGCGGATTCATCCGATGTTTTAAAGAGGAACAGGGGAAGAAGGGGTTTGGATATTCTTCATAAGATTCAGAAGAAAATAGATGTGGAGGTAGAGATCGTTGAAACGGATTTTTCGAATATTCGTGAGGTGGATGCGAAGTTGGTCGAATTGGGGAAGGTAATGAACGCCAAAATCGTTACGAATGATTTCAATTTAAATAAAATTGCAGAATTGCAGGGCGTTCACGTGCTTAACATCAACGAGCTGGCGAATGCCGTAAAACCGGTGGTATTGCCGGGAGAAGTCATGAAAGCTCATATAATGAAAGAGGGAAAGGAATACGGCCAGGGGGTCGCCTATTTGGATGATGGCACAATGGTTGTTGTAGACAATGCGGCGGACCTCATCGGTCAGAATGTCGATGTAGCGGTTACCAGCGTATTGCAGACGACGGCAGGAAGAATGATTTTCAGCCGTTTGAAAGAGGATGAAGAGGAACGTCAGCAGTAGAAATTGCGTTTATGATTACGGCATTGATTACAGCCGGCGGTTCCGGTCGCCGATTTGGGTCGAAGATTGAGAAGCAGTACCTGCGGATTTTAGGAAAACCTCTGGTTTACTTTTCGTTAAAGACATTTCAGGAATGCCGTTTCGTTGATGCTGTTGCCTTAGTCGTATCAGCCGGCAATATAGACTATTGCAGGGAAAATGTCGTTAAGAAATATGGCTTGGACAAAGTGAAAATTATCTGCGCCGGCGGAAGTCGAAGACAGGACTCCATCCGTTCTGGACTGGAAAAAATTAAAGAGTTGTTGGAGTCAGGCGAGGAGGGGAATGGAGAGAAACCAGGGAATGAAATTACGCAAGGGCAAAAGCGAAAAGAAGTTGGAGAAGACGCTTTGATAATAATTCATGATGCGGCGCGTCCTTTGATAGGTGAAGATGTCGTGATCGCATCGATCGAAGCGGCGCGCCGGTTCGGCGCTGCAGTTGCTGGGCATCCGTTGCGAGACACCATCAAGATGATAGAACAGAATGACGGAGAAGTTAAAAAAGTCAAGGATACGCCTGAAAGACGACGATTTTGGGCTGTCCAGACGCCTCAGGCTTTCCGTTTTAACCTTATTTATAAAGCCCACAGGGCTGCGTCGGAAGCTGGTTATTATGGTACGGACGACGCTTCGCTCGTAGAGCGTGCAGGGGAAACGGTGGTTCTCTTTCGGGGGCCGGCAGACAACATCAAAGTTACTTTCAAGGAAGACCTGGATTTAGTGAAAGTATTATTGGAGAAAAGGCAACATTATGATTCGGGTGGGAGTGGGTTTTGACGTTCACAGATTAACCGAGGGCAGGCCGCTGATACTGGGCGGCGTAAGCATTCCTTTCCCAAAAGGTTTGCTGGGTCATTCCGATGCGGACGTATTGACCCATGCCGTTTGCGATGCTCTACTGGGAGCTGCCGGATTGGGTGATATCGGTATGCACTTTCCCGATTCGAATGATGCTTATAAGGGCATCGACAGCCTGGAATTGCTCGCCAGAGTAAATAAATTAATCAGGGACAAACATTTTCTGCCCATCAGCATTGACTCTGTCGTCATCGCTCAGAATCCGAAATTAAACCCGTATCGAAGTCATATGAGAAAAAAACTGGCGGAAGTTTTGGGAATTCCGGAGGAAAATGTAAACGTCAAAGCTTCCACAACGGAAGGATTAGGATTCATTGGAAAAGGAGAAGGCATCGCCGCTCAGGCTGCAGCCACGATTAAAATAGACTCCGATGAACGTATCGAGGCTGTTTGATGTTGCTTTTGAGAAAGCTTTTGAGGTATTGTCTGGTTTTGAAACGACTCCGTTTTGATATTAAAGCTGAATTAGGGGTATAATATTAAAGGTAATAAAGGGAGGAATTACAGGGTGAATCAGCAAACCGTTAGAGTGAGATTTGCGCCGAGTCCCACGGGAAGGCTTCATATAGGCAATGTTCGTACTGCTGTTTTTAACTGGCTGTTTGCCGGAAGTACGAATGGAATTTTCATATTGAGGATCGAGGATACGGATACGGAAAGGTCCTCGGAAGAGTGGAAACGCTACATATTTGAAGATTTGAAGTGGTTGGGACTTCATTGGGACGAAGGTCCTGATGCGGGAGGACCTTACGGTCCGTACAGTCAGTTGCAAAGAATGGACCTTTATATCCGAATCGCCGAGGAACTCATTCGCAGCGATGCGGCTTACAGGTGCTGGTGCACCATGGAAGAACTTGAAAAAGAAAAAGAGCGCAGAAAAGAGGAGGGATTGTCATTACACTACAGCGGCAAATGTCGATCTTTGACGCAGGAACAGATTCAAGAAAACTTGAATTCGGATAAGCCCTATGTTATCAGGTTTAAAGTCCCCGCCGGCGATGTTATGTTTAATGATGAGGTTATGGGTGTTCAGAAAATCGACAAGGCCACGATCGGAGATTTCGTTCTGCTGAGAAACGACAAAAGACCGACATACAACTTTGCCGCAACCGTTGACGATCATTTCATGAAGATCACTCATGTCATCAGAGGAAATGATCATTTATACAACACGTTCCGGCAGATAATGATCTATTACGCTATGAACTGGGAACCGCCTGCCTTTCTGCACATTTCTATGATACTCGGACCGGACCACTCCAGACTCAGCAAAAGACACGGCGCCTTTTCTCTGTACAATTTGATTCGACAGGGGTATTTACCGGATGCCGTTTTGAACTTTCTCGCTCTCCTGGGCTGGTCTCCGGGAGATGAAACGGAAATCCTTCCGCGCCGGAAGCTCATTGAAATTTTTGACGTTTCAAGGCTTTCCCGTTCCCCCGCCATATTCGAAACAGCCAAATTGAAACATATTAACGGTTATTTCTTAAATCAACTGTCTGAAAAAGATTTTAAGACCCATTGGAATCATTGGAGCGAAATATCTGATGATTGGAGATTCCTGACCGATTTTTCAGAAGCGAGAGAGTGGTTTGACGCGACGGTGACGGAATTCAGACCGAAAATCCAGAATGACGATGATTTGAGGAATTTACTCGCATTTTTCTTTCAATTCGAAGCGTTAGAAGATCGGGGACTGGAAGGTTTCAGAAAAATAACGCAGAAAGTCGATTTGATTGAATTCGCCCAGTTTCTCCTGGATGATATGGATGAAAAGAATATAAGCGATACGGAAGGATTCTTGAGCTGGATTAGGGAAATGAAGTCAAAAACCCAGCTTAAAGGAAGAAATCTTTTTATGTCCTTGAGAATACTACTCACGGGAAAATTGAGCGGACCCGAATTGCATCAGTTCATTCCGTTATTGCATAAAGGGAATAAAATTTTCCATGACAAGATCACTGATGTCGACGTCAGGTTGCAAATGTCTTTGGAATTATTGAAAGAGCAACAGCGCTCGCTTTGAGTTCATCATAGTCGAAAAAAGCGGGCGCCCGTCTAATTGAAGGGACTGAGGAAAGATGGGCAGCGATAAAAAACACGCTTCCGGTAAAAAAAGGGAAAACAGGAGTGGAGGGAGAGGCAGTAGAGGAAACAGAAATCAGACAGGAAGCAGGAAAAATGTAAAGAGTCATGATCGAAAAAGAAGGCGCAGAAAAAAAACGAATCAAGACCGAGCCAACATTTACGGGATAAATCCGATTGTCGAATTATTGGAAGCCGGCAATCGGCAGGTTTACAGAATTTTAATTGAACAAAACAAGATGAACGACCGCATAAAAAGGATCATATCATTAGCCGAACACCGGTCCATAGAAGTAAAGGAAGTTTCCAGGGAGCATCTGAATTCCAAGACCTCTGATGCCGTTCACCAGGGTGCGCTGGCCGTGGTAAAAAAGCGTGCACAGCTCAACATGCAGGGATTTCTGAAAAAAATAAATCAGAAAAACAGTCCCTACTTTTTGCTCGGAATTGATGAGATACAGGACCCTCAGAATTTAGGCGCTTTAATGCGCAGCGCCGAGAGCGGCGGGGTCGACGGCGTGATTATACCCAAAAGACGTAATGCGATGCCGGATTCTCCGGCGGCAGCAAAAACTTCAGCAGGGGCTATCGAATATGTCAATGTGCTTACGATCGGGTCTATGCAGCAGGCCATCCAGGAATTGAAAAAATACGGCGTTTGGGCTATCGGCCTTGATCCTTCGGCTAAGGGGCTCATCTTTGATGTCGATTTGACCAAACCTTTGGCGTTGATTGTAGGAAATGAGGCTAAGGGATTGAGTCGAATGGTGCGGAACAGGTGCGATTTGCTGGTTTCTTTGCCGATGAGGGGAAACCTTAATTCCCTTAATACTTCAGTTGCCGGCGGTATGGCTATTTACGAGGTCGTGCGGCAACGCATAATGAAAGAAAGAGAAAAAAAGGGGAGGAAATGAGAGAGGGAGGTTCATTTTTAAACGAACCAAGTGATGTTTTTTACATTTTTCTCTTGACAGGATTTTAAGGGGGTATTAGTATCTGTGATTCGATTGCTGGCGTAGCTCAGCCGGTAGAGCAGCTGATTTGTAATCAGCCGGTCGGGGGTTCAAGTCCTCTCGCCAGCTTGCGGACGAGACGAGGAATGGGGAGATACCGAAGCGGTCAAACGGGGCAGACTGTAAATCTGTTGGCTGATGCCTTCGGAGGTTCGAATCCTCCTCTCCCCAATGAGATAACAAGCGGGAATAGCTCAGCCGGCTAGAGCATCAGCCTTCCAAGCTGAGGGTCGCGGGTTCGAATCCCGTTTCCCGCTTAAATTTTTCAGTTCTGCTTACGAGAAGCGCGATCGTTTTTGCCCACGTAGCTCAGAGGTGGAGCACTTCCTTGGTAAGGAAGAGGTCACCGGTTCAATCCCGGTCGTGGGCTTTGCTTTATGCGGGGTTAGAGAAATCATTCAATAACAGTCGTAACAAGGCGATAAGACATATCGGCGAAAGGCGGAATAAAGATCGCTAATCAAGTAAGGTTGGAAAACAGGAGACTTTAAGGATGGCAAAGCAAAAGTTTGATAGGTCAAAGCCTCATTTAAACGTTGGTACGATAGGTCACATAGATCATGGAAAAACGACGTTGACAT
>CAZUFC010000047.1:0-56982 GCA_964619725.1 uncultured bacterium | reverse complement strand
CGGGAATCTGAACGCTCTCACTACGATTTTGTATGAGAAATCCGGGTTAGGGGGGGCACGCATAACTTTTGATCGCCGGATCGGTTTAGAACTGTACTGTCTTATTATTCATATCCCTCAAGTTGAAGAGCGCCGGCGTATTGCAACTATATCGAAAATCGAGTAAGAGCATTTGTGATAACAGCGTCCATATCTCAAACAGCCGAACCTTCCTAACTCCCCATTTTGGAGGCTTGAAATCTATCGAGAATGTGGGAAAAATCCGACCAGACGACATGAAAAGTTTAATTATTTCAATGGGTTAACAAGAATTAGGTAAAAGCCATTTGGGGTCGCCTAAAAAGTATTTAAAATCAATGGGTTCTGCTTTCGTAAATCCCTGTAAGAAATGCGTGATAGGGGGATTAATATTATTTTTTTCGGGCTTATCTGAACGGTTCGAATATTTAAGCATTTCAGGCGATTTGAAATGAAGATTGAAAGAGGATATTTTTTAAAAGATTCTCGCCGGACGGGAATGGAGGAGTGAAATTCAATCAAGAGAACATAACGGTGCTGTGGAGATTTTTTGAAAAGTCTCCGCTTTTCGGAGGTCGGCAAAACTGACTTTTTTTTTGAGATGGAATATAAGGCAGGCGATGTTGCGGAAAATGTGACCGATCAAACTGCAAGAGTTCTGTACTTTAGGAAATTTTATATGAGTGAATCATGCGTTCAAGTTCAGCACGGGATCATTATTAAAAAGTTTTGAGGGGAACAGAATGATGAGATTTTTTAATCTTCATACTCACAGCCGGTATTGTGATGGATCAGGCGAACCAGAGGAGTATGTGATATCAGCGATTGAAGAGAATATGTCCTTATTGGGTTTTTCGAGTCATGCACCTCTTCCGTTCCGGGCGGAATGGAGCATGGAGGCATCTGATCTGCCGGCGTACAGGAATGAAATACAAAGACTCCGGAAAAGATACTCCGATAAAATTTCCATTCTGCTGGGTTTGGAGATCGATTATATTCCCGGGAGCCCTTTTACGGCGGTTTCTCGTTATCATGATTTGAATCTCGATTATACGATCGGCTCGGTTCATTTTGCAGGACGATACGCCGGAGGTGAAGCCTGGGGAGTGGATTTTCATGAGGAGAAATTTAAAAGGGGGCTGGAAGAGATATATAACGGCGACTTTCAGAGGGTCGTTGAGAGGTATTATGAGTTAATTGGAAGGATGACGGCGGAAGAACCCTATGACATCATCGGTCATTTGGATTACGTTAAATATAACAACAGGAATGAACGATATTTTTCCGAACAAGCCGGTTGGTATAAGGATGCCCTTTACGGCGCTTTGAAAAAAATTGCGACAAGTAAAAAAATTGTAGAGGTAAATACGGGCGGACTGGCCAGAGGGACGGTAGATTCTCTTTTCCCGAGCGAATGGATCATTCATGAATGCAAAAAATTGGAAATTCCCGTCTTAGTCAGTTCCGACGCACACAGTCCGCTTCATTTGACGAGTGGTTTCAGCGAAGCGATTCAGGCATTAAGAAACGCGGGCTATAAAAAAATAACCGTTCCTGCGGGCAAAACCAAACGGAATTATATCGATATATGAATTCCTGATGAAAATGAATCCGTAACAGCAAACGGCGTCTGTCCGTATATTTTTCGCTTAATGATAATGGCTCCGGGCAGACGCCGTTTCACAACGCCGTATTCTGCTGTTATGATTGAGCGTTCAGAGGGCTCCTGGCCGTTTATTATTCTCCTCCGGCGGTATCCATTTGAGGATTTGCTCCTCGACCGGACCGCTGAGGTCTGTTTTTATTGGCGTTTTTACGGAAATAACCCTGAAAGTGAACTTTGAATTTGCTTTGATTATCGCGGTTCGTTTCAATCGTGATGAAACCTCTCAGGAATCTTTCCGCAAAGTCTTCTTTAAGTTTAGCGGTCAAATCATATCCGCCTTCGGGCGACTTGGAATAGTCCACGGTTACATTGGGGTCCGAAGATTCTGCTGATGTTATTTCGAAGTCTTTTCCGGATTTGCTGATTATGTTAATGGTTTTTTCGTATCCGGCATCCGGAGTAAAGTCCCCGAACCTGATTCTTTCCGGGTCGGCCTGAATATCTCCCAGTTTGCGCCCCTGCAAAGGAATGATAATTTCTTCCATATTTTCAATGTTTGTTTTGACCGTCAGTTTTTCATTTATGCGGCCGATGGGCGCTTCCTCAAGAAGCGTTATCCTGATCGATCGTCTTTTTTCACCGTCAACTTCTTCCTCCACCAACTCGGCTGTAATATATTCGGATGAGGTTTCCAGGGACTCAATTTTGACTTTTTCCGGCTCTCTGGCGATGAGTTTAAGGTCTTTTTCTATTTTTGAGTCCACATCGACGCGGCCGAAATATATCCTTCTGGGCCTGATTTCCAGATCGCTCATGATGGATGCCGTGACTCGGAGCCTCATACGATTTTCCCGGGGATCATTCGTGACTATCCTGACGGATTTGGAACGCCTTCCTCGCAAGGTTTCCGTATCAAATGTCACTTTCACGCCGCCTTCTCCGCCCGGCGGTATGACGCTTTCGCCTTCAAGTTCCGCCTGGGCTCCGGGGCCGGTGGTCAGGTCCTGTATTTCCAGGTCTGATTTTCCCTGGTTTTTGAATTTGAATACGTGAGTCAGTTCGGTATTTTGTTCGACTTCCCCAAAATCATGTTCTGTTTTATCGAATACTATTTGGGGAGCGTTTTCGTCTACCTGCTGTTTCTTTTCCGCTCGCATCTGACCCTTCGGTTTCTCCGGTTTGTCGGGTTGTTCTTTTTTGGCTTCCATTTTAGGAGGCTTGTCAGCGTTTTTTTCGTCCGTCTTGCCGCAGCCGAGGAGCATCGAAAGCGCCAGAAGAACAGCCGCGATGATTGTGAAAACATTCGATAGGGTCTTTAATCCTTTTCTTTTGATGAGTCCCAAAGTCATGTTTAAAACCTCTCTTTCTCCTTGAAACGATGAATCTGACTCCCGTCAGATGGAATACCATTATAATTCAAACATGAATTTCATTCAACATTGTTATGGGACGAATGCGCGAATATTCTTGATCGTCCTCCGAATTTACTGTATGTATCAATACTCGCGACACGATTATTGATTATTCCGCTTTGCGGAATTTCTGAACTCCTGACCTTGCTTTGATAAGAAATTGTGAAATGAGTTATGAAAACCCGGAATAGAGCAAAAAATTCTCACGAAACAATATCGTCCCGTCAGCAGAAAATGCTGATTTTTATCAAGGAGCATTCTAATGCTGCCGATGAGTCTTTCAGAAATCAATGCCGCGGTTGGCGGTCGTATCAACGGAGATAAAGAACGAATAATCAGAGGCGTTAATACGGATTCACGGACTGTTGAACGGGGTGAGCTTTTCGTTCCGCTGATCGGTGATAAATTCAACGGGCATGCTTTTATCCGCGAAAGCGTAGACAAGGGAGCGGCTGCCGTTTTTTCATCTGAATCCGTTGCTGAGTTATCCGTTCCCGTCGTTCAAGTCAGGGATACGCTGCAGGCCCTGCAGCGGCTGGCGGCACACTACAGAAATAAATTCAGGCTCGACGTCATAGCCATAACCGGCAGTCATGGAAAAACAACCACTAAAGACATGCTTGCGGCCCTTCTGGATTCTTATAAGCCCACATTCAAAACCCCCAGAAACCTCAACGGTCAGATCGGTATCCCGCTGGCCCTGTTCAATTTGACGGACGAATATGAGTTCATGGTCGCTGAACTGGGCGTCAGCAAACCCGGAGAAATGAAATGTCTGGTAGATATGACGCAACCCCGCCACGGTCTGTTTCTTAACGTCGAATATTCTCATACCGAATTCTTTGAAACCAGAGATGCCGTCTTCCGGGAAAAAAGCATCCTCATAAATTCCCTGCCGCAAAACGGAAAAGCTTTCCTGAACGCAGACGACCCATTCGTCAGCAGACTGATCGGGGCTTCCAGCGCTGAATCAAAAACGTTCGCCCTGCACAGCGATGCACATTATGTCGCTTACGATCTCAAAGCTTCCTCCCAGGGGCGCTATCGTTTCAAGATAAAAAAGGGAGCTCCGGCCGGATCATATGAAATTCCGCTTCTCGGAAAACACAACGTCTCCAATGCCCTGGCCGCCATTGCCGCTGCCTCCGAACTCGGCGTCAACACTGAAAAAATAAAACTCGTCCTGCACCAGTTCAAAGCCCCCTCCATGAGAATGCAAGCTTATACCAAAAATGGAATACTGATCGTTAATGATTGCTACAACGCCGCACCACGCTCCGTTAGGGAAGCGCTCACGACCGTCGCTGAAATTCCCGTTCAAGCTAAAAGGATTGCCGTCCTCGGCGATATGCTCGAATTGGGCCCCTCAGCTCAAAGACTCCACTACCAAACCGGAAAACTGGTGAGTCAATTACAATTCGATTATCTCTGCTGCTTCGGTGAACTCAGCGACAATATCGTTAAAGGCGCTGTCGCTGATGGGATGCCGCCTTCCCGGACCTTTCATTCCATGTCGAAACAAGAGATCGCCGACAAAATCAGACTGAACGCAGGCAAAGGCGATCTGATCCTGTTTAAAGGGTCGAGAGGAATGAAAATGGAGGATATAATACTCAAAGTATTTTTCGAATGATCAGGAACGGCGCCGGGGTTGAAAGAGTTGCATTAACGGACGGCATAGGAACACAGGCAGTATAACGCCTGTTTTCCAGAATTCCTTGCCTGAAGTTTTGTCTGCTTCTGTGATGAAATTTGATGAAAAACGGTTTTTATTGTAACTACCCTTTACTTTTTGAATAATATTTGTATAAATGGTAAGTGAGAACAAACGGAAGGCAGACTGAGCGGAAGGTAATAATTCATCGGATATTGAAATGAAGTCGAATTCAAGCAACAAGGGATTTCGTGGATTCAGGTCCGGCGAGACCATAGCGGAGCGCTATCGGGTAGAGGGGATAATAGGATATGGCGGGATGGGGGTGTTGTATCGGGCAGAAGATATGCTGCTGAATCGCAGGGTAGCGTTAAAGACGATAAGATTGGACAGGCTGGAAGCTGAGAATTCGAGCGAGCTGACGGCGCGAATGTTGTTAAGAGAAGCGCGTGCATCGGCGAAGTTAAGTCATCCCAATATAGTAGTGATTTACGATATAGGACGATATGAGGGATATCCTTATATTTGCATGGAGTTGATAGAGGGACGTAATTTCAAGAGTTTGATACACGGCGGGAGCGGATTGAATTTAGGTGAAGTCATATCGTCATTCGAGCAGATATGTAAGGGTCTTGATTATGCGCACAAGAAGGAGATACTGCACCGTGACATAAAGCCAGAGAATATAATGATAACGGAAGAGGGGCTGGTGAAGCTGACGGATTTCGGGATAGCGAAGATTTTATCGCCGGAAACGTCGACGATAATGAGCACGGGCAACATAGCGTGCACGTACAATTACTCGGCGCCGGAATATCTGAAAGACGGGATATCGAATATTCGCACGGATATTTTTTCATTGGGTTGCGTATTTTATGAGATGCTGACGGGGAGGATGATGTTTAAGGGTGAGGGACCGCCGCAGGTTTGGTGGAAGATCATGAATGAGAAGCCTGTGAAGCCGAGTATGCTGAACGGATCGGTTCCGCCGGAGCTGGACGAAGTGAGTTTGAGAGCGGTGGCTAAGTCACCCGAAGATCGTTATGCAAGGGTGACGGATTTTTTTGAAGGGGTGAAGGGTGCGGTAAAATCGATTCCGGGTAAGGCGGAGACGCGGAGGATTCTTCCTGCGGAACAGGAATACGGGACGTCCGACACAGAGTTGTTGAGTCATAAGGAAGGATATTCCGGGAATGAGGAAGGATGCGACCGTTCCACTCCGTCGTTAAGCACGAAGATTCACGGCGTTGAAGTTTCTCAAAAGCGCGGCCGAAAGCGACGCATTGCGGCAATTGTTGCGTTAGCGGCGTTTCCCATAATCATATTACTGTTAGGGTGGAATCATCGTGACTTCATATTCGAGTCGTTTTCCGAGGCCGGCCGGCAAACAGCATATGTTAACCATGAAAGCGAAGAGGTCGTTGATGACGAAGAAGAGGGAGACGAATTGCCGCTGGAGGCGGAACCCTTCGATGCTTCTGAAATTGATGTGATTCGCAGTCCAAATATCGCTGCCGTGTTCATGGAAGCGCCTGTTTTTGCGCTGCCGGACGTGCCGGAAAGCGGAAGCAGCGTCGCCCCGCGAAAAGAAGACGGCTCAAAATCCGGTCATACATCGCCTCAAAGAAAGAATTTTGTCTCTGATCGGAACAACCGTTTGGAAAAGCGTTCGACTGAGGCAGAGAAGGCAGGAGTGGCCGGTCGGTCCGTGAAGAGAAGGCCTGGAGAAGCGCATGAACCGTCCGGACTGATCGGTTCATATCAGGAAAGCGAGGGATCGGAAAAGCGTGCGGAGCATCAGAACGGTGTTCCTGCAGCGGAAGAAGGCGTTAAAGATCGGGTGGATGATTCGACTCTTGCTGAGGGACGTGATGATGAAACACATGAAACTGAAACAGCCGAAACAGATGAAATAAATGCAAGAAAAGCGCTGCTCGACAAAATATCCGGTCTTTTTGCCGAAGAAAATTGCCGGGATTGCATAAGGGAAATTGAAAAGTTCAAAGCGTTATACCCGACTGAAATCCGGGAATCATTGAGGGAGATGGAAAAGGAGTGTGAAAAGATTCTAAGGCCTGTTGCGTTTTTTCATAGTGCGGCGGAAGGGCACAAGAAGCATCAGGATTACGATGTTGAGGTCCGTGTGGAAGGCATCGGCGGCGATGGGCGGTGTTTGATGTTTTACGGAACTTCGGAAGGCAGAAATTTTAAAAAGTTGGGAATGAAAAGACGGGGAAAATGGCCGGAATTCAGTGCGGTAGTGCCGGGCAAAGACATTGACGGCGACAAGTTGATTTATTATTTCAAGGTGTTCGACGGGGATACGGAACTGAAGGCGTCTGTTCGTTACGAATTGAATTTAAAGGAATTATGGATTCCATTTTAAATTTTTCAGATGCTCATTAAACTTTTTAGCCGCTCATGAATCTACATGTATGGAATTTGATTCGTAACGGATGAAGGATCGATTCCGAGGAAGGCAATCAGGGCGCCTTGAACCGATGATTCGATTAATTCAGATTTTTTAGTTTTTTACGAGGAGGTTAACATGAAAACAATCACAATCACGTTGATGCTGTTGCTGGCCGCAACATTTTCAGTGCAGGCCCAGGGATTCCGGGGCAAAGGAAACTCCGGATTCGGCGGAGACGGAATGGCCCGGATAGAAGAATTCGTGGAAGAATTGGATTTAACCGATGAGCAGATCGATCAGATTATTGAGATTAAAGCTGATGCGAGAGATGCTATGCAGAAAAACCGCTCTGAGATGAGAGGATTAAGGGAAGAGATGCGGTTGGAGCTTCAGAAGGATGAGCCGAGCAAAGAGAATCTTTACAGTTTGATTGATAAAATTGCTGATTTGGAAAAAGCGGGAAAGAAATTAAGGATCGACAATATGCTGGCGATTCGCAAGGTGTTGACGGAAGAGCAAGTGGATGAGTTTAAATCAATGCGATGGGAAGACAGGAAAGAACGCAGAGCTGAAAGGAGAGAACGACGCCGGGGCCGGAGGCACGGCGGAGGCCAGGGGCGCATGATGAATGATCCGGAATGGTAGTATCCGCAGTGTCCGTATAAGACGCTGATTATTATAAAAAAAGCCCGAACGAGGCTCGTTCGGGCTTTTTTTATGCATGAGCTGCCGAAGCTCATAAGCGCCGGAAAAGTATCTTTTTTTTCCGTAAGATTATGTGGTGTTGAAAAATTACGTCAAAGGGGATTCAATCGAACGCAGTCCTGCTGCCGGACTGTTGCTTTTAGATGATGATCGAGTTAACATATTGAAGAATCGGTGAAAGGGGCGCAGCTTACCGTTCAGATGGATTTAACATGTAAAATCATACAAAATCGTTATCATGTTGAAGAAAAGCTTGGCGAGGGATTGGATTCTGTCGTTTATCGGGTAACGGACGTGCGGTATGGCCGTAAGTTGGCGCTGAAGTTTTTCCGCAGGTCCGACTCAGACGGCGAGAGTCTTTCCGCCGAATTCCGCAAATTATCGGCTCTTCGACATCCCAATGTAGTGGAGATAATGAATTTCGGGCAATATGACGGTAAGCCATTTTTTACTATGGAATTGGTAGACGGTGCAGAATACGGTTCAGGCGTTGAACCGGGACATCCGGACCGCGAATTTCTGTTTCAGAGTTTCCATTTGCTTCAGGGGCTCCGATTTATACACCGGAACGGTTACAGGCACGGGGACATTAAGCCGTCCAACATACGGTTAAGCGGAACAGGCCGGATTAAGCTTCTGGATTTCGGATTGGCTGAACCGCTTGAGGCGGCCGAAAGTGAAGGGAAGGTATCAGGAACCGTGGGTTATATGGCGCCGGAGGTCATCAGGGGGCATAAAACGGGAGCTGCGGCTGACATATATGCTTTAGGAGTGATCTGGCATGAGATTTTTACAGGTTCTCCGCCCTATTCGGGCGATACGCGAGCAGAATTGCTGGAAGCTCATCTGAAGAAACCCGTTCCACGAATTGAAAGCAGCTTGAGAGTTGATTTTCCCGAGAAGCTTTCACGACTGGTTTATTCCATGCTGGCCAGGCGACCTGCTTATCGGCCGTCGCCGGGGCAATGCGCTGAGGTCATCCGAGCGTTGGCTGAAGAAGACGGGCATAACGTTGATGATTTTATCCCGGAACCGGCGATACAGTTTTTTTCATGCCGTCAACAATTGCTTGAAGGAATGATAAGCCGGATAAACGAACGGAAGGGGGATAGAGCCTTTTTCATCACGGGCGGACCTTCCTGCGGCAAAACGAGAATGCTGGATGAACTGAGGAATCGTTTTGAGGTAATGAATATTCCTGCATTGATGGTTGGAGCGAAAGATAGAACTGACGTGACTGCGGATATGATCAGTTTTGCGGAGAATATTGCCGGCGCCTCTGAGGAGGAGCATCTCGAAAATGAAGCGGATTATTCAAATTCAACGGAAAGGCAAATAAGGGGACGCCTGCCGGAAGAATTTCGCCGTGCCCTCACGCGATTGGAAATTACATCGAAACGCAAACCAGCAGCCGTGATTTTTGATGATGCCCATCTGCTGAAGGGGCTGGATCGCCAGGCCATGAATTACTACCTTCATCGCGTTATGACCTGCGTCAATGATAAGCCGCTTTTCGCGGTAATGAGCGCGTCTGAAAATTCTCTGGAGAAGTTTCCCTTCGTTGATCCCAAAAAATGGACAAAACTTCAATTTTTCAGCAAGGATGAAATAACAAGGTATTGCTTGGATTTTCTTTACGTCCTGGAGTCAGAAATACCCCCGGATGCGGTTAACGCGCTTTACCGTCGCACGCGCGGCAATCTCCTCTATTTGAAAATACTGTTGCAGACTATGATTTCCGAAAAGCAATTGGATTTTTCAAAGGGACGCCGCCTATTCAAAAACATTTCCCCGGAATATATTGAACAGATACCCATTGATGATGCAAAAAGTTACTGCGTTTATAATCTGAAAAAATTCACTCATAATTCAATTGAAAAAATAAAGATGCTCGCTCTTTTTGAAACAGGATTTACGCAAAAGATGGTTTCAGCCTTGCTGGAAACGACAGACGCAACAGCGTCTTCTATGATCGATTCCCTGGTCGAACAGGGTATGCTTGTCAGAAAAACTGCTCCCGGAGAACCCTGGTACTCCTTTTCACACGCCATGCTGCGGGATTGCTTGCGGGAAAGAGTATCTTCCGGGGAATACGTCCGGATGCATCGAAAAATAGGAGATTATCTGATTCACAGGTTTTCTGAAAGTGACGAAGATATGACCATAAAGCGAATGAAGGCCTATCATTTCATTGAAGCAGGCGATGCCGAACGGGGACTGAGGTTCGGATTCGAGCTGGGATATGAGAACCGGAAACGTTACAACCTGGAGGATGCCTACGGCGTATTTTCCAGTATCATGAAATTTATTCCTCTTGAAAATGAAAGCGGAAGGCTGGTTTTTCATTCAAATAGAAAAAGGGAATTGAAGGAGCTGGAAATCCGTGTTATACGAAGCGCTGCCCGTTCATTGTATGAAATGGGAAAATGGCGGACAGCGCTTGATTATTATCGTTTTTTGGCTGAGTATTTTACAGAAAGAGGACTGCCGTTGGAGGCATCCATCGGTTTGCAGATGAAAGCCAATTGTTTGCAGCGGATCGGCGGAATGGATGAAGCGAAAAGCTTACTCGATCAAGCTTCAAATGCTCTTGATGCTGCGGTTCAGAATGATGAAACAGCGGCTCAGAAATTGCGGATTAAATTTTCTTATGGTGAATGGAATACCCAATCGGGATTCTTCGAGAAGGCCGGCGAACTTTACAGGGAAATCATTGAGCAAAACCGAAGAGATGATTTGCTTGAGACATCAGAAAAGGCCAGGCTGGAAAATAACCTGGCTTCGCTGCTGTATCGTCAGGGAAAATTTGGGGAGGCAGGCGAACGGTTCCGCATGGCTTTAGGGCATTTCCGTCAGACAGAGGATCAATCGGGACAGATGTCATGTTTTCATAATTTAGGAACGATCAGTTACAGTGAAGGCGATTACGAAAAAGCCAGGGAATATTTTACGGAAGCATTGAAGATATGCGGGGTTATAGGCGATCATAACAGTTGGATCATCATTAATAATAACCTGGGATTAACCTATTCGGCCCAATGGCGATGGCGGGAAGCCGAGCAGTATTACAGGCGAAGTTTGTCGGCTGCGGAGCATTTCGGCAAGACTAATAGTATGCCTTTATCGTTGATAAATCTGGGCAATTTGAATGTAACGAAAGGTGCGCTGAATTCTGCGGAAAAATGCTTTACCCGGGTGATTGATATGGCGGAGCTACCGGAGACTAATTCGTGGAAGATACAGGCTATCGTTAATTTGGGGTATTTGGAGATACTGAGGAAAAGATACGATGTTTCCGGGAAATTGTTCCAGAAGGCTGTTCAGTCTGCGAAGCGGAATGGGTTGACGAATTTAATGATAAACGGCGAGTTAGGATTATGCGAGGCGATGATAGGAAGGGGAAATGCAGAAAAAGCTATGATTTTATGCCGCAGTATCGCTGAAAAGGAGGAGACGCAAAGGACGACCATCGGGAAAAGGCTGCGAATTGAGGCGATGGTGCAGAGCATGCGGGGTAATGCGATAGAGGCGGAGGAGCGCTTCAAAAAGAGTCTTGAGATTTTTAAAAAAGAAAACCGGAAGCGTGAGTTGGGAGTTACTCTGCTGGAATATGGGCGTTTCTGTGCTTCTGCAGGAAGGAGTTCGGAAGCGTTGAAGCATTTGACTGACGCAAAGGAGATATTTAAAAATATGGACTACCGACCGATGCTTTTTAAAGCATACGTTGAACTGAAGAAACTGAGTCAATAGCAGAGGGGAGCGCCGGCATGACTAGTTATAATGATGATGAAATAAAAAATGAACGAAGCAGCGATCAGGATGAGGACTACTTTTCCATGATGGAAGAACTGGAAGGAGAAATGGACGGCGACTTCATGAGCGAACAGCTTGCTGAAACTTCGTTGAACGTGGATCAGAAGAGATTGGCTGCATTGAACGAAGTCAGCAGAAAAATACTGTCGACTCATGATCTTGATTATTTGCTTAAAACGGTTATGGAAGAATTGCGTTTATTTATTCCCGCAGAAAAAGGACTGATTATCCTCAAATCAAAAGAGGGGGGTTCAGGTCGCACGGTGGAATTGAAAACGATAGCGAAATGGAACCTGGAAGGAGAGGACCTGGAGTTTTCCAGAACTATTGTGAGGGAAGTATTGAAGACGGACCGTCCATATTTCAGCCGCGACGTCTGCAGCGATCAGAAATTCAGCCAGGCTGAATCGATCCGGAATTTACAAATTTTATCGGTAATATGCATACCTTTGAAAAAGTATCAAGGTGATGCAACGATCGGCACGCTTTATATCGATACGAGAACTTCCTCAACAGGATTCTCAGAACAGGACCTCTTTTTCGCTGAGACATTCGCCAACATGCTGGCCATCGCGCTGGATAATTCTTTCCACGTCCATCAGCTCAACATGGAAAACAGGGACCTGCGTCACAGGGTCAAGCGATTGGACAGGTTGGGGGAATTGGTGGGCGGAAGCGAGGCTATGCAGAAGGTATTCAGAATCATCGACAAGATTTCGGAGGTCAAGTCCAATGTGCTGATATTGGGTGAAACAGGTACGGGGAAAGAAGTTGCGGCCCGTACGATTCATAATCTGAGCGCACGGCGCAACGGTCCTTATGTCACCATAAACTGCGGCGCGCTGCCGGAGAATCTGCTGGAGTCGGAGTTGTTCGGTCATGTTAGAGGAGCTTTCACGGGCGCTGCTTTTGATAAGAAGGGTCTTTTTCAGGCTGCAGACGGAGGGTCGATACTGCTGGATGAAATCGGTTCCATGCCTTTGTCCTTACAGGTTAAAACCCTGAGAGTCCTGGCCGAAAGAAAAATCAGGCCGGTCGGCAGCATTCAGGAGAAAAACGTCGACGTCAGAATCATCGCAGCAACAAATGAAAATATAGATCAAATGGTGAAAGAACGGTCTTTTCGCGCCGATCTGCTCAACAGGCTCGCCGTCGTCACCATTTATCTGCCGCCCTTAAGAGAGCGAACTGATGATATACCTGCTCTGGCTCAACATTTTCTGAAAATAATAACCAGGGAATTCGATAAAAAAATTGCCGGCTTCGCTCCCGCAGCTTTCACCTGGCTGAACAATCAGGACTGGAAGGAAGGAAACGTCAGGCAATTAAGAAATACTGTGGAAAGAGCCGTTATCTTCGCTGAAAAAGACCAGTGGATTACTCCTGAACTGCTTATTCCAGAAAAAAAACAATCCGCACCCGCTGCAGAAACCGATGCAGCGCTACCGGAAAATATGTCCCTGAGAGAAGTGGAATCCTTCCACATAAAAAGAGTCTACGAATCCAACAACAAGAACAAGGAAAAAAGCGCGAAGATTCTGGGCATATCCAAAGTGACTCTGTACCGCAAGTTAAAGGAATACGACATTCAGTAATCGATCATGTCGGAGAGGGCGGTGAGGAGCGGTGTGACGCCTGAGTCTTCCAGTTTTCTTTTGGAGTATATTTTGTAGTAGAGACCTCTGGCGTCCATCAGTTCGTGATGAAGGCCCCGTTCTACTATGTGGCCTCTGTAGAAGACCAGTATTTCGTCGGCTCTTTCCAGGGTGGCAGTGCGGTGCGAAACAACGAAAGTGGTGATACCCGGCAGGACATCGTACAATTTTTCCCATAATTTTGTTTCAGTATCGGCATCCAGTGCAGCGGTGACGTCGTCGAGGATAAGTATTTTCGGTTTGGCGACAATGGCGCGCGCCAGGGCTATTCTTTGTTTTTGACCTCCCGATACGGTCATGCCTCTCAGGCCTATTTTCGTTTCATATTGATGCGGGAATTTATTGATTTCGCCCGTCAACTGTGCGATATCGGCTGCCCACAGCATCTGTTCTTCCGTCAGGTTTTTGCGGCCGAACAGGATATTATTTTTGATCGTATCCGTAAAAAGCAGGGCTTCCTGGGGGACGAATCCTACGGCAGCCCTGAGGGCTCTCAGGGACAATTCCTTAATGGGCCGACCGTCGATTTTGATTTCACCCTGGGTGGGGTCCAGGAGTCGTACTATGAGGCTGAGCAAAGTGCTTTTTCCGCTTCCGACAGTTCCGACGAGGGCTGTCATTTTACCGGGTTCGGCTTTAAAAGAGACATCATGAAGGATTCTCTGATCGTTTACTTCCAATCCTACGTTAATAAATTCCACTGATCCTTTTTCAATCGGGACGTCTGCGGCTTTTTCAGATTCGGCGACCTGCGGAACGTGGTCTTCAATTTCCCTGATCCTTTTAATGGAAACGGAGGCTCTTCTGTAGTTGACGAGAACGTGGCCGATGTCCATCATCGGGAAGACCAGCATAACCACGTAATAATCAAAGGCTACGAATTCGCCGATGGTCAGGCGATCGTTGATGATGAACCATCCTCCAACAAGCAGTACCATTATTATGGCGGTTTGCCAGAAATATCCGTAGAAGGAATGAACCAGGGCATGCACTTTAGCGGCCCTGATTTCAGCATCAGCCCGCTCTTCCGCTATTTCTCGGAATTTGCGGGCCTGACGTTTTTCCATGGTATAGGCCTGGACGACTCTGATCCCGGAGAAGCAGGTGGCCATGGCATCGGTCACTTTTGATATAATATCCTGAAGCGCGCGGAATCTGCGATGAAGGATGCCGGTCGACTTGACGAATATGATGAATTGGACGGGCAGCGGAATCAGGACCACCAGGGTCAAGACCGGATTGATCGAAAACATGATGACCAGGCAGAAGATTATGCGGAGAAGAGAGTCCAGGCTTCTGAAAAGCGCGGAACAGGAGAACCAGCTTAATTTGCGGCCTACGTCGTCCGTCAGGCGGGTAACCACGTCGCCGGTCTTGAAGCGATGAAAAAAATCCCGGCTTAAATTGAGGATATGGTTGAAGGTTTGCTGACGAAAATCCCACTCGAGCCTCAAATTCATGGAAACTCTTAACCAGGCTGTATATACGGATAAAAGAAAAGTCAGCAGGCCCAGGCCTAGGTACCCCAGAACGCTGAGACGGATAAAGGAAGGATCGATTTCGCCTTTGATGCCGTCGATGATGAAGATGAAAAAATAGGGCATGGCCGCAGCAACGCCGGCATGAAGAACAGTAAAAACTACCAGCTTGACCACGAATTTTTTATAGGGACGGTAATGTTTGAGCAACCATCTAAGATTGTGATTCTTCCAGTTCATGATCTTTCCCCATTAAGCCTGCCTGAAGATTGTAAAGTTGCCGGTATTCCCCCTCCATCCGGAGAAGCTCCTCATGCGATCCCTTTTCAATAATACGTCCGTTTTTAATGACCATTATGACGTCCGAGTCCAGAATGGTCCTGAGTCTGTGGGCTATGACCAGGGAAGTCCGCCCTTCCATCAACACTCCCAGCGCCCGCTGTATCCGTTTTTCCGTCAATGGATCAACCGCCGACGTCGCCTCATCAAGAATCAATATCTCCGGATCGAACACCAGCGCTCGCGCAAAACTCAACAATTGCCTCTCTCCCTGAGAAAGATTGCCCCCCTTTTCCGCCAGTTCAGCATCCAATCCGTCATGCATGCGCTTTATCGTGTTTTCGGCTCTCACATTACGCAGGGCTTCCCAAATTTGTTCGTCCTTTATCCCCGGCTCCTCCATCCGTAAATTATCCCTCACATTCATAGGAAAAAGAAAAATATCCTGTAAAACCAGACCCATTTTTACCCTCAGCGTTTTCAAGGATATATTTCTTATGTCGATGCCGTCTACGAGGATGCGGCCTCGCTGCGGATCGTAAAAACGCAGAAGTAAATTTATTATCGAAGATTTTCCGCCGCCGGTAGCCCCCACGAGCGCCCAGCGTTCGCCTTTCTTCACCGTAAAATTAATCTCTTGCAAAACCCAGTCATCATCGATATAAGCAAACCAAACATCTTCAAAACGTATTTCATTCGCAAGTCCGTTCCATTCCGCCGGAGCGTCGGTCTCTTGCACTTCGGGTTCTTTTGCCAATAATCCGAAAACCCGACGGGCTCCCGCAAAAGCGCGCTGGATGATATTGAGTTGTTCGCTCAGATGAAAAATGGGACCGAAAAAGCGTTGAATATAATTCAGGAACATAACGAGAGTGCCGATGGTTATGGAACCCGCCAGGGCCCACATGCTGCCGAAACCCAGTACGAGAACGACGCCTAACGTGTTCAGGAGAAAAATGAAATTGATGAAAAGAATCACGACTTTTTCAGCTTTTTTTTCGGTTTCGGCCTTATCCTTGTTGACTTCATTTAATTTATCAGAAACCGCGTTTTCCCTGCGAAATACTTGAACGACCTGCATGCCGTTCAAATATTCCTCCAGGAAGCCGTATACCGATGCCGTTTTTTTTCGGACCTTCAGGAAAAGAGGCCCGCCTTTTTTATTGAAGACAAGCACATTAAAGATAACGAAAGGAAATGTCGAAGCGAGGATAAGCGCCAGTTTCCAGTTTATGACGAACATGACGACGAACATGCCCAGAAGCATCAGCAGATCGCTCAGAATAGTAACGACGGTGAATGTAAAGAGTTCCCGCAGGGCTTCCGTATCGCTTTCGACGCGCGATATCAGCTTGCCGACGGGATTCCGGTCGAAGAACTTCAGGGACAAGGTGATAAGATGATCGAAGAGATGGTCCCTGAGGCCGAGGATAATTTTTTGTCCGAGGATTTCCAGGCGAACGGTTTGAAGATAATTGAACAGGAAGGTGAGAAAAAGAGTAGCGGCGTATAAACCGACCGTAAGCAGCAAGCCGTTGAAGTCTTTGTTGACGAAATTCACGTCTATGGCATGTCTGATGAGGAGCGGTCCGACAAGTGATAATATCGAAAATACAGCCAGCAATGTCCCGCAATAGATTAATTCTTTTATGTGAGGTTTCAGAAGGATGACGAGGTTTCCGGCTATTTCTCTGTCGAAACCGCCCGACTTCAGTTCCTCTTCCTCTTCAAAAAAGCCGTTCATTTGAGTTTTCCTGAATCATTAAAGATTAAGTAAAATAAGGAGGCAAAGGAGGAGAGCGAGGTATTTCCTCCTTTGGTTCAGGTATAAAACCAGAACTTGTGCGGAATTGCAAGTCCGGGATGATGAAATAAATATTTTCAATGCAGGATCAGCTTTTAAGCGAATGCAAAGTCGCTCTTGAAAAGCGGAAGCACTGAGAGTAAAATAATGAAATGAGTGAATCGCGCTAAAACGGAAAGCAGGGAATTCAAATATAAGGATAAAGAAAAATATACGGGAAGGCAGGTTGGATCATGCATAAGAAAGAGATTCAGGGAAATAATGGAAAGCATGGAAGATGCAGCAGATTATTTTTGCTTTTGCTGTTGATTCCGTCATTTTTCATGATCGGCATCGTTGAAGCGTCGGGCGCCGGCAGGCCGACGGATGATCTGGTGGTTTCCGAGATACTATATGATGTGGACGGGGACGAACCTGAGGGGGAATGGGTGGAGATATTCAATGCGACGGGAGCAGAGAAGAATCTGGATGAGTATTTTATCGGCGATGAAGAGACGCAGGGCGGCGGAGAGGGGATGTTTACTTTTCCTGCCGGCAGCGTGATAGGTATAGATGAAGCGATAGTGATAGCTCGAGACGGGGAGTATTTCAACGGGGTTTATGGATTTTATCCTGATTTTGAATTTACGTCTTCATCGACCGAGGTGACTGACATGGAGCCGGCGCCGGAATGGGGCGGCACGAATATACAGCTTGGCAACAGCGGCGATGAGATACTTCTGATGGGAGAAGGATTTGTGCAGGTTGATCTGGTTAATTGGGAAGGAAGCGGCGGTCATCCCGGAGTTCCCGAAGGGCATTCAATGGAGCGATGCCCGGTAGATCAGCAGACATTTACACCGGAGGATGATTTCATAGACCAGGCCGCGCCGTGGACGACGGTCGGCAATGGTCGTTATGAATGTTTTTCACCGACTCCTGCGACTTTTTCGCCGACGCCTCCTCCAGCGACGCCCACGCCGACAATAACGCCGACAGGAACAGTCTTGACCGCGACTCCGACTCCAACCGGAACGCAAGGTTCAGAGACGCCGACGCCGGAGATACATCTGCTGGTGTCCGAAGTAATGTATGATCCTGCGGAATCGGAGCCTGCGGGAGAATGGGTTGAGATAATCAACGTGACAGGCGAGACCGTCGATATAACGGGATGTTTGCTCAGCGATGAGGAGGGTACGGGAGAGACGGACGGCGTTTATGCGTTCCCTGAGCATGCGAATTCGACGGTTGAGTCGATGGGATTGATCGTAATAGCGAAGGACGGCACATTATTCGAGTCGACTTATGGTTTCCTGCCGGAATTTGAAATCGATTCAACGCATCCTGACGTGCCCGACATGATAGAATTAGACCCATCGTTTTCGCTGGCCAACAGCGGCGACGAGGTATTAATAATGGACCCGGATTCCGTACCTTTCGACGTCGTTGCATACGATGGCGGTTCTTATCCGGGAGTTACGCCGCATCCGGGAGTAAGCGAAGGTTGCAGTATGGAGCGATTCCCTTCTGACTTTGATACGGACGATTGTTCCGTTGATTTTCGCGAGCAATGCAATCCATCGCCGGGGGAAGGAGTTTTCGTAACGCCTACGCCTACAGGTCCGCCGACGAATACGCCCACGCCGCCGCCGACGGGTTCCATAACGGAGGGACCGACGGCCACGCCGACGTCCACCGGGTCGCCGGGACCTGTGAACTTTTTAGTTTCAGAGGCGGTAAGCGATTCTGAAGAGGCCGAACCCGGGGGAGAATGGATGGAAATCATCAACATATCAGGCATGGATGTTGATTTGTTCGGTTATATAGTGACTGATCTGGAAGGTTTTTATTCCTTTCCTGATGATGCGGCTTCTCTTGTGTCTCACAGGGATGTAGTGGTGATAGCGAATCAGGCTGAAACATTCATGATTACTTATGAAGTCACTCCAGATTTTGAGTTGCGTGATTCTCTCGATGAAGTTCCTGACATGGTAAACATTGACGGCAGCATAAGTTTAAGCAACAGCGGCGATGAAGTGGCGATAATGAATCCTGAGATGACGCCTTTTGACGTACTGGTGTACGGTTCCGGCGTGTATCCGGATGTGACGCCGCATCCGGCGGTTGATGAGGGTCATTCGCTCGAACGGTATCCTTCTGACGTCGATACGGACGATTGTTCCGTTGATTTCAGGGACCAGTCGAATCCTTCGCCGGGCGAACCGGCTTTTCCCACGGCGACGCCGACGCAAGGACCTACGGAGCCGCCGACTAAGACGCCCATTCCTCCCACTCCCACAGTGTCTCCCACCTATTGTCCTTTCGGACCTCATTTGCATCTGTCCGGAACTCATTTTACGGCAGGCGACAGGTTTCTGTTGACCGTCAACGTATGCAATCATGAACCCCAGGAGCTGATCGGGTATCCTCTGTTCGTAATTTTAGACTTTCAGGGAGAGCTGTTTTTCGCGCCTCGTTTCGATCCTTCATATCCTTATGATTTCTATACGATCAACATTCATGCGTATGATTATCTGTTCATGGAAATTCTTGATTTCATCTGGCCGGCGAATACGGGGTCGGGATCGAATGTGCGTTTTTTGAGCGCTGTTACGGATAAGAGAATCGGAAGCGTTCTGGGGAATATCGATATCGTGGAATTCAGTTACGAGTGATATTGATGATGCGGCCGCAGGAACACTTGATGTGATCGCCCTGGAATCCCGGTGAAATCTGATGACTTTTTGAGCAGGGACACCGCACCGTTTCCCAGCGGCTGCTTTTAACCGTCACTTCCAGGGGTTCTCCAGGCGGAGCCGGCGAGGATTTTTCCGTTTGAGCGTCTTGTTTTTGCATTTGCAGGCCGCCTAATGCTGCGGCTGCTGCCATGCCGGAAAAGGGAAAGGTTTTATCCAGTCCTCCCGGCATGCCGGAATTCTTTTCAGAATGATCCGGTTTCCGGCCTGCAACTGGAACGCTGTTGGGCAACCCGCAACGGGGACAATAAATGAGGTCCAGGTTATAAAACTGGGGGACCTTGATCCTTAATCCGCACCTGCAGTCAATAAATGCATAGCCGCTGATGTAGCGGACGTAATCGCCGACCTGGCGCGCTCTGGCCCGGGCCGTATCCTCCTGATCGGGGGAGCTGTCGGGTTTTCTTATTGTAAGGGGTTTCGATTCTTTCAATCCCGATACCGGAATCGGCGCTCTCTTTTCCGTTCCGGTTCTTCGAAACGCCTTCTGATAATCTCTCAAGGATGCCCCGGAAGACATAGCGCGAAGAATGGCGATGCGTCTTTGAATGGGCGGATGTGAGCTGGTCAGGCCTGATGCTTTCATCGATCTGACCGGATTAACGATATACATCGGAGCCACTGCCCGGTTAACCTTCTTCATCTGCCGGGCGCCTACGCCTATCTTCTCAAGCGCTCCCGCCAGTCCGTCAGGATAACGGGTCAGAACAACGGCCCCGGCATCAGCCAGATACTCGCGTCTGCGGGATACGGAGAGATAAAGAAGCCTTACTATGAAAGGACTGGCGATCGCCAGAACCAGGGTCGCCGCGAATATGATCGCCTGAGCCTGTCCGCCTCCGCCGCCGCCTCCGCCGCCCGATTTCCGTGACCGGAAACCTCTGCGCCCGCGCCTGGAACCGAAAACAGCGCCGCGTATGAAAACGTCTGAAAGAAGAACCACGGCTCCCAGTATTACGCCCGCCAAAGTCATGAAAAGGATATCGCGATGTTTTATGTGCGACATCTCGTGCGCTATTACCCCTTGAAGCTCATAACGATTCAATCGATACAGCAGTCCCGTCGTTACCGCGATCGAGGCATTCTCCGGCTTCCTTCCCGTTGCGAACGCATTGGGAGCGCTGTTGTCTATTATGTAAATGTCGGGGACCTTCGGCAATCCTCCTGCGATTTTCATCTCTTCAACCACGTTATAAAGCCGGGGAAATTCATCATGCGTTACTTTCCGCGCCCCGCTGAACTTCATAACAAGACGGTCTCCCGCAAATATGGCGGTTAGAGTCATCCCAAACCATAATGCCCCGGCTCCCGCTACTCCATAAACCCATAACGACGGATCAATGGAATACCCTATGCCGAATCCCAGCGCTGCAAGGAAAAGCGCCATTAATATAACGAGCAAATAGGATTTTATCTTGTTGGTTCGTATTAATTCCCACATGCTGAATGTGCTCCTCTCATCCCCTCTCCTTTTCGCCGCTTTCCGACTCCTCGCCGGCAGCGACCGAATCGCCTTCAGCAGCGCCGAAAACGTCCCGTAAAAACTCCGTCACTTTACCCCCTTCTCCAGGCATACCCGATTTTAAAACTTCTTCCAACTCGTTACCGTCGAACCACAGTCCGTCGCCTATGGGACAAACGTCATACGTCGTCGGATTCTCACCCTTTAACATCATTTTCTTCATCTTTTTGCGGCATATCGGGCATCTTCTCTTTTTCTCCTTCGTCTTTCCCGCAGGGCCGGACGAATCAAGCATATCCTGCGCAAACGATGCGTTTCCCGTGAGAAGCTCCAGTTCGCCTTCATCCAGCCATATGCCCCTGCAATTCAAGCAATAATCGATCTCGATTTTTTTTAATTCCAGTCCGATCATCATTTCTCCGCAAGCCGGGCATTCCATAGCGTCTCCTTAATCCCTCAGGAGGGGAAAATATTATACAGGCGGCTGTTCTGACAGGATCAGAACAACCGACCCAATTATATAAAATTACAGGAATAAAGAAAAATTCAAAATATTATTTCGCTGAGCGGGAACCGATGAATCTTGAAATAAGTTTTTACAAAAGCCCTCTTTAATGTTAAAAATTCTGATAAAACGTGCAGAGGGAGATTCAGTGATGAAAGATTCCATGCAGAAAAAAAAGAAGAAAAAATTAACAGGCAGGTTCGAAGAAGCCCTGATCTTCGCTCTTAGCCTCCACTCCGGTCAGACAAGAAAAGGAACGGACATTCCTTACGCCGCGCATCTTTTAAGCGCGGCCGCTCTGGTCATTGAGGACGGCGGCACGGAAGACGAGGCGATATCGGCTCTGTTGCATGATGCCGTTGAGGACAGGGGCGGAGAAAAGATTCTGGAACAGATAAAAGAGAAGTTCGGAAACAATGCGGCTCGTATGGTTGAGGCCTGCAGCGACACTAAAGTATTTCCCAAGCCGCCTTGGAGAGAAAGAAAAGAAAGATTTTTAGAAAAATTAAAGGAAGCTCCTCAAGATGTGCTGAGGATCGTCGCTGCTGACAAGCTTCACAATGTCCGCTCAATCATAATGGATTTTCGGGCCATGGGCG
Source organism: uncultured bacterium (assembly GCA_964619725.1). Taxonomy (GTDB): domain Bacteria; phylum CSSED10-310; class CAZUFC01; order CAZUFC01; family CAZUFC01; genus CAZUFC01. The sequence goes on along the minus strand of CAZUFC010000047.1, from coordinate 34,844 downwards.
ATGAGTTGTGGGGGCGGTTTTCAGGCAAAAAAGAGGGGACTCTCTGGTATTACCGGACCTGCGCCGAGATTGTAAAAAGCAGAATGACGAACAGTCAGCTTGCGGAAGAGTTGTATCAAAGCGTTAAGCATCTGGAAAGGATGATATTCTGATTCCTGGAACGGCCTGCAGGCGGAAATTCAATTTACCGGCGAAGCGAGGGATAGCCGGGTTTCTGAAAAACGTTGAGCTTCGACGGCAACCAGGGATAATGGGAATAGGGAAGCAGAGTTTTTCAATCGCTTACCCGGAAAACCTTCAGGGCGGATTCAGCGCCTCCTTCGTCCGGTACGGCCATGTAGGGTTTATTGCCCGGATATTGGAGGTATTTTGAGAAATTTATTGCTCTGTGAGGAATGACGGAGGCTGACAGGACGTCAATGACACGGTTTCCCAGGACAAGCTGCCGGCCCGTGAACCAGGTTTCCCGGGGCGCAGCGTAACCTTCGAAACGGCCGATTCTCTGGAATCCGAGAAAATGCGGATTGGAACCTCTGAAAACGAGCATGCCGGTACGGCCCTGTCGAATCAATATGATACAGGTGGAATGATCGGGCGAGCACAGGAACTGGTATTGCATCCGGAAAAAGGAACCGGCGTTCCAGGCATAATCGATGAAGAATTTCCTGTGAGCGATAAGATCATATCCGTAGAGTCCCTCCTCATGAGGTTGGAATGCCTCTTCGTTCCAGCAGTCGATTAATTTCATGTCAGTGAGCCCTGTATCGAGCCATTCTCCTGTACCCAGCCATTCTTTTATTTTTCCATTTTTGAGCATGAGGATGGACTGATCGAGCGGTTGCAGAACAGAGGGCGACTCACGGGAACTGAGGAAAATATGTCTTCTGCTTCTGACGCTATTTACAATGGAAACGACGTCGGCCACGCCGATGGAGAACGGCAGACTGGATACGATAACGGCAGTTTTTCCGTCCGGCGATACGCTCAAGCGATCGACGACAAAGGGTGACGGGACGGAAAAATAAGACGTTTCTCCGTGATCGACGTCAACCAGACCAAGAGTTGTATGCGGCGGGAAATGGAAGAAAAAGAAAAGACAAAGTATGAAAAAGCAAGCTTTTATGAGGAGATTGAAGAAATTTTCCGTTTTTTTCTGGGCGAAGACTAGAAGACCTGTCAGCAGGAAGAAATGAAATGCCCAGGGTAGCATTAAAGAAAAAGCAGCGGCAGGCGGAACGGCAAAGATGAAGCGGAATTTTCGCGTTGCGGGAATTTTCAAAGAGAGGGTCCATAAAAGAAATAAAGCAGCACAGATAATAAACCAGAGCGTGGGGCGTCCCAGGTCAAAGATGATGTAATTGCCGTGAGCGGATACAGCGAAATGTTCTCCGGCATCCAGACTCAGAATTTCACTGTAATTCATGGTGATGATCGAAAGAGTGAATGAACTGGAAGAACCATTCGTTTTTCAACATTTTATTTCTGTCGATCACATTATTCCGAATTGCCGGGTGAAGGAGTTTTCTTTTTAAGCTCTGCAAATATGCGTTCGGGTTTAGCGGGCAGTTCACGTATTCTGACGCCGACGGCGTTATAGATGGCGTTTGTAAGGGCGGGAGCGATACCCATAAGCGGAAGTTCTCCCAGGCCTTTAGCGCCGTAGGGTCCGGCATCCCAGTATGATTCGACGACAGTGGAGTGAACTTCAGGATGGTCCATGGCCGTTGGTATAATATAAGTGGTGAAGTCGGGATTGTTGATACAGGCTGTGGGTCCTGTGAGTATTTCTTCAGTGAGAGCGTATCCGACTCCCTGGAGGAGACCGCCTTCAATTTGTCCTTCAACGCCCATCGGATTGACGGCTTTGCCGATATCGACTGCACATGTAATCCTGACCGGATCGACCTGTCCGGTCAGCAAGTCGACTTCCACTTCAGCAATATCAGTCATGAAACTGTAAGTAAAATAAGCGTCTCCGATACCTGATTCGTTGAAGGAAGTTTCCGGGGCTTTGAACCACCCTTGAGCGGCCGGATGTCTTCTTTCGAGGAACAACTGCTTGAGGGCATCAACCACAGAATACTTTTTTTCGTTATCCATAAGTATCCAACCATCCTGAACGTCCAGGTCTTCCGGGGTGCAATTCAGCATGCCGGCTGCGGAATTCAGGAGGTTTTTTCTGATTTTTGAAGCGGCATCTATGATGGCGTTCCCGGACATGACGGTAGCCCTGGATGCGACTGTCGGGCCGCTGTCCGGAACCCTGGAAGTGTCAATCGGCAATAGAGACACTTTTTCGGGGGGCAATCCGAGGGCATCAGCAGCTATCTGTATGAGAACAGTCTTCATGCCCTGCCCCATTTCAGTGGTACCGACGGCTACCTGAGCTGATCCGTCCTGCAGTATTTGAACAAAAGCCCCTGATCGATCCAGATGTTTTCCCCCGGCGCCAAGTCCGACTCCGTACATGATCGAAGATATGCCTATGCCTCTTTTACTGGTCCCGACCTTTTCCGGATATTTTTTCCTTTTGGCTTCCCAGTCAGAGTTGTTCATGGCGGTCTGAAGCGTTTCTTTCAAATGGACGGCTGAGTCCAGGATGTGACCCGTTGACGTTTCGCTGCCGGGTTCGAGCGCATTTTTCATACGCAATTCAGCCGGGTCCATGTTCAATTTTTCCGCCAGTTCGTCCAGAAGGGATTCAGTCGCAAAAATAACCTGCGGAGAACCGAAACCTCTGAACGCTCCCGCCGGCGACTTGTTGGTGGCGACTGCGCATGAGTCAACATGAACATTGGGACATTTATATGGACCCAGAGCATGAACAGTGGACCTCCACAATACGACGGGACTTAACGTCGCGTATCCGCCGGCATCGAGGTATATCTCCGCTTTGCATGAAGTAAGTACGCCGTCCTTTCCGGCTCCCAATTTCAACTTCACCTTTGACGGATGGCGTTTGCTCATGCTTTTAAAATCCTCTTCCCGATTTAAAATCAACTTCACCGGACGCCCTGTTTTATAAGCAGCCAGAGCCGTCCAGCCGGCGACCAGCGACGGGACGTCTTCTTTTCCGCCGAAAGCGCCTCCGGTGACGGCTTGAACGACGCGGACCCTGCTTAGGGGTAAGCCCAGGATTTGGGAGACCGCCGGCAAAACATAAAAAGGACATTGCATGGAACCCCTTACCAGCATTCGACCGCCTTCTTCAGGTTCCGCAACCATACCCTGCGTTTCCAGGTAAGCATGCTCCTGGTAACCCGTGCTGTATTCCCCTTCGACTATCACTTCCGCTTTTTTAAATCCTGCTGAAACGTCGCCCTTACGGATTCTATACGATGCCGGCTTGTTGTCGTCTTCATGCAGGCGGGGAGCGTCCGAAGACAGGGATTCCTCTATCGTTAAAGAAGCCTTTAACGGTTTCGTATCTACTTTAATCAGACGAACCGCTTCTATTGCGGCTTCCCGCGTTTCAGCAGCCACGACGGCCAGCGCTTGTCCCGGATGCATGATTTTACCCTCCGCTAAAAAAGGCTGATCCTGCTTGATCAACGGATTGATGTTGGTCCCCGGTATATCTTTCGAAGTTAATACAGCGTGAACGCCTTCAACCTTTTTTGCTGCAGACGTATCTATATTCAGGATTTCCGCATGCGGCTCCTCACTTAATAATACCTTCGCCCATAAGCATCCGCGAGGTTGATAATCCGCTATAAACTGCGTTTTTCCCAGCGTCTTTTCTTCGCCGTCCGTCCTTAGTATTCTTTTTCCGACACTACCCATGCCTTAGCTCCTTTCTGTGACTCCCTGTCTCCATTCCTCCATTCAATGGATTCTAACATATAAAGATGATCAAATTCAATCATTTCCCGCCATAAAAAAGCAACGGGTTTTATGGTTCAATCTCTAAAATGAATAATCCCTGTTCCCGGTGAGTTCATTTTTGTATAAAGCCACGCCAATCAGCTTTATCGGTATGCCGTGTCCGTCCATCGATAACACTATTTTTTCCAGTTTAATCCGTTGCTTGAGGTTCATGGTGATCACTTTGAAACTGTAATTAAACTGCAATCCGCCAAATATCGGAGGCGTCCATCGGTATGCGGAGAGATCATTCACTGAGACGTATCGTCTGACGACCAATTTCCCCGATGTCAACAGAATCCTGAAAGTATCTTCAAAATCAGTATCGCCTGGAATGATGACGGGAAAAAGCAGCGTCACTTCGATGCGATCAGTCGAAATCCGTTCCTTCATTTCAATTTTAATCAATTCGCCCGTATCAAGTTCCGCGACTTCGTTTTCTCCCAGATAAACATCTCCTTTTTTTAGTCTCAATGTTCGGGTCGCTCCGCTGAATTGTCCGTTTTTGATTTCAAGTACTCGAACCGGTTCCGTCCGGTAGTGCATAAGAAGAATGGCGGCTGTGAAAAGGAGAAAGTAGAGGCCAATGAATGCCGTGCTTATTTTGCCTCGTATCAGTCCGGCGTTGAAGAGCTGAAGTTTGGAAAACAGAAACAGGAGAACGGCTATAATGAAAAACCCGGCTCCCGCTGCCAGCGAATAATAAAACTGGCTGGATTCAGGCGAAACAATGCCCGCGAAGGATGCAGCCGGAACAGATGCTTTGACGAACCACATAAGGGCGGCAGAAGTCAATTCCGGCATCATTTGGGGTTGGGGGCCGATCCAGTGATATGAGGGAGGTTTGTACGCATCGGCCTCCCCTACTATTTTACGGTAATAAGGTCCCGCACATTGAATGGTGGGGGCGTCGTAAAATTGAATCATAAACAGAATATTCCAATATGCAAAAAATGCGACGATGAGAGTCAACAGGATTCTTGAGGTCTTTTTTCGAAAGAATTCTGCAATAATGGCCATGCCGATCATAAAAAATAGGGCGTAACTCGAATATCGCCGGACGGAAAAACCCAGGTTCCACCATTCGCTTCGACAACTGTTGTAGTATGTCTGCAGGAGAAAAATAACTATCAGTAAGGTTCCCAGTCTTTTATCTTTTTTAAAAGGAAAGGCGAAAAAGGCTAGAATTGCGGGAGCGGTCAGGGGCATCCAGGAGAGGAGTCCGTGGTGGGAGGAAAAAAGCATGGCAATGATTTGGGGTTTGAAAAGGTTAAAGGTTGGGATATGTCCCGTGCCCATTGTTTCAGGGGGAATAATGAAAGCGCCGTGCTGAATTTTCCAGTAAACCAACTGAGGAATCACTGCCGTTAGGGAACCGATGATGAAAACGAGCGAGGAGAAATAGAATCGTTTTTTTCTTATTTTTCGTGTTTCCGGTGAGAGTTTGTCAAGGTTCGAGAAGTCAATCGCAAAATCCACGAAGGGGATCAGAAAAAGGGTAACGTCCTGGTATCGGACGGTAATGCTTAATCCGCCGAGCAATCCCCACAGAAAGAAGTCTGAAAAGCGTCTATGATCCAGGGATTGAAAGCGCATCATGATGAAAGCGCCGATTATGAAGAAACTGAGGATATGCGAATAAAAGGGGTCTATAAAGATAAAGGGTATCAGATTAAAGCAGGCGAAAACGGAAGCGACGGCGAAAGCAGCGGGAAAAGCGTCGAACCATCGCCTGAGAATACGATAGCAGAAAAACAAGCCGAAAACGGCATAGAAGACGCTTCCCATGGCCGAAATGATTACATAGGGTTTTGACCAACCTGTTTCCGGAATATTCATCCCCCAGCCGTTCAAAAGACGCACCGTCGCATGGGCTGCGGCTGCGAAGGGCAACCACATGATGGTGTTACCGGTCGGAAATACGGTAAAAGCATATCCGTTTTCCGTTATTTCCTGTCCTCTCATGAAACCGACGAAACCGATGGGCAGTTTGGAGGTTTGGAACAGAGGACGACGATAGAACCCGTGCCAGGCCGGTTCTGTCCTGTAAACCCTTTCCTTGAATGTATTGATGTCTTTATCAATGACCAGGGAACGGGCCGTTTCAAGGTAATGAAGACCGTCGTAGCGCAGCCTTGGAGAGAAAAACAGACACAATATGACGAAAAAGAGCAGCAGAACGATTAAAAATGCTTTATCGCTTTTCATTCTATCAAGTAAAACTGTATATCTTGATTGAACCTGAGCTTCGGTTTGCCGATTGAAATCGTATCTTTATCCGGCAACTGGACCAGCCGGGCATCAGGAAAACGCCTTCTCAATGCCGTGCGCACCTCGTTGAAATTATCGCCTGTATTTAGAACAAACGCTGCTTTTTCACCCGCAGGTTGCCATTTGAGGATAAAATCCAGAAATTCCGCATCGGGAATAAGCTTTACTCGTTGTTTCAGTTCGCCTTCAATATACTCATCCGAATTAAAGACTTGAATGTGGGGATAATTGACGGCCGCATCGGAAACGTATACACGGTAATCCTTGAGTTGATCCCGAATAAATTCGCCGGCCAGCCGGTGTTCATAACCTCTGTCTGTTTCATGCGCGGAAATCCGGTTGAAATAGGTATCCGCACTCAGAGACATGATCAAAGGCAGCAGGACAAAGATACAAATCGAATATATTTTTTTCTGAATATTTTCAGAAGAAATTAAGCTTCCGGCGATATAAGTCCATCTTGCGATCATGTAACCTGCCAGAATGAATAACGGGGGTATAACATTGAAATATCGTCGGGGGAAAGGTCCGTCTGAAAAAACAGCCGGCGCCAGACCCGCGCCCGTCATCAGCAGCAAAAGAACGAACCTGCCGTCTTTTATTCTGAAGAAGGAATACAATATGCCCATCAAGGCCGCGGCGGTTGCGAGACCGTTGAAAGCGGAACCTTTAAGAAAATAATGCATTCCTCTGGGATGAATAAAGAGCTGCCGACCGAGGAATCTGATATTTTCCCATAATTTGGCGGGTTGCGTCCATTCCGGTTTATGATAAAAAGGCGTATCAAGCAGTAATTCCATATCACCGCCGGTGATGACCACGCGCGGGGCAGCGACTATGCCGGTAAACAGAAGGAAAAGACATAACAATATAAGGACATTCTGTTTTTTTTCGGCGAGCAGGAGATGATAAAGGAGAAAGGCGCTGCCGACGAACGGCGTCAGGAAATTAGGGGAATAGAGAAAAACGGCCGTGCCTGCGAGCGCTCCGGAAAGGATAGCCAAAATGTAACTTTTCCTTTTTACGGCGAGAAAGAGCAGATGATATACGCCGATCAGGTACGGAATGGATTGAATTTGCATGCATCCCGAATAGCGACTCCAGGTGATGTGAATGGGAGATAAGGTGAAGAAGAGAGTCGTCAGGAGCGCAGTGGGCAATCCGAACAGGCGTCGTGTGAAAAGCATGGTCATAGTAATGGAAATTATGCCGATCATTACAGCGACTAATCGTTGAGAGAGGAACCCGAAGCCCCACATTTTAAAAGCGGCCATATCGAGAACGCGTTGTATGCTTTGACCGAAATGGTAAATGAATTTCAGCAGGGACACCATCCAGGGCTGCGCTTTGGGGCTCAGATACGTCCCTGCTTCAATTTGCTGCATCAACCGGTGGGATTCCAGTGCATGGTATGCGGCATGTCCTGCATAGCCGTAGGGGTGTACGTTCAGCCTGTATAAACGGAAACCCGCGCCCAACACTATCAGAATAATCAGAAATACAAGCCCGGTTCTTGCGCTTATCTGAGTCCTGTCCTTTTTTTCCGCAGGAACTTGTTTTTTCTTTAATTCCACAAAACCCATGAAAAAGAAGCACACAAGAGCGGCGGCAAAAAAAACATAAGCGGAAGTCAATAATCTGGAGGAGGCTTTAAGGACGCCGACAATTGAAAAGGTAAAAGCTGCAGTCAGCGACGCTGGGATAACAGCTTTTCCGCGAAACTTAAGGAGCATAAAAACTGCTGCTCCCATTCCGGATAAGAAAACGAGAAAAACTCCCCAAAAGCCGTCGAGTATTCCATGAAGCAGATTTCCGACAGCAGCGGCAGGTTGGATGATGACACCCCAGTATTGAGCCGCAATTTTACCGGCGCGATCCTGGGCGAACATTGACATTCCGAGCAGGAAAACAAATATTGCAGGCAGGATATATGCAGCGCTGAAAATCAATAATATGCGGGTGAATTTTTTCATATGACGATAGATAACATTTTCCCTCCTGGAATGTCAAACCCGATATCGAAAAAAGCTGATAAGTCCTTACGTTTTAGATACTTAAAGAGTGAATCAGCGCCGTATTTTGATAGCGGACCGTTTGTTTCGGTATCGCAAGCGCAATCGAAATGTACTATTTCCGTACAGTTCTCAGCAAAAACCGTCAGAAGTCCTTTCAGATTCTTTCAGATTCTGTCCCCTCGAAGCTGCAGGCCTGGATGATTTTGAAGACATTCCGGTCCCGCAATGCGGGATATAAAAAGTCCGTGGTCATCCTGCGGTGCGGGACTTAATCCGCGGGGATATGGCCATCCGTACCGTCTTGGTTTATGAGAGATGCGGGCTATCCGCACTGCAACGGATTGACGGGTGCAAATGAACACGCGAATGAGAGGTTTTTCGTGTTTCTTAGTCGCTTCCGGAAATATCGACATCCTCAGCGCAAGCCCAGGGTAAAAGGAAAGCGCCGGAGCATCCGCCGAAAGTGCCGCTCCATTCCTGTTCGACGCTCAGGTCCACCAGTTTATCTTTAAATATTTTATAGAAATTGCCGCCGATCATGGCGTCTTTAACGCGTCCGACGCGTTCGCCGTTTTTAATAAGAAACGCGGTTTCCAGGCTGCCGGAAAAATCTCCTCCGATAAGGTCGCCGAGGAGTATGCCGTTGATCTGATGAATCTCTATACCGACATCGGTTTCTTTTCGGAGAGTTTCCAGATGCGTTGATCCGCCCTGCATAACCAGATTCGAGAAATCAGTGGAAACGCCGACAGCGAAGCTTTTGTAGCGTTCGAAGGGTATGGCGCGAAAACCGTTTCCCGTAGGTTCGCCGTTCAGTTGAGCCGCTGATTTTCTGTCGGTAATGAATGATTTAAGCATACCTTTGTCGACGACGGCTTTTTTACGGGTGGGCGTGCCTTCATCATCACATGGGGCGGACATTATGCCGTCTGGATGATGAGGATCGTCCAGGATGCTGACTTTGGTATCGAGAATTTGTTCGCCGATGCGATCTGTCAGAGGGCTGACTTTCTGGGCGACCAGCGCACCGTCGACCGCGCCTGTAAAAGCCATGAGAACGTCGGCCAGAGCCGACGGAGCAAATATGACCCTTAATTTGCCGGATTTAAAAGAAACATTGTTGCGCCCCAGTTTTATGAGTTCGATGATATTTCGGGCCAGGTCTGCAGATGTTCGAGGCATGGATATTCCCTTGGCGTATTTGGCTATGCGGAGTATGTTCCCGGTGTCGACCAATTCGGTTAAAATTCCGTAAGAATAAAACATCCTTTCATAAGATGCATCAGCTCCTTTGGACGTCATTACTTTAACCTTATCCAGGGAACGTTCTCCGATGAAGGAAACCAGAATATCAGGATCGTAATCATTAATGATATTCACGGCCTCCTGCCCCTGCTTGACTATCTCGCTTGCTTCCATTTTTCGAACCTGATCATCGATCAGGTTCAGTTCGGGATATTCGGCTTTTCCGGCAAAATCATATTCAACCTGATCGCCGTTCTCCGCTAAACGTCGGATTCGCAGAGCCAGATTCAAAGGATCGCGAAAATCAGAAATAATGGCCTGGCCGAGCTTGTCTTTCACCAGGGCTCTGACCGCTGCTCCCTGATTGTTCAACGTATTTAATACCTTCAGCTTGTTGTTTTCGAAAATAACAAGATTAACGGTGGTATCCAGATGGAATACTTCTGTCGCATCCGTTTGCTGTGCTGTTCTTTCCAATAATTCTTCCATTTTACTGACCTCCGATCACGACGTCGCGAATTCGAATATGGGGCGCTCCTTCGCCGACCGGCAAGGGAAACTGGAAGGTTCTGCCGTCGCCTTTGCCGCAGCCGCCTCCGCTTTCTATCTGACTGAAATCATTGCCGACCATATCGATATTCTTCAGCGTTTTAAACAAATTGCCGGATAATGTCACATTCTTGACCATTTCACATAACTTGCCGTCACGAATCATGTATCCCCGCCCGGCAGTAAAGGTAAACATCTCCTCCGACTGTCCGCCGAATGCATCTACAGCATAAACTCCCAGTTTTATGCCCTCCAGCATCTCTTCAAAACTCGACTCACCCTGCTCGATGCAGGTGTTCCGCATCCGGGGAATAGGCGGAAAGCGATAATCGACGGCACGGGCATTACCCGTAGGCTTTTCCTTCAATTTGCCTGCAGTTTCTCGAGTGTGCAATCTTCCCACAAGAATTCCTTCACGAATCAGATATGTTTTCTCCGTCTCTACGCCCTCTGCGTCATACTTCAAATAGCCGCGACTGCCCCTGGTCTTGCCTGAATCATAAATGTTCAATACCGGTGATCCGAATTGAGTCCCGAATTTCATTAAATCGTACAACCTTTTATTTTCATATACCTTCTCGGCTTCGCTGCTGTGTCCGAAGGCTTCATGCACGAAGGTTCCGGCCAGATGAGGATCGCATATGGTCGTATACTTGCCGGCCTTGATCGTCGGCGCATCCAGTAATTTCACTGCAATATCGCATGTGTCGTTGAGCTTGTCTGCCAGGCCCAGCGCCACATTGAAGTCGCTCGAACTTCCCACGCTGGTGTAGGCCATCTGAGTCACGTTGTTTTTGGCCGAACGAGCCGACAGATTGCAGCCCACATCCATCTTTTCCTGACGAATCATCGTTCCTTCAGAATTGCCGAACCACACTATCTTGAAACCGTCCCTGTACCTGACTCCCGAAGTGATGATGTTCTCATGAAAACTCAATATCTGATCATTATACTTTTTCAGAATATCCAGCTTGTCCGAAAGGCTGAAATCACGAGGGTCTTTAATAATATCCGCTTTAACGTCATCCTCAATTACCGGAGCGGGAGCCAATTCCGTTTTACCTCGCCCAACCAGGCGAGCGTGTTCTACCGCTTCCGCCGCACAACTTTCCATATCCTCAAGCCTGTTGAATGAGACGAATCCCATGCCGCCTTTGTGATAAGCGCGTGCACATCCGCCCAATTCAATGGACTCCCGTAAAGCTTCCAGTTTTTGTCCTCGTAAAGTTATCTGAGTTAATGAAAATTCCTCAATGCGTATCTCCAGGTAATCACAACGAGACTTCAATTTGTTGATTACATCCTGAATTCGTTCTTTCATTTCTGCTCTCCTATCAGCTGAAATTGAAGGGGCGATTCCCCAAACTTAACCGGTAATACTAGCGGTTTCTTTTTCCCTTATCAACCCCATTTCGCCGGGAAAAGTCTTAACCCCGATTTTTCATAAAAAGTCGTGGTGAGAGTTTACAGATTCCTGCAGATTCAAGCGTGGCGGACCAGGGGACTGCGAAAGCATAGCGGCGCTATGTTGCGCGAGTCAGTAGGGTGCAGCGCTTGAAGGTGCAGGGATATGGACACTTATAAAACGGATCATCAGGGATAAGAAAAGAAGCGTTTCGCAAAAGTCGTAAGTCTGATTGATCAGCCTCCGATAATGTTATTCGCCTGATTCGGATTACTGACCCTTACGAAAATTCAGGTCACGGGCAGCCTAAACAACGGTTTTACATCGCAAGCCCGCATTTATCCTTTAACGGATGTGTTAACGGACGCCTTCGCGGGGTACCACCATATACGGCAGGAATGATTTCGTCAGCGTGATGAATTCGCCGGTTTCATCAATCAAAGTCAAAGCATTGGCTGCAGCCATATGCCTGCCGAAACGCGCATCGTCGGGTATCCTTAATTCAAATATGCGAACCCACGGTATATTCGGCGGCCATCCCGGCGGCGTTTCGCCGTCGCCTTCAGTCCAGATTATCCCGCCTGGGTCTACCAGAGATAAATCTATAACGCCGACTGCTTCCTCAATCGGCTCGGACATATCGGAATTTCCTTCATACTTGCCTATGACTATCGCTTTAATCCGTACTTTATCGCCTGGATGAACTGTGAACTGTCCGTTTTCTCGCTCTAAACGGATGACGAATTTATAGGGCGGTCCGAAAAAACCGGGTCCCTCTTCGTTGCCGATAACAGTGATATCTTCCGAAAATTCATCTGCCTTTACGGCGCCGATGCCCGCTATCCCGATTCCATAAATAATCAAAAGCGTTAATAAAACAGCTATCGTTTTTCTCATCGTTTACCTCCCGTTTGAAAACCGATCTAAAACAGAGCAATTTTGATGCCAAAATATTTCTGAAGATTTGCGGCAAGAGATAAAACTTCAGTCGCTTTGCACGTAAAGGAAACCGACAGTCATTTTCGCTCCGGCGCCGGGCCGCTCTCTGCGCTTTTTTCAAAAAGATGTGTGTATAAAGGAAACATAACGATGGTCAGGTTGTATTCAATTCGAAACACTCATGATGGGTTGACGCTGCGATTTTATTGGATATACTTTTTCCCTGTCGTCTGAAATGGGTTATAAACAACGTCGACGAAAGAGGAAATGAAATGGGAAAAACAATAATACAGAAAATAATTGAGGCTCATTCAGACCGGGTTCCTGAGCCTGGAGATATCGTATGGATGAATCTGGATGTGAGGAGCGCCCGTGATTTTGCCGGCGCTAATGTGGTTCAGAATTACCGGCGCGAATACGGCTCGTCGCCGGTTGAGAATCCGGAAAAAACTTTTTTCACTTTTGATTGCAATGTTCCGGCGAATACGATTCCATACGCCAACAATCAACACATCTGCCGCCTGTTCGCTCGCGAACACGGAATACGAGTGTTCGACGTAAATGAGGGGATAGGGTCTCATGTTATGATAGACCAGGGATTATGCGTTCCCGGGGATACTGTTGTCGGAACGGACAGTCATCTGAATATATTAGGAGGGATCGGCGTGCTGGGCCTGGGTATGGGCGACCAGGACATAACGTTCGCTTTCAAGACGGGAAAAACCTGGTTTGAGGTCCCTGAGACGACGAAAATTATTTATAAGGGAATGCCTTCGGCCTGGGCTGGAGCCAAAGACGTCATACTTTTTACGCTGAGCTCTCTGGGTACGGGCAGAGTTTTGGGCAAAGCCGTCGAATTTGAAGGCGAATATATTGAAAAACTTTCGCTTGATGCGAGGATCACGCTGTCCAGTATGGTGACCGAATTAAGCGGAATTGTCGGTTTCCCCCTGATCAATGATGATGTTCTGGAATATTGCTCCTCCAGAACCCCAAAAATGAATGTACCGAAAATCACTGCAGACGCCGATGCCGACTATTCTGAAATAATTGAAATCGATATAGAAGCTCTTCCTCCTATGGCTGCAGCGCCATTTAAACCCGTTAACGGCAGACCTGTTCACGAATATGAAAACGTCAATGTCGATTCCGTCTTCATCGGATCATGCACCAACGGCCGCCTGGAAGACCTCGAAACAGCCGCACAAATCCTGAATGGTAAAACGGTCGCTACAAACGTCATGCTCAGAATCGTTCCCGCTACTAGAGAAATCTATGGGAAAATGCTTGAAAAAGGCTTAATTAATATCTTCTTCGACGCCGGCGCCGTCATCAGTAATCCGGGATGCGGAGGATGCGCCTCAGGACAAATCGGAATGACCGGTAAAAACGAAGTCCAAATCAGTACCTCTAATCGTAATTTCGCCGGAAAACAAGGTGACGGCGAAACTTATCTGGCTGGTCCCGCCGTCGCTGCTGCCTCGGCTCTCGCCGGATTCCTGATCTCACCAGAACAATTGTGACCTTTCCTTCATGAAGGAGTATATCATGGAATATAAAAAAATGATCGTTGAAGGACGCGCATGGCTTATCACTGATCAGAATTGGGAACTCATCTCTGATATCGATACTGATATGATTTACCACAACGCGCATCTCGCCGTCGTCGATATCAGGGAAATGGCTCAATATGCTTTCGGAAATCTCAACGGATGGGTTCGTTTCCCGGAACTCTGCAAACCTCACGATATCATCGTCGCAGGACATAATTTCGGCGCCGGCTCCTCAAGACAACAAGCCGTCGATTGCTTCGCCGCACTCAATGTCTCGCTCATTATCGCTCAATCCTTCGGCGCCATCTACAAAAGAAACGCCATTAATTCGGGATTCCCCATTCTCCAATATCCACAAATCGACAAGCTCATTCGTAATAATTCGCTCGAACATCTCGATGAAATCTCCGTCAACCTTGAAAACGGCGCTGTCTTTAATCAATCCAAAAATAAATCTCTCGGTATTACAGAGCCGCTCGCCAAAGTACAGAAAGATATTTTTCTGGCTGGAAATCTCTTTCAGTTCGGAAAAAAAATGTAAAAAATTTTATCCCCCCTTCATGCCGTCAAGGATTCTTGCAATCCTCTCTCCCGCTTATAATAAAGCGATAAATGAGAGCGCCGGTTCAAACATAAAATTCAGATTAATTTTTATTTTGGTTGACAAAAAGAAAAAAATTGGTAAATATAGTAATAGTTTGATTATCGGTAAATCAAACGAAGGATGGATCGGTAATGAAAAAAACGATATTTACAACGCAGGACGTCAGCAGGATGCTGGGCGTGCACATAAAAACGGTTTACAACTGGATTGAGCAGGGGAGTTTAGAAGCATTCAAGACTCCTGGAAATCACAGAAGAATACAGAGGAAGGATCTTCTTGAATTCATAGAGCGCCACAATATGCCGGTGCCTCCGGGACTGGAATCGGCTCGTTACAAGGTTTTGATAGCGGAGGACAATGAACCGGAGGCGTTGACGATAAAGGAGCTTTTGGACCATTATCCGAAGTTTTTTGAGGTGTATCTGGCGAGAGACGGATATGAGGCGCTGGTAGAGATCGGCAAGCGAGACCATGATTTATTGATATTGGACATTTACATGCCCAATTTTGATGGATTCGAGGTATGTCGTCGAATAAAGTCGATGCCTGATAAGAAGGACATGAAGATACTGGCGATTTCGGGTGCGGTAGAGACGGACGTCAAAGAGCGGATATTGTCTTATGGGGCTGATGCATTTTTGAAGAAGCCGATGGATTTGGCGGATATGCGTAAGAAGATTTTTCGATTATTGGACATAGTAGAGGAGATGGTCGAAGCGAGTTAAAAGCTTTTATTTCAGTATAAGAACGCATTACTGTGGGAGGGGAAAGCGAAGATAAATGATTCATGAATCTGAAAGCGAAAAGGCTGCGAAAATAAGGCAATTGAAGGAAGAGACCAGGCAATTGGCTCTGACGGCTTACAAGGGGAGTCATAATGTAGAGCTGAACCGGGAATTGCAGCCATTAATTGAAAAATTGAAGGAGTTAGCGACAGAGATACATGAGGAGCGGCAGGAATTTCCGGAAGGATCGAAGAAGTGGGTCGACAGGATATATGGACAGATAGAAGAATTCATGGAGCTGATGTCATTGGCTGAGGAAGCCAACAGGAATGACGAGACGGCTGCTTAGGTTAGTTGTTATTGAGGGGCGAAAACAAGAGATGCCGTATGGATTCAAAAGTAAAGGGATGAAGGGGGAAACCAGCGGAGAGATGAATATCGAGAGGCAGATAAGAATACTGGAGAACGAAAAAAAGAGGATAGAGGGTTACCTGGCGGAAGAAGGCAAGAACTTGTACGTGCACGACATAAACAACATATTGGCGAGTTTATACGGATCGACCCAAATGATGTTAGATTATCCGACTAACTGTCCGGAAAATTATCGCGAAAAGCTGGAAGTGGTGGATTTTTTGTTGAAGCAGATTCATCTGATTGCTGAAAGTTACAAAATGTAGGTGATTTTCAGGTTATCGCGCAGGCGAAATGAACAGAGTTGTGAGAACTTAAAGAGGGAAGTCCGATGAGTGACAGCAATATGATCCGGGACAGGAACGACGATAGCGTTTTAAGCGAACAGCTGCATGAGTTGAAAAAGAAGAAATGTCTTCTTGAGCGTCAGATTGAAAGCAACCGTGAGGCCAGTTATATCCACGATTTAAAGTCACCGATCACTGCCGTCAAAGGCTCAGCTCAGTATTTATTGTTTTATGAGAGGAATTATCCTGCTGTTTGGCGTGAGAAGCTGACGGCAATAGAGGAATTGGCAGCCAGGATGGACAGTGTAGTGGAGGGGCATCGGCCGAGTTTGTAGGGAGAAGGCTGCAGGGTTGACGGCACAAACGGGATCGACTGCGATAAAAAGAAAGGCGCGTCGATAAGGGGACCGTTTTGCTGATCGAATAATTTGACTGCGGTAAAGGGTAATATTTTGACTAAAAGCGCCGGCGGATAATGCCGGTTTGAGGAACGAGCATTTTCGCGCGTAGGAATAAAGCAAGAGGGATCAATGGACAGGAATTACATGAAATTATTAGATGCTTTGATAGCTGCGTTGGAGGCGAGGGAGCACGAGACGCGGGAGCATTCGCAGCGCGTATCCAGTTATACGAGGTTATTGGCGGAGAAGCTGAAAGTCTCTAACTACGACAAGCTGGTTATGGAAAAGGGGGCGCTGTTGCATGACATCGGCAAAATAGGGATATCGGACCGTATATTATTGAAGCCGGGTCCTTTGACGGATGAGGAGTGGGATGAGATGCGCCAGCATCCCCGGATCGGTTATAACATATTGAAGGATATACCTTTTTTAGAATCAGTACGAGAGATAGTATTGACTCATCATGAGCATGTTGACGGATCAGGATATCCCCGGGGATTGAAAGGACCGGAGATACCGTTGGGTTCAGCCGTATTTTGCGTAGTCGATGCATTTGATGCGATGGTACACGCCCGGCCTTACCGGCAACCTATGTCTTATGAAGAGGCCCGGCAAGAGATCAGGCGGAAAAGAGGAACACAGTTTTTTTCCGAGGTGGCTGACGCGTTTTTAGATATACCGCTGTCGCAGCTTAAACGTATTGAGAAAGAAACTAACGAGAACAAGAAGAATTTGGAAAACAACATCAGTAATTTGTTATTTCAAAGCGCTTAAGCGCCGAATCTCATGATCAGAGAGGCTTCTTTCCTTGCCTTACATTCATCGCAAGACAAGCTGACCGGCTGTTTCGCTATTTGAAACAGCGATTGGATTGAACAGGCGAATAATTTTCAGAGGCGCTTCCGGGAAGCTGAAGTTCAAAGAGCGTGCGTCAGGGGAGGAAGGGCGTCTGGGGGTTCAATGGAAAGCGGGGATCGTCGTATCAGGCATCCTTTGAACCCTTTTTTTTCGGGAATTTCCAGGCAAACCAGAGCAGTCCGAGGGGAAAAAGGGCGAAGAAGGGGATGAAGTAATTTTGCCAGGGGCCGGGTGAAAGCACGACATTGGCCATAAAAAGGGAGAGGCTTTGGGGAATGAGCGTTAAGGTCAGGAGGAGAGAGAAGCGGCGCAGGAGGTTCAGGCGCAATCTATCGTTAATATGGTTGGCGTATACGACGATGAAAATTATGCCGCCGAAAAGGTATAACGTCACATACAGGACAATGGTTTGAAAAACGGCGCCGATGAGCAGATTAATTGAAATATTGAAACCCGGAGGTTTTTCGTAACCCAGGAATTGAAGCATCAGAAGCAGGGCCAGGAAGACGGCGAAGAGGAGGGGAAGGACAAAGATGAGAGGTTTAAGGTAATCGAAGCGTATTTTGTGTGATTCGTTCATGAAGGCGGAAAGCAGGAAAAGCAGATAGAAGACCGGGAAAAACAGCAATCCGCAGATCAGGATGCATTGGCTGCTCAATATGGACAAGGAACGAGCTTTTTGAAAATCCTGCAAAAGGATGCCGGCGCCCAGCAGCATGACGAAATATGCTAGCAGGAGAACATATTTATGCGGGTTTACAAGGCGGATTGCAATTCCTGCCAGTACGAAGAAAATGCCGAGGAAAAGGAAAATTTTCTGTTTTGTGCCGTGCGAGTATAGACGAAGAATGGTTTGGCGTTCATAATTTGTCCGATTTCTTTTCCATTCGATTTCAATTTTTTCGTTCAGGTTGAGATTCATATAGATTTTTTCCAGGGAGTCGACGGAATGAACAGGCTGATCGTTGATAGAGAGGATAATATCGCCTGGTACAATGCCCAGTGATGAGGCGGCGGACTTGGATTGGACGCTCCTGACGACGCATTTGTTTCCGACAAAACGCCATTGAAGGCCGATAACCGGAATTTCAGAGAGCGCTGCATATTGGTGAATGCCTGCGACAAGGATAAGGATTGAGACGATAAATATTATTTTTTTGCGCATATAAAGGTTCATCATCAAGTTCCGTGAACCCGAAAAGGTCCTGTTTTATTTAGCACAAAAAACGGGATATTGCTATCCCTCATGCTGTTTAGTTTCTGTCGGCAACGCCCGATTTTTCTCAGCGCCTCGAAAGGTTGCGGATTTGATCAGTCAATGTACAACCAATACGCTGTCTGCGTAAATCCATGCCTTGCTTGCCTTAAGAGAAATTGGGACTGATCAAACAGAGATTACGGTTCTTTCAAAACTTTTGACGATTTGTTTCATTAATCGGGGTCGGTATCTGTATCGGTATCGCAATCGAAACAAAATGATGGGATATTCTGTCGAATCGTAACCGCAAAAGACGTATTTCTGATCAATGCCGAAAAATTCGTCCGTATCGCGAGATGGATCAAAGCCTCGCAGTGCCGGTCCAGCATAATATTTGATTACTATGAAGGAGTATCCTTAAATGCGCTGCTCAATCATTTGGGAACCGCAACCGGTTAGCGCCCTCTAAGTCTCAGCGGTGTGATTTTTTCAGGTGAATCAGGAGGCACAAGGAGACAGGGTTTTACTATCGTCGAATGGCAGCCTTCAGATGTAAATGGGCGCTGAGAGAAATTCTGTTTTCTGACAGGCGGCTTGCTTAAAATTTACATGCCCAGGATTTTATTCCCTGCATTATCATCTGAACTGATATGGTCCCCACATAAATAGCCATTATTCGCCCGGCCACCTGAACGTACCGGCGGACTATTTTTTCATTGCGGGGGAGTACGCGGTCATGAAGTTTTTTCAAGCCGATCATGACCACAACCGAAAGCATAACGGCCGAAATGATAGCCCCCATTGCGGGTAAAGTATCAAGATGTTTGCCTATGACGACTACGGCGCTGACCGTCCCCGGTCCGATCATGACGGGCATGGCGATCGCTCCCGCCAGTTCCTGTGATTCTCCTCGCAACATGTCCATCGCGGCCGTACCCCTGAGGACGAATTGTATGCCTACGATAAGAAATACTATGCCGCCGAAAATCTGAAAGGAAGCGAATTCAGCGTGCATAATGTCAGTAAAAATCACGTCGCCTAATACTGAAAAAGCGATGAAAACCGCGCTGCTTATCATGGCCCCATGGAAAAGGACGATGGCGAATCGCCTGGCCGTCAGCTTCTGAACGAGATCGATCAGATATAATATGACGAGAAAAGGATTAAGAAGCATGAATAATAATGTAACCGATCGCAGAAATTCAAGTTGAAAGCCGTTCATATTTTCTTAACTCGCTCATTTTGAACAACATGACGTTGTATTTAATTTTGAAATTCTCGTGAGGTGTGATCATCAACCGTCAAATGCTCCAGCCCGTCCCACCCGCAGGACCGGGAACTGTAAAAAAAAATAACATATCGGCTTGCGACTATGCAACGATATTCCGGGTTTTTTCAATGGATTTTCTGTATTTTTGTTCGAAAACTTCGACTTTTGTAAAGGAAAACCGAAAACAAGGCAAGCAGGAGGAGGATACCGGTTTTTCGGTCAAGGACGGGAACGGCGGCTCCGGATTTATTATTCATTTCGGCAGCTTCCGCTTCAATGATCCCGACGGTGTTCAGGTCTGCGGGATAATAGACTCCGAATCCGTCGTAATCGGGATAGGCATCGTGGTATAATATCCAGAAAAGGCTGCCTGCGGCGTTATAGTCGTATACGGTATCGTAGAAGCCCTGGAAAAAATCATCTCTTGTCGCCGTGAATCCCGTGCCGCCTGTGGGAGTGGGCGGGTCTGGAACCGGAGGGTCGGTATCCCTGTAGATGCCGAATTCTTCCAGGATAAAGGGTTTTCCTAAAATAATATGAGCCTGGAGGAGATGTTCCGTAATCCAATCGACGGATTGGCCGTAATCGAAATTCCAGTGATCGGGATATATGTGAAGCGTACAGAAATCGATATCAGGGACCTGGTGGTTGCGAAAAAAATCAACGCCCTGGGAGCCGTTTCTGTACCAGGGGCCGGTATTTTCGTCGTAGAATCCTTCTGATCCTGTCGTCAGCAGGTGATTTGAATCGATGCTTTTAACGTAAGCGCTCATTTCAAGTATCCAGTCATTCAGGGTATCGCATGAAGGATCGGACGGCGCTCTCGGTTCATTGGCGAGTTCCCAGGCGAGGATAACCGGGTCTTCTTTGTAGATTCTTCCGTTATATGTGTTAACCCGATTCATAACTGCCTGCACATGATCTCTGTACCATTGGCGTATATCCGCATCAGTATAAAAATCATCATGACAGAGGGCGAAAGGAGCGCTTCCGAATTGATTTTCCCATTCCACGTACTGATTCATCCCGCCATAATTATCCCAATTGTTTACGAAAGGCAGAATGAGTCTTATATCGTGCTCGTCAGCCTTTGTCAGGACGTAATCGAGCCCCTGAAAAACACTTTCATCATATAGTCCAGGCGATGTTTGCAGCGCGTTCCACTGGTCTGCGCCGTCGTTGAAAGCCCATGTCCTGATGACCTTCAATCCCATCGCAGCGGCGTCGTTGAATATCTCATTGACGTAAGGCCGCAATCCAGGGTCTGCAGCAAACACCATCAGGTAATAGACATTCGTTCCGGCAAAATAAAAGGGACCTCCTGACAAACTGAACTCCGACCCCTGAACCGTGATGAAATGACCGGCTATTACTGCAGGATGATACGACAATAAAAGTAAGACTCCAAAAACAATTGAAATAATGTTGATCAACAAAATCTTAGTGCGCATAATTCCAAATAACCCTCCCATTTCAATCAATCCTCCCATTACGCAGCATCGACACCCTGACTTCATTCTAATAAAACACCGGGCCCCGTCGCAAGAAATATTAAAAACCGGGCGCCGGCGAAGGGGTCAGAGCCCTTCGCAGAACCCCAAAAACAGGAACCGAAGGATACTGCCCGCCGGGAACGACCTTCTGAAAACAATGCCTCACAGTAATTCGGTAAGCATCGCATTCCTTTATTATTTTTTCGTTTGAAAAAACGTAACGGTCGCTGTCCGGGGAGCGGAAACGTTTCAAACTTCCGACCTCGTACAGCGACCGTTCACGTCATTTTTTGCGTCTTAATGGAAGATAACAGGTTCCCTGTTTCAGGTGCAGGCTCGATTTGACTGTTTTTTTGTCCAACAGCAAAATTTTAATCGGCATTCGATTTTGTGGACTGGCAATGACTAAATTCCTTTCGCTCCGGATTCCTTTTCAACGGATGACTCTTCATTATCCTCATCCGCTTCGTAATCTTCTTCCGCTTCCCTGGAGGAGCTCTCGGACTGGTTGAATTTTTCCTGCATTTTGATGGCGATGCCGCCGAAAGCGTAATTCGGGAGTCCGTCAGGTATTCCATCCCTGGCAGGCTTGAAATTTTCCTCATCCTTGACGTTTTCCGGCGTCAATACGTCATATCCTGTTCCTTCTCCGCCGCCGTAGATGAAAAGGTAGTAACCGGCGATTTTATCATTTCCTTGCAAGGGCATGTAGGTGTAGTTTCCCTCGGAATATTCACCCAGCGGAACCTCTTTCATTTTTTCCTGGGTATAGGGATTGGCCGGTATTTTATCGATATAACCTTCCTGCACCAGGCCTTCCAGATTTTCAGGAAATACCCCGTTGAAATCTTCGCCGTATTTCGTCAATGCGTTATCGAGCAGCGTGAGGTTCTCCTGATTATCTTCCAGGGATGCGGTTTTTTTCACCTGTTTCAGCCCGAAGTTCATCAGTTCTTTGATGGCCCTGTATTTGACTTCCAGTAACTTCCTTTCAGCCTGGAAACTGTATTCAACTGCAGCGTCCTCTAATGAAAGATTGAATTCGGCGGAGCCCAGTCGTTCGGCCGTCAATGTTTTCAGAAAATCGACGATGTCAGCTTTGCCGTCAAAGTTGATCGGCAAATTTTTCATCACGTTATGGACTTCCAGGATCAACGCATCGACGTTAAGATAGGCGAAATAGTTGCCGGATTTCGTTTTCAGGTCGCCTTGTTTTTTTTCCAGCATACTTTTCAGATACTCCCCTGCAGATGTGACGAAAATGTAATTATCGCCGACGACCAGTCGGGCGGGGCCTTCCAGTCTGTAAAAGTCATAGTCTCCCACTGTTTCATAAGGATCGCCTACTATGGAATCAGCCTTCTGACCCAAAAATGACTTTAAAAGATTGAATATCACTTCTTTGACCGCCTCGCCATCCGTGACGGCTACGGCAAGAAGTTGCGGCGGAGAGTAATTCATTATCATGGTTTCCTGGTCGTCCAGGTTTTTCGAGTGAAAAAGGGCGTAGGAAATTTCACCTGCGAAATAAGGTAAAATATCCTTTTCCGCATCGATTTGGTAGCCTTTCAGTATGGCCAGTGGGTCGGGGGGAATGAACGGGGCTATTTGGCGAAGCTGGGGTTCGCCGGCAAAATCGTTCAGGGTTTCAATAAATTTACCGAAATGACCCATAGTCCAGAACATAATTATATCGTCTTTTTTCAGATAGTCGCCCAGTTCTGTGGAAACTTGAGGGATTTGCGCTATCCGGCCCAGGAATCCCGGTTGTTTTTCAGGGTCCAAAGTCATTATAAAATCGCCGGTTATGCCGCGATCATCAACCAGCATCCTGGCTTTGACGTTATCCAGGCTGCGAACGCCTGTCAGATCGATTATCGTTGAAATCATTTCCTTATTCTCAGGCGATTCGGCTTCCGCCATTTTTAGAAAAACGGGCACGAAATCATCAACGATTCTGGCTGCGTTAATGTCATAGCTCAGCTCCATTTTTTCGACAGGATCGTCAAACTGAGCCTGAGCCGTCGAACCGCCGCAGAAAAGAACTGCCGACAGAGCACAAAAAACAGCAAAAGTAGACAATTTGAACATAGGTAAAACCTCCTTTTAAGAATTTACATTGGAAAAAACAGAAACGTACAGGTCGAAATTGGCGACCTTTTCCGCCATTAAAGATTACGGGGACGATTTTGTCAAGCCTGTTTCCCGCGCCAGGCATAATGAATCGGTTTACAGCTTTGTCACCATTGCCTCTTGCAATAGAAAGAAACTCAGTAAACGCGTTTTCAGCTTTCGCTCTCACTGCGGCGGCGATAGGCGTAGATCGCGAACCGATCATCGCGTGAGACGTTTTCAGGAGTCGAAGCAGGATGAGTTGCATAATGAGGTGTAAGGGAAGGAGAGGTTCAAAGGAGGTCATACGCCATAACGAAAAGATTTTTCGACAGGGTTTCGGTAACGGGAAAAGGAGTTGACAGTTTGAGTGGTCAAACCTAATATTATTTGGACTTTCATTAGTCTTTATCGGCGAGGAACAGCCGAAAAGGAGGGAAAATCGGATGAAGACGAATTTCATGATTTCTTTTGCGATAAGTTTGATTTTTTTCACCGGCATAATAATGGTCTTCCCGTCATCAGGAACGGCTGAAGTAGAGATAACGTTGTGGCACAGTTATCGCGGAGCGGAAAAGAAGGCGTTGATGCAGATCGTGGAGAATTACAACGGGTCTCATGATGATATACAAATCAGGACGCTTCAAGTTCCGCATGATGCCTATGCGGATAAGATAACGGCGGCGATTCCTCGAGGCAAGGGTCCCGACATATTCATTTTTGCGCATGACAGGATCGGCGATTGGGCTATGAACGAGGTGATTCAACCGATAGGTTTTTGGGTGACGGATGAGATAAAAGAGAGGTATCTGCCGTTAACGCTGAAGTCTTTGTATTATAATGAGGAGTTGTATGGTTTGCCGACCGCGATAAAGTGTACGGCGCTTTTTTATAACCGTGATTTGTTGGCGGAGCCGCCGAAGAATACTGATGAGATGATAGAGGAGGCGAAGAAATTTACCGATCATGACGCCAAGAAGTTCGGATTGGTTTATGAGAACGGTTTACTGTATTACAATGCGGTATGGATATATGGATTCGGCGGAGGATTGTTCGATGATGAACGGAACAGCGTTTTCGGTCAGGAGGCTAACGTAAAAGCCATGATATTTGCGCGAGACTTATTGCGCAAGCATAAGGTCATGCCTGAGGAGATATCCAATACGCTGGTTACTTCTCTTTTCAACGGGAACCAGGCGGCGATGGTCATTTCGGGACCCTGGTTTCGTGCGGAAATATCCCCGGATATTAATTACGGAGTGGCGACGCATCCGGTAATAACGGAAAACGGAAAGCCCGGAACGCCCTTTTTAGGAGTTGAAGCTTTTATGTTGAGCGCAGAGACGGAGCATCCGATAGAAGCTTTTGAAGTCATGAAGTCATTGACGAATCTGGAATCGTCCGTGGTAATGGCGACGGAAGGAAAGCAGCCGGTAGCCGTAAAGAAGGCTTACGATAACGAGCAGGTGAAAAAGGACCCGTGGATTGCGGTATTCAAAGAACAATCCCAAAATTCGGTTCCGATGCCCAATTTTCCTGAGATGCGCATGGTTTGGACTCCGTCGGACATAGCCATTTCTAAAATTCTCAATAAAAGGGCAGACCCTGAAGAGGCTCTGAAGGAAGCGCAAGAAAAAATTCAAAGGGATATCAACATCTTCAGAAAATAAAGTGCAGCGGGTCATGACGAAACACAAATTTATCGGGTTATGTGTTGCTCTGGCTGTAATGGCTATCGGCGTATGGCTGACGACTATTTCTTCCTTTAACAACAGGGCCTTTCTGCAGGCTCAATTTGAAGCCCGGCTGGCGGCTGATTTCATCAATCCGACTATTGCGGGAGACAACTCCCAGGTCGCTTTCGATAAATTGCATGATATTGTTCCTTCGCTCAGAGCCTGTGCCGCCCTTTCAGGCATGAAGTATCTTTACAACGACGAACCTGAAAAGATAGGAGAGCGACTGAATCCGAAGGATTTGTCGGATAAGGCGATGTACGACCGGTTCCGGAAGATCAAGCATCAATGGGGAAAAGAGGGGGAGGCAGCGGAAGTTATTGAAATCGAACGTAATTTTCTCCGGCAACCGCGGATGCTTTATGCGACTTTCCCTTTGCATCAGGATGGTTCGTTGAAAGGAGCGGTCTTTTGCCGGGTTTTTATTCCGCCTCATAGACAGTGGCTGACGCCCGTGCTGACGGCTTTGGGATTAGCCCTGGCGGGAGCGGCGCTGCTTTTTGTGTTGAAAGGACGTCGCCAGGATGCCGTTAATATCGTTCTGCTGTTCCTTTTTTCGGTTTTTTGTTTGATATGGCCGCCACGGGAATCCACGGGATACGACATTCAGGATCAGAAAAAAAATGCTGAATACATGGAGCAGTTGATTGACCTGAGCGTGAATTCTGAAGAGCTGGCGGATCATTACCGTTCATCCGGAATTATCACGAAGCTTACTGCGGCCCAGAAAACGGTTTCGCCGGACTTACCTGAATTGCCCTACTGGTTCAGGTTTTTCGGCTTAATATCGGGAGCAGCCGTCTATTACGCCTTTCGACAGGGGAGAGTGAGAGCCGCGTTCGCTGCACTGCGGAAGCACCGCTTAGCTTACACATATATTTCTCCGGCCATGATCGGCATGTTTGTCCTGGTGTTCCTGCCTCTCTCTTATGGCGTTGTTCTGGCTTTCTTGAAAATGAAAAGAGATACGGTTGAATTCGTCGGGGTGGATAACTTCATCGCCATATTGACGAATTTAAACGTCACTCAACCCGATAATTTTTATTTTACTCTGGGCGTAACCATCTTATGGACTGCGGCCAACGTAATTTTGCATGTATCAATCGGACTGGCGCTGGCTCTTATACTCAATCATCCCAGGCTGCATTTCAAGGGCGTTTATCGCGTGCTTTTGATTCTTCCCTGGGCCATTCCAAACTACATTACCGCTTTAATATGGAAAGGCATGTTTCATAAGCAGTTCGGAGCCATCAACGCGTTTCTGGAATTTGTCGGGATGGAGTCCATCAGTTGGTTCAATTCTTTTGGAACAGCATTTCTGGCTAATTTAACGACTAACGTATGGTTGGGTTTCCCGTTCATGATGGTGGCCTCGCTGGGCGCGTTGCAGGCTATCCCGGAAGAACTTTATGAAGCGGCGTCCATTGACGGCGCAACAAAGAAGCAGCAGTTTCTTCATATTACGATTCCTTTTTTGAAAAGCGCGCTGTTTCCTGCGATCATTCTAGGGTCGATATGGACGTTCAATATGTTCAACATTATTTACCTCGTTTCGGGAGGGGCTCCGGCCGGGGCAACCGATATTCTTATCGTAGACGCTTATCGTTGGGCTTTTCAAAAATATAATTACGGTTATGCCGCTGCTTATTCCATCGTTATTTTCATTGTTTTATACACTTACAGCAAGATGATCAATCGAATCACCAAGGCAACGGAGGGCGCTTTCGACTGATGAAGAAGAAAAGAAAAGAATACCTGCAAGGATTCATGCGTCATATGACGCTTGTAATAGTCACTTTTCTGACTCTTTATCCCGTTTTATGGGTCATAAAGATCGCACTGGGACCAAACATGGGACTGAATACAGGTTTGATTCCTATACCAAAGGAACCGACGCTGGAGAATTTCAATTTCATTTTGTTCGAGCGGCCGTTTTTTACCTGGCTCTTCAACAGCACGGTTATTTCTCTGACGACCATGGGTTTGGGAGTCATCCTGGCATGCACAGCGGCTTATGCTTTTTCCCGATTTCGTTTTCCGGGTCGCGACGTCGGACTGAATTCTTTCCTGGTGACCCAGATGTTTCCGGGGACCCTTATGCTGATACCTTTATTCCTTATACTGGAAAAGCTTCATCTGCTGGATCGGAACGCCGGACTGATTTTTGTATATTCCACAACTTCCATACCCTTCTGCGTTTGGATGCTAAAAGGATATTTCGATACCATACCCCGCGAGCTGGAGGAAGCGGCCCGTGTCGACGGAGCGTCAAATTTTACGATATTCTGGCGCATCATGCTGCCTTTAGCCAGGCCTGTCATCGCCATTACCGGCCTGTTTTCCTTCATGACGGCCTGGAATGAATTTATTCTTGCGGCGACCGTAATGAACAGCGAAAAAGCCTATACGCTTCCCGTAGGTCTCCAAAGTTTCGTCGGACAGTATGCCTCCGACTGGGGATATTTCGCTGCAGGCGCCATTCTGGTTTCCATACCGGTTATAGCATTATTTTTCGCTTTCCAGAAGCACCTGGTTTCCGGTTTGCTTGCAGGCAGCACCAAAGGGTAATCCGGTAACAAAAGGTAAGTCCATGCGAACGGGACAATGACGGAGGCGTCCCGGTTTTTGAAGAGCATTGAACAGAAAACCGGCAGGGTCTGGTAACCGTTTCAATGCGCACATAAATTTCTGAAAGGATTGAACTGACATGAGTAAAGCAGGAAAGGCCACGGCAGCCGTTGCAGCGTTTTTTACCTCAATTCTTTTCATATATCCCGCGGATACGGCGGAAATTCCCGAATGGTATAGTTCTGCGGTTTTTTATGAAATATTCGTGCGCTCCTTCGCTGATAGCGACGGAGACGGCACGGGCGATCTGAAAGGCATTGCAGAGAGGCTGGATTACTTGAACGACGGCAGTAAAAATTCTGAATCGAGTCTCGGGGTAAATGCTCTATGGTTAACGCCCATTTTCAGTTCACCTAGTTACCACGGCTATGACGTTACGGATTATCGAAAAATCGACGAGGAGTTGGGCTCCCTCAGCGATTTCAGGAACCTGATTGACGAATGCCGCAAAAGAGGCATCCGGGTGATTCTCGATCTGCCCGTCAATCATACGTCCGATCTGCATCCCTGGTTTATCGAATCTTGCGGGGATGAGCCGGATAACCCTTACCGGGATTGGTATGTATGGAAAAAAGAAATGCCCGATAGCTGGAGACGCCCCTGGGATGCGTCGGGGAATTCCAGCGACGTCTGGCATCGTCATGGTGACCGGTACTATTACGGGTTATTCTGGAGAGGCATGCCGGATTTGAATTTTACGAATCAGGAGGTTAAAAAGGAGATCAAGGATATCGCCGCATACTGGCTGGATTCAGGAGTGGACGGTTTTCGCATCGATGCGGCCAGGTATTTTATTGAGACAGGTCCGGCCGGCGATCAGGCGGATACTTTGCAAACTCTGGAATGGCTGCGTGAATTCAACGATTTCGTCAAAAGCAGGAACCCGAATGCTGTGATAGTTGTTGAAGCCTGGGCTGATATGGAAATTACAGCCCGATACGTTCAGGGATACAAGGCGGCTGATACCGCGTTCAATTTTGACCTGGCATCGGCCATGATAGGCGCCGCTGCAACGGAGAATCCTCATATATTGAAATCGTCTTACAAGCGGACGAATCGCTTATATGCGTTTCCTTTCGTCGATTCCATATTTCTGACCAATCACGATCAGAATAGAACGGGGTCCCGTTTGACTCAAATTCATGAAAGAAAAACGGCCGCTTCAATGCTTCTGACTCTTAGGGGAACCCCCTTTCTTTACTACGGAGAAGAGATCGGCATGACCGGCGTTAAACCTGACCCGAACATAAGGAAATTTTTCTGCTGGGACTCTCAGTCGGGTCCGCATTGTGACGGCTGTTCCCTGATGAAGCAGCAAAAGAGCAAAAAGTCGCTCTGGCATCATTACCGCAAGTTGATCGGAATACGCCGTTCCGTCCCCGCATTGTCGTCAAAACGGCTTGAATGGTTGAATGCGGAGCCTTCCGGTTATGTCTGCGCTTTCAGAAGGGGAGATGAAGAAAATGGCGTGATAGTGGTCATGAATTTCGACGACCGGAAACGGAAAGTTCGGCTTTACGGCGTTGACTGGCTGAAGAAAACGAAAAAAGTTAAGGACCTTTACAGCAACAGGTCGATAACTGTTAAAATAGAGGGTAAAGAAGAGGGGGTAAACATAGGTAAGGTGCCGGCCGGCGGCATCAGAATACTGTCGCTTAATTGATTCTTTCGATCATGAAAACAAAATGAGAATTTTCACTCTTGAAAACAGGACTGCCGACAGGCATTACTGCTTTTAACGTAATCATCTTCGGACTGACCGGGCATCAAAAGGCGTGGAATGAGTGTCCGGCGGTTTTTCGCATTTTACTTGACAGAAGCATGTTAAAAATCTAGGTTTACAGTGAGAAAAGGCCATTCAGGCATCATAAATCAACCCGGAGGTGGGTAAAGTAAATGGGAGAAGTTCGATTAAACAAAGTTGAAAAAAGGTTTGGGGATTTCGTGGCCGTAAATGATTTGGACCTGCTTATCGAAGATCATCAATTTACCGTGATTGTCGGGCCGTCCGGGTGCGGTAAGTCGACGACGCTTCGTATGGTGGCCGGTTTGGAAGATGTAACCTCCGGTGAAATATACATCAACGATAAGCTCGTCAATCACGTGGCCCCCAAAGACAGGGATATAGCCATGGTTTTTCAGAATTATGCGCTCTATCCCCACATGAACGTGTACGACAATATGGCGTTCGGATTGAAGCTGCGTAAGTTTCCGAAAAAGGAAATAGAAACGCGAGTAAACGAGGCGGCAGAAATACTCGGCATACACGAGTTGCTTTACAGAAAGCCGAAGGCTCTTTCAGGCGGCCAAAGACAAAGAGTCGCCGTAGGACGCGCCATTGTGCGGCGTCCCCAGGTCTTCCTTTTCGACGAACCCCTCAGTAATTTGGACGCGAAATTGCGTGTTCAGATGCGGGCAGAAATCTCAAGGCTTCACGAACAACTTAAAACTACGACTATTTATGTGACTCACGATCAGGTTGAAGCGATGACGATGGGGGATCGAATCGTCATTCTGAAAGACGGGCTTCTGCAACAGATCGGTTCGCCTCTGGACATCTACGAACATCCCGCTAATGTTTTCGTAGCCGGCTTTATAGGCAGTCCCGCCATGAATTTTTTTGAAGGCGTCGTGAAAACTGACGGAGACGCTGTTGTTTCAGGAGAGGGAATATCGATTGCCGTTCCGGGCAAGTACATTTCAACGCTTGAAAAATATGACGGGAAAAAAATAATTTTTGGAATACGGCCGGAAGATATTTATGATGCGCAATTTTATACTGAAAAAACGGAAGGGAAAACCGCAGAAGCGCAGGTGGAGGTAATCGAGCCGATGGGCGCCGAGACTTACCTTCATCTTATTGCGGGTAATTCCCGTTTTGTCGCGCGCGTTGCGCCGAAGACCCAGGCCAAAGTTTTTCAAAATATAAAACTAATTTTCGACAATCAGAAGCTTCATTTTTTCGATCCCGAAACAGAAATTGTCCTGCATTAGATGGCGTCGTCTCATACTCCGGTCAGAAACTTGAATTCCGCCTTAAAACATTCTATGTCTTCAGGATCGGTCAGCGCTTCTTTGATTATGTTCAGAGCCGTCGACTTATTTTTATGAATATCCCGGGTTTTACATACGCTCCCCATTCATCCGGAACCGATCAGTTTTTTGAGCTTGCAGCGAGGATCAGGATTAATCTCTTTTATGTCTTTCTCGTTTTTCATTTATGAGCTCTTGATCGGAATATTTATCTTGATTCGATCTGTTGAGGGATGCATTTGATTTTTTTTGACGCTCTTCACAGAACAAAAGTAACCTGAAGTCCGTTCTTGTTTAAGCCGTTACTCTTGATTAAACAATTTCACGATTGCGGTCAGAAGTGAAAAAAATGTCATTCAGCAAGAAAACATTAAGCGGCAAACAGGGCGCGTTGCCGATTTTTATTAAAGATGGAGAAAAGCAAAAACAATCAAACGGACGATGTTTGATTTCTGCTGATAAAGGTGATAATATGCTTCCGGGGATGTTGAGGAGAATTCGTCAGGGGGATAGAGAGGACCGACGACAGTGAAAAAAGGGGTCGCCAAGAAGCTGAAGACCGGTGTGCTTGGAGCTACGGGAATCGTGGGTCAGCGATTAATTTGTATGCTGGAGAATCATCCGTGGTTTGAAGTAACGGAATTGGCGGCATCGGAGAAATCAGCAGGCAGGAGTTACGCTGATGCTGCCAGGTGGGCGCTTGACGTTCCGCTTTCTTCCGGTTTGCGGAACAAAAAGGTCAAAGCTTGTCGGCCCCCGTTGGACTGTGATTTTGTTTTCTCTGCCCTTCCTTCGGATACGGCCTATGCGATAGAAAATCAGTTTGCTGAGGCCGGGTATCCTGTGGTGAGCAATTCGGGGGCTCATCGTAATGAGCCTGATGTCCCTCTGATAGTACCGGAAATAAATTCCGAACATTTAAAGCTGATTGAAATACAGAAGAAAAACCGTAATTTAGGGAAGGGATTCATAGTAACAAATCCGAATTGCTGCGTAATCATTGCGGCTCTGGCCCTGGCTCCTCTGCATAGAAATTTCAAATTGCAGCAGGTATTTATGGCCACTTTGCAAGCGATATCAGGCGCGGGCTATCCGGGGGAATCCGCATATGATCTGGCCGATAATGTCATTCCTTATATACGTAATGAGGAACACAAACTTGAAATTGAACCGGTGAAAATACTGGGTCAATTCAGGACCGAAGGCGTGCTGCCGGCTTGCCTGCAGATAAGCGCACATTGTCACCGGGTCCCTGTTTCTGAAGGACACATGATTTCAATTTCCGCATCCATGGAGAAAAGAGTCGAGCCGGAAGAAGCAATGGCCGTTCTTCGAGAATTCAGAGGGCCCGAAAATATCGCAAAGCTTCCATCTGCCCCTGAACGTCCCATTCATATAACCGATGATCCGTTCCGGCCTCAACACAGAAAAGATAGAAACTCCGATGACGGTATGTCTATCGTCGTAGGTCGCATCAGACGTTGTCCGCTGTTCGCCCTCAGGTTCACTGTTTTAGGGCATAATACCATCAGGGGCGCTGCCGGAGCAGCTTTGTTGAATGCGGAAATTTTAATGGCTCAGGGATATTTTTCATGATTTTTACCTGCAAAAGTTTTGATTTTTTGGTGAAAATCGGTAATTTATTTAGTGGGATGTTTTTTTTGTTTTGTCTTGTAGACTATTTTTTTTTCGCAATGGTTATCGTCGCCCTCCCTTTGCGCTTTCAGCGCCGTCGATTGGCCGGAGCGATAATAAAGCTTTTTTCAAGGGATAGCTTCTATGAAAAAAAATGAAGAACCTCGTTCTCCGCTGAAAGATGAATTGATCGAATTGTACAATAATCGCGAAACGTGCGTTCTGCGCGTTAAAACCCCTAAAAAACCAGTTCAACTTCATTTTTTCAATGGTTACATTACGTGGGTCACTTCGGAAAAATTTCCCATCATGTCTGAACCCATGTCGCCGGAGCAGGTGCGGGAAATGGTTTCGCGCGAGGAACAGAAAGGCGAGGAAGAAAAGCAGAAGAAGAATGAAGTCCTCAAGTCAATCCGCCGCAGTATTGGAGAAATTACTGATTCCCTGTTGCATCAGCAACCGCTGAAGATTGAACGGGAACAGACGGAAACCCCGTTTATGCCGGTAAAGAGCATGGGCGTAAAAGCTCCCGCGCTGGTCAATGCTTTGAATAAAAGAAAAACTGTATGGGAACTCATCAAAAATAACGTCGCTAATTATGAAATGATTCCCGTATGGCTCGATTCCACAGAAAAAGATATATATCTGAAAAAAATGTCTGACAAACAAAAAGAGATACTGAAGCAGATCGACGGTGAACGCAGTATCGCTCAAATTATGGAGGAATTTCCTGCCGGCGATTTCCTCATTCTCAAAACCATAACGTTCTGCGCAGTGAATAAACTGATCGAACTGAAGTCTCCCTCAAAGCAAGAGGCGGCAGTACAGGTCGAAACGCCGGAAGAAGATGTTGTCGATACTGAGGACGAGACAGTAATAACAAAGATGGAAATCTCTGACGAGCTGAAGGAAGATGTGACGGTTGAGTCATCGGCTTCAGTTCCGGAAGAAACGTCAACTTCTGAGATGGCAGTTCAAACGGATTCTATGGAAGATGAAAGCGAATCGTCTGCTGAGAGAACGGGGTCTGTTGCTTTTGAGGAAAAAAGCGCTGTGGAGCATGATATCGTGAAGACAGAGGCGGTAAGGGAAGAACCGGTTGATGAAGCGGTCTTGAATCAGGAAATAGTTGAAGAGGAGGCTGCAACGCAGGAAGCTGTTGAAGAAGAAGGCGCTGAACGCGAAACGGTTCGGCAGGAATCTGTTGAGGAAGCGGACGATACCGCGGAAGAAGCAGCAGAGGAAATGAAGGAAGCTGCCGGGCTGGAGGTCGACGATGAGGAAATCGATGGATTACTGTTGCGCGCTGAAGCTTTCATGGGAGAAAACAGATTATTTGAGGCGGAATCTATCGTACGGGAGGTATTGTCGAAATCCCCGAACAATCCCAAAGCGGCAGAGTTTTCCGCCACGATTAAAAAATCATTGACTGATTCGGCATATCAGCGGATATCTTCCTTAGACCTTATTCCGGTCGTTAAAATGGATATATCGAAACTGGACATGGATGCCATGGAACTTTCAGTCAACGAAGGCGTCACATTGATGCGCATCGACGGCAAGACCAGTGTTAGAAATATGAAAAGCCTTCTATGCTGTTCTCAGGAAGAGATTCTCAGGATTCTCTTTAAACTGGTTTACAAGGGATTGATCGATCTCAAACCCGCTGTCAGAAAAGTTGCTGTAAGAAAAAAGGACGGAATAGACAAAGACAGGATAGAATACAGGGAGGAGAGCTTTTCGGACAAGGTTCGTCGCATATACAAGAAACAGACGAATCAGAGTTTTCATGAAATTCTCGGCGTCCCTTCAAACGCATCGCCTCTGGATATTAAAACCAGCTATGAGAGACTGCGAAAGAAATTTGATCCGAAATCTCATAAGGAGTTGGGTCATGCGGAGAGGGGATTATTACGGATAGTCTCTCACAATATCGACACAGCTTACAGGATGCTGACTTCGGCTGATCAAAAACCCCGGAATACGGTCAGACGCCCGCAGGCAGGAACTTCTACTTATCACAAGAGTAATTTTCAAACTTCCGTGGACTTCAAAACCGACGCAAATGGGAAGAGGTCTTCGGCCAGACCGAAAACCAGCGTCGTGAGAAACAACCTTAAAAACAGAAAAGCGAACAACAAAAACAATAAGAACAACAAAGCCGAGAAGTACTTCAGGGAAGCCGTAGAAAAACATAAAAGTCAAAGTTTCAAGGAAGCCAGAGAACTGTTGGAGAAGGCTATCAAACGGGACTCCCGATGCGGGGATTATTATCATTACATGGCTATGGTGTTGAATGACTGGGGTCGTAATGCCCAGGATGCGGAACGTTTCGCCCGGAAAGCTATAACGTTTGATAAGGAGAATCCCGATTATTATTTAACGCTGGCATCGATATACGAGAAACAGAACAATTTACAGCGTGCAGAAAAATATTATAAAATGGCCCTGGCGTGGGACCCTTCTCATTATCTCGCCAATGAAAAATTAAAGGGTATCAAAGAAAAGCAGAACAGCGGAGTTTTTAAGAAGTTTTTCGGAAAATTAAAGAAATAGTTAGTGCCTGTCCACAAACTCGAATCTCGATTCAAAATTTAATGCTGGACAGCCAC
>CAZUFC010000046.1:53259-58365 GCA_964619725.1 uncultured bacterium | reverse complement strand
CAGTCACGCAGACTCCCACGGGCACGCCTACCGATACGCCTTCATACACGCCTACCGATACTCCGACTGACACCCCGACGACTACCGGCACGCCTTCCAATACACCTACGGACACGCCTACAGTCACGCAGACTCCCACGGGCACGCCTACCGATACGCCTTCATACACGCCTACGGATACCCCGACCGACACTCCGACGACTACCGGCACGCCTTCAAACACACCGACGGATACGCCCACGGTGACTCAAACGCCTACGGGCACGCCGACCGATACGCCGTCATATACGCCTACCGATACTCCGACTGACACTCCGACCACTACCGGCACGCCTTCCAACACCCCGACTGATACGCCCACGGTCACGCAGACTCCCACGGGTACGCCTACCGATACGCCTTCCTATACGCCTACAGACACTCCGACGGACACTCCGACCACTACCGGCACGCCTTCCAACACCCCGACCGATACGCCGACGGAAACGCCCACTCCCACGCCTACCATGTGCGAGGACAACCTGGTCGTCAATCCGGGATTCGAGGAATGGAACGATTATGGACCGGACGGACCTCCGGACAGTTGGACATTAGCCACGACGGGTTTCGAGGCTGTCCAGGAAGACATTACGGTATTCAATGGACAGTATTCGGCGGCATTGAACTGGTTCGACATGGATACGCAGGAATTTACACAGAGTTTCCCGGTCATTGAGGGAGCGGATTATGAAATCAGGTTACGTTACTATGACGACGATGTAAACGGCAGTATTCGTCTGTATTGTTACTGGCGAGACATCAACGGCGACATTATCGGAAGCGCTTTAACCAGCGCTTATTCGACGGATGGTGATACGTGGCAGATGTTCGAATTTATGAGTGAGACGGCGCCTGTCGGATCTGTTACTTTCGAATACACTGTACGGATGGATGTTGTCGGGCAATTTTTTGAGTCAGCAACAGTATACATTGACAATGCTGAATTCTGCGGACCTGCACCGACTCCCACGCCGACTCCAACGGGCACTTCCACAAGCACCCCTACGGATACGGCGACAAATACGCCGACGACGACCCTGACGCCGACCGACACACCAACCGATACTCCGACAAAAACGCCTACTGACACGCCGACATCCACGTTAACGCCGACGCGATCCCCCACATCAACCCCGACACAAACTCCGACTGATACTCCAACCGAAACCCCCACTTCAACATTGACTCCGTCAGGCACACCTACATTCACTGGAACGCCGACGTCAACTCCCACTAATTCGCCGTCATCCAGCCCGACTGCAACGCATACACCAACCAATACGCCTACTTTCACGGCAACGGAAACGGATACGCCCACCAGAACGCCGACGACAACTCCGACCATATTAATCACTTTCCCGCCGTCACCCACATTTATTCCCACGATAACGCCGTCCATTACACCTGAGCCGACTCTCACACCCGCCTGCAGCATCCTGGACATTCCATCGCATGAAATAGTATTCGATCCGCCTATGGCAGCGCCCGGACAACTTGTGACGATCACTGCGCCAGTTCACAATATAGGCTGGATGCACGTTGATTATACCCAGGTCTTCTTCGCTTATGAAGCCACCCCCGAAAATCCGCTGGACGATCCCAACATGATCTTTATCGGAGACCCATTCGTGCTTGAAGATATAGCTGTAGGAGAAACAAAAGAAGCTTCTGTACAATGGGATACGACCGGACTGGAGCCCATCATCTACCCGGTTTATTTGTTTACAGCCAACACGGAACCGCCTGAATGCTATCATCATCTCACAACTACCGAATACCTCGTCCCAGTTGAACTGTATAGTTTCGTTGCAATTCCAAAGGATAATGCGGTTGAACTGAAATGGATTACATCAACGGAAATAAACAATCTCGGTTTCTTCCTCTACAGATCTAATGATTATTTCGACGGATACGAAATCATTAATGAGAAAATGATACCAGGCGCCGGAACAAGCTACGAAAAACATGAATACTCCTTCACCGACTCCAAACTCAAAAACGGCAGTCCCTATTTCTACAGACTCGCCATGATTAATCATGAAGGAAAAGCGGAACTATCCAAAAAAATCAGCGCGGTTCCTCATCCCGAAAACGAATGCAGCGTCCGTCTTGATACATGGAGCAACAGGCTGCTTTTTTATTCAGAAGACCAGCTCATTCTAAATTACAGACTGACGAACGAAGGCGAAAAATGCAGTTTAAAAACGATGATAGCCCTGCTCTACAATAGACAATATATCGGGGATTTCATAACGCCTGTGGTCGTTCCCTTCTCCTCCTATCTCAATCTCTCTGATGAATTGTTCCGTTATGAATGGACGGGAGTCGAACCGGAAGGCGAGTATCTGTTCCTGACGTTATTGAGCGATCCGGTTGACGGTGATTTGAAGCATATCGACATTACCGAGTTTTATTACAGGGGAGAATAAGAGGATTTAAAGCGATTTAACAGACGATTCTCATGCAAAATAGGACATTTACCGTTAAAGTCGTCAAATGTATCTTGGAGATGAAAATTATTAATTTTTTTCCACAAATGGACGATTTTCCTCTATCTGAGTCATTTCACAATCGACGCGCCTAAGATAAAAGCGCATTTGGCTTTCCATAAACCTGGACAACGATCAAAACAACCGTCCAGCGTCACGTGCATCGGGACAGTCAACGACAACGATTCTTTCAATCAGCGTCTCTCCGCTCCGGCATGCCGAGTTAAAAATCAGTTATGGAAAGGCGCTAATTAGTGGCTGTCCAGCATTAAATTTTGAATCGAGATTCGAGTTTGTGGACAGGCGCTAATTAGGACATTAACCTGCCGCCGTTCTATTTGCATTAGTATAACGGATCAAGTAATATTAAGGGCGAGTTAAACTTCTGAGAACAGTTCGAGGAGTTATAGCATGATGAAGTTTTATCTATTTTTATTCACAATATTTTTATGTTATTTTTACATCAGCAGAGGATATGTTTCGTCTGAAACGCCCCGGGAGATATTCGACCAGGTGGACATTGGGCTGAATGGAGGGGACGGTTACAAGTATTATAACAATGAGAATGCGACGCTTGCCTGGGGTGAAAGTTACATCATGATGAGTTATGTAATGATGTATGAAGGTACGGGAGACCGTTATTACCTGGACAAGCTGGCGGACCATGGGGATCATGTGATGCTGCAGCGTGATGATTTTCGCGGCGTTACGGATTACCGGGGAGTGAGTTCAGCAGCCTGGCGCAACACTCATTATCAGCCCAATGATGAGCCGTATTGTTACGTGGTGCACAGCGGCATGATCACGTATCCGATAATTCGTTTTACGGAGGAGGTGTACCGTGATCAGTCGGTATGGTCGTTGACGACATATGACGGGTGGACATACAAGGACAAGGCTGACTGGTTTCTGGAGCGAGTAAAGGAAACTGAAGCGGCGCATGCCGATCAATGGCGTCGCGGTCCCGGTCCCTTGGAGGGGTATTACGTATTTCGGCCTGACGCTTATTTCCTTTCCTATCCCGGAGTGGATTTGCCCTTGAATCAGCAGAACGCTTTCGGCAGGACGCTTATTTGTCTGAGCCGCTGTTCGCCAGACGGTTTATATCATGACAAGTCCACGCGGCTGGCCCGTTATTTCGAGGACAATCTGACTCTGGACGGAGCGGGAGCTTACGTGTGGAATTACTGGGGAGGAGCATACATTTATCCGGGCGAAGATATCTCGCATGGAGCCATCAATGTTGATTTCGCTCTTCAATGTTTTATGCGTCATACGGTATTCAACGGGTATGATATTGAGGCCTTTGCGAATACTTTTACGGAGCATGTGGTTCTGGACGTAAACAACAGCTATAGGAACGTCGGCGGCGGAGGAACGGTCAACACTTATCGAACTAGCCTGGGCCGGTGGTGCGGGTTGACTCGATTTGATCCTGCCGTTTATGCCTATGTCAGGAATATATATGATCGAAAAGCGCCTTCTACGACCAGCGGCGCGGAGTTCGTAGGATTTGCAGCCATGGCGCAGTGGGAAATGGCGGAGGAGCGATTTGATTTTTATGCTCTTTCGGAATGGCAGGATCACACGACTTATATGGAGGGCATCACGACAGCGCCCAATCTTCAGCATCATCCGGCCGACCGGGATGCCGCTTCTGTAATGCGGATCGTTTACGCTTCTGATCAAAGGGTCAATCTGGAGCAATACGGACCGGGACTGGATCCTTCGTATCAAAAAGTCGTCATTCTGGCTGATACGAACGGCTTACAGGATTACTGTTTTTTTACGTATAATCCCGATTGGTACTATTCCTATTCGGGCGCTGAAGTATTATTCCAGTTCGACAACGGGTTGGGATTGAAAGTATATCGTGACGGTTCCAGCATTGGATCGCCGCTTCCCACGGTAACGCCGGCGCCGTCGCCTACTCCCACTCCCACAGGTCACCGTCAGCTCAGCTTCACGGAATCCGACAACAGGCATGAATCCCTGGTCGCTTATCACTTTCTGGATGTCCTGGTGAACAACAAGCTGGTATTTTCTCGGGATATCGGATGGTCGGGAGATATCGACGTTGACGTCGATCTTGTTCCCGATGATTTGCTGCCCGGCGATCAGAAAGTGATTACGTTCCGGCTTCGTGAAGCTCAGGGAGTCAGCAATTACGGAATACAGGTCGAAATAGGCGAAGTTGAACTGATTATTGACGGCAACAGCGTACCTCTGAATTCCTGGATATACTCTGAAACCGTTTCCGCTTTCACAACCGGCGGCGTTCTTCAGATGTCGTTACCGAGCAATACGGGGACTCAAGCGGGCGATTTTTGTCAGTATTCCACCATTTCCTGGCTTCCGACACCGACATCAACGCCGACGATTTCCCCAACGAGCACAAATACGAACACGCCGACCCGGACGTTCAGTCCCACATTTACACAATCTCCCACATTCTCTCCCACGGAAAGTCCGACCATATCACCGACAAGAACGGCCACCGAAACGCCCACTCGGACGCCGAGCCCCACATTTACACAATCTCCCACATTCTCTCCCACGGAAAGTCCGACCATATCAC
>CAZUFC010000046.1:0-53159 GCA_964619725.1 uncultured bacterium | reverse complement strand
TCTCTCCCACGGAAAGTCCGACCATATCACCGACAAGAACGGCCACCGAAACGCCGACTCCGACGCCGAGCCCCACGTTTACACGATCACCCACCTGTTCCGCCACATCGAGTCCGTCTTCGACGCCTACGGGAATTCCAACCGATCAACCCGCTCATTCTCCCACTCCTTCTCCGTCGGCAGTTCCGTCCATTCCGGTTTTATCTGAAACGGGGATGATTTTGCTTCTCGTTATAGCCGGGTGGTTTATATTTTTCTGCCATCGGCGACATATTTAATTCGCTTGGGGGATATTTATTTTTGAGGAATTGAAAATTTGTTTGTGGATAAGCGGACTTGGCGGACGTTTATGGTTGTAGCAGTTTGATTTTTTGGGTCTGATTTGAGGAATTTACCGATTTCTGAACGAAGAAGTGAACGATATCAGGGGCTATTATGCTGTGATTGAATTCTGGGGACGGTCCTGATGATGAAGGACAAAGTAAAAAAGGACAAAGAGACATAAGGGACGTAAGGGACCTAAGGGACCTAAGGGACCTAAGGGACCTAAGGGACGTCTGGATGCAGAAGCATTCTTATAAGCAACATCCGGCATCTGAAAATTTACCTTCTCAAAAAAGAAATGGAATTTTTGATCAATGCCTATAGAATCAATAAACAAAGCCAAAAAAAGCTCCTGATTCACTTGAAACAGGAGCTTTTTCGATTTATTCAGCAGTGGGCTCAGTCGGTGAAGAGCTCCTCGACCGTTGAGCCGTCGGCTTTCTGTAGGATGTCTTCGCAGTCCTGGAGGAAATGCTTCAGTCCGGGACTGGCCTTGGTTGAAATTTGATCCATCAGCTTTTCCGCATTTCGTTTCACTTTTGCGGGAACATCAATGGGTTCGCCTTTGATTGCCCTGGGAGCTTGATTAACTGCAGCGCTTAACAGAACAAGAGCTTTTCTGTAGTAATCGGGGTTATCATTGACCAGTTCAGCGATTTCTTGCGAATGTATCTCATATTGGTAAATCCATTCCTGTCCTCTGTCGCTCATGGATATCTGTTCATCTCTTATAATTCTCAATTTATTGAGGTCATTTTCCAGCCAGGTGTTGCCGGCGATGTCAGCGACGGCGCAGAAACCCGGTCCCGGCGTGGGAGCAGGCGTAGGGGTAGGATTCGGGGCTCCGCCGATTAGGGCTCTGTAGAGGTTCAGTCTGCCGCCGGTCACGCATTTTCCGGCCATTGATGAAATGAGATCGACGTATGTGAGTATTCTGTCTTTGACTTCAGCGTGCGTGAAGTCCGGGAATTCGGCCCAGACCATGGCGCAGGCGCCTGCAACGTGGGGACAGGCCATTGATGTGCCGTCCATGGATGAATAACCGTTGCCGGCTACTGTGCTGTAGATGCCGGAACCCGGCGCGCCCAGGTCTACTGTTACGAGTCCGTAATTGGAAAAGTAAGCTTTTCCGTCCGATGATGTGGTGGCTGCGACGGAAATTATGTTGTCCAGGTCGTAGCAGGCCGGATACGCGGGATT
The DNA here is from genome assembly GCA_964619725.1 of uncultured bacterium. GTDB lineage: Bacteria > CSSED10-310 > CAZUFC01 > CAZUFC01 > CAZUFC01 > CAZUFC01. Next base: position 51,635 of record CAZUFC010000046.1, on the reverse strand, counting down.
GTTGTCCGTATTCGTATAACTGTTGCCTGCTGCAGCGACGAAAATAATGCCTTCGTCATCCGCTGCGGAAATAGCGTCATACATAGTCTGTGAATAACCGCCGCCGCCCCAACTGTTGCTCATAACGTCGGCGCCGTTTATAATGGCGTATTCAATGGCTGAAACGGCATCATCCAGGTCTCCGGAACCTCCACCATTTAAGAACTTCAACGGCATAACTTTTACGTTCCAGTTAACGCCTACGACTCCGGTATAGTTGTCGCCGACTGCGCCGATTACGCCGGAACAATGAGTGCCGTGATTGTTGTCGTCGTCGGGGTTATTGTTGTTCGATACGAAATTCCAGCCTCTTACATCGTCGACATAACCGTTGCCGTCATCGTCATATCCGTTGTCCGGCATTTCCCCTGCATTCTGCCATACGTTGCCGATTATATCTTCGTGATTATAGTCCAGCCCGGTGTCGATTACCGCCACCACAATCGAGGAATCTCCGGTTTGAATGTCCCAGGCCTCCGGCGCCTGTATCTTCTCCATTCCCCATAATTGCGAATAATAAGGATCGTTGGGAATTACAAATGCTTCATAAATATAATTCGGTTCGGCGTATTCCGTTTCCGGCAATTCATTGTAAGCCCTGATGATCTCCCACGTGCGCGCTTTATCCTGTAATTCAATGTGATACGCGCCGGTTATTCTGAATCGTTTAACGATTCTTGCGCCGAACTGCTCGTTAATTTCGTCAACCCTGCCTGCCTCAACAGCATCATTGAATTTTACGATCAATTCACCCGGTTTCGACGGATACTGCGCCCTTACAATCGGTTCCGCCGACTTCAACAGCGCCTGTTCCGCTTCCACCGTCTTGAAACCGTCAAGAAATACGGCTCCGCCGATAATGGCCGACAATAGAACCATCAATACGATACTCCGTTTCAAATTGGCCTCCTTTGTTGTGAATTCTGTGAACTCATAAGTCCGTCAAATCCTACCCTTATGGAGAGTTTCTCTCTCCAATCATCTTGTTTATTACATTGAAGCGGGAAAATCAAATTTTTTTGCCTCTTGTTCCGGGGAAAATTTTTAAATGATTATACTCTTTGAAAAACGACGATGATCAAAACGCTTAGGTTTTTTAAGGTAAGTAATATGCCTGCAGAAAATGCGGACCCCAGGGATCATCAGGGATATCAGAAGAAGGGACATTGATCAAAAAAGCGTCTTTTGTGGATACTATTCGACAAAACTTCCTGTCATTCCGATCCCGATTGCGATTGCGATACCGATTGCGATACCGACCCCGATGCCGATACCGATTGCGATTGCGATGCCGATTGCGATACCGATTGCTGAAACAAATTTTAAAAAGTTTTGAAAGCAGTGTAACCCCGGTTTGATCAGTCCCTGGAAGAAGAAAAAAATAATAGTTGGAACCAACATCTGATCAGCGCCTAAAAAACGGCATTGATCAAAAAAGCAGATTTAGAGACAGCAATTTGCAAGAAGATTGAAACGCTTACAGGTTTTCAAGTTTTTTTATTTCAGAAGAAAGGGTTTCCCCGGCCGTTACGGCCAATGCTCTGGCGCGGTCCGGCCAGGGGTCTTTGCCGTCGTCCAGCGAGATGGCTCGCTTCAGGCAATAAGCCGCTGCATCCAATCGCCCGCATCGCAGCATTATTTCACCTTTATTGACGAGAGCGGGTTTGTTCTGGGGGTCCAGTTCCAGGGTTTCATCATACTCATCAACGGCTTCTTCGGTTTTACCCATAGCATCGAGTATTCCCGCTCGCAAAAGATGAAAATAAGCATTTTTCGGTTTCAGGGAAATAAGCCCGCCGGACAGAGTCAACGCCTGTTCGTATTTACCGTTCTGATAAAGAAGGTAAGTCAGTTCCGTCATTCGCTCAAGACTGCCCGAATCAACGTCGAAAACTTCATCCAGACCAGTCTCGCCTCTTATGTAGGACAACAAACCCCTCATGGAGGAACTGTCTGACGTTGAAGCGTTAATCATTGCCCGGTCTCCTTGTTTTGGAAAGCAAATGACTTCTTTTTTTTGAAGAAATTTGCTCTGGTTGAATCAATATACACTAAATTTCCGGGAAGTAAAAGGGGTTGGAGGAAGAGTGGAATAATGAACGGAAGCAAGAATGGATGGATGGATAATTGGATGGTTGGATCGATGGACGTTTGGAAGATTGATAATAGTTGGAATATTTGAGCGGCCGGCGGTTGGAATAGTACGAATAACGGGCATTGATCAAAAAAGCGTCTTTTGAGAATATAATTCTACAGAAAATGCCGTCATTTTGTTTCGATTTCGATACCGATACCGATTACTGAACCAAAGTGTTAAAAGTTTTGAATAAGGTGTAACCCCGGTTTGATCAGTCCCGGGAATTCAATACGCCGTTTTTTTTGCTTGCGCAAATTGTCATCCCCATTTGATCAGTCGCGATTTTCCTTCTTTTTAACAAACATAATCGTCGTCATACCGCCGCCCCTGGAGACGTTGATAATCGATGAATCTGAAGTGCGCGCCACGCCGCCGGCATAGTCGCCGCCGCATACGTAAAAATTGGCGTTGATTTTTTTCGCTTTCATACTCATCCGCGGTTCTGGAATGGGAAAGATTTCTTCCGGGGTTTCGATGTATTTCTGGACCACGAAATCGAACTTCTTTGTTTGTTCCAGCGCAGCGTCCCATTCCGATTCAGCAGCTTCTCTTCCGATACAGACATCTTTTCCTCCGAATGAGTTGACGGGTTTCAGAACAAACTCTGACCGGTTTTTCCTTATGTAAGGATAGAGGTCTATTGTTCGCCCGTCATACAGGCACATTGTTTCGGTCATAATTCTCGTCCAGGGTATGGTCTTTGCGATAAATCGACATTCTTCAGCGGAAAGCGCTTTCTGAATTTTTTCCAGTTGAAGAATATGCAGTATCGATTTCTGGGAAGCCATTTTGGAGCGGAAGGGATTAACCATGACTACGTTTTTATCTTTGAGGGCTTTTATGACCGGTTTTATTTCATCGGCAAATTCGATCCAGTCGGAAATGGTGCCTCGACGATAAATCATGTCCGGTTTTGTTCCGTCCGGAGCGATAAGATTTTTTCCGTCGTATTCCCAGTTCCACAACTCATTATAAACAGTCGTAAATCCTGCAGCCTGGAAATAATCTGTAATAGCCATAAATTCCGGTTTTGTTCCCGATCCTTTACCTGCCGAGAGGGTGATGACCGGCTTATCTTTTTTTCCGCCTGCGGCCCTGTAGGCGTTGATTAGAGTAGAAAGCAACCGGGGCATAATGATTTCGCTTTCAATATCGAAACGGGATTTCATTTCTTCCCAGAACGGCAATCCTTCGATAATCCCGGTATGTATGTCCGTGTACATAACGCCGACGGGACTGTCCGCGTTAACTTCCAGAAAATGCACGTTGTTTGAAGAGATAAAAGCATCATTTCTGGAAACTTGTACGGTCACCGGGAATCCGGGATCAATCTCCGTCAGCTCCCGTTCCTCGTTTGTCAGTTTGAAAAGACCGTAGATTTCAGGATCGTCGTAAAATAAATCAAGGACCTTGTTTATGGCCGTGATCAACTTTTCAGAACCCTTTTTGATCAGGGTCGCCAGGTTCATGTCGATGAAATAAGGTTTGACGTAAACCGGCATGCCGCCACGGGTGAAAGCGCCTCCACGGGTCGTCATTTCTTCGTTGACGAAATCGTGTAATTTTTCAGGGCTTTTATGTCTTTTCAACAGGCTTATTAATTCTTTGTTTGCTTCATTTACTGATGGAGTCATTTTCGGTTCCTTTCACGGGCGGGAGGGAGATTGGAAGAGCGGAAGAATGGATGGGCGGAAGAGTTGAAGAATGGATTATTGGGAGATTGGGCTTTCCGGCGGTTTTGAATTTTCTTTGGTTGGCCTTTTTGTCGTTTCGTTTTTATTTCTTCATGCGCTTGTAGTTTTGGCATTTTTTGCAGCCCATTCTCTTTTTTTTGCTTGCTGCGTTTTCAGTATCTTGTTCCGGTCCGACCGCCGGCGGGAAAAAAGTAGGGTCCTGCCAGACCGTTTTTCAAGACTCCCTTCTATAATTTTACTGTTATGTAAAGGTTCATGCAATATAATTTTATGAAAGTGAAGCCGGAAAAGAGTTCAAAGCGCTTCGGAAATGTCGCTCGTATGCGTTTGGTTATTCATTGAGGTGATGCGAATGCGGCAGGATGCCGCGTCTACTTTTCGAATGCTTCAGCGGGCTTCGGTCGGGGTCGATATCGGTATCGGACATTCATTACGAAGAGCGATCTGGACTGAATGATTACGTTCAGTGTGTATCAAAAACGAGTTTTGAAATGGAAATTTGACTCGGTTATTTTTTATGTCGGAAAAAATTCAGGGATCGTTAACTTCAATCAGATTTTTATTTAAAAAAATGGACAACATTCGCAACGGTTATCGTTATAAAAGCCCCCCTGTTTCCCCCGCAAGCGGGGGACTTTGCTTTACTTGATTTTTTTGACATTGATCAAAAATGCATCCTTTGCAGTTACAATCGTACGGAATATCCATTCGTTTTGTTGCGATTGCGACCCCGACAACGACCCCGATACCGATTACTGAAACAAATCGTTAAAAGTTATGAAAAAATTGTAAACTCGGTTTGATCAGACCCTGCTTTTGTGTGATACGTCTTACATAACCAATGGGAAAATGTCATTCTGAAGCCAGGTCCGCCTCGTCCGCTCGGTCCGCCGTGACCGCTCATTTCTCACATCACGGTTTCATTCATCCAGTCTTTTCATTCAAACCATCACCGATATTTTTCACCCGGGGTATATGGTTTGCCCAGGGCTTCCGGGGCGCCTATTTTACGGCGAAACGATTTGCGGCTGGAGAGGAGCAGGACGGTTATGGTGAAAATGTATGGAAGCATATTAAGGAAGTAACCGGTGCTGGGGTTGTGGAAGAATTCTATCCATGGTTGGCCCTGGAGGTCTAATGGGAGTCTTCGGATGGCTCCGAAGAGGTATGAGCCCAGTGCGGCGCGCCAGGGATTCCATCCGGCGAAGATGACCAGTCCAATGGCTATCCATCCTTGTCCAGCGGTCATGCCGTCAATCCAACCGGGAGTAACCGCCAGGCTCAGGGATGCGCCGCCGAGGCCGGCCATGAAACCGCCTGCGAAAACGTATAAATACCTGGTTTTGGCAACGGATATGCCTCTGGCAGCGGCGGCTGCAGGTTGTTCTCCTACGGCCCTCAGGTGCAGGCCGGGTCTTGTCCTGAACAGGTATATCCAGATCACCGGCACAATTATGAAACCGATGTATACTATGATGTTCTGCTGAAAAAGGACCGGTCCCAGCAGGGGTATTTTGCTCAACAGCGGCAATTCCAGAACATTCAGCCTGGCAGCCGTTTCTCTGACTTCAATTAGAGGAGCGCCGAGCACTGACGCCAATCCTGAACCCAGAAAAGTGAGGGCTAAACCCGCCACAACCTGATCGCCTCTCAGCGTGACTGATACGAACGCGTGCAGGAGACTCAGCAGTCCGCCTGCCAGGCATCCTGCGATCAGGCCCAGCCACGGATTACCTGTCATATAACTTATGCCGTATCCCGACATGGCGCCCAGCAGCATCATGCCTTCTATCCCCAGGTTCAGCACGCCGGCTCTTTCGGTGACGATTTCGCCCAGGGTGGCGAAGAGTATAGGCGTTCCCCTGGCTACGCCTGCAGCCAGAAGATTGCTGATGAAGGTTAAAAGGTCCATTACCGTTTTTCCTCACACCGGTCGCTTTTATTGCGGGTTTTGAAGTTCAGAATGAACCGGGGTCTGTAATGGACCAGCGTTTCTGAAGCTATGACTACGAAGAGTATTATACCCTGGAGCATGAGCGGAATGCCGGCGGGTTGTATCGCTTTTGAACCTACAAGCAGGCCTCCGAAGAGGAAAGAGACTACTATGACGCCCCAGGGATTCAGTTTGGCCAGCCAGGCGATGATGATGGCCGTGAAGCCGTATCCGGGCGAGAAACGTTCCTGCAGCCTGTGGACTACGCCGGCAACTTCCGTCATTCCCGCCAATCCTGCGATACCTCCGGATATAGTCATCACCAGTATGGTATTGCGGACAACATTGATGCCTGCATACCGCGCAGCGTCGGGATTGGCACCAATAACGCTCAGTTCAAAGCCCCACCTGGAGTGTTTCATAATTACCCAGATGATGACGGCCAGGATGAAGCCGAAAATTATGCCGGCATGAGCCGTCAGACCTCCGAAAGCGGGTATCGAACCAGCGTAATCGGAGAGTCTCGGCAGCCAGGCTTCTCTCGGAAAAACGGGAGTCAACTGGAATCCCCTGTCGCTCCAGGGACCGTAAATCCAGTAGTTATTCCACTCCAGGGCGACATAAACCATCATCAGGGAGGTAATGATCTCATTCACACCCAACTTGGCTTTTAGAAAGCCGGGGATAAACCCCCATACGGCGCCGGCTGTGAATGCGGCCAGCCCCATCAGAATTATGAAGGAAATCCTGGAGGTATCCTCCGGCAACCAGAATGAAGCAACGCCCGTGGCAGCCCAGGCCCCCAGCAACAACTGTCCTTCCGCTCCTATGTTCCACAGTCGCATACGAAAAGCCAGCGCGCACGCCAATCCTGTCAGTATCAGAGGAGTGGCTTTGACCGCGGTATCGGAAAGAGAAAACCAACCGCCGAAAAAAGCGGCAGTAAAGATCGCTTCGTAAGCCTTGAAAGGATTAACCCCGGCGAAAGGCAGCGCTATTGCCCCTATCAGCAATGCAGCAGCAATGGCTATGAAGGGCGAAGCAATTTTTAACGCTAGCGGAACGCTTAACCTCTGTTCCAGGTAAAAACTGACAAACACTTTATTCGCCCTTTCCTCCCGCCATCAAAAGTCCTATTTTTTCTTTTTCAAACTCTTGTGCGTCGAAATGGCCGGCTATCGCTCCGTCATACATCACGATCATCCTGTCAGACATCTCCAGCAATTCATCCAGGTCTTCCCCAACCATTAAGACGGCGCAACCTTTTGCTTTGGAGTCCTGCAGCAGGTCGTGAACGTAGGCTATGGCGCCGATATCGAGTCCCCGTGTCGGATGAACCACCACCAGTATATCGGGATTCCCTGATAATTCCCTGGCCAGGACCACTTTCTGTATGTTTCCGCCGGACAGCAGTTTCACGGGGACATCAGGGCCCGAAGTTTTTATTCTGAATTTTCCGATCAATCCATTGCAGAAACTATTTACAGCCTGGCGCCGTATGAGTCCCGATTTTGATAACGGCCTCGTTCTGTAATCTTTTAGTATAAGGTTATCCCTGATGCTCAGGTCGGGGGCTGTTCCGACGCCTATACGTTCTTCAGGCACATAAGCCAGTCCTGTTCGTATAAAATCCAGCGGTCCCTTGCCGGTCATGTCTTTTCCTTTAAGGACCACTTTTCCCCTGCGAAGAGGCCGCAAACCCGCTGCGGCTTCCGCCAGCTCCTTCTGACCGTTGCCTGCGACGCCCGCAACCCCCAGTATCTCTCCTGCGCGAACATCCAGGTTGATGTTTTTCAACGCCGGCAATCCCCTGTCGTCTTCCGCATCCGCTTTTTTAAAACTTAATTTCACCTCACCGGGAACTGTTTCCGGTTTTTCATGCTCAAAAGCGGCGCTGTCGCCAACCATTAATTCCGCTAATTGCGATTCGGTCATATCATCCGTTTTCAGTTCCGCGCTGACGATGCGTCCCTTGCGCAAGACCGTCACCCGGTCCGCGATATGAAGAACTTCACTCAACTTGTGAGTAATGAATATAATGGCGCTGGAGCGTTTTTTCAGTTCGTGAAGGGTATTAAAAAAGGATTGAACTTCCTGGGGCGTCAGAACGGAGGTCGGTTCATCCAGAATCAGGATATCGGCGCCTCGATAGAGAACTTTGAGAATTTCGACGCGCTGCTGTTCTCCGACTGAAAGATCGTATATGAAGTCATCGGGAGAAACGGCCAGTCCGTATTCTTTTGACAGTTTCCTGATTTTGTCTTTAATTTCCCTGTTTTCGAACCGAAAAAAAGGTTTTCTGAAGCCCAGGATAATGTTGTCGGAAACAGTCATTCCAGGCGCCAGGGTAAAGTGCTGATGAACCATGCCGATGCCTGCTTCGTCCGCGTCATGGGGACTGGAAAATCGCCGGAGAACGCCGTTTATCCTGACGGAACCGGCATCCGGTCTGTAAAGACCCGCCAGTATGTTCATCAGCGTAGATTTACCGGCTCCGTTTTCGCCCAGGAGAGCGTGGACTTCTCCTTTTCGTACGTTGAAACTGATGCAGTCGTTGGCCGTTACGCCGGGAAATTTTTTCGTTATGTCTTTCAGTTCAATGCAGAAGGTATTAAGTTTTTGCGATTCGGAGGTCGTCATTTCCCCGGCAACTGGCCTGCGGTTCCTTCGGCCAGCCAGTCCATGCAAATCTTGCAATCGGGACGTCCGGGGACGTTTTTAATGCCTTCCAGGTCTGACTGAGACAGCGATTTTCCTTCCGGAACCACCAGATTGCCTTTATTATCTTTGATGGGACCTTTAAAGATGTCGAAACGGGTGAATTTTCCTTCCTGCATCTGTTTCAGGAGCGCTCTTATTTTCGGTATAACTTTTTCCGGGACGCCTTTCTGGGGTTTCTGCCCTTCCATGAAGCCGTAAAGTCCAACTATTCCGCTGTCGGCATCGGGGTAATCGTCCGAGGGCTTCCAATCGCCTGCTATCATTTCTTTTACTATTCTGACGTATTCCACGCCCCAGTTCCAATAGGGGACCGTGAGGCAATGATCGGGGTCGGCTTCGCAGGCATTGTCGGAATCGTATCCTATTCCCCATTTTCCTGCTTCGCCGGCGGCTACGACGGGACCGGGAGTATCCGCGCCGGTAATGATGACCTGTGCGCCTGATTTAAGGAGAGATTCGGCGGCTTCCCGTTCTTTGACCGGATCGAACCAGGTATTGATCCATCTGTATTCCATCACGCATTCGGGGCAGGTTTCTCTCATCCCCAGCGTCAAGGCGTTCCCCAAACGAATAACTTCGGCGATAGCGAAGGGCGCGATGTAACCGCATTTCATGTTGCCGTCCTGTTTAGCCCTGGCGCCGGCTATCATGCCCGCCAGGTATTTCATGGATTCCATGGAGCCCATGAGATTGCCGAAATTTTTATCGTTCTTCTTGAAACCCGAAATGTGGAGAAAATTGACGTTGGGAAATTCTTCCGCCACTACGGCGCAAGCATCCATGAAACCGAAAGAAGTGGCTATTATCAGATCGAACCCTTTTCTGGCCAGGCTTCGTATGACCTGTTCCGCTTCGGCGCCTTCCGCCACGCTTTCAATGTAAACGGTGTGGACGTTATCGACGTGCTTTTCCAGGTATTTCCGCCCCTGGTCATGCGAATACGTCCATCCTCCGTCCCCTATCGGCCCGACATAAACAAAAGCGACGTTGAATTTGCCCTTTTCCACCGTCGGCAGGCTTTTCTTTGCTGCCGATGCCTGCAGGGCGAAACCCAGAACCAACAACACCGTAATCGTCAATGATAATAGTTGCTTCATTCTCATGTTATGCCTCCTTGCACAATGACGGATAATTATCGTAAACGTCCCGTTCTCTGATATTATAGGCCTGCGAGCGAGTTTTGCAAGAACGAATCTTTATTGCGGTCCGCTAAACCGCTTCACGCCTTAGCCTTCTTCGCTGTCTCATCATCCTGTAACTCAACACCTGAAATAATATGCCGACGAACAAGACGACGGGAAAAACATACTGGTACGCAAAAACGGATTCGATCATCCTGGCGCCCCAGAAGCTGGAAAAAAGGATAACGAAGAATCTTTCCAGCAGAACCGCCAGAATGCCGCCCACGAGCGCTGCGGCGATAATCTGCCAGTTGAGGTTGCCCAACATATCCGTTATGGAATGGAGTCCCTGGCCGGCGCTTTCCGCCTCAGCGGCAGCATGAACGGTCGTTCCCGTCATTTCAGGATAAAAAAACGTTTGCCCCACCATGAAGCCCGTTATGCCTCCGGCCAGAAACAGCAACACTTTGATCCATTTTCTGATGGCGAAAGCGCCCAGCAATCCCAGCAGAAGGCCTCCCGCCGCCGCGATAATTTCCTGGTTCTGATATATTTTTAATGCGTCGGTGATGAATTTTACTATCATGATCCCCAGGAATCCGCCGATTATGAAACCGGCAACGCGTATCGACAGCTTGTAAACGGTCTGACCGAAAAAAGCCAGGATAAATCCCATTGAAGTAAGGGCTATTTTTGTCATTAATACTTCGTCCATAACTGGGTTCCTCCCCGATGTTGAGTCTATATTATATGAATAAGTTTCATAATGTAAGCAAAAAATGGAGATTTATCAAAAAAGTAACCTTGAAACGCGGATATAGGATCAGCGCCGGAATTTTTGTAGCGTTCAAAATGAATTCTGTTGTCCTTTTCGTCCTTTTAAAATATGGATTTCTATAAGACAGGCTTTGAAATGGGGACATCGGAAATTACCATTCCAAAAAAATTCTGCTGGACCGATATGGGCTGAAACCAAATCAAGGGACTGAAATTCCAGACGCCATTCTGAACGAAAAAGTGAATTATATCAGGGGCGATTCGGATTTGATTGAATTCGGGTGGGAGATTTAATGGTAAAGGACAAAGGGACCTAAGGGACCTAAGGGACCTAAGGGACAGAAGGGACGTTTGGCATATAAAAACGTTTGTATGTGCAAAAACCGGCATCTGAAAATTAACCTTCTCGCAAAAGAAACGGGATTTTGGGAATTATCGCGACTGGGCTTCACTTTTTTAGAGAGCCTTTGAGTGATTGTAAGACCCATTAAAAAAACTTATTCTTCCCACAATTATCTTTTTTTCGAATTCACTGCTGTTTTTTATCAATGGACGTTTATCTCGAAGCAGATATCGATCCGCGATTACCGAAACAAAGTTTAAACATTTTGAAAAAGTGTGACTGATCAAGACGGGGTTACAATTCTTTCAAAACTTTTGACGATTTGCGTCGACATCGTAATCTGTATCGGGGTCGGTATCGGCATCGGTATCGCAATCGTGATCGGCATCGAAACAAAATGACAGACGATTCTGTCGAATTGTAAACCTCAAAAGAGGCTTTTATGATCAATGCCGAAAAAGTGTCATCCCGGTTTTATCGGTCCTGCGTTTTCTATTTATTTTTGTGCAGTTCCTGGAGCAGTTCAACTATTGCGGCGGCTCCGTCTTTGCGTCCCAGTTTCCGGCAATTGGCGCTCAACATTCGCCTTTTTTCATCATCCGTCATTAATTCTGTCAGGATATCGCCCAGTCTGCCGGCATTCAATTCATCATCCTTGACCGTAACGGCGGCATAGGCTTTTTCGAGCATGCCGGCGTTATAGGTTTGATGATCGCCTGCGGCTCCCGGCCATGGAATAAGAACCGCGGGAATGCCTAAAGCCGTAATTTCAGCAATGCTGGTCGCTCCGGCCCTGCTGACCATGACGTCGGCGGCATTCAACGCGGCCAGATTTTCATAGATGTAAGGCATCCCGGCATATGAAGGGATGTCGGCAACGGCATCTTCAACTTCATTGAATCGTGCCTTCCCTGTGGAATGCCATACCTGCCAGTTTTTTGAATGTTCCTTCTTCCACTTTTCTGAATTCAGGAAGCCTATCAGGGCCTGGTTGATTTTTCTGGAACCGAGGCTGCCGCCCATGACGAGCAGCGTTTTTTTATTTGGATCGAGTCCGACTTTTGAAAGGACTTCTTTAGAAACGTTTTTCGATAAGTCAGGGTCAACCGGGTTGCCTGTTATTTTAATTTTCGCCTTTTCGGAGAGGTTTTGAGCGGCATTTTCATAGGCGATGCATACCCTGTCCGCATAACGGGAAAGCATTCTGACGGCCAGTCCCGGTATGGAGTTATTTTCGAATAGAACAGCGGGTATGCGTTTTATAAGGGCCGCGGCGATAACGGGAGCGCAGACGAAGCCGCCCGTTCCCAATACTATGCCTGGTTTGAATTTTTTTATTATTCGGAGGGATTGTCTTAGAGGTAAGCCCAGTCCGATCAGTCCGATCGTTTTAAGATTGTAGATGAGGTCAGGGGGCATCAGGCTTCTCTTGATACCTTGCATGGTTATAAATTGGATATCTATATCGTGTCTCGGCACAATATCTTCTTCCCGCCGGCCTTTGACCCCTACCCATAAAATTTTTGAATCCGGCTCTTGCGATAAGATTTTCTGAGCGATGTACAACCCTGGATTAATATGTCCTGCCGTTCCGCCTCCCGAAATGATTATTCTCATTTTTTATTCTTCCGCCAGTTCTATATCTGCGCCCAGCATTTTCAGTTTTTCATGTAAATTATCATATCCCCTGTGCACATGCTCAGCGCCGCATACTTCAGAAACCCCTTCCGCACACAGAGCGGCAATGACCAGCGAACATCCCGCTCGCAAATCGGGGATCATTACGCGGGCGCCTTTCAAATCCGTTTTTCCTCTGACCACGCAACTGTGCCAGAATCCCCTGTCGCGAAAGCGGCATCGAACCTGCCCCAGGCATTGCTTGAACAGAACAATGTCCGCGCCCATTTTTTTCAGTTCGCCGGTATACCCCAAACGGTCCTCATAGATAGTCTCGTGCAAGGTGGAGAGGCCATGAATCTGAGTCATAATGACGGTGAAAGGCTGCTGCCAGTCCGTCATGAATCCGGGATGAACGTCCGTTTCCACGGCAATGGGTTTCAGGTTGTGAGGCGGAGTCAGTTCAACCGAATTGTCCTGCAGTTGGAATCTTACTCCGGCTCTTTGAAGCGTATTGTAAAATTTCATAAGGTCGATCTGTCTGGCGTCGTCAACGATGATGCGGCTGTTCGTCACTATACCGGCGGCCAACAGCGATGCGGCTTCGTTTCTGTCCGGCAGAATGTTGTGTTCCACGGGCTTCAGTTCATTTACGCCCTCGATCAATATTCGCCTGTTGACCTGCACGTCAATCAGAGCGCCCATTTTCTGCAGCATACGGATCAGGTCTATGGTTTCCGGTTCTACTGCTGCATTGCGTATAACCGTGGTCCCTTCGGCCAGGACGGCAGCCATGACGATATTTTCCGTGGCCGATACGCTCGGAAACGGCAACCGGATCATGGCTCCCCTGAGTTTATCCGCCTTCACGACATAGCGGCATTCATCTTCTTCTACGACGGCACCCATGGTTTTCAGCGCATTCAGATGAAAATCGACCGGCCTGGCTCCTATGCGGCAACCGCCCATTTTGGGTATGACCGCATTGCCGAATCGGTGTATCAACGGCCCTACCGTCATCACCGACATCCTGTTTTTAGCGCCGAGCTCGTCCGGTATATTGTAGTTGTTAAGGCTCCCGGCATCTATGCTCAGAATGTGCCGATCCTGGTCCCATTCCGCTTTACAACCTAAAATTTTGCATATCTCCAGCGTTACCATCAAATCGCTGATCCGTGGCGCATTTTTCAATAATACCGGCTTCCTGCTCAACAATGACGCAATCATCATCTTCAATACGGCATTTTTAGCGCCGCTGACTCTCACTTTGCCCTGCAATTCATTACCGCCCTTTATTATATACTTTAACATTGTTCGTTTACCTCCCACCAGATCGGGAAATAATAGTAACAAAAGCAGGCCGGGATTAAAAGAATTAATTTGACCGCAAAGCGGCCCGGTGTTAACATGGGATGGTCTTTCTGAGCCCTTTGAAAGGAATGATTCCATGAAACCTTTAACTATTCTCGTCGCTGCATCAGAAATGGTCCCTTTCGTAAAAACCGGAGGTTTGGCCGACGTTATCGGCGCTCTTCCGAAATATCTGCGAACTTTGGGGCATGAGGTTCATGTTTTTTTGCCCCGGTATCGCGCCGTAACGGAAGATCGCTTCAATTTAAATAAAATACTTGATCCTTTGCCGGTGAAGATGGGTTCTGAGATCATCAACGGAACGGTTTACGAATACCGGGCCGATTCGGGCGAATTCATTTATTTTATTGACAGAAAAGAATATTTCGACCGTGATGAGCTGTATAAGACCTTTCAGGGCGATTATATCGACAACGCCAAACGTTTCTCCTTCTTTTGTAAAGCGATACTTGAATTTTGCCGTCAACGGGACTTCCGGCCGGACATTATGCACCTGAACGACTGGCAAACGGGACTCGTCCCCGTTTACCTGAAACTTGAACCTTACCTTGAATTTTTCAAAAACACGGCTTCCGTTTTCACCATTCACAATATCGCCTATCAGGGAATCTTTCCGAAAGAGGACATGCCGTTCACAGGGCTGCCCTGGAAACTATTTCACTCTGAAGGGATCGAATTTTACGGCAAAATGAATTTTCTCAAAGCGGGCATGGTTTATTCGGACGTCGTTAATACGGTCAGCGGCAAGTATGCCGAGGAGATTCAGACGTCTGAATACGGATACGGTCTTGACGGAATTCTGAGGAAAAGGAAGGATTCGCTGTACGGCATAATCAACGGCATAGACGAAAATGTCTGGAATCCCGGAACAGACCCGGACCTGGTGCAGAATTATTCGAAAAACGACCTATCAGGCAAGGAAAAATGCAAGGAGGACCTCTGCAGCTATTTCAATATGAAATATGGTCCGGACGTTCCTCTGTTCGGTATGATCACTCGATTGACGGTTCAGAAGGGACTTGATCTCGTGGTCGATATCATCGAGGATTTTCTGCGGTTGAAAGTTCAGTTTATTTTATTGGGCTCAGGCGACAAGAAATACCAGGATTCTTTCACCACTTTGAATGAGCAGTTCCCTGAAAAGACGGGAATAAAGATAGGTTTCGACGAAACGCTGGCGCATAAGATAGAGGCGGGCGTCGATTTTTTTATTATGCCGAGCCGTTACGAACCGGCCGGTTTGAATCAGCTTTACAGCCTTCGATACGGGGCTTTGCCGGTGGTCAGAGCCGTCGGAGGTTTGGACGAAACCATAGAGGATTATAATGAACTGACGGGAGAAGGCACAGGAATAAAGTTCGTTGATTACACGGCTAAGGACCTGTTTATTGCCCTGGCAAGAGCTATTGATCTTTTTCATCAGAAGGAACGACATCGTGAGGTGGTTTTGCGGGGAATGAGCCGGGATTTTACGTGGAAAAATTCAGCCCGTAAATATGTGGAATTGTACAGAAAAGCCCTCATCGAAAAATAAGGAGGCTGCTTATGAATCAAGAATATTCAGTCAAGCGCATCATTGCAGGTCGTTTTCCTACGGGAGAGGACCTGCTCGAACAAATCGAGAACATCTGCGAAGAAGAAAACATACGAATGGGCGCGATTCACGGCATCGGGGCTCTTTCAGAAGCCGTAATAGGATATTTCAATCAGAAAAATTTCGAATATGAAACTCGTGAAATAAAGGAACCCATGGAAATTCTGATGATGTTCGGCAATATTTCCATTAAAGAAGGCAAAAGCATGCCTCACGTGCATCTGACTCTGGGCGACAAGGAGCACAAAGCGCACGGCGGTCATCTGATGCCGGGCTGCAGAATCTTCGTTTGCGAATACGTCATCCATGAATACCAGGGAGAGCCTCTGGAAAGAAAACCGGATGCCGCAACCACATTGCCGTTATGGCCGGTGTAAAGTAAAGGTTTAAATATGGGATGTCTCAATTTAATCAAAAGGTTTCTTAAATTCGGCATACCGACGCTGATCATACTCGGCATCACAGCCTATCTGCTTCTGTTTTTCTTTGCGCCGGTGGATATTTACGTGCACCGATATCTTGATGAGATGGAAACGAGCACGGGCAAGGACATCAGGGTGGATAAGGTTGATTATTATCCGTTGACGACCATAGTGTTGCGGGGATTGTCCGTTTACGAGCCCAATCCTCACAAGCCGCCGTTCGAAGCGAAAAAGGTCAAGTTGAAACTTAAAATGCTGCCGCTTATCATTCCTTCTGTAAAGTTGGGAATTTCTAAAATATTTTCTGATGATCCCGAACCTCCCGATGCCGTCGTAACCTTTCCTTTTGCTGCAGAACTTTATGGAGGTAGCATCGAGGGTGAAATAAACCTGGAACGTGTGGAGGATTCCGTTCACGGCAGGGTTGAAACGAATATCGAAGGCATAGACCTGACGCGCTTGCGTAAAATCCATGAAAACTTGAGGATGACCGGCATTCTGACAGGGAATATTTTGATGGAATGGGTCGATATTCCCTCCATGGAAAACATGGTCGGCAACGCTTCCTTCACGGTATCGGACGGCGAACTCGACAGCCCTGAACTTCAGCAGTTCGGCTTCCAGCAGATTCCCTTCCGTAAAATCCTGGCCGATTTCCGACTGGACAAAAGCATACTGCATATTGAACGCATTGATCTGTTGAGCACGCTCACCAATATGACGATCAACGGACGAGTCGTACTGAGGATCAATCCTGAAAACAGCCTCCTGGACCTCGAATTGCGCTTCGTCGAAACCGATGAAACAGGAGAAATCGACAGAGAGCAGGCGAAAATTACTCAACCGCTCCTCATCCGAGGCACTGTCGAAGAACCTCAGATCGGCCTTTAAGCCGTTAATAGTTGAGATAAATCGCTCTGAATAGTTTTGATCAGAAATGAATTTTTTTCTCAATCAATTGTTTTTTATGGAGTTTTCGCCGAAAATGAAAATATTCTTAAACTTATACTTTAAGCTTTCCCTTGAAAAGGATGTATCTCGAAGAGTAACTCTTTCTTCGAATTATGGGAATACTTCAGGTAATCTTTTAAAAGTTGTCGCCGTTATCATTCTCACAGTTTTTTCTGCATTGCCGGCGATGACGGCAGACACCGAAGAAAAAGAAGAGAGTGGAATGATTTATTTATGGACAGACAGCGACGGCATGCTTCATTCCACCTCGTTTCCTCCGCCCGACGGCTCATCGCTTGTATCCTCATTCCCCGAAGGAGAATATACGTCGAAACCCCCGGAGGATAAAAAATCAAAGTCCTTGAGCGAACTCGTTGAGGAAGGATTGCCGTACGGCGCTGCTGAGGCGAATCAAATGAAGGAAAGGCTTGCCGGCGACATTAATTTGAAACTGGCCCGGCTGGATATGCTGACGGACATTTATAAAGATTCTGAACCTGAATTTAAACCTAAAGCGTCGGGTGATATAGGCGAAATTCTTGAGGAATTATTGAAGGATTTCGGCGCTGCTGACGATGTTTTTCCAGAGGAATATGACTTCTGGGTTAATCTGGTAAAGGGATTGACGGATGCCTTTAAATTTCTTGAAGCAGAGCTTGAAGTTTCTGAGAAAGAAAAACATCTTTCCAGGCAATCCGCTGAATTTTCAGTCAAGGTCATTCCGAATACGAGATCAAACTATGAAAAAGCGCAGAGGGCAGCGGAAAATTACGAGAACATCAAGCGGGACCTGCAATTAACGATTGAGCTGATTGAAAGCGCTGGAGAAAAAGGGAGAAGAATGGGCATAGCGCCTGGCGCTTTTCGGGACGGCGGTTATTTCGCTGTTCGAGATGAGTTGAAGCATCTTCAGGAATAGTCATCCAGCCTGCACGGGATCGGGATATCATCTCAAAAAGCATTGCTTCGGCGGCAAACAGATCGCTGCCTTCTAGTCTGTTTTACATCAGCATTCTGATACGGATTATATCCCGGCACAGGATGTATAGATGTAGGTACACGTATACACTTGACATTGATCCTTTTTTCCATTATATTTTTTCACTCGGGCGGGTGCAATGAGATTTAAAATTTGAGGAGGTTAGAGCCGATGAGAACCGTAAACGCTCTTAAAATAAGGAATCATCTGGGAGAGGTACTGGATATGCTGACGGAAACGGGTGAGCCGATACTGGTGAGCAAGGGTCGCAAGATAAGGGCTGTTCTGATTACGCCGGAGCAATATGAGAAGCGTTTTCTTGATTATCAGGTTCGGGAAAAAAAGGAGCGGCTTTTAAAGATCATAAGGGAATCGGCCACTGACAGCGCTGATTCGAGAGACAGCGTGGAAGTACTACGAGAACTGAGGGGATATAGGTCATGATCTGGGTTCCTGATGCTTCAGTGGCGATAAAATGGTTTTTACGAAACGAAAAGCATGCGAATGCCGTCGCTGTTCTTGAGAGATTGCTGGAGGAGCCTGGTCAATTTATAATCCCGGAATTATTCAGTTTTGAGGTATATTCTGTTTTGTGCAGACTGACGGAAAAGGGTCATACGATATTCATAAAGGGAGTAATACCGATACTCAACGGAGGCATAATCAGACATCCGATGACAGAAGGATTGGCGAAGGATGCCTATCATTTCGTAAAAAAGGGGTTAACCGGATATGATGCCTGTTATGCTGCGCTGGCGAAGGAGATGAAAGGAAAATGGCTGACTTTCGATAAGAAAGCTCATCGCTGTATAATGGAGGAAGGATGTTCGCATTATATGGATGAGGGACTGCCCGGAGGCTGGGATGAGTTCCAGCACGTTTCCAATACAAAATCGTATTGAGAGCGTTGATATTCCCGCAGAATCGAGCGTATCGGACCGGAGGACAGCGGAAGCATATCAGCGTCATGATGATCAAGTCCGTAGTGACCAGCGCTTGAAGGTGGGAGAATATGCAGGTTCGAAGAGGTTTTGTATGAAAAATCCATACTGGTATTGCGGCCTGTATATTTTAATCACGAAGACGTCAACTTGAAACTCTTTTTGGCATTGATCAAAAATGCGACTGTTAAGGTTGCAATTCGGGAGAACAGCTCATCATTTTGTTTCGATAGGGATTGCGATACCGAACCCGACCCCGATACCGAACCGATTACTGAAACAAACCGTAGAGAGTTTTGAAAGAAGTGCAACTCCGGTCTGAACAGTCCCCTGTTTTTACATGTGTAGACCTTTTTACGGAGCGGTTTGTCTGGGACCTTTGCGAAGCCTGATCGCTGCGAGTTTAATCTTTCGGTAGAGGTTGTAAAGGATTTTGTAAAAGCCGTTAAAGCTTTTTCGGTGAAAGAAATTGACCATGACCGGGTTGGCCAGAAGTTTCAGTGCGGGCAGGGGGATATTGCGGCTGAAGAGGGAAATGACCAGATTGATATAGTTGATTTCGCGTGTGTTGTATTGGGAGCGATAGACCAGCCGAAGTTCGTTATCGTCTGTAATGATGCCATCTTCTCTGGCTTTCCGGTATACTTCGGTGCCGGGGAAGAAGGTCAATGCGAATATCTGGAGGTAAAAAGGGCGTTTGATGCGGCAAAGGAGGTCCAGGGTTTTCTGTTTATCCTGGACCGTCTCCCAGGGATTGTCCAGGATGAAATCGTAAATAGGCGGACGAACCGGGGGAATGAAACCGGTGATTATTTCAGACATTTTGATTATTTTTTCATCTGTTTCATGCCTGTTGTAGAGTTTACGCATTCTTTCGCTGCCGGTCTGGACGCCTATCTGAATATTCACGAGCCCTGCATCGGCGAAAACGGCCAGTTTTTCTTCCGTGATGGTTGCGGGTTCCGCCAGGCATTGAAACGGCAGTCCGATTTCTTTTTTGTACAGGTCACGGAAACGCTTCGATTCTTTCAGAGAAACGCCCAGGAACGAATCATCCGAAAAGGTTATCTCTTTAATAAAGGGCATTTTTTCTTTAACGATCTTGAGTTCACCCACGATGTGTTCGGGAGACCTGCGTCTCAAGCGACGACCGCCGGTGTCTTTATATAATTCTTTCAAAGCGCTCCAGCAGCAGAAGGTGCAGTCATGAGGGCAGCCCCGCGAAGCGATGGTCTGGTAAAACAGAGCGGCACGGGCCTTTGTGGGCGATTCCTTGGTCAGGAACCGTTGAAGAAGATCGATGTCCATCTGGAGTATTTCCTCAGTTTCCTTGTCGAGTACGTAATGGTCCTCCAGGTCATAATCGAAATAGGGCAATGAGTCCAGGTCGCTTATGAAAGGTCTCTGCGGATTCTTGACAATGTTTCCGTCTTTTTTCAGCCAGATGTTTTTCGTTTCGTCAATCGGCTCGCCGCTTTCCATTTTCTGCGCGAGCTCGACGAAAGCCTCTTCTCCTTCGCCCAGGCAAACCATATCCGCCTCTTCCAGGCATTCTTCAGGTCTGATGGTCGGATGAATGCCGCCCCAGATGACGGGAGCTTCGCTGTTTTTCTTCAAAAAGCGCGTCAGTTCGACAGCCCGTTCAAAATAATTCGTCATCAGCGAAACACCGATGATGTCGCGGTCCGACATCAAATCTTTGACCTGATCCAGGATGCGGGGGCTGTATTGAAACGTGAAATCGGAAACATATTCGATTTCCGGAAACGGAAACGGCAGGAATACCATGCGGCTGTCGAATCCTTCTCTCTTGAGGCAGGCCGAAATGCTTCTCAATCCCAATGCTGCAATATCCGAATAAGGCGCGATCAGTCCGATCTTCATCATAAATCTCCCGTCCCCTAACTATCAGAACTTTGCATTGACTGTCAACGGCAAAGAAGCCTCTCCGGGACGAATCAGCCGGAGGAAGTTTGACTTAGCCGTCTTGGATTGTTTTAAATTAAATTAACATTGCGCTGTGGTGCATAACTCCCGCAACGGTATTCAGAAAATGACTTTTGCGGAATTTTTGCCCACGAAAGAACGCGAATCTTCGAAAAGCAGAGGGAAAGAAAAACCGTAGACCTGATTCTTTCATCGGCCCTCCATGGTTTTATTGATTCCCGAGTTCATACTGCCGTGTTCCATTTCTAACGGCTGAAGTTTTTTGCTTTCCCGCCAGGCTGAACATTCCGTAAAGGCGCCAGGCAGCTCTGACGTTTCAATGAAAGACTCTTCTTCGCGTGATTTCGCGCTCCTTCGCGGACGGTTTTTCCTCGTCCCAGCCAGTCGTGCAGCCTCTTATCCTTTAAAATCAAAGCTTTCATAATGAATCTGACCCCATTTTCTTAGCATTCATTTGACTCATTCATAGTTTTTCATTATTATGAATTTGGTCGATAAGCGAATAGCCGCCCCTGTAATAAGGAAGATGAATCAGATAGTTGCGTCGTTCGCAGCAAAATCGCCATATGGTTATTCTCAAAAAGAGAAAGTGGAATATGAAAAAAATTCACTCAGGAAAGATAAGGACGATAGGATATGGAAACAGGGCTATTTCTGATTTTATCCTTCTTCTGAAACATTTCAAGATCGAGTTTCTTATTGACGTTCGTTCTTCGCCGTATTCGCGATACAGTCCAGATTTCTCAAAAGCACCGTTAAAGGCATCTTTGAGTAAAATTGGCATTCGTTATCTGTTCATGGGAGATTCTCTGGGAGGAACACCTGATGATTCATCAGTGTACACAAATGGAAAGGCGGACTATGACAAGCTTAAGGAGAAGGACTATTTCCTTTCGGGGATTGCCCGTATTGAAAGAGCCATTAATCGGCAGTTTTCACTTGTTCTGATGTGCAGTGAAGCTAAACCTGAAATGTGTCACCGTACCAAGCTTATCTCCGAAGTCATGAAGTCAAGGGGACATCATCCCGAACATATAGACGAACAGGGAAAAATAATTTCTCACGAAGAGGCGATAGCCAGGGTGTTCAAAGGACAGTTGAGCCTTTTCGGACCGAATGATCGATCATTTAAATCCCGCAGGAGAATAAAAAAATAGGAGATGAAATTATAACTACGATGGCTCTTAAAGTTTACACCATAGGCGTATATGGTTTCACTGAAAAAGATTTCTTCAGAGGTTTGCTGCATGAAGAAATTGATCTATTCTGCGATGTAAGGCAAAGAAGGGGAGTAAGAGGCTCAAAGTATGCATTCGTCAACAGCAGGAGATTGCAACAAAAGCTTAGCAGTATGGATATTGATTACTTGCATATTAAAAAACTTGCGCCGACTGCGGAAATTCGCGAAAAACAAAAAGAGATAGATCAAAAGCGCGGAATTCATAAAAAGAATAGAACTGATCTGGATAAGAAATTCCGAATCGAATACAAGAGAAAAATATTGGATGCTTTTGATTTTAATAAGTTTTTCAAAGAAATTGAACCGCATTATAATCGAATCGTACTATTTTGTGTGGAACAGAACCCTTCAGCTTGCCATAGAGCTCTCGCTGCTGATAGAATGCATGAAATATGGGGCGTTGATGTTATACACCTTTTGCCATGAAAACACTCATTGTCGCCAAAACTCGAATGAAAACCGGCGTATGCATAAGCGGCTTAACAATGAAGGATTATCGCAATGTTCGATTGATTCCCGTAGGAAGACATAACAATCCCGATAATACGCCGTTTGAAGTTGGTCAGGTATGGGATATTGTTTTTTCTCCGAAAAATGATATAATTCTTCCACATTCAGAGGATGTGTTTTTTTATCAGAGTCGTTTTATCGGTCCGATGGTTAAGATTTCCGACTATCTGCAAAATTTTGCTGAAATTATGAAAGGGGGAATGCGCAACCTTTTTAATGGTTTGCTTATGCGTACAGAAAGAGGAAGCGCATATATCTGTCGAAGAGTTGGTATACCGAGTCATAGTGTAGAATTTTGGATATCTGACAAAGATATTGAAAAGGAAACAGAAAGTAATCGAATCCGATATCGTTATCGGAGTGAAGATGGATTCGTTTTTTTACCATTTGTAGGATTGCAGGCGTGTGTGGATTTGATTCCAGCGGGCACATTGATCCGATTATCGTTAGCACGCTGGTGGACCCCCTCTGATAAACCCGAATGGGAGGAGCGTTGCTATCTGCAGTTGTCAGGATGGTATGAATAAAGAAATAAATCTTTTCCTGATATCTGGAAATTTTTTAGATTCAGAACTCCGGACATACCCTAGTCAACCTATTGATTTAAAAAAATTTTTAATCTCACCGATTCGGCATAATTATTGTGAAATATTTTTGAATTTCACGACAAGCAATATTGATATTCTTTGAACCTTGAGCCGTTTTCACCAAAAAATTCACAATTCTTTTAAGGCACATTGCCAGGAGTTCAGAGATTAAAGAGTTCCCGTTTTATTCCCCTTATCGTTAATCCGCCAATTCAGTAAAGCAGCCCGAAATCCCAGACGTTTCTGTATTCCTCTTTTCTTCACGGTCCTTCGCGCTCCTTAGCGGACGGTTATTCTTCCGTCACGAGGCGGCATGCAGCACATTTTACTTTCAGAATTAATATTTTCTTCTGTGCTCTGCCGCCGGCTCTTTTTCGCGTTAACGGAACAACATTTTTGACAATAATGCATTTAAAATGCATCATTGCATAGATGGAGGCGTAGTATGGAAGAAAAGTATATCACGAGGACATTGGAGCCTGTCATTACAAAGGCGGCGGCGCAATTTCCTGCTGTGGTCCTGACCGGTCCCCGGCAATCCGGCAAGACCACTCTTCTTAAGCGTTTGTTCATTAAAAATTTCAGTTATGTATCGCTTGACCTGCCTGATGTGATGAGAGCGGCAGAGTCGGACCCGCGCGGATTCCTGGAATATTATGCTCCGCCTGTTGTTTTTGATGAGGTTCAGCATGCTCCGTCATTGCTTCCTTATATACGAGAGCGGATCGACAGTGAGAGGAATGTTTACGGTCAGTATATCCTGACGGGATCGCAGAATATATTGATGTTGGAGAGAATAACGGAATCTCTGGCCGGGAGAGCTGCGATATTGCGACTTCTTCCATTGTCCCGCAGGGAAATCTACGTCAACCCAGGTTCTGTGCTTCCGTGGGAATCGGGATATCGACGGGAAGATTCATCAGACTCAGCTTATCGTGAGCTCTGGAGTTCATTTTTGCGGGGAAGTTATCCTGAATTGACGGCGCATCCGGAAAAAGATGCGGGACTCTGGCATTCGGGGTATATGAAGAGTTACCTGGAGCGGGATGTGAGGAGCATGAGACAGGTGGGTTCGCTTTTACAGTTTCAGGATTTCATGCGCATGCTTGCGGCCCGATCGGGACAATTGATCAATCTGACGGACATATCCCGTGATCTGGGAGTAGCAGTGAATACGATAAAGGCCTGGGTATCTGTATTAGAAGCATCACACCAGATTTTTACGCTTCGGCCCTATTATGCGAATATCGGTAGACGGCTGGTTAAAACGCCGAAAATTTATTTTATGGATACGGGGATATTGTGTCATCTAACCGGTCTTAAAGACCCCGATCATGCGTCTTCCGGTCCGTTGGGCGGAGCGATAATGGAAACAGCGGTTTTGACGGAGATAGTCAAAGCGACGGTTCACAGGGGGCTGGACCCGCAGGTTTATTTTTGGAGGACATCAACGGGGCATGAGGTTGATATAATTATTGAAAGCGCCGGCAAACTGATTCCCATCGAAGTGAAGCTGTCCGCAACGCCCTCTCCGAAAGGGGCATCGTCGATAAAAAGCCTTCAGAAGCTATTCGGCAACCGCATCGGTCATGGTTACGTCATTCATCCCGGCGACGTCCGCTTACCGCTGGGAAATAATGTAACGGCGATCCCCTTTTCAGAACTGTAATCCTATTCAACAATAGTTTTTCTGGAGAGCTATGTCCCTTTTCATTTTCAGTGACTTCTTATCGATTTTTCCCAATATGTTTGTGACAAAATTACTTATTTTGATTTATCAGCAATTCAAGACGTTCTATTTGTTTTTTTTGCAATTCATTTTCTTGTTGTTGTCTTTTCAGGACATTCTGTTGTTCCTGGACCACTTTGGTCAACACGGCGATAACGTCCATGGGATTGACTCCTTTTCTGTCTTTTGCGGCCAGAAGATCAGGTACGTCTTCAGCGATGAATCCAAGACATTTTTCCTCATGGTCTGATATATAATTGAACGAAACGGGATCGAGCAGTTCGAGTGCAGAGACGGCTTGTTCCAGGGACAGACCCACGATGTTTTCTTTTAATGCTCTGGATGAGCCCGGAGTAATTGATCCTGTGGCGTAAATGTTGCCGAGGACATAAAGCTCCTCCGAAGGAGAAGCAGTTCCTATGCCGACTTTTCCTTCGTCGGTAACGATTAAACTGTGTGCTAAATACGTCGTTTCTACATATGTTCGGAAGACCAGATCATGATTTTCAGAGAAAAGAGAGCGTCCATATGGATAATCACCGGCGTCGTCTCCGGATGGAGCGTTGAATACCATACCGTTATATACCTTGAATGTATAAGTCTGCCCGGATACAATGCTTTGCGGCGTCGTTAAAATTATGCTGTTCCATCCTGAGGAAAGATTGATGCCGGATTGCGTGTAGACGGGTGTGGGATTGCAAGGATTATAGCCGCAAATGCCTCCTTCGAATAATCTGAATTCTGCATCGTATGCTGCGGAATCCAGATAAAGATCGACTTGAGACAACTGACCTGTGATACCGGCAGTAAAAGACTGGCCAAAATAATTGAGGTTGATGCTCCAATGTATTTCGATCGACACTTGCGATTGATCGAGTTGCGGGTCTCCCATTACATTGACGGCTACGTCAAGCGCTCCGGCGGGCGTTTCAGTTCCTATGCCTATTTTTCCGTCGTCATAATACATGTCAGCGCCTGCAGCGGTTCCGGAGTCATTGTAAATGAATTGGCCATGGGAACCTCCGATGGGACCGGTTGCACCGGCGGGACCCGTCGGACCCATCGGACCGGTAGGACCATCAGCGCCCACAGGACCAGTAGAACCCGCAGGACCCGTCGGACCCGCAGCGCCCACAGGACCGGACGGACCCGTAGGACCTGTCAAACCCGTCGGATCGCCGACCCACTGGCCGTTCTCGTTGATTACCAGCTCTGACGGATAGCCTGTAATGCTTACGCTCCTCACAAGGATATCCTCATCGTAAACGTCCTGGGAATTGTAAGCCTGTCCAACGCTGGCCAACATCTGCCTCGGACTGAGCAGCTCTCCGTTCACTTCGATTTCCAGCCAATACATTTCTCTGAAAGCCAAATCAAGCGATGTTATTTCACCCAGGAGAACATGGAAAACGCCCTCGCTGTCGCATTCGACGGTCTGTGACTCCTCCCAGAGAGCCGTCCCCCCGGCTTCAACATTGTAAATACTGAAAACGAAATCATGAGTACCCGATACCGGGTTCCCTTCCTCATCCGCCAGACATCCCTGATAATTAATTTGATGAGGAACAACGGCAAACGAACTGCCGATGATGAAAACAGCCGCTGCAAGACTTAAAATAAACCGATAATATTTCATTACATCTCCTCCTGATGATTTGCCTGAAAAACTGTCCTTTCCTCTAATAACTTACGGCCGATTCCTTTGTCAAATCCCCTATCCCGGCAGCCCAGACCTCTTATATCCGTTTTTCCTTCGTTGCCCTTAGCGGATGAAATTCTTCTTTTCCAGACCGCCCTGCCGACCCTGCTCTTTAAACAAATGAACCTTACCGCAAGGCTCTGCCTTTTTGCCTCCTATTCATAGTTCCCGTTATGTGGGCTTCCACATAACGGGAACTATGAATGTGCAAATTATTCAATAAAAATCTTAACCATGGTTGTTTTGCCGTCTTCGCCGACGTCTTCCACATTTACCAGTTCACCCTGAAAATTTTCCGAAACCTCTTTCAATATGGCATCAAGATCAAAGGGTTTACCTTTTATTTCCAGGTTCTTCATCTTGTCGTCCGGGACGAATTGCATTCCCAGTTTGGCTAATGCCAGAGGAATGTTCACCTTAACCTTGGGCTTTTCCATGTCGCCTTCGAAAACCCTTATTTTCAAATAACTGACGTCATCCTTCTTTTCCGCTTTTATGACTTCCGTCGCCGGCTCTCTCTTCGGCTCGCCTTCCTCTATGGCGCTCAACAATTTCGCGCCCTCTTCAGCCGTTATTTTACCCTGTTCCACCATTTCTAAAATTTTAATTCGTTCATTCATTTTTTTCTCCTTTCAATAAATTCCTATTCTGACGGTATCCTCGCCGTCGTTGACCTCTACCAGAGAACCATCCAGATCATGCGCCACGAACATCAGCGCCTTAACGACCGCGTTTTTAATCTTCTGAATCTCCATATCCCTTTCATAATGAAATTTATTCTCATCAACATTTTCCTTCCGCTTGTCTATGCTTTTGCCGGTTCTTCCCTTCTGCTTCGCTTCTTCCAGGACCTTCAAAAACACCTCGTTCGGCAAAGCGTAAACAACCGCAGCCGCCACGTAAGCGATCGGCATGAAAAGCGCCAACGGAATGGGTATGTTGATTCGATGCTCCTTGTCCTTCACGCTAATTTTGAATACTCTCAGCAGCCTCGACCGAGTCTCGCTCCCTTCCCGCTTCTTCACCGCCTGGAACGGTTTCAAACTCTTCAGCGCTTCTTCAGCCGTTATCTCTCCCCTCTCCAGCTTTTCCAGTATTTCACTCCTGTCCATCACTACTCCCCTCCTTTCAACCTCTCCAGAGCCTCATCAACCGTTATCTCCGATCCCAGGACCTTATCAAGAATTTTCATGCGTTCCTCCCGGCTCAAGCTGCTCCGACTCACCACCTGGTCGTCCGATAATCCCAACCGTCCCAACAACCGGTTCAACCTTAACTTCACCGTCGGATACGATATCCCCAACGCCTTCTCCATTTCCCGAAAATTGCCGTGCAACTTCAAAAACAACAAAACAAAACGGCGTTCCTCATCCGACAACCCGCATAATTCGCAACCGTAAAACCGTCCCGTTATCTCCGTGCCGCACTTGTCGCATGCCAGCCTGGTAATGACCAGAGGCTCGCTGCATACCGGACATTGTTTTAAGCTTCTGTGCATTTCCGCTGCCTCCTTTCTCAACGCGGTCACACCCCTAATATAAGATTAATTAAAATCAATGTCAATTTATTTTAAATTATTTTTGTCTTTTTTTAATATTTTGTTTTTTTATTTTAATTTTTTAAATTTTTTCTATAGGAGAAGCGAACCCGGGGGACAGAGGAGACGAAGCGGTTTTCAGAAGCGTATTTTCGGGACTGATCAAGCCGGGGTTACAATTCTTTCAAAACTTTTTACAATTTGTGTCGACATCGCAATCGGTATCGGGGTCTGTATCGCAATCGGTTCCGGGATCGAAGTCGGGGTCGGTATCGCAATCGGTATCGGTATCGGGGTCGGGGTCGGTATCGCAATCGGTATCGGTATCGGGGTCGGGGTCGGTATCGGGGTCGGTATCGCAATCGGTATCGGCATCGGTATCTCAATCGTGATCGAAATCGAAACAAAATGACAGTCGATTCTGTCGCATTGTAACCTCAAAAGAGGCTTTTTTGATCAATGCCGTATTTTCTGTTAAATGAAAAAAATCCCGGTTTTTCAACCCTCTGCAACTATTCCGCCGAGTCAGCCAGGTCCGCCTTGTCCGCTGTCCTCAATCGCATTACGGTCCGTAACCCCATCGGACGACAGCCATGCGTCCCAGGATGTCTGTAAATTCACTGTTGAGGATGGCGCCGAAGAAATACAAACCGTTAAGATGCTGACTACCGGTATCGGGCCAGGGGAAGGAATCGACGACGTTAATGATTTCGGTTCCGCGGGGAATGTTCATGATTTGCCAGTCGACGGTACCGGAACCTGATTCGTTGAACCAGGTCCAATGAGGCCAGAACCAGTAATCTTGAAAAACATTAAGCGCGAAAACAACCGGAACGCCGTTCATGGGATCGTTTGGATTATCCAGCATTCCTGTGACGTGGAATTCTTCACCCGGACTGACGAATTCAGGCATCTCGATGCGAACGCCCAAAGGATATTCCGGAGTATGTGTTGGAGTAATTCCGGTCGCTTTCGGCGACGGCGTGCCGGTGGGAATCATTGTGGGCGGGATGGTGGTCGTGGGCGTAGTCGATATTGTCGACGACGGTGTTGGAGTTGATGTGGGCGTGTGAGTGGGCAGGAGCGTCGGCGTATCGGTGGGCAGCAGAGTCGGAGTCGAAGCGTTTGTAGGTTCCATGGTAGGCGTAGGAGCCGGTGTGACGAGTTTCCTGGCGTATTTGAGTTTACTGCTGTCGCCGGTTCCGAATTCCCACTGGTAGGCTATATGCGGGGCATTCACAGCATCGAGCATCATGCTGCTGCCTGAGCCTGTATTTCCATCGGCATCGACTGTTTCGAACAGCCAGGAGTTACCCTGCTTGTGCGCATAGACCAAGTCCTGGTTTACGGCATCGTAGTAACTGATGTGCGGATTGCCCTCAGGATCGGTCAATATGCTTCCTATTCTTACGCTTTGGGCCACTACTGAGACATGCCAGCCCTGTTGATTGCGAAATGCATATTTCAGATCATAGGCGCCCTGGGTTTCACAGATGATATAAGGCCTGTCCTGCGAGTCCAGGGCCAGGCATCTTGCCCGTGTGAAGCCGGTAGAAGCGTCTTCGATGACTTCATGGAATTCCCATCCGCCGGCGGTTTTACAGGCGTAAATTACATCATGGTCGGCGGGCACGGTATAGCAGATATGAGGCAAGTCTTCAGAATCCAGCATCAGCGTAAAGTCATAGTTGTAATCATGAAATCCCTCATCCCTGACGATTTCAAACTGCCAGCCCGTTTCTGTTTTATGAGCGTATTTCAAATCGCCTTCCGGAACGTCGAAATAGGCGATATGAGGATTATCGTCGCTGTCGGTCCGGATAAACGTTCCGTTCGTGTAATTTGAAAAGTTCAAATCGGTATCTACGATCTCAATCTGCCATTGATCGCCGTCCCAGTATTGATGAAAAAGATCATAGAAGTCCATGTAACTGAAATGAGGCATCTCCGCCTGATCAAGACAAAAGGAAAAACAACCCGTCCATTCGTCGCTTATTTCCTGGATATCCCAGACTGTTCCGTTCCATGCAGCGTATTTAATCGATCTTCCGTAGGGGCCCGCCGAATTGTAGTAATTTATTCGGGGAGAGTCGTTCTGATCGATCTGAAGGGTGATGTCGCATCCGATGGTATACGGCCAGGAACCGCTGTCCAGGATGCTGATTTCCCATTCGCCGTTCACAGCATTCGGTAAGGCAACGATCAGCGAAACGACGAATAACATGCAGAATGAAAAAATACGGAGGTTCATAATGAGTTCCCTTTGAAGATAATTGTTTTTCATTAACCCGAATCACCGTTTTTCATTTTAGTTAATGGAAAGAGCTTATTCAAGTCCGTCTGCTGGGGCATGGGAAGAGGGGAAGATTGTATCAGTGTATGGATTGGAAGATTGGCAGCGTTATACTGCAATTTAACGGCAGGAGTAAATGATGACCATTTTTACTGATCCTTGACAATTATTAATCACGAATGCCAAAATGACCAGCGGTCAGTATCATTGATCGGAACAGGGCAAGGTTCCGGAGACTTTTTCACCGTAATTATTCTGAAGTCATCATTATTTCAGTTTAAGTCATCAACCTTCTGACGAAGACGGAAATATGAGAAAGCTTGAAAAACTCGAAATAAAGGGATTCAAATCGATCCGCGATCAAACTTTAGAGCTGGATGCGTTAAATGTTTTCATCGGGGCTAACGGATCAGGCAAGTCTAACCTTAGGCATTTCAGTTTCTTCGAGAAATTCGAATGCAGAATTTAGCGCGCTGGTCGTTACAGCGTGGAGCCGATGCGTTGTTGTTCCAGGGCCGCAAGGTTTCGTCATCAATTGCTTGCGGCGACCCAGTCTGTGATGCTTATTAATCAACTTGAGTCTGAACAGATTTTGACCGTGGAACGCAAGAATGGAGAAACCACATTCAGCCGCCTTTCCAGGAAAAGACTGGCGACATGGCTTGAAACATTCGATGAAACGGAAGGATACGGACTTGGAGAATTGTGGGAAAAGAACCTTCTGGGAGGCCGCCCGTGATGAAACGATGTCTTATTCTTGTTGAGGGTCAAACAGAGGAGCGATTCGTCAAGGATCTGCTTTGTGATCATTTCTTATCAATGAATCTTTATGTGGAGCCAAAAATACTTGTCACCAAGCGAGTGATAGACGGACCTGATTTCAGGGGTGGCGTAACCAGCTTCAGGAAATTTAAGAATGATATTCTCCGTTTGCTTCACGGTGCCGGTAATGCACTTGTGACGACTATGCTGGACTACGACGGCTTGCCGAGTGATTTTCCGGGCATGAACACTCGACCCGAAGCGGGACCTGTAGAGCGAGTAACTCACGTTGAAAAGGCTATTGCGGCTCACTTCAATAATCCGAAATCGGAACAAAATGATGGGATATTCGGAAGAATTGTAACATCGACAGAGGCATTTTTGTTCAATGCCTTTTTTCTGCAAGGCATTCGAGTGAAGAGAAAAATATGCATTGTTGCGTTCATCCCCGGATATTCTAACCTACGAAAACCTGAACGACCTGCGTTTGACGGCAATATCGTCCCTCTTATTCGTATGATTCGCGTGATTCGTGGTTATTATTATTTCAACGTCATGATCGTCATTCGCGTTTACCGCAGGCCCTATGGAATCTGTGTCGCAATATTTTTTGCATACATCCGCGCTATTCGAGGTATTTGAATGATCCAATGTTGAATCATTCGCCGCGTTGGTTCGACTGTGGTTCCGGGCTTTTCGGAGACGTTCGGGAAATGGGCATTCAAACAGTTTTGCTGAACCCTATTTGCGTGATCGGATTTTGACCCCGCATCGGAAAGCGGCAGGATGCCGCTTCTACTTTCCTTCGTTCTTTTAAGATGATTATTTTAATATTAGTTTCAGAGTTCGTTTTACGTTATACCCTATTTTACCAGAGGTTATCTTGTCCGAAACTGCGTTTCATGAAGGGCAATTTTTAGCTTTACATCAGCCGGATTCAGCCAGGCATGAATGGATATAGTCAACGACCTGGCCGACTTTGAGTTTTATGATCTGGTCCAGTTCCATATTGGACAGCCATCCTACAAAATCGACTTTATCGCCGTAGTATTCTTTTACTTTTTCAGCGAATGTTACCACTTCGATGCTTTCCATTTCCAGGTCGTCGCTGAAGGAAGTTTCCATATCTATATCGATATCTTCTATCCATTCTTCTCCCACCACTTCATTGATGAAATCTCTGAGATTATCCAGTATTTCCTGTTTTGACGGCGTCATCAGCTCCTCCTTCATTCAACGGCTGTCACTTTCCTTTGTCTGTGGTCTGGGGATCGCCCCAGGTCCAGGCTATGGCGTAGTCCTCATAAATTTTGTAAAATATTGACCGTCCATTAACCGCCAGCGTTCTGTCGTCAATTATTTTTTCAATTTTGAACTTCCTGGGAGCGCCTTTCAAGCCTTCGCCTCCCCATTTAGCCAGAGCTTCTTTAGCGGCCCAGAATACGGCTGTCCATTTTTTCCTGTCCTGATCTATCGGGATCAACTTCAATTCATCCTTATTGAAGGATATATTTTCGAATTCTTTTGTTCTGGGTTCAATTCTTTCAATGTCGATGCCCACGTCTTTTCCTTCTGCGGCCATACCGACGCCGTATTCATCCTTGTGGGAAAGTGAAATCCTGATATCTTCATCAAAGGCGCCGTATGTGTAAGGCTTGCCTTTTTCATCGTTTTTAACGGTGACCTCAGCGGGATAGAGAGACTTATACCCTTTATCCAGCAGAAGCTTGCGAACGGCATCCTTGGCGGCTATGCGTCCTGCCAGCCAGGAGGCGATTTTTCCCGGTCCCAGCTTTTCCCTGTCTTTTCGCTCTGATTTATTCAAAAACCTGTAAGTGATGTATTCTCTTTCCGCCAGGTCTTTATAAACGTTTTTGAAAAGCAGGAAAGCATTTTCCAGGGGAATGGGAAGAATGTGCGTTCCGGGCATTCTCATAAGGAGGAATAATCTGTCGTCGGTTTTAAATCGCTTGTCTTCCCATCGTATGACGCGCAATTTAAGCTTCCCGTCCTGGATGAAGTCCATGTCGGTCAGTACCTGTTTTTCTTTGACGGTGGGGTTATACACCAGGCAATCGAACATTTCTCCGGGTTCCGGTTCATCCGCGTAGAATTCTACCCGTTTGACCCTTATGGGCAGCGCCAGTTTATCCTTGGCCGTATGCCTGTTCACCCAGTAGCCGAAGAGTTGTCCGCCATTGTCTATGAGTGAGCCTTTTCCCCGGGGAACCTTGATTTTGCCCTTTATACCGTCGGGACAGAGCGGACCGAGGACGGTAATTCCCTGGTAAGCCGGTCCGTGGAACATCCATCTCTTGTCGTAAAGCTCTTTTGCATCGATATGGGGGGGATGCAGATCGGTAAAATTGTTTTCATTGAAAGGTCCGGGAGGATCAGGATAGTCGTCGGCTATCGTCAACACGGCTGAGAAATAGTCCTGGACGGTCATTTTAATTTTATCATCGGAGATGAATTGAGCGGCGAAGTTCAATTCCAGGGGGTCTGCCGCGGGTATCCACCGGTTCGCCTTGATCTCTTCAACGCTGATCACTTTTTTATTTTTAACTTCCCTTTCCACAATGTCCTTGATCAGGCTGATGGACATCGTCATAGGCACGACCGGGAAAGTATCGTCAATATCCTCCCAGTGATCGGGCTGTTTGAAAAGCATGTGATCGTAGAGTTCCGGATAGGCATCCAGCGATATTACCTGCTTCACTTTGAAACTTTTTCTGCGTTTTTTTCCTGCCTTAGGAGCTTTTGCTTCAGGTTTCTTCGTTGCTGCTTCAGCCCCGGCAAGTTTCTTATCTTTTGCCGGTCGTTTTTTCTGGTAGAGCTTCAGGATATTGCTCTGCATGGCGCTGATGTCCTGAAACGTTTTCTGGAATTCCGAACCGAGTCTATCCTCTTCACCGGCATTTTCTATCACGGCAGGGATACCGGAAGCCGTTTCAACGGGAGAAAATTCCCTGACGAGAGGGACACCCAATTGAAGTTTCATCATTCTGCCAGATTTTTTATCCTGTTCGATTTTCGGTAATCCCACTCTTTTGAAATCAACTTTTGCGCCTTCCGTGAAAAGAGCGGCGACGACGCGCCTGAGCTGCTGCATGCCGGTTCGTTTAGGTACGTTAGCTTCGATGGTCAAGGCGGACTTGTCTTTTAACGTATCGTCAATAAACCCGGTAAGACTGCCGACGCCTATTTGGATAAATACTCTGACGCCCTGTTGATAGAGTTTTTCGGTGAGTTGTCGGAACTGGACGGGATTGAGCAGATGTTCCAGCATTAACTGTTTTATTTTGTCGCCTTTGTCGGGATAGGTTTTGCAGTTGGTTGCGGACCAGACAGGAACGTCTGCGGGTCCGATTTCGAGTTCTTCCAGCAGGCGTCGATGCTGTTCGAGGTAATCTTTAAACAGGGGAGAATGGAACCCTGATTGAAAGGGCAATACCTGGCAGATGACGCCGGATTTGATCAGACGTTCTTTAACGGTATTGATGCTTTTTTCAATCCCGCAAATAATAGTTTGATGCGGGCAATTATCATGCGATACCGCGATTTTTTTCAATCCTTTCATCGCTTTTTCGGCCTGTTCTTTACCGCATCCTGCAGCCAGAAAGAGCACGCCGGGGACTTGCAGAGAGCCCGGTTTCAATTTGTCCACGAATTCGAACAGATGTTCCTGCGTAATCATATTGGAAGCGATATATCCGCTCCATTCGCCGATACTGTGCCCAGCGATGTGATCGGGCGTTATCCCGATTTTTTTCATGACGTTATCCAGCATCATATTGACTTCGATAACGCCGACGCCGGTCTGTTCCAGGTTTTCCGGGTGCAGGTATTGAGGTTTTTCCATGTCGAAATGCTCGGCCACATCTTCGAGTTGAGGTTCGAAAAAGCTGTCGATACCAGGAAAAATAAAGGCTGTTTTACCGCGGTTTTCAATCAGTCCTTCATTGGAGAACCAGACGTCCTGTTTGCCTCGCCAGGGTTTGTCTCTTGTGACGATTTTCTTCACTCGTTCGAGTTTTTTCGGGTCCGGGTTAAAAACGGCCAGCCTGTAATTACCTTCTCTAATGCTTGATTCCCGTTTATCGATGGTTTCGAGCATTTCCTCTTTGGATGAAGCGACGATGAAGAGCGTTTCTTCTTCTGTTATAGATTTTGAAGTGCGGCGTGAGGCAGTTTTTCTTTTAGACTTCTTATCGGCATAGGCGGTGATTATGGTGTGAGCGTTAATGCCGCCGAATCCGAAGGCATTGATGCCGGCGATTTTATTGAGTCCTGTTTCGGACCAGTTTTCTGCAGATTGCAAAACTCTGAAGCGGGTATTGTTGACAGCCTCTTTGGGTTGTTCGCAATGGAGCGAAGGCGGGAGCATATCGTTATGGAGGGCCATGACGGTTTTGATGAGGCCGGCAACGCCTGCAGCCGGCATGGTATGTCCGATCATGGATTTGATGGACCCCAGTCCTTTTTTCGTTTCGCTGTCTGACGGTTTACCGAAGAATTTCGCGAGAGTCATCAGTTCGGTATCGTCACCTATAGGCGTAGCCGTGCCGTGTCCTTCGATGTATCCGACCGATTCGGGTTCCAGCCCGGATTCTTTCCAGGCGATCTCCAGAGATTTTATCTGTCCGGCGACAGCCGGGGTCATCAAACCTGCGGCGCTTCCGTCACAGGCGACGCCGGAGCCTTTGATCACCGCATAAATCCTGTCTCCGTCCCGTTCGGCATCCTCCAATCTTCTCAGTATAACGGCGCCGACGCCTTCACCGATCAGAACTCCGTCGGCTTTCTTGTCGTAAGGCCGGCATTCCTGGTTCCTCGAAACGGCCTGCAACTGCGAAAAAACGCTCCAGAATGATACGTCGTGACAAGTATGGGCGCCGCCGGCGAGAACGAAATCGCAGCGTCCCGAATGCAGTTCGCGGCAGGCGTGATCGACAGTTATAAGAGAACTGGCGCAAGCCGCGTCAATGGTGTAGGCCGGACCGTGAAAATCTAGTCTTGCGGCGATACGGGAGGCGGAGAGATTGGGCACCAGACCGATGGCCGTATCAGGTCCCACTCGCCCCAGTTGTTTCACGTATTCTTTTCGCACGCGTTCGGCCTCTTCATCCGATATTCCCGGAAAGAGAGCCTTCAGCAGGAAAATGATTTGAGGCCCCGTTCTTACTATTTGAGCGAGCCTCAGCAGACCTGCGCCCAGG
The DNA here is from genome assembly GCA_964619725.1 of uncultured bacterium. GTDB lineage: Bacteria > CSSED10-310 > CAZUFC01 > CAZUFC01 > CAZUFC01 > CAZUFC01. The sequence goes on along the minus strand of CAZUFC010000046.1, from coordinate 15,472 downwards.
TAATTTCCTTTGCCTATAATAACGCCGGTTTTATCCAGCTTACCTGTCCGTTCCTTGAAATAACCGGCATCTTTTAACGCATTGCAGGCCGTTTCCAGCAGAAGCAACTGGTCCGGCTCAGCGCCTTCAGCCGCCACAGGCATTATGCCGTGGGACAGGGCATCAAAATCAGCGTAATCGTCAATGAATCCGCCTCTTTTGCAATAAAACCGGTCTATTCTGTCTGAGTCCGGATCATAATAAAAAGGTTCCCACCTGTTTTCCGGCACTTCGGTTATCGCATCATAACCTTTCCGGATATTGTCCCAGAAAGTCTTCAGATCGGGAGCTCCGGGATATATGCAGGCCATTCCGATTACAGCTATGTCCGTTGCTTTTTTCGTCTTTGTGGTCATTTCCGCGTGTCTTCCGTCTCTCTTTGCATGAAACTTTCAGGTTCGGCGCACATAACGATGATTCGGCTGGTTTCCTTGTCGCCGTATATCAGTTCATCCGCCATGAATTCCGCGCCCTCTTCAAGCGGTATTAATCCGATACCCGCTTTTGCATATTGTTTCTTCAACTCGTCAGTCACCATACCCGTGCCGTCCCAGGGCCCCCAATTGATCGAAAGAACGCGCGTTTCCGACTTTCGATTCATGGCCTGAGCCAGCTTATCCAGGGTATCATTGGCTGCGGCGTAGTCCGACTGCCCTCTGTTTCCGAAGAATCCTGCAATGCTCGAAAAGAAAACGATGAACCGGCAGTCCTTCCTCACTTTCCTCATGATCGTATAAGCCGCCTTCACCTTTGTTTCGAATACACGGTCAAACGAGTCCCTGGTTTTGTCTCTGAACAACTTGTCTTCAATAACGCCGGCGCCGTGAATTACCCCGTCGATACGGCCGAAATCCTGGTAAGCTTTATCGATCAGAGCTCCGAAGGCTTCAGGATCGCGCACGTCCATCGAATAGTAATAGGCTCGTCCGCCACGCTCCGTGATATCGCTCAAAGTCTGTTTGATCTCCCGCGCAGACAATGCTTTTTTCATCAGCGCTTCCACTTCAGCCGGTTTCTTCGCCAATCCTGATTCCAAAATGGCTTTTCTCATTTCCCTGGCATCCCGGATGCCCGACAGTTCGGGATATTCGTCTTCTTTCGACGGTTCCGGCGATCTGCCGACCAGAATAAACCGGCATTTATACCGTGAAGCCAGCGATTTCGCCGTCTGCGCTGATATTCCTTTAGCGCCTCCGGTAATCAAAATGACGGAATCGCCGTCCAGTTTAATATTCTCCGTTTTGTCCTCTTCAATGCTTTTTTTGTCGATTTTCACAGCCTGGCGAGTATCGTCCGAATAACCCACTTCCATCGGACCGTTGACGCTCAACATCTCCCGGTAAATGTGTCCGGCTGCTTTTTCCGCTTTGCTGTTCCGAGGCAAATCAACGATCCTGAATTTCGTGTTTTTCCACTCCTGGGAAAGACTCTTCAGGAATCCGGCGATACCCCTGTAATTGGTAAGTATCTTTTCGTCATCGAGCGTTCCCTTTTCGCCAAGATCGCCTCCCAGAAAAGTGGCGGCGCAGAAGTATCTCACTTTCCCGGGGTCTAGTTTCTTGCATAAATCGAAAAGATCAGAAGGCACAAAATCCTTTTGATCCGTTGAGGGCGAAACATAGATCATGGCCTCGGCATCCGGGACTTCGGATAAATTCTTGCCGTTGATGGTTTTGACGTCAGCGCCGGATTCGGCGAACAGTTTCTTCAGATTCTCATGAAGGCCCTGTTCGTCTTCAGTAATCAATATTTTGAAACCATCAGCATTTTCCTGAGGTTGAGCCTCCTCTGAATCAGCAATACCAGTCACATACCGTTTAATGATGTTTAAATCGCCCGGATCAAAAGCTCCTTCGGCATGGTTTTCAGATTCTTGATTGCCGGTTTGGACCTTCTCGCCTTCCGGAAGCTGACCTGCGGCTTCTCCGGATTCCAGGGCATCCGTGATGTTCTTGTTCAACCAGTCAATAATGCCCCGAAGCGTTTTAATGGCTGCGAGTTTTTCTATCAGTTCATCTCTGTTCGCCTCATCGTCAGTAGCCAGGCTGAGCCGCATATTCAATTCGCCTAAAATTTCAATGCGTTTGATGGAATCAATGCTCAGATCGGATTCCATATTAAGGTCCAAATCCAACATTTCGACAGGGTATCCCGTTTTGTCGCTGACTATCTCAAGCAGCAGGTCCTGGACATTGACGCTTTCGGGCTCCATCTCTTCCATTTCCATCAGTTCGCCCTCAATCGTATCCGAACCGGCTTCCAATGCGGCCTGCTCATCAACATCATCAAAAGAACCCGCCACCTGGGCAGGCGGGACTCCTCCCAGATAACTGACCATGACGTCCCTCTGCGATTGCATGAACTGACGCACTGATTTGAGATACTCACGCATCACTTCATCGCGTCCTCCGGCGGCATGTCCTGAACCTTGGAGCGACAGCGACTGGATGGGTTCCGTCATCGGATTGGCTACATGAACGGGAAGTTTTCCTTTAATCGGCCTGGCGGTCTGTCCGTCGACGATCCAGGTTGTGGGATTCAGTTTATATGATTGATCGAGATCGATTTTTTCCACTGTGCGCCCGTCGAAAAGAAAGTCAGTATTTACATCAACGCCTGCAGCAATCAGGCGCGCCGCAGCTTCCAGTAAAGATGAAATGCCGTGCTTTCCCGGCTGATCAGTCGGTATGCAGATATGGTCCTTTCCTTCCAGAATCTTCTCCACCAAGTTGGTCAATATGTGTCCCGGACCCACTTCAATGAAAATACGCGCTCCCGCTTCATACATCGCCTCAACTTCTTCAACGAACTTCACCGGTTTGACGATATGTTCGGTTAGAGTGCGCCTGATGCTTTTGGGATCGCTCTTGTAGGGAGCGGCATAAGTATTCGACCATACAGGCATCCGGGGTTTTGTAATTTCAATTTTATCCAGGACTTTTCCGAAGAGCTGTTTGGATTCCGCAACTATAGGACTGTGAAAAGCGCATGCCACTTTGATCTTTTTCGCGGTCATCCCTATTGACTCAAATTTCTTAATCGCTTTTTCAATACCCTCAACAGTCCCGGTAATGGCGGTCTGATTTGGTGAATTATGGTTGGCGGTCCAGACCTCATCCAATCCTTCAAGACCCTTCTCCACATCCTCAGCGGAACCGATCACGATCGCCATTGTACCGGGGTCGCCTCCCGCAGCTTCCAGGATGCTCAACGCCCGTTTTTCGCTTAAATCGAACAAGTCCTCAACCTTAACGGCGCCGGCGTAAGCCAGGGCCGCCACTTCTCCGTAACTGTGACCTGCAGGCATATCCGCCTGGATGCCCAGCTCCGTCAAAAGCTCAGCCATCGCCATTTCCACTATTCCCAAAGAAGGTTGCGCCTTGTCCGTTTCCGTCAGCTCCTTTTCCTGGGCAGTTTTTTCCTTGTGAGTAAAAACAGCGGGAGGATATATTTTTTTGTACCATTTTCGCCCCATTTCCAGGTATTTCTGAAGCGGCGGGAAAGCGGCGAAGAGATCAGCCGCCATTCCGGTCCGCTGACTTCCCTGGCCTGAAAACATGAAGGCTATTTTTCCCCTGTTTTTGTCGTCTTTTTCAGGTAGAAAGATGTTCCTGGAAGCCCCGGGAAAACTCTTCGCTTCATTCAACCGCTCTTTCAGATCATCAATGGATTCAGCCAGCAGAACAATTTGAACGGGCCCCTCATCGGAACAAACCGAATATGCCAGGTCTCTCAATCGCCAGGGATATTCTTCATTCAGCAGGAATTCGAGTTTTTCCATTTTAGCCGCCGCCTCTTTGCGGTCTTTTCCCCTGAAGATGAAAATCTCCATCGGCCACTTGTTTAAACCTCTGGGCGTAACCTCCGGTTTATATTGTTCGATGACGGCGTGGAAATTCGTGCCGCCGAACCCGAAAGCGGAAATGCCTGCCCTTCGGACTTGTTTAGCCCAGGGACGAGGTTCGAGATTAAAATAAAACGGACTGGTTTCTTTTTTATAAAAAGGATTGGGATTGCTTATGTTTATCGTCGGAGGCAATATTCCGTGGTAAACGGCTAATGCAGCCTTGATCATTCCTGCGACGCCTGCGGCGCACTTGGTGTGCCCGACCTGGGTTTTGACGGAACCGAGCGCGCAGGAATTGACCATTGAACCAGACCTGATAAAAACGTCGGTCAAAGCGGCAATTTCGGTTTTATCACCGACTACCGTCCCCGTACCGTGGGCTTCGATCAGTTCAATGTCGCTGGGCAGCATGCCGGCTCTTTTGTAAGCCCGACTCAGAGCGCGCTCCTGTCCCTTTTTGTTAGGGGCCGTCAGCGCCTGGCTTCTGCCGTCCGATGCCGCTCCCAAACCTCTGATAACGGCGTAAATGCGGTCTCCGTCTATGATCGCATCTTCCAGCCTTTTCAAGACCACTGCTGCGATGCCTTCTCCCAGTATGGTTCCGTCGGCTTCAGCATCGAAAGTCCGGCATCGATCCGTTCGCGAAAGCGCATGGACGCTCGTAAACATCAAATAATCGTTTATGCTGTTGTGTAAGTCCGCGCCGCCGGCTATCACCATATCGCTTATACCGGCACGCAATTCTTTTACTCCCACATCCACTGAGGTTAAAGAAGAGGCGCAGGCCGCATCCACCGTGTAATTCACGCCGCCCAGGTCCAGACGGTTGGCTATTCGTCCGGATATGATGTTTCCTAAAACGCCCGGAAACGAGTCTTCAGTCAGTCGGGGCAGTTTTTGATCGAGTTCTTGCGGTATTTCTCCGAAAATCTGCGGCAAAAACGCTCTCAAACCATACAGACCCGACAGCTCATTTCCCGGCTCCGTTCCGAAAATCACCGACGTCGTTTCACGGGGTATCGGCTTTCCCTTTTTTCCGTAACCTGCATCCTCAACGGCCTTACGGGCCACGTGAAGACTGAGCAGTTGAACGGGTTCCACCGAAGCCAGCGATTGGGGAGGTATGCCGTAATCCAGCGGATCGAAAAACAATTCAGGCAGAAAAGCTCCCCATTTTGAGCAGGACTTGTCTCCCGTTAAAGTCTCTCCGTCATAATAAATCTCTTTGTTCCAACGCTTGTCTGGAACTTCCGTGACGCTGTTTTTACCTGCAAGAATATTCGCCCAGTATTCGTCCGTATTTGCGGCATCAGGAAAAACGCAGGACATCCCGATAATGGCTATATCATCACGATTCACATGCTCAAATAATCTCGGTATGCGCACCTTCTTCAGTTCCCGGACCGAACCCTCAGATATCTCTTTGTGCAGCTCTTCCATCGACATAACTTTGTCCAGCAGCGCCGTCACTTCGCCGATCATATACATGCCTTCCTGCTCCTGCTCCTTGTCTGCTACCGTTTCCACATCCGTCTCATCCGCTCCAAGTTGCCTTTCACCCTTGGAAGCTATCCGCAATCGCCCCACATTCAGCTTTTCGAGACTCATCCAAATATCTTCCGAATTCTTACCCTCATCCAGCAATCTCTGCTTTTCTTTCTCAAAAAATTCCGTGTATTCAGTTCTCAAACAACGACTCGCATGTCCTGGCGCTGTTTCCAGCAAGCTTGTGCCCTTGAGTTCCACAGCTTTATCCTGAAATTTCTGCAATATGGCGCCGGATTCCACGGCCTCTTTCGTAAAAATATAAGCTGAACCGATAAGAACGGCTACCCTGGCGCCGCGCACGGCCAGCGGCGCTGACAATGATGAAACCATCGCAGCAGAAAGTCCGTCGCTGATACCGCCGGCAAAGAGCAAACTCAATTCTTCGGGCTTATCGAACTGCAGCAGTTTCTCGATTTGCGACTCCCACAATACGAAACTCGACAAGGGTCCGACATGGCCGCCGCATTCTCCCCCCTCGAAAATGAATCGCCGTGCTCCTTCTTTTATAAACAAGTCCAGCAATCCGGGTGAAGGACAGTGCAAATAGGCCTTTATGCCGGCTTCTTCCAGTTGTTTTGCCTGGGCCGGTCTGCCCCCTGCTATGATCACGAAGTCCGGTCCGGCCTGCCTGATGAGTTCAAACTGCTCGTCGCGTAACTCCTGCGGCGCGAATCCCAGTATGCCTATTCCCCAGCTCCTGTCGCCCATTCTCTCCTTCGTACGTTCGATCAATGAACGGGCTACTTCTCCTCGTAAAAGCGAAAGAGCCAATACAGGAAGTCCGCCCGCTTCAGCCACCTTTTCCGCAAAGGCAGGCGTGTCGCTTACTCGCGTCATGGGCCCCTGAACCACCGGATAACGTGTTCCATGGTCCCGTGCCGCCGGCGAACCGGGTTCCATGGGCGCCAGCGTCTTCGCCTGCATCAAGTGTCCGGAAACGGATTCCTTAACCGCAAAAATAAAATTATCTACATTACGGAATTCACTCGAATATAAACGAGCCAATCCGGCATCCTGCCCTGCAGGAACCAGCTTGTTTTCCAAATCCTCAAGACCGAACCGGCGGGGTATATCCGTTTCATTCAATCCTTCGAGTCTCTTCTCTATATCGGGTCGCTTCAATATTCGATAACCCGAAAAAATCCGGGTCTCCGTCCCGTCAATTTTACTCAGAATTTCGCGTAATTCCGAACCGATTCTCGATTCATCCAATAACGCCAGTTGAGAATCGAATACTACGCCGTAAGCGCCGGATGTTAATACGGCTGATGAAGTGTGCAGTCCAATGCCGCCCTGGGCCCAATAGGGTATGCCGAGTTCGCCCCTCAGCATCTGCAGCAGAATGAAAGAGGAATATTCGCCTATGCGGCCGCCTGACTCGCTGCCTTTCGCTATCACTCCATCAGCGCCATTCGATTCCGCTTCTTTGGCTTCCTCCAGGGATGTAACCTGAACCAGGTTTGCCGCCCCCTTATAAGGCCTGAATGATTCAGGATCGGGAAATACTACTGAATTAACGTTTTCGGGAAGTTCTTCAATGCGATATTCAGCGCTCTCCGGAATACGAATGCCGAAATTCCCTTTTATAACGCTTGAAGCCGTCTTTATCGAACTCCTCGCACGCTCCTCATCCAAACCTAAATCCAGAATCCCGTAAGCTCCCGCCTTCGTCAATGCCGACAGTAAACTGACGTCCGGATTCTGAAAAGGCGTTATCCCTAATATACGATGACGCAACTTTCTTGTTTTTTTCATCGGTTTCCTTTCCTCAATCACCTGTTCTCAACCTGCTCAGTAAATTAGAATATCTATAAATTTCAAACAGACTTATCAAAAAATCTGAATTTAAAAGCATTGAAGCGCATCCCTCGACGTCTCGCTCCATTCGCATACTGTATGATGAATGTTTCATACCTTCTGATTGACCGGCTGTTAATGACTCAGAATCCTCACAACCCGCTTCCTGGAACGATCTTTTGCGACCCTTCCCTGCAGCGAGCTCCTCCTTCCACAAGGAGAAGCAGCATTTTTCATTTTAATCCGCTCTTCCCATCACTCTGCACGAAACTCGAATGAATTTATTTCACCGCACCGGATTGGTTCGGCCCTACCCATATTGTCCATTTGCGGCGCTTCCCTCATAATCAGCAGTTTTCATTTCAGCCCTCAAGGAGGACTGAGAATTCGAAGAATATAATGATAATTTAATAAAAGTCAATTGTTGAAGCCGGAAAAAGAGCATTCTGACTTAAGAAAAAGTTGTTTTCTGAAATACGGCTGAAAGTAAGCGCTTGTTCTATGGGAAAATCGGCGCTAAGGTAAAGATGGTTTGAGCAGCAGCGTTTACTGAAGAGGGACAGTCGTAATGGCGCTGCGCTCATCGAAGCGTTTTAAAGACAAACCGGGCGCACGGCAGGAGGCTGAAGATGTCGAAAGATATTAAATCCCTTAAACAGATTCCGTTGTTTAAAGATTTGACGGAGGAAGAAATTCACCGGGTTTTCTCAGTCGCTGATATGATCGAAATAGAAAAGGGAAAACAACTTTTTGAACAGGGAACCGAAGGCAATGCTCTTTATATCATCAAATCAGGACAGATCGGACTTAAATATAAAGGCAAGGATACTCCCGAACCGGTTCTGGTCAAAATACTGGAACCCGGCGAAACTTTCGGGGAAATGGCGCTGATCGACAGCCATCCCCGTTCTCTTTCCGCTTATGCCCTGAATAACGCAGCGCTTCTCGAAATATGGCGAACGAAATTCATGGAGCTGTTGGAAAAAGAACAAACCATCGCTTTGAAATTCTATAAGACCTTTTCCAGGATTCTGGCGAAACGGTTGAGGGAAAGCACTGCCGGTTCTATGATAGACCGGTTGTAAGCATCTGCCGTATTTCCCTGAATTTTACCTTTCAGAATGGTTCAAAAAGCATAAAAATGAGGATGTTCCCATATATTGCTTTGAGAAATCAGGCGTCAGGCCGCTGCTGAATGTTATAGGGAGCTGAAACAGAAACTCGATCTCGACACGGTAATTCTGGCGGACGGAGTCACGGACAGTCTTATGAGGGGAGATGAGGATGGAGTCTTATCTGAAGCGGGATTGAGCTCCTGAGCGGATAAGCAGCGCAAAAATGAATAAGCCATGAAGAACTAGAGAGTGTCTGTCCACAAACTCGAATCTCGATTCAAAATTTAATGCTGGACAGCCACTGCGGTTTTTGATCCATAAACGAGCGAATTTTTCTTAAGACAAGGATGGTAAGGATTTGAGAGGCAGGGATGTTGCTGATACGTTGACTGAGCTAATCCGAAGACTGACGCAGAATTTGGGAAAATTCGCCGTTTATGGACAAAAACTAGAGAGATCGAACAAATTGACGTCCATTTTCTCAAGTACCAGATCGCAGAAATTCCGGGATTTCTTTTCTTCGCAGCTCATTACCGGCTTAGCTCTCACTTTTATAATTCTCATAGCGCTGACCGTCCGTCTGCCGAAAATCGGCGAATCGGGACTATGGAAAGATGAAGCCATCGTCGGAGCCTAGGCGGAATATCCATTAGATGAGCTTTTCGACAAATTTGCTTCCGGGGTCCATCCGCCGCTTTATTACCTGATTCAGAAATTCATCCGTTTTCTTGTCGGCGGGGAAGCCTGGACGGAAGGGGCGGTGAGGAGCGTTTCCTTGATATCGGGAATACTTACGATATGGGTCATATATGCGGCAGGCGCCCGACTGATATCCCGCCGGGCGGGTCTTCTGGCCGCCTTCCTCCTGGCGGTCAACCCTCTGCACATACATTACAGCCGTGAAGCCAGAAATTACTCATTGTTGATGCTGCTTGTCACGGCATCGTTGCCCTTTGCCGCATCGCTTTACCGGCAACCCCGTTTGAGGGACGGCGTTTTTGCAGCCATGCTGTTTATCCTGCTTCTTTATACGCATAACATATCCATGTTCTTCCTGCTGCCGGTCTTGTTGCTTCTTCTTGCAACCTTAATACAATCCTTTGATCGCAGACGTCTTGTCGTCCTTTTTACGACAATCTGCTTAACGTTCCTGGGTTACCTGCCCTGGCTTCCGCACTTTCTTTCCCAGTCGATCCGGATCACTCAGACGTCAGTATCGGGCAGCGGACCCGTCGAGTGGGTAAAACCTTACTGGAAGGCTCTGTTCCCATTCCAGGTTCCCTGGTCATTGGGCGTTCTGAGTCATGGAGCGATCCCACCCTATCAGAACTTTACATTCGATTTACCGTGGACGGCCTGGGCAGCCCTCGCGGGCTCCCTTTTCCTGATAGTTTTGGGATGGAAAAATAAAATAGTGCGCTGCGACGTAAAACCAAATCGCTCCCATTACTGACGGCAGGGTGCCTGGGACCCCTGATTCTTCTTTTTATCGTTTCCTGGGCCGGCAATCCTATTTATTCACCCGGACGAGTCGATACCATAGCGTTACCATCCTTCATCCTGCTAGTGTCTGCCGGCGTTCACGCTCTCCCCCACGCTTCAAGTTTTAAACGGAATTCAGCCTGGCTTATCCCGGCATCTCTGCTGGTTATCCTGGCCGTCCGTCCGATCCGGGTTGAACTCAATGACGTTAAAGGAACCGACAACCGCAATTGGGCTCGTCATATAGCGGAATTCACTGCGGATGACGACATTTTCGTCGTTACAGGAAAATGGTGGGCTATGCTTGAGTATAACCTGAACCGGGCCGGCAGGCGCATGCACCTTTTGTGGTTTCCGCTTGCGCGGGAAGCGCACCCGAACTGGCTGGACTGGTCATATTATGATGCGGAAAAAATAGAAAGCGACGCGCTTATGGTGGCCGATAAAGCAGCACAACTCGCAGCAACCCATCATTCCACCGTATGGGTCTGCGCTGATAATCCGAAACGCCCCATGCCTGCTCACGAAGAACTGTTGAGAGCCCTGTCGTCGCATCTGCTGACTATTCAGTATAATAATCATCCATTCATGGGTAAAAGACCTTATCATTCATTCAGATCGGCAGATTCACCGCTCCCGGAATCCGCTTTCGTCGAAAAAAGCATTACCCGGAATTCACGGAAAATCGTCGACTACCTGACCATGTTCAGGGTCGGTCTCGCCCTACAGAAATCAGGATACGACCTGACGGCGATACTCATATACGAACGATTCATTAATGATCATCCGGGCATTTACCAGGCGCATTTCAATCTCGCATTCGCCCATATGCAGTCCGGCAATCATCGACAAGCCGTCAAACACTTTCTTCGAACCCTGGAATTAAAACCGGACTACAACGAAACCCATTATCACCTCAGCCGATGCTATCGAAAACTGGGATATGACGAAGAAGCAGAGAAACATCTATCGCTTCTCCGTGATTCCGAAGAGCCCTGATGCCCGGCATACTTATCAACAGCGGGATCGGAGCTGATCGAAACGAGCGGCTACAACCGCTGATTGAATTGTGATCGCTGCTGCCGGAAAAATACATTGCAAAATTAATACGGCAAAGCATACCTTCAAAATCGCTCATTATCCTTTCTGAAAACCGAAATGTTATAAGTCTTCCAGAACTTCGGAGTTCATTATTTTTCTATAGAATTAAAATTCAGAACTCCTGATAAGGACAACCTAACATATTGAAATCAATTGATTTTTTCACACTGAGTCTCGGCATAATAATTGTGCATTTTTTTGCCCCCCCTATATCCCCCCGCAAGCGGGGGGACTTTGTTTTCTTGATTTTTTTTGATCGATTGTAGTTTTTTCGTAAAACATTTCACAATTTTTTGTCAGTCAATGTCAGGATGTGTGAAATTTAAATTTTAAAAAAAGGTATTGATCAAAAATGCATCCTTTGAGGTTACAATCCTGCAGAATATCCATTCGTTTTGTTGCGATTGCGACACCGACACCGATACCGACCCCGATACCGATTACTGAAACAAACTGTCGAAAGTTTTTTAAGAAGTGTAACCCCGGTTTGATCAGTCCCAAAAAAAATATGATAATCAGCAACTTTTTCGTTTCTTTTTCATCCAAAAAGATGGAGAATTGATTTGATTCTTTGTTAAAGAAAAATCTGTGATCCAACGAAAGGAGCGACAATCATGGCTGTCAGAAAAGGTCACGCAGTTTGGGAGGGGTCCCTGGTCAAGGGAAAAGGCTCGGTTAAACTGGGAAGCGGATACTTTGAAGGAAATTATTCCTTCGCTTCACGTTTTGAGGAAGGCAAAGGCACGAATCCTGAAGAGCTGATCGGAGCGGCTCACGCCGGATGTTTTTCAATGGCGTTTTCAAATGGCCTGGACAAGGCGGGGTATACTCCCGATTCAGTAAAAACAACGGCCGCCGTGCATTTTATAAAAGTCGACGGGGGATTCAAAATCGGCAAAATAGTATTGCATACGGAAGGCAAAGTCCCTGGAATCAGTGAAAATGATTTTCTCAAGCATGCTGAGGAAGCGAAGAAAAACTGCCCCGTCTCACAAGCGCTAGCGGCCGTCGATATAGAACTGGACGCCCGTCTGTTATAAAAAATTTATTAGAATACGGGATGGACGCGAATTATTAATTTTTCAATCGGGCACGCCTAATTTTTTCGCGTCCGTCCTCGCTGTAAGGCATAAGGACAAGTCTGAATATAAGGAACATAGAATTTCTGCACTGATTTTCGACTCGTATTCAACACTCAGGCAATCGTTCAGACCATTTTTCCGGTTCATATCCAGACATCCATTCCCCCGTTGCATTCGTCACCTCCCAACCTCCATTTTTTCAGCTCACAAATACCCCAGCTCCCGAAGCTGTTCGATGGTTTCCGGGGAAGGTCCTGAATCATCTTCCTTCGCATCGCTTTTTACTCTTTTATTTTGCCGTTTTTGTTTTTCAATAATTCCCAGCAACGACTTTTTCAGTTTTTCGCCCGTTTCTTTTCGTTTTTCATATACATTTTTAAGCTCAAAGGGGTCTGAATCCAGATTAAACAAACCGAAGGAACCATCCTGGGTCATTACTATTTTCCAGTCGTCTCGAATCAGAGAATAGAAGGGATATGAAGGCGGCATATTCTGTTTTTCAATGGCCTGTCCGAGTATTGGAAAACGGAAAACATGTGACGGTTCAGCATTTTTCAAATGGGACTGATTCAGAAATTCCTGAAAAGGTAAACATGCCTTATCCTGCAGGATCAGCAACAAATAAGGAATAACGTGGACGAGCGAGACGGTTTCCTTGATTCGAGCCGTTTTTCCGCCAGGTATGCGTATCATCAGGGGAACATGAAGCTGTTCGTCCCAGACCGAACCGTGCAGGGGGACGTCATGCTGAAAAAGCCCTTCTCCGTGATCTCCTATGATCAGAATGACCGAGTTTTCCCAGAATCCCGTCGTTTTCAATTTTGAGAACAGGCGTCCCAGTTGCGCGTCCATGTATCTTATCTCGCCGTCATAATAATTGATTATTTTACGGACATCTTCCGGGAAACCGCTTTTCCCGGCTTTGACGACTCTTTTATCCGTTTTTTGCGGTATTTTTCTCCGATTCATGTATTCTTCGAGCCTGGAATCAGGTTTAAAATAATCATTGAAGGGTTCCGGGGGATCATAGGGCGTATGAGGATCGAAATAATGAATCCATAGAAATAGAGGGGCAGCATGATTTCCGTCGAGCCATGAAAAGAGCTGTTCATTCGTGTCGCCGGCGTTTCTCTGCGCTTTTGCATGCGGTTCATTGAAAATTCTGAATCCGGCGGCAATGCCTGTTTTGCTGTTTACGGTTGAGGCGCTGATGAAAGCAGCGGTATCGTAGCCGGTATCCCGGGCAATTTCGGAAAGCAGTCTTACATTATTGGAAGAATTGAACCGTAGGCCTTTCCATTGTCCGTAGTTGGCCAGGATATTGTGTTCGAGAGGGTATTTTCCGGTGAAAAGCGAAATATGACTGGGCAGAGTGACGGCCATGGGGGCTATGCAGCGTTCAAAAAAAATCGATTGATCCGCAAACTTATCCAGCTCAGGAGAAGTTTCCCGGAAATAGCCGTAACAACCCAGATGATCCGCCCTTAAAGTATCCAGGGTGATGACGATCAAGTTACGGCGGGCAGCTTCTTCAGCATCTTCATAAGCGCCGAAAGAAACAGGGATTCCCGAACTGATGAAATATATGATTATTATGCGGAACCATTTCATTGAACTTTTGTTATTTGTCCTCGGCATCGGTTTATTTTTTCTCCCTGACCGGTTCAAAGCGCTGAATAAACCGGTTGTTAATTATAAATTCATGACGTGACGGATGAAATGCCGGCTACAATTTATGCCGGCAAAAAATCGACATATTGAAATTTCCATCAGAAAAGGTGCAGAAAATTTTATGTCGATGCGAGCAGCTTGCAAGCAAGCGGGAACATCAGCGGATCGAGGGTTGTGCTTCATCAGACAATTCATATTTTTTCCTCAATTTATGTCAGGACCTCAGAAATTCCAACAACGCCTTTGCAGTATCCAAGGGATTGGAGTGTATAAAAGTATGGTCGCCGGGTATTTTTTTTATGGACAATCTTTTCAGGCGTCGTTTCAGATGTTTCAATTCACCCGGCAAGAAAGCGACGGATAATGTCGGTTTAAGCAGCAATACCGGTATTTCGATCAGTTTCAGAAGGTCTGTTATGTCATGGTTTTTCAAATCGTTCATGATTTCATTGAATCCGGCATCAGGCAATTTCGGTTTCATTCGTCCCGTATCGGTTTTAACGAATTTATCCTGCCATACATTCTGATCGATGTGATCGCCGGCCTGCAGATAGATAATATTTTTCGCCGCCTTTTTCATGGAATTTTCATCCCGGTAAACATTTCTTTCCGTCCGGTATGCTGAAACGATCATGGAAGGAAAGGACCGGAGCAGCCGGTTCAGTCCCTGCGGAGGAACAGGGTCTGCCAGTATCAACGATCGAACAAGTTGATTGTCATCTTCAGCAGCCATTTTGATCGCCGCTCTTCCGCCCCAGGAATGACCGGCCAGATCGATGGGATGCTTTACGACATTCCGGATAAACTCATGTAAATCACCGGTAACGCGGTCCAAAGAATATCCTGTTTCAGGAATCGAACTTCCGCCATGACCTCGCAGGGAAACCGCGTAAACGTCTCTCTCGCAACAAAGGACAGAGGCCGTTCTCGCCCAGGTCCAAGGACTGCTGTTCAAACCGTGCAGCATCACAAGCGGCGGCCCGTCTCCCGGCCAGTGCAGACAGGCCATTTCAACCTTTCCGGCTGCTGCCCGGAACTCCTCCGGTTGAACAGCGCTTATTCCGTTCAGACGGTCATAGTTCCCCCGGGTCAATCGGGAAACGGTTTTCAGTCCCTTGTGGATAATCCCTGTGGAGTTCAATCCGTTTTTTCCTTTTTAACTGGTTTGATTTTTCTCATCTGTCATTACGAATGAGGTGCATCCAGTTTCAAATTTCGCGTCAACAGCGTCCGGGGTTATTGAATTCATGTTATTTATCGATAAGTAACTCAGCATAAAAATCCTGCCTTTTCCAGCGCCTTCTGAATCTTCCCGCAAAAGGCATTCGCGTTAAGATAAGCTTTGTTTCATTAATTTTCAATATTCTGGTTTTCTATCGTCGTCGAAGGGCGCTGATCAAAAGCGGACATTTCAAGGTTACAATTTATTCTGAATTGATTCGGAGTATTTCCGAACAGCGTTGTCTTCCTTTACGCTATTATAGCCTCCGAATCGGGAAGTTGGTCAGGTCGAATGCGTTTGGAAGTTCATAATTTTTTATTGTCAATGGCGGACGATATACGGTTGAATTCATTTTTGGAATTTTAACGGCGGACTTGGCGGACGGAGCGGACGGGGCGGAGGTATGAAAGTCAATCTGATGGGCAACTATTAATCTGAGGGTAATCAAAAAGAGTCGTCGCTGAATCGCAGCCGCTTTAATTTTAATCGATTATTTGTTTATTGCCGGCTTTCATTGTAACCTCAAAAGACGCATTTTTTATCATTGTCGAAAAATGTGCGTATTCCG
>CAZUFC010000045.1:0-59486 GCA_964619725.1 uncultured bacterium | reverse complement strand
CAGGGTCTTGCTTTAAATAAGAACCGCTGTATTCAGCGGATGTCATTCTTGCTCCCCGGCACGGATTTGAACCGCGAACCTAGTGGTTAACAGCCACCCGCTCTACCGATTGAGCTACCGGGGATAACGACGCTGAATTCAATCAGCGTCACTCTGTTATACCTGCTGTGAAAAAAAAATCAAGGAAAAATTTCAATATTGACTTTTTTTTTGATATTAATCTCAGCTTTTCATTTCCGGCATCTTTTTATCGGGACTGATCAAACGCCGGCGACGGTTTCTTTTATCAAAAAATCGGGCTTTGATCAAAAAAGCAACTCTGCCCTTAAGGTCATGACCTTTCGGGAATTTATTACCTTTTGGTCATATTTTACTTTATTCAGTCACCAGCTCAGTCTTTCTAAATTCTTGTATAATCATACATTTCAAAAAAATTACTGGCCGGCATGATTGTTGATTGGTTTTTTTGAGAAGCTGTTTGCTGATTTATTGATTGTTGAATTGAAAATTTGATAAGGAGGTCGATTAATTTCAGAACATTTGTGAAAGGAGAATGAAAGTCATGAAATGTTCGAAGATGATGCGGTACATGTCATGTTGTTTTGCAGTAATTACTTACATTTTCGCACAAAACGCGTTTGATGCAAGAAATATAGCGTATGCAGAGGAAAATTCATTTATTCGGGGAACAGGGGATATTCCGCTTGATACGAAAACCTACAATGCTTTCCTGAAAACTTTAAAGGGAGATTTTGCTAAAGGATATTTTAACTGGATGGATTTTGGAGTAGTCACGGCTGCAGAGGATCAGGGGTCATGCGGATCGTGCTGGGCTTTCGCTACGAATGCGGCGCTGGAATCACACATAATCATGTATGACGGATGGATTTTCGATTTGAGCGAACAATTGCTGGTATCCTGCGACACGTCTCAATACGGTTGTTGCGGGGGCACAGCTCAAGCAATACAATGGTATGAAACTCACAAACCTGTATCGGATCCATGCTTTCCTTACGGCGATTCTGATACTTCTTGCCCGTATCAATATCATCAATACTATTCCAATATTCCCTGCGATTATAGCTGCATGGAATTCGAATACCATACGACAAATTTTCACACTATTGACGCATCAGACCCCAATCAGGTTATCATTTCTATCTTTAATGAAGGACCAGGTTATTTTCGTTTTGATTATTATACTGACTTCATAACCTATTTTAACAGTCCGCTTGGAACGCCCCCCTGGACCGACGGCGTTTATGTTCAGTCATCAGGTGAGAAAAAAGGTGGGCATGCCGTAGAGATAATCGGTTATGACAACATCGAAAACTACTGGATATGTAAAAACAGTTGGGGAGCTAATGCCGGACCTTTCGGTTATGGAACATTCAAAATCGCCTGGAGCGGACATGCCAACGATCTCAATTTCGGGATGGCGAATTTTGATGTCGTCTCAGCTTCGACTTATACTCCAACAAATACGCCGACCAGAACTCGCACTCCCTCCGTAACGCCTACAAGGACTCGCACCCCAACCCAGTCGCCAAGTGCAACGAACACTCAGCCGACATCATCAAGTACGCCGACTTTTACAAGTACAAGGACGCCGACTTCGACATTTTCACTAACGGCGACAAGCACTATTACCGAAACACCGACACGAACGCCGTCGTCTACCTTGCCGCCGACATATTCACCAACTTCATCCCCAACAGGCACATATTGCACATCAACTCCGAGTCAAACGCCGACGCAGCCTCCGACACAAACGTCGTCTCCTACATCAACGCAAACGTTTTATACTCAGTCGCCCACAAACAGTCCTACCAGTCCTACGGCAACGCCGACATCCACTCCAACGGGAAGTTCGGTTCCTACGTCTACGCCTTTTCCGGTATGGGAGCCTATGAGTTTGCAGTTGGATTCGGCATTGGAACAGTGTGTAAGAGTTGATTACGATGACGATTTTAATGCTTACGATGATTTTACGGTTGAGGGATGGTTCAATTTTTCAAGTCTGGATACCGATATCCAGTCAATGGTGCAATTTGTCGATACCGGCTATTGCGGCTGGTCATTGAATTGCCATTACGATACGGTTGAATTCTTTTATCATGGCGGCGAGGCTTATCATTACTCGCATGTTGCAACCGGGACAATCGATTCCGCCGAAACGTGGCATCATGTGGCTGCGGTCAAATCAGGCGCTCAGGTCAGTCTTTACATAGACAGCGTAAGGACGGATGTAAATGATAACAGCGTTGCCTATGAGCCTAAAACTTCGGGCTATTTGTACATGGGTGTTCAATGGACTGGATTTTATCAGAATCTGGATGGTCTGATTGATGAAATCGCCATTTCCGATACGGCTCGCTATACCGGTGAAACCTGTTCTATGAGCTGTCCGGTTGTGGATGGCTCAACCATCGCCTATTGGCGTTTCGACCGTGGAAATGGGACGGAAGTTCCTGACATCACTGGAAACGGTCACACGGCTATATTAATGAATGATCCTGATTTCAGCGCTGATGTTCCGATCAGTTGCATTCCAGAGTTCATTTACGTCGACGATGATGCGCCCAATGATCCCGGACCGGGAGACACTGACGTCAGCGATCCTGATGAGAACGGTTCTCCACAACATCCGTTTGATTCAATACAGGAAGCGATTGACGAAGCTGTTGACGGTTATATAGTAATGATCGCGGATGGGATTTATGCCGGTGAGGGTAACAAAAATTTGAATTTCGGCGGCAAATCGATAACGCTACTTTCTGAAAACGGCCCGGAAATGACTATCATCAACTGTGAAGGCTCTCCGACTAATAATTACAGGGGATTCCTCTTTCAAAGCAACGAAGGAGAAAACTCAATAGTCGACGGCATTACCATTCAAAATGGATATATCGTCGATGAGCACGGCGGCGGAATTATTTGCATGAATTCTTCTCCAGTCATCAGGAATTGCCGTATAACCAACAATTTTACTAATTATGACGGCGGCGGAATATACTGCTTTGGAGCGTCGCCAATTATTGAAGATTGCTCTATCACAGAAAACACTGCCCTTATGGGCGGCGGCATAATATTAACCAATTCCTCCGATCCTGACATAGTTAATTGTTTGTTTTTAGCAAACGACGCCGTACTTCAGGGCGGCGCCGTTTACACAGGTTCATTATCCGAACCTGCTTTCATAAATTGCACCATTTCAGGAAATGCTGCAGATGAAGGCGGAGGATTCTATTGTCATTCAGGCTCCAAACCAACGATTCAAAATTGCATTTTGTGGGAAAACATAGCATCTCAAATTACGGCATGCGAAGAAGCCCTGGTAACATGTTCAGACATACAGTCGCCTACAGGAGTTTATCCAGGCGAGGGGAACATAAACACAGACCCAATATTTGCAACAGGACCTTTTGGAGAGTATTATCTGCATCCTGGCAGTCCTTGCATCGATGAAGGCTGCGGACCTTCTGAAGAGGTCTGTTTCCAAAGCGCCTGGGATGGAATCTGCCTGAATGAACTCACCACTCAAACCGATGAAATTCCTGATTACGGTCCAGTGGATATAGGATTCCATTACCATATCGAAAATCCTCCTACCATACCCTCAAGCGGCTCTTTGACGCTGGCTCTGTCTGTCCTTGTTCTGGGCGGCCTCATGACTGCATGGAGAGGGAGAGGGAGAGATAAATGAGAGTGAAACGCTTGATGCTTCTCACTCAAATTCATTTTGGGATATTCCCTTATGGACAGATAAGAGCAGTAATGTTCGATGCAGGAAGTATTATTGCCGCCTTTCAGAATGCCGGCGCTGAAGGTTGTCGAGATGCCGGATTTGTTGACGCATAAATAGCATAGACGGCAGAGAGATAGGGCATCTGGAAAATATTGAAGACGGACAGATTCCATTTTTCAGTATGGAAATATTCATCGATCATTCATCCGGCATGCCGTAGGGATTCTGAGGAAACACGATGGTGTATCCGGCCTGTCCTGCGGGGTCTAGAGCGCCGTAGATGCAGCCCCATAAATAGACCGAGTTTTCATTGTGTTCAATTTCTATTATTCCGAATCCGACATTATTTCCCGCAGAATACCAGGAGCCGCCCCAGAGAGCCGTGTCAGGCATCCACGCCTGTCCTGGAGGAACGGCTCCTCCGAAAGTATAAGCGACAAGCTCACCATCAAGATTAAAAAGCCGCAAATCAGCGTATGCCGTTCCCGATCCGCCGTAATTCGCCAGGGACCAGAAGGTGGTACAGCCCCAGCCATGCTGCCAGAAGGGAAAGGGAACGGTTTCATCCGCAACTATTCCGGCTGCTGACACAAGAAGGCATAATAATAAAGTAAAAACAAAACCTGTCTTCCTGTTCATACGGTTCCTCCTTTGTGCATCTCCGAAATCAAGATAAACAAAATGTTATCGAGTTGCAGCCGATTCCTTTCGAAATCTAACTTCCGATATCTGAGGAGCGATCAATGTGTCTGCAACGCCCGGTTCCTGAGCAAGCGCTTCTATATATTTATATATTATCAGCCTGAAGTGAAGTCAACGTCTGGTTTCCTGTCAATTGCCGGCATCCGGGCCATTAGTCGATCATTGCCGTCCTGGAAATTGAACATGAGGTTTTACCCGGTGCGGTTCAAGCTGCTTCTCTCGCCTTTGACCTGTGCTCTTCGAGCAACCCTTGCGGTATAGACCGCAGGGCAAGCCAGATGACCGCGGGCAGGACGATCGCATCGTCCAGATGACCGATCACCGGAATGAAGTCGGGAATGATATCGATCGGCGAAATTGCATACGCTATTGCCGCTCCGAGAAGCAGACGGCTTCGACGCGGGGTTCGGGGGTCCGCCACAACGCGACGGTATACATCGATCTCAATCTTGAATTGCCTTATTAATGTTCTTATTCGTTTCATTACTGCAGACGACCGATGGTTCTCAACTTCACCGCAGGATAAATTCTATAAAATTTCGTAACCTTTTTCAATTGAACCGTTCTGGCTTGTCTTATCACGGAACTTGCTGAAAAGCTCCGTCAATTGCCGCTGATAAGCGGAGTCGCGTCATGTTTCCCCATCAACTGATGCGTTCTTTGAATTTAACGACAGCAGTAGAAAAGATCAGGGCTCCGAAACCCAGGAGGATGAGTCCGTCTTTCCACAGGTATTGAAATGTGCTGCCTTTGAGGAAAATTTCTCTGACAATGCGCATGAAGTAGAGGACGGGATTGAGATGAGCTATGAACTGGAGAACAGGCGGCATATTTTCTACGGGAATGAAGAAGCCGGACATTATTATGGCGAAGATGTTTATGAACCATATGAAGAAGAGGGCCTGCTGCTGTGTTTTCGATACGGTTGAAACTAGTATGCCCAGTCCCAGGGAGGTTAGGAGGAAAACGCAGGCGAAGCCGTAGAAAAGGAGGAGTGAGCCGGCGATGGGAATTTTGAACCAGAGTTTGCCGAAGGTCATGGCGAGTGTCGTCAGGGCGAAGCCCAGGACAGCGAAAGGAATGGTTTTGCCGATTATCAGGTGATGGGCGCGGACTGGAGAAACCATTATCTGTTCCAGCGTTCCCCGTTCTTTTTCTCTCACCAGGCCCAACCCCGTCAAAATTGTTGTTATCATGGTGAGCAAGATGACTACTATCCCGGGAATCATGAAATTTTTACTTTCCAGATTGGGATTATACCAGACCCTGGTTTTGTGCTCGATGTTTCTTAATTGCATGAGGGAGGCCAGTTCAATACCCTGGGTCGAACCCGCGATTTCCGACCGGAAGAAATTCATGAGAATACCGGAAACGTAACCCATAGCGATCCGTGATGTATTGGCGTCTGAGCCGTCCAGGATTATCTGAACGGGTTCGGGCCTACCTGTCATAATATTGTTTTTGAAATCCGGCGGAATGCTCAGAATCACGGAAGCGGTTCCCTCTTTAAAATAATTTTGCACTTCATTCAACGTCCGGTCGACCGACTGAACGTGAAAATAACCTGATACCCTCATTTTCTGCTGAAGGCTGCGGCTCAACGAGGAATTATCCATATCGACGATGACCATATTGATGTTTTTGACGTCGACGGTGATGGCGTAGCCCAGAACGAGAAGCTGCACGATAGGGATGATGAAGATGATAGCGACTGTCGGCGGATCGCGAAAAACCTGGATGAATTCTTTTCTGATGATGTGCAGTATTTTTCTCATTTTCAATCCAATGTTGAGCTGAATTTACGCGTGCTTAAAAGAACGAGCAGTATGCCGAAAACAAAAAGGAACAGGCATTGGCGCCAGATAAAGGCCGGACCTGTGCCTTTTAAGATAATTCCCCTGATTATAACGACGAAATAGCGTGCCGGTATTATGTGAGTAATGGCCTGCAGGAGCTTCGGCATGGAGGAAATGGGGAAGATGAAGCCCGAGAGCAGAATGGAGGGGAGAATGGTGGAAACGGCCGAGAGCATCATGGCGACCTGTTGAGTTTTCGCGATGGTGGAGATGAGGAGACCTATTCCCAGGGCTGCGAAGATATAGAGAATCATGGTTGCGTTCAGCAGGAGCAGACTGCCTTTGACCTGAACGCCGAAGAGGATTCTGCCGAGGGCCAGGATGATGAGTCCGTCCAGGAAAGCCAGGAAAACGTAGGGTATGACTTTGCCGATTATCATTTCGTAAGGTTTGAGAGGGCAGACGAGTATCTGCTCCAGAGTGCCGCTTTCTCTTTCCCTGGCTATGGTGATGGAAGTCAGAAGCGCAGAGATCATCATGAGGATGACTGCGATCAATCCTGGGACGTAGAACATGCTGCTTTCGAGGTTCGGATTGAAGAAGACTCTTGTTCTAATGTCGAAAAGGTCGGTGAAAGGCGATTGGCGTCCGGTCATAACATAAGTGTTTATGATGGATTCCGAGTATTGCCTGATGATGGTGGCGGCATTGGAATCGCTGCCGTCGATGATGATCTGGATTTCCGCTTTTTTTCCGCTGTTTAATTTTTCTGAAAAATCCCGGGGAAAAACTAAAACCGTCCGAACCTGTCGCGCTCTTATCAGGGGTTCGATTTGTTCCCGATTCTGCGGATAAGCTTCAACCGTAAAATACCCGGAAGCCTCGAATGCAGAGATCAATTCCCGGGTTTCATTCGATTTGTCCGTGTCGAGGACGCCCAGGGCAATGTCGTCGATATCCAGATCGATGGCATAACCGTAAAGTATAAGCATTAAAACCGGCAATAAAATTATTATGCTGAGACTTCGGGGGTCCCGCCAGATATGACGGAACTCTTTTTTCGTCATGGCCGGTATGCGCGACTTTCTCATTGCATCATCCTACACATTCTTTTCTTCGGTCTTACGGTTGTTTCTTATTTCCTGCTCGATCAGCCTGATGAATACGTCCTCCATTCTTTTTTCGTCGTATTGGTCTTTCAGGGAGCCTGGAGCGTCCATAGCGATGATCCTGCCCTGGTGCATAATGGACAGCCTGTTACAGTATTCCGCTTCATCCATGTAATGAGTCGTCACGAAAACTGAAGCGCCTCTTTCTGCGGTTTCATGGATCATATCCCAGAAAATTCTTCGGGATATCGGGTCGACACCGCTGGTAGGCTCGTCCAGAAAAAGCGCCTGCGGCGAGTGAATGATGGAGCATGCAAAAGCCAGTTTCTGTTTCCAGCCCAAGGGCAGGCTTCCCGTTATGGTTTTCCTCTGCGTCTTTAAATCAACCATTTCAATCATTTCCTCCATCCTGCCGCGCAACTTTTTTCCCTTTAATCCGTATATGCCTCCATAGAACCGCAGATTCTCCTCAACGGTCAGGTCAAGGTACAGCGAAAACTTCTGAGACATGTAACCGATTACGTTTTTTACTTTTTTAGGATGCCTGACAATATCGATATCTTCCACCCATCCTTTTCCGGAAGTGGGCATGAGTATTCCGCAGAGCATCCGGATGCAGGTGGTTTTGCCTGCGCCGTTGGCACCCAGGAATCCGAAAATCTCACCCTTGCGAACCTGAAAAGAAACGCTGTCCACGGCCGTAAAGTCTCCGAATTTCTTTGTTAATCCTTCCGTCTTCACTGATATTTCATTCATTGTCTCCATAGTTCATTTTCCCATCATATAAATGAAGACGTCTTCAATGCCCGGTTCTATTTTTTCATATTGAACCTCAGAGAGGTCTATCTTCTCCAGCAGGGCATCGAATTGCCTTTCGAAACCTGTTTCCTTTTTGACCGTTATGTGAGCGCTGTCTCCGAATTGATGAACATCCAGCGTTTCCGGCATGCTTCTGATCTCTGTCAATTGCCGCTTGTTCAATAGCGCATTGATCGCCCACAGGTCATAGGGAAACATGGAGGGAATTTCATCGGGCGGCTTGATTGTGAGAATTTTCCCTTTATGAATCAGGGCGGTCATATCGCACAGCGCCGCTTCATCCATGTAAGGGGTTGAGGTTATGATGGTAATGCCTTCCTCGACCAGCGATTTCAACAGGTTCCAGAATTCCCTCCGGGAAAGAGGGTCCACTCCGGTCGTAGGTTCATCCAGAAGGATAATCTTCGGCCGGTGAATCAGTATGCAGGAGAGGGCCAGTTTCTGCTTCATACCGCCGGAGAGGGCTCCGGCGCGCCGTTCCTGGAAAGGCTCAAGCCGGCTGAATTTCATCAACTGATCGTAACGCTTCTTCCTCTCCTTCCGGGGAACACCGAACAAGTCCGAAAAAAAGAGCATGTTCTCCGCCACGGAAAGGTCCTCATACAGGGAAAATCGTTGCGGCATGTATCCCAGGGCATCCTTTATTTTCTCTCTTTCCTTGATGCTGTGGAGTCCCAGGAGAAAACAATCGCCTTTGTCCGGATGCAGCAATCCGCAGAGTAAACGGAGCAACGTGGTTTTGCCTGCTCCGTCCGGGCCGATCAAACCGTAAAGGCTGCCTTCGGGAACATCAAAAGTCACATCCTCCAGCGCTTTCACTTTGTCGAACGAACGGGATACTCCCCGCACTTCGACGGCTGCTGGGGGTTTATCTTTCCCTTTCATTCCTGCTTTCCTTTTTGCATGATTCCCGTTTTATTGCCTCTCTGGACATTCTGAATACTTGCGGCTGTAAAATTAAACGATAAAGTCGGCTGGGAATCCAATTGTTCCTTGTTTGAGACTTCATGACATCTTAGAATTTTTTTATTCATCGTTTATATGCTGTTCGCATGTAATCGACAAACAACAATTTGACGAACTCCTCATTTCCGGTTAAATCAACGGACCTGCCAACTGGGGAATTTGCCGAATAAACGTAAGAATAAAACTCATTTTATCCTCCGTTCCTCTTCGCACACTGCAGCATTCATACTTACTCCAGCACGACGTCCGCCGGCATGCCTATTTTAATCGCCCTTTCAGGATTCTCCGCCCTTATTTTGACGGCATAAACCAGGACCGCACGGGCTTCTCGCGTCTGGACGTTTTTCGGGGTAAATTCCGCTTCAGGCGAAATCCATATCACCTCTCCCTCAATCGGATCGTCAGGACGGGGATCAATGAAAATATCGGCTTTCGTTCCTACTTTTATTTTGTCCAGCATGTCGGCTTCCACATATATTTTAATCTCCATCTCCGACATATCGGCAATGGTCGCTATCGGCGTTCCCTGACCTACCAGCTCCCCTTTTTCCGCATAGGAATTGATCACTATTCCGTCGCAAGGCGCTTTTATCTCCGCCTCACTGATCTTATGCTCGATTATTTTCAATCCTATCTGAGCCTCCTCCAGTCCCGCCTGCAGTCCGGAAAGGTTCGTCCTGGCCGCCAGAAGCTGTTTTTCCGCTACATTATATTTCGCCTCAATCTCATCAAACTGCTGAACCGTCGTCGAATTCTTTTCAAAGAGCGTCTTGATCCGCTCATAGTTCTTCTTTAACGCATCCCGGTTTATACGGGCCTGGTCTATCTGAACCCGCGCCCCCTCTATCTTCACTTTTAACGTTTCAATGCCGGCGTCAGCTCTCTGCTTCTCCAACTCCAGGCTTTCGGTGTCGATCTGAGCGATCAGATCGTCCTTTTTCACGATTGAACCCTCTTGCACGGGCGATGAAGCTAAACGGCCCGGAACCAAGGAACCCACGGTGATTTCCACCGCCTCAAATACCCCGGAACCGTCGTATTTCCGCTCCTCTTCTTCAATACAGGAGACCGAAAACAGAAGCATCATCATGACGCATAAACCCCAGGGCAACCTATGTCCTGAATATGGCGCTCCCGATGTTGTTCTCATATACATTCTCCTATTCCGTCGTTTTTTTAGTTACTTCTTCGCCGTTTCCAAATAAAAAATCATTGAATTCCTCTTCCGTCATTCCCAGGGATTCCTTCAGGTTAATCCTGGCCG
Source organism: uncultured bacterium (assembly GCA_964619725.1). Classification (GTDB taxonomy): domain Bacteria; phylum CSSED10-310; class CAZUFC01; order CAZUFC01; family CAZUFC01; genus CAZUFC01. The sequence continues at coordinate 49,082 of CAZUFC010000045.1, read as the reverse complement.
TGCAATGGTCCACCAATGCACGGTCGCGTTCCAGCCGGGCACGCATCAGCTCGGATTGAGCATCAAGAAAATCCGTGTTCGTCGACAACCCCACCTGAAAATTGTTCTCCACCAATCGGAAATTCTCCTCCGCCTGCCTGATCTGTTCATCCGTCATCCTCACCCTCTGGTCCGCCTCCTCCAGCTTCAACAACGCCTCTATCACGCTCCTCTCCACGTCATGCTTCACTTTATCCTTCGCTATCTCCAATTCGCGTATCCGCAGCTCCTCTTCGCGTACCTGGTGATGCCTGCTGCCCCAGTCCCAGGCCGTAAATCCTACGCTGACCCCTAAACTCCAACTGTCCATCCATTCCTCACCCATCAGGTTAGCGCCCGGTTTACCGTAATCATACGCCCCGTAAGCGCCGGCCTGAGGCCAATACGCTCCCTTTTCAGCCTTCAGTTTCTTCTCGGCAGCTTCAAGCATCTTTTCTGCTATCCTGACTTCTATCCGGTTGGCCAATGCCTCACCTGTCAACACCTCCGTCTCCGTCGACAACGGAAGATACTCTAAAGGCGCACTTAACGTCATCTCAGACTGCAAATCCACTCCCATTATCGAATAAAGCTGCAGACGCGCCGATCGCCCCGATAACTCCGCAGACGTCATCAACATCTTTATCTCCGATTTTTTCAACTCCGCTTTTAATACCTCGTTTCGGGTCATCATTCCTAATTCATAAAAATTGCGCACGTCTCGCAAATGCGCTTCCACCTGATCCAAAGACGTTGCTGCGGTCTTTACATACTTGTCAGCTCCGATCGATGCATAAAACAACCGACCTATTCCCGATTCGAGTTTCTGCTTTATCAATTCCACTCTCAACTCCTCAGCTTCAGCGCCCTTCAACGTCGCTTCATACAGATTCTCCAACCTGAACCCGGTGAAAAGCGGACCCTTTACCGTCAGCTTCAAATCGTATGTATCCTTCAAGCCGCCCTCGAACGTCCCCAAGGGCGTCTCTATCCTCATTAACTCGCTTACGTGCCTGTAATCCGCTTTCGTCTCAACAACCGGCAAACGGCTTGCCTTCACCTGCCCCGCAACCTCCAGACTCCTCTCAAGCGACAGTTCCTGCATCAACAAATCATGGTTCTTCTCCCACGCCGTTTCAACCGCCTCTTCAATCGTTAAAACTTGCTCCGCCGACTTCACCGGTGAAGCGCCGCATATAATCAGGACTATTCCCGTCATCGAAAAAAGCTTCCTCGCCTGGAACATTACCCTCTTCAACTTGCTTCCTCCTGAATACGACTGCATGGTTCTCCCTGTATATCTCTCCATTGCCCGCACCTCAACCGCCTTCCCCACATCGATCCGCCTTCAATCCATAAAGAATCAAATCCACTATGCTTTCCTTGCGCTCTTCCAAAAATTCCATCTCATCCTCCGGCCGTATATCCAGTATCGTCTGAATGACCGGACGACCCGCAAAATAAATCACGCACATGCCTATTACGCTCAATAACGTCTGCGTCGGCTCAGTCTCCCTTACAGCTCCTTTCGCCATCTCATGCCTGAGCATTCCGGTTACCAACTCATAAGGCCTGACCGGCATCTCTTTGAACCATTCCCGTATAACTTTATTCAAATACTCACCGCCGCCCGACATCTCCCGCAATATCAGTCTGCCCACTTCCGGATGCGTTGAAAAAAAATCAAAGTAAGTCGAAACGAAACGACGGACCCGCCTTTCCAAGTCGCTCGATTCCAGCAATATCGGAAATACACGCGGAAACCACTTGCTCCCGATATGCCTCAAAACCGAACAGTACAGATTCTCCTTGTTCTGAAAATAATAATAGAGCATCGCTTTGTTTACGTCTGCCCTTTCCGCTATCGTTTGCACACGGGCCCCGCTGTATCCCCTGGCGCTGAACTCTCTCAACGCAGCTTCCAGGATTCCCGTCCTTGTTTGCTTTTCCTTTTCATTTCCCTGATCCATATCCAACTCCCCGGTTAAACTAAACATTTGGTTTAACCTTCTGGTTAATTTATAACCGCCGCGCAGCCGAATGTCAAGACAAAAGAGAAAAAATTCGCCAAGTATACTTATTCGGCAATTTTCACTAAATTATCAATTGTACGTAAGCAAACCTCATGGAGCTAACTGATGTATGGCGCGGCACAGATTTTCATAGCAGCAGTGAGGCCAACGAAACATTTTGAATGTTTTCGACCCTCAACGTCTTTTTTTAAGATATGATTGCGACCAGACGTAATGAGTCGTTTTTCGGCATTGATCAAAAAAGCCTCTTTTGAGGTTACAATTCGACAGAATCGTCTGTCATTTTGTTTCGATTTCGATCACGATTGCGATACCGATGCCGATTGCGAATCCGACCCTGACCCCGACCCCGATACCGATTGCGATGCCGACACAAATTGTCAAAAGTTTTGAAAGAATTGTAACCCCGGCTTGATCAGTCGTCGTTTTTCATATCCCGATGCCGATGCGTAAACGGGGTAATTGCCGGTTGAGTCTTTGCAAAAGCTATTAAGAGCTTCAAACATTGACAACGCGTATTACATTCTGCGAAAATCGGCTCGCGGACGAAGCGTTAATCGGGGGAGTTCTTCGGAAATTGGAAAAAATCGCCTGAACTTGTTCGGAAAAAGCAACAAAATCTGCTCGATTTTTGCGTTGCAAGCTTCGCCGGCGCTGCAACAAAGTGATGGGAAGCATTTCTGTAGGAGGACAAACTTGAGACGCCGGCATGAAAAAGGCTCGAACATCGCCGGTATTGAAAATCGTTTATTGAGGAGCGCCGTTTAAGGCTCAAGGACACAGAGGACACGCATAATGTGCGGAATAATCGGAATATACGGTTATGAGGACGTGATTGACGAACTGATCCTGGGGTTGCTGACGATGCAGCACCGCGGACAGGATTCGGCCGGTATAGTCACTTTCGACGGGACTTTTCGAATGAAGAAGGGATTGGGACTGGTGGATGCGGTATTCAAAGACAAGACCCGGGAAGGACTCACCGGCTCCTGCGGTTTGGGCCATGTGCGCTACGCCACGATGGGATCGACGGACATCTTCAACACGCAACCTCTTGCAGTCAACTATCCTTTCGGTCTGTCCATGGTGCATAACGGTAATGTGACCAACTTTGTCGAGCTGCGCAAACACCTGTTTGAAGAACGTCATCTTCTTCCGGATACAGCGAATGACCTCGCTCTGATCCTTTATACCTTCGCATCGGAGCTGGAGAAGCGGAACCTCAAAAAAAAATCAACAGACGATATTTTCGATTCGGTGCGCAGCACACAGTCCCGAATAGAAGGAGCATACTCAATCATCACTCAGATAGCCGGTCATGGATTCCTGGCGTTCACCGATCCTCACGGCATCAGGCCCCTGGTGATGGGCCGAAAGGTCACGGAAAAGGGAGTGGTTTACGCTTTTGCATCGGAAACGACCTGTTTCGATTATCTGGGATACAAGACGATCAGAGATATAGCTCCGGGCGAGGCTGTTTTCATCGACAGAGATCACAATGTGCACGAACGTATATGTCTGCAGAAAAAAAGGGCTTTTTGCGTATTCGAGTATATTTACTTCGCTCGCGAGGATTCGGTGATCAACGGAAAAACTGTGGCCACAGTGCGTTGCGATCTGGGGAAAAGACTGGCTTCCCGGGTTCAGGAGGAGCAACTTGATGTGGACATCATCATCGACGTACCGAATTCCGCTTATTATGCAGCTTCCGGACTTGCGGAAGTGATCGGAAAGCCATACCGCCGCGGTCTGTCAGAAAATAACTTTATCGGAAGAAGCTTTATTTCATCGACTCGCTGCGAGAGGGAAAGGCTGGTGAGGGAGAAACTGAATCCAATCGCCGACGTGGTGAAAGGCAAAAAATTAGCCGTTGTGGACGACTCGATCGTAAGGGGGACCACATCGAAGCATATCGTCAAGCTGCTGCGGGATAAAGGCGCCCGAAGAGTACATTTTATCGCTGCAGCGCCGCCCATAAAGTTCCCGTGCGTTTACGGCATCGATATGTCTACCATGGAAGAAATAATCGCAGCACACTATCAGTGCGGGGAAATAGCCAGATATATCGAAGCGGATTCGGTAACCTACCTTGACCTTGAAGACCTCAAAGCCGTTTTCCATGATCTGCCGATCTGTCATGCCTGCTTTTCAGGTCAATATCCCACCAGGTGCAATAAGAGACTCCTGAAACAGATCGAATTGGAAAAAAGATACTCGAACCGGACCTGAAAAAGTTCCTCATCCCATCACTCGTCAAGCCGACCGCTTCTCTACCGCAATGCGGTTGGACTATACCGCGGCGATTTGTCATACGTCTTCCTTGTTCGATAGAAGTCATGACAATAAGACTCATGTCATGCCACCGGCCTAAAACCGCCGCTCCTGGAGCCGCAGTAATTTATCCCCAGCAACGCCACGAGATCAACATGAACCATTGAATGATAATAAAAAACGTTAATTTTCCGGTCTTACGCAATCTGCCTTTTCATTAAGGAAATTCAATTGCTTTTTATGCCTTCAATGACGTGAAAACAGATCGTCGCATCCGGAACATAATACGCCGTTGCATCCCCGTTGATTACTTTGAAAGTCATCGTATGCTTTCCCCTTCCGATTCGCTCCAGCGGAATGTTCGTTTCAAATCCCGAATACCGGTAATCCGGATTCCTGAAATGCATCTCGATGTCGGGTCTTTCTTTTCCATAATAAGTACTGAAGATTTTCCCGTCTATTTCAACATACACGGCATCCGCAAGTGAGCTTCCAAGTGCATCGATAGCCCAGCCGTCAATACTGAAGAGTTTTTCTGATTCCCTGATTACTATTTCGCTTCTGTAATCCGTAATCAAATGATCATTAATGTAATTCAATATGAAAAACTCGCTCCGGCATTCTGACCTCTCAAGTGTAGATAGCGATCCCGGAATTTTCAAAGGCTCCTTTGATTTCAACTTTATTTGCGGCAATTCCAGAAATTCAATGATCGCTTCACTTTCAAACATCGATAATCCATCTCCGGTCAACAGTATATCGGTTATCTTTTCTTCGCTGTAAACGCCGTTCATCAAGTCCCGCATTTCCTTTAAACTGAACGGCAAACAGTTGATCATCAAACCGGAACTGAGATTGGCCGGGACAACCCGGCGCTCCTTTTTCAATCCCGACTCTTTCAGCATTATCATCTTCACTTCAGGAACTCGAAACAATATTTCGGTCAGCATTCCCCGTATCTTCATTTTCAGTTCTATCCTCACGACTACCGGCGAATCAGAAACCGGTATTCTTATAAAGTGGTCGATTGACGCTCTCTCCTCAAAAAGCGTTTGCGTCTCGTCAAAAACAGGGCGTCTCCTTCTTTTTACCAGTAAAAAGTCGGCTGTTTCCGCATACGGCGCATGATGACGAAAAACGGAAAGCCAGCACAGAGGAACATCCATCAAGGGATGTCTCTGGTCCAATGAACTCCACTCCATAAGAATGTATTTCGGCGCCTTATCTTCATTCTCGACAAACATGGCATTCAATCGATCCAGGTAGGGCGTGTAAGCGGAATAAGACTGAAACACGGGAAAAGGAACATAATTCAATTTATTGGCAGCGACATAAGAAATTTCAAAAGGAAAAATCGTCACTTTTTCATCGCCTATCGTATCCAAAATGACCGAAGGCAACCTGCTTTTTTCCAGATTCTTTCTGGACATAGACTGCAATGTGTTTCTCAGCTCGTCCAGACGGATAATTTCCTTCATATTTTTCAGGTTGAAACGGCCTGTCACTCGTGAAATGATGTGTAAGGGGGGTAATAATAGACGTATTCCATTATCCATCCTGCCACAGCAAAACTGAAAATCAGCGAACAGGCCACGACACCTTTCCGGCGCTCCGTAAAGAGTATAATAATACCGAAAAGCAACAGCACGAAGGAAAAAAAGACGACTGTGTGACTGTCCTGGCGTACGAACCCGTGTTTGAAAACGGCAAAGAAGGGACCGACAAAAATGATTGAAAGATAAAAGGACTTTTGCCTTGTTGCATATAGTACAATCATGGTGAGAGCGTAAAGGAGACCGAAACCGGCGACAATATAAAAATCCATCATCCGCCCCTTTAAACTCATGACGCTGTTATATCCCCTCGCCACCTCATACATGCCTTTCAAATAACCCGACATGCCGGTTATTGAAGGATTATAAAGCAGATAACAAATCGCAAACGACATGGGAATAAAAACAAGAGCGAAACCGGAAGCCATCGCGCCTTTGTTTTTATTTTCATGGAAAAGAATAAGCAAATAAATACCCAGCGCAGAAAAATTGAACAGGAGCGAGTTGAATTTTATGAATAATCCCGCCGTTATAAAACAAAGAGCAAGAAAAAAAGGAACGAATCGCCTTCTGACGAAGAGCGATAGACTGAAAAGCATCAGGGTTATAAAACTGATAAAATAATCCAGTCCGGAAAACCCCAGATAAAAAACCAGATGTCCGCATTCAAAAAGTATTAAAAAAACGAACAACCTGCCTAAACTGACATTCAGTTTCAGGATTACGTATCCCAGGAGACCGGTGAAGAAAATCCAGAGGAATAATTGAAAAATAATGCCTTGCATAAGATTGGACCCGATATCCATGCTCCCTATCAAATATCCCATCGGTCCGTAGGTCCAAATGACGTCGCTTCCGAACTTGAAACCCTTGTCTGCAAAGTAATTCATGGCGAAATCCCATGAAGGGTCCAATCCGAAGTTTTTGGACAGATACCTTATGTTGAAGGCGAGCAGACAAAGATAAATGAATATTAATATTTTGCTGAATTTGACGAGATATTTGGCTCCGCGAAATCCCTGTTTTTTCCTAACGAACGTTTGCAAAATCTGGTTTTCCTGTCTTCCGGCTTATGAAAAAAGTGTAAAAACATCCGACACATCCGTAAAACAGTTTTAACGGAAAACACATACTCATCATACGCTTAAAAGTATTTTCCTTCAATACTGCAAATAAAGGGATTTCAGAAGGACTCTGATTCCTGCGCAGCACGCTGGATGGCGGGCGCCGATCAGGGCCATTCCGTCATAGAACTTTGGGCATTGATCAAATACAGGTCTTTTGCGATTACAATTCGACAGAATATCCCATCATTGCGTTTCGATTTCGATACCGATTGATATCCCGATACCGAGAGAGATTACTGAAACAAACCGTCAAAAGTTTTGAAAGAAGCACCCTGTTTGATCAGTACCCAAAATGTTTTATATAGATTAAAAGGGAGTCATGTTTTATATAGATTAAAAGGGAGTCGACGGCATTCCGACGGAATGCCGTAAAATTATATTTTTCAACCTTTGCGGGAGCACGTTTTTGCCAATTCTTCCGATCTGTGAACGGCATCAGCCTCCATGTGACATTTTTTATATTTTTTACCGCTGCCGCACCAGCAGGGATCGTTTCTCCCCAGGTGGATATTTCGTTGCGGTTTTTTACCCATTGAAACCAGTTTTCTCCAAATGCTCATGATACCCTTTCGTAAAAAAAGAATTCAAAATTCCGAAAGCCTTAAATTCAAAAAAGGCAATCAAACGACCAGTGTAAGGAAGCGAGTCGTGAAAAGTCAAGGGAGAGAGGAAATTTTTTTTAATTGACGGATCGAAATTTTTTCCAGGCGGCCAGTGCGGGCAGGAGAAGCAGAATAAAAATTGCCGTAGGATTGAGTGCGGGAACTGATTCGTAAGCCGGATCAGTATAGCCTTCATAGACGTAAGCTGCGCCAGAGTTATCTCCGTTCTGATCCTCCTGTTCCGCTCCTACGATAACGGAATCGCCGGAAACGCAAACGGTCCAGCCGAACCAATCGCCCATTTGCCGGTCGATAGCATTAATTTTATGCAGAAAACCCCAGGAGGAAATCTGCTCTTTGTAGACGTAAATAGAGCCGCAATCATTCATGGAGTCCATATCATCGCCGAATGCTCCGATAACGGCATTGGAACCGTCCAAGGAGACGGACCAGCCGAACCAGTCGTTTGAAGCGCCGTCGAATGCGGTTAATTTTTGTTTCATGAGCCAGGCGAAGCCGTTGAAATGGTAGATATAGGCGGAACCGGATTCCAGTCCGTTATCGTCGTCGCGATAGGCGCCGATGAGGGCATTGGGAAGGTCGAGGGAGACGGACCAGCCGAAGTAATTGCCCGGTCCTGCATCAATAGTAACTATTTTCTGTCTCTCGATCCATATCTGACCGTTGTAGCTGAATACATAGACGGCTCCCGCATCATTTCCCCAATTGTCGTTATAGGGAGAACCGCTCAGAATGAAATTGCCGTCCAGTGAGGTTGACCAGCCGAACCAGTCATTCGGTTCTCCATCTTGCACAATGATTTTTTGATTCAAGACCCATAAATTTTCCAGGCGACAGTAAACATAGACAGCTCCTGAATCGTTCCCGTTTTCATCGTTCAACGGCGAACCTATGACGGCCCAGCGGTCCTTCACATCAATCGACCAGCCGAACCAATCATTCGACCCCGCATCATCGGGAACTATCTCCTGCCTGAAAGTCCAGTCAATTCCTGTCTTTTCATATACATATACCGATCCAGCATTTTCAAAAACATCATCATCGCCGGGAGCCCCGCAAAAAAGGTACTTGCCGTCAAGGGCTACTGACCTTCCAAAAAAATCATCCTGCGATCCGTCTGCAGGCGTTATTTTTTTTCTTTCGATCCAAATCGAATCCTCTTTTTCAAAAAAGTATACGGCCCCGGAATTCTCTCCGTTTGAATCTTCACCATAAGCTCCTACAGCGGCCCAATCGTCGCTTATCGAAGTTGCATGTCCAAACAAGTCCTCGCTCTCGCCATCCGAAGCCGTCAACTTGAACTCATGGTACGCAAGCGAATTCGAACAGCATAGCATCAGCAGCAAAGACAGAAAAAGGTATCTTTTCACAACGGTCTCCTTTCAATGGGCCCGCAGGAACATGCGGATCCCCTCAAAACAGAAACATTATCTACTTATTTTCATACTGAAAACAAAAATTTTTGCAACTTAAGAATCGATTTGCCTTAACTTTCGAATCTTTTCACTTCGAGGAAAGTCCCCATCAAAAAAATCGAATCTTGTCCTGGAGATCGTTTATTGCAGGAGTAACCGCTTTTTGAGTTTATTTTTTACGGCAGCGAAAATTTCCTTTTCGTTAACAGGGGATCGGTTCGAGGTCAAGGTTTGTTTTGAAATCTTTCAGCGCCGCCAATAATTTAATGTGTTCATGGACAAGCGCTGAACAGCAACTTCAATCAACATATGCTCTTCGAACCGATCCTCTGCCTTTTAAGGAACATCAGCCGGATATTCCGACTCAAGCCCTTTCTTAGTGACGCTCTCCGTCAACGAACATAATGGGCGTCATACCGCCGCCCTTGTGGACGTTGATGACGGGACTGTCGGATGACCTGACGACTCCTCCGGTGTATATTTCTCCGTAGCAATAGAAATTAACGTTTATTTTCTTTTTCGCCCACATCAATTTATGGCCGTCAAAAACCGGCAATTCCTCTTCGGGAATGCTGACGACTTCCTGAACCACGAATTTTCCCTTGGGGGCGCATGCGTTATCAACCCACTCATCCCATTCCGAAGAATCAATTGCGTACCCTACTATGACGTCCTTGCCGCCGTACTGATCGATAGGTTTAAGAACGAACCGGTCTTTGTTTTTCTGCACATATTCGGGCAAATCTATCGTCTGACCGTGAAAATCGGTTTTAACTTTTTCAAAAACCCTCGTCCAGGGAATATAGTTCATAATGACCTTCTGCTCCTCATCATTGAACATCTTCAGTATCTCGGGCATCTGGAGAACCGCCAGGAGCGATTTATTGGCTGCGAGAGTTGATGAGAGCGGGTTGACCAGGCAGGCTTTGCGATCTCTCAATGCTCTAACGATGGGCTTGATGCCGTCCATATGCTGAATCCAGTCGCCGATCCAGCCTCGTCGATAAATGATATCGGGTTCAAGCCCGTTGGGCGTAGTCAGACGACCGTTTTCATAGGTCCACTCGGTTGTGCCGCAAAATTCAGCGTTGAAACCGAGGGTCTTCAGCCAGGCAATGATAGCGTGGAATTCGGGAGTAGTTCCGCCGCCCGTACCGGCGCTTATGCAAATGTTGGGATGCTCTTTTTTACCTCCCCACTCCTTGTAACAGGTCATCAGCATGCGGAGTATCTGCCACATGATCAGATCGCGTCCCACCGTAAACTTTTTGCAAAGTTCTTCAAAAACTTTCGACCGTTGGATAAGGTCACCCTGAACGTCCGAATACATCGGGCCTCCGGGGCTGTCCGCGTTGAATTCGATATACATAAGCTTGTCGTCCGTCATGAAGGCGTCGTTTCGAGTGATCTGAATTCTGTTGTGATAACCCACGGGAATATCGGACAATTCCGTCTCTTCCGGCGAAAGATAAAACATCGCCTTAGACGACTCGTCCGTATAATAAAGCTCAACAATCTTATTCATGACTCTCATTAAAACTTCGGTCGTCCAGCGTATCTCAGGCATCCTTTCACCGTCAATGAAATAAGGCTTCACGTACAAAGGCATCGGACCGCTTCCAAATGTGCAACCCTTGGCGGACATTCCTTCCGTCAGTTCCCTGTAAACGTCATAAGGATCAGGATGTTTCTCCAAAATTCTACGAAATTCAGCGTTTACTTTCTCGATCAGTTTTGACATGTCCATTAACTCCTTTCTTGATTTCCCAGTTTTGTCTCTCGTTATGCTTTGCCGAAATCAGTTCTCCCGTTTTCGCATTGTGAGTTTTCGCAGGTTCGGATCAAAGTCGGCGGCAGTATACAATAGGGCTTCTGTCAGCGCAACAAGTTTGTCGGTGAGCGACTATCCGCAAATCAATTTTAATTCGGCATGCCAAGGCGTCAGAACGAATGGGGACTGGGGTCAGAGCCCTGCCGTAGGAACAAAAAATAAAGAATTTATCATTGGCGAATCAACGTGAATTAGCGACGTTTAGCCGCCGCTTTTTTCCAGGCTGACCGAGGAGTTCGATAAAGCCGCTTTATTATCGCCGGCATCCTTCTTTAGAGTCCTTGATAAATAATCTCAAGGGCTATCACGGAATAAGCGGTGACTAAAACCGGGTCCTTTTCCCACCAACGTCCGTTATCATTAAGCCAGTAACCTTCGGGTTTTTGAAGATCGAACAATTTTAACGCCAGTTTTTTCCGCCAGTCTATTTTTTCTCCCGTTTCCAGTTTGAGTTCATCGATGCCGTAACGAGACAGCGCTTTGGCCATTGTATGATAATAATAATAAAGACCCTGCGGACCCATGCCCGGATTCTCCGTCAGACTGAAATTCTCTCTCAACCAGTCATAAACAGCCTCAACCCGCGGATCATCACTGTCCATCTCCGCATAAATGTAACTCAGTAATCCCGCATAACTCATACTTCCATAAGAACGCAACGCTGTTTCTCCCGACGGAAGCTTCATCTCGCCCGCCTTGCTGTTGCCGGGAAAATAAACGAATCCTCCCTTATTTTCAGGATCGTCGCTCGCCCAATCCTGATCGTTATGCTCAGGCAAATTCTGACAGCGCTCGATGAATTTTACGGCCGCTTCCCAGTTCAGTTCCTTCATCTTTGATTTCTGGTCCTGCCCCAGGTATTTCGTGTAATAAAGCGCCTCAAGCGCCAAAACCGTATTGGACATATCCGAGTGAGGATAACTGCCTCCGTAACCGATTCCCCCGTCATAAGGAGTGTCTATTTTTCCTTTTTCGCCGAAATCCCCCTGAAGCTCCGTCAGAAAATTCCGGGCTTTTCTTAATATCGGTTCATATTCAGGATTATGAGCCACCTGGAAGGCCATAATGCTGACTGCCGTGTTGTAATTGGAAAGCTCCTCAACGTAAATGCCTCCGTCCGGTTTGACGCACCCTTTTAAATATTCATAACCCTTATCGATAAAATCATTCTTCTCAGCTCGATATTTCCCGGACGGCTCCCCCATATAAGCGGTTAAAGCCAAGGCAGTCAATGCCGGATAATCCTTTTGAGACCAGTACCCCTCCTCATTCTGCACCGTCTTCAACCAATTCAATCCCTTTTCTATGGCATGCTGCACTTCCTTCTTCAAAGAAATATTCATACCCGACCCGCTTTTTATTGTGATGTCTTCTGACAAAACATTCGCCCCCATGACGGCAATAATCAAAATCAATCCTGCAGTCGAAATAATATTCTTAACAATATCCATTGAATTCATGAATTCCTCCTTTACATCGGTTATTCCAAAGCCGAAAGCGCTTTCCGGCCGAAATTCCATCAGTCAATATAAATCTTTAATCGTCTTATTGCAATCGCTGCGGTTCATCTTGATTAGTCATATGACTTGTAAAGCGACTGTCGAAAATGAGAGACTTGCCGGGTCATACCCGTCCGCCGGCGGCGGCTCGGCCGTTACAAATTTTCATCCTGATTTGAGCTGCTTTGATATTTGACTATGACGCTATAAAAGTTTAATGTTAAACTGCGGCTGCAGCGGATAAGAGGCCGCAACGCCTTACTTTTTGATAGAGGCCTTCTCATGCCGCCTGAAAGGATGAAAAATGGAAAAATTGTCGGAATACGAGTGCAACAGTTGCGGTTATATCGTTCTTTCGGATGAAACGCAGAAGCGTCCCGAGAAATGTCCGGCTTGCCGGGGAAATTTATCGCCTGTGGGTGAGTTCTCCGGTACGAATGTGAAGGAGCATGAATGCGGAAATTGTCAAACGAAATTTTACGTTCCCGAAAAAGCCTTTCCCCCATATAAATGCGTCCGGTGCAATTATACGCTTGTTACTTCACCAAAAAGAAAAAAGGGAGAACGGTTTTAATTATCCTGAAAAATTATTCCTGCCGCTTCGCAATTGATGAATGACAATATTTTACATGAATGCGGCAACTTCAGAAAATAGAAGGAAAAGACCATGAACGGACAGAAAAATGAAAAAAAATCGAATCCATTTATTCGAAAGACAGGAATGTTCTTTTTTTCAGGTTGGCGACTGATGATTCACGATCTAATGCGGGTTGTGGACATTGATTTCAAGGAATTGTACGGACCTCGAAAGGCCCTGGCGCTTTTCGTGTTGCCGTTTATAGCGTTCTGGTTCATATACGTTCCGGTTCACGAATTCCTCCATGTAGCGGGATGCTGGGCTGCCGGAGGAACCGTCACTGAATTGCAGATAGATCCAATGTACGGCGGAAAAATATTCGAGAAATTCGTTCCCTTTGTTGTGGCCGGAGGCGATTACGCCGGAAGACTATCGGGTTTCGATCCCGGAAGCGATCTGGGGTACCTGCTGACCGACTTCGGTCCCTTCTTCCTCTCCCTGCTGGGCGTCCCCTGGCTGCTCTTCGCCATGAAAAGAAAATCCCTCATTATGCTCGGACCCGCCCTTATCCTGGCCGTCGCTCCCTTCCTCAATCTGCTGGGGGATTATCACGAAATGGGATTCATTATCTCTACGGACATCTCAAAACTGTTCGTCAATTCCGAGACTTTCGACAGCCTTATCGAAATGAGAAAAATCAGCGACGACTTCATAAAATTGGTAAGCAACGTCACCACCTACAAGGCATTCGAGAATCTGGGAATCGCCGGCATCGCCCCTGTGCTTATCCTCAGCTCCTTCTTTGCCGTGGTCCTGGCGGGATGGACATACCGGTTGAGCGATTACATTGCATTCTTGTTCGGAATGAAACCTGCGGAAATCAGAATACGACTGGATGAAGAAATGAAAAAAAACAGGTCCCAGTCGGCCCAAAACTGATCCGGATATTCCTGTCAGTGCAACAGAATATTTCCGTCTTCCTCATGAAAGTCATTGGGAAAAAAATAATTATGCCGAATTAACCTGTGCTGGTAAATTTCATCCATATAACACTTGCCGTAATCCCGGAAAATCTCAAGCAATTCTTCCGTGATTTCCAGGTTGTCCGTTCCTTCACGGAAATATTCTTCAGCCATTTCGGAAATGATCTCTTCAATCGTGCTCTGCATATTTTCAGACCATTTCCGAATCTGAGGATCACTGGAGTTTTTGATCTCGTCTTTTTCAAGGGATTTCAAGACGTAAATCAGGCCCAACGCAAACTCTTGCGCTGCCTGTGTTTCTTCGTTTTCTTCCTCATCCTCGTCGAATTCGGCATCATCAAGCATGTCCAGAATATCTTCGGGATCAAATCTTATTTTGTCGTCTTTTTTCTTCATCACCATATCCATTAAGCAAATATAATACTATACCCACCATCGTGGAATCCGAAGCATAACACAGGAAAAATTTTTGTCAAATTTTTTTTCGGATTTTTTTCAGAATTTCAGTTTAATCTAAAAACCTTAAAAATAAAGCGACTTGACATTTTAGATCGTATCTTTTACAAATGAACAACAATTTTCACTTAACCGACGGGAGAAGGGAAAAAGATGGGAAATCAGATAAAACTGATATCAGCGCCGATAAATAAAGAAACGCTGGGCAAAGCCATTGATGCTTTGACGTGCTGTTTTGACCTGAAGTGGAACCATATCCTGTTCCACAACAGAGAAATAGAAATCGACAAAGAGAGTTGGACGCGGGCCGCATTGTCTTCGGAACTGTTTCGAGGATTTTCGCTGCGAGAAATGAGCAAAATAACAAGTAAAAACGTACTTTTTAAGGTTGCCGGCAATATAGCGCCCGAGGAGAACCTTTATCCCAATATAGCTCAATCCGTTTCCATTATCTGTGAGATTTTAAACGATGACTCCTCTTCACGCGCTCTTTTTTTTGATTTGTTCAATATGGGTTACTCCTATACTTTTTATTACGACGGAGACAAAATCCGTCGATTCGATCAAATACAATGGAACGACGCAAAATCGAGGGTGAGTTGTTTTCATGATTGGGAGCAAAGGGGTTTTCTGATCGGAACAAATGAGGGATTATGGCGAACAGATGAGAATATCGAGAATCCCGAACTTCTCTTTCCTGCACCTCAATTAACCTGGATATACAGAGATTTAAAAAGCAATTATTATTTCGGTACATTGCAGCACGGTGTGTTCGTGTCTCGAAACGCCGGCGAATCCTGGGCGAAAATCTCCGCTCTACCCGTCGATAGGGTCAATTCAATCGCTGTAGACAATGAAAAAGGGCTCTTTTTCATAAACACGAAAATCGGGATATTCCTCAGCCAAGACGCGGGCAAGTCCTGGTCGTTGCTCAGTCAGAACCTGCAGTCCGATTCGGTCACTTTCCTGCATTATCAGCCTGAATACAGCGTGCTTTTTATGAAGACCAGGAAAAATGAGATTATTGCGCGTGAGTTTTAACAGAAAAAATGAACTTCCCCGGCCGCTGTCAGGGAAGTTCATTTTTTTAGTTTAGAATTAATCTTTCTTTCTGAACGTTCTCAAGAATCCGAAGGAAATGATGAGAGCGAGCAGCGCCAGGCCGGCGGTAGAGGTTGCGGGAACGGGAGCGACTGTTGGGGTTACGGAAGGCGTAGGCGTTTCTTCCGGCGTGTAGGTTAAAGTAGGAGTGAGCGTAAAGGTTGAAGTAGGTGAGAGCGTAGGCGTGGGTGTATTCGTCGGCGTGGGCGAGGGCCCTGCAGCCACGAAATCCCAGACGGGTCCTTCAGTCGTGAGTCCTTCGTACATGTCTTCTGCGATTACTTTCCAGTAATAGTGATGCCCCATTTCAAGGGTTGCATCGACGGTGCAAACCGTCTGGTCCCAGGGATTGGTCACTGTGTCGTAGAGCGTTTCCGGCGGATCGGTTTCATCCATATATACATAATATGTAATTATGTCGTCTTCATCCTGATCTCCGCCCTCCCAGGTCAATTGCAGCGATAAGGGTACACCGGTTTCGCCGTCTGCCGGATAAGGATTGGAGGGCATATTGGGCGGATGATTCGTAAAAGCCAGGATTTCGACGGTCACTCCGGTGGCGCCGTCAATACTCAAAGGGTTTTCGCCTGAATCGACCATACCTTCCTGGTCAAAAGAAAATTCGGCGAATCCCACATTGACGGCTTTGTAACTCACGGTCATCAGATGCTGAGGTATGAACCCCGAGTCGACTCCCGGAATCTGAGCAGATCGAGTCAGACCCAGGACAAGCCTTCCCTCGACTTTCCCATCCTCAAAAGCTCCTCTCATTATCGTTTCTTCCGTCCCTCCCTCATTAAGGAATTCTCCCTCGGTCAGAGCCGGCTGAACACCTTCGGAACCGGGATCATCATCGAGCACGTCCACGAGGTCTTCCGTATAGAGGACGTCACAGGCTACGCCGTACAAGTCAGAAACATCGAAAACATAAATTTCAACATCGAAATCATGAAGCTGATAGACGGATTCCGGCGCATCCATCATTAAGTATGAACCGTTAACGGAAAACGGGCATAAGCCCATCATAAAAAAGAGCAGTACGGCTGTTAAGTAACTTAAACCTCCCGGCGCTGACGTCAACAATTTTTTATTTACTTTTTTCACTGTGGATTCCCTCCCTTAGAGAATTAAAATTACCATTGGGATCCTCAGCTAGGGGCCAATGTTTAAAATGCGGCTGCTGCCTCCCACTTGGTCGTACAGCGTCGCAACGTTTACCGTAATCAATAAATCATCATAAGCATCCCAAGCATCATTCCAATCAGTATAGAAACTATAGGGCGCCATACCCTGTTCCTCTTCCACGATCAGTTCACCGTTGACGTATAATTTAATTTCAAATCTTCTTTGCGCCATAACCCATTCAGTAATTTCATCCAGACTGACGTCTACCTGAAGAATTTTTTCCCTGGACTGCTCATTAATCCCGACCGACATATCGAAACCAGGCTCCCTGTCCTCAATTCTAGTTCTGTCGGCATGATTATGAAAACCCGCAGGACTGGGCCTCATATCCATATTCATTCCCATATCCATAAGATTGTCCCACACGCCTGACATTTTTGCCTGCTGAAATTTATAGAGAGCAAAATCCTTGGGATTACCGCGCGTAAGAACGACGATGTCCGGCAGCGTGTAAGCATCGATCAGGACTTTCAGGTTTTCAGGATTTTCCGTCAATCGCCTTCCCTCAGTAGTTCTTCCATTCCAGGATACCGTGTGCGAGCCTGGTTCAAGCGCCTGCCAGTCGACCGGAATATGCAGCAAAGGACCTTTGTCGATTCCCATGCGCACTTGAACCCTTAACGGACGCCTGAGCGAAAAGGACGCCCTGAGCGGCCAGCTTTCGTTTTCGATTTCCGGGTAAACCAGGACCGCCATGCCTCCGGAATCTGCGGAAGGATTAAAAACATCAACCCCGGATTCATTACGGGCTTTGATGTAAATGGAATAGGCTTCATCCGGAACCAGCTCTCCGTTATCCTGGGTCCCGTCCCATCCCACATGCCGATACCCCGCTTCAAGCATTTGCCCCTGCATCAGGGTCTTTACCGGCCAACCGTCCGGATCGAGAATATTAATGGTGACTTGGGCTGCTTCATTTAAATGAAAAGAAATTTCGGCTCTTTCACTCTGAAGCACGTTAATAACGCCCGGTTGCAATCCTACCTTTGAAATTTTCGGACTGGCGTCTGCCGAAGCGAAACAAAAAAACAAACAAATTGCTGCAACCAGGCAAGCTGTCGAAAAAACGCTGTTCATCAATTTTTTCCTTATTTTCATACTGACATCCCCTCCTGCTGATGGGTTTGAGCGGCAGCGCATACTTTATTGTTCAAAAACGGGATAAAAAGCCGGATCGCGGCTTCCCCGATTATTAAATGTGATTTGCGTCTCTTGCATTGTCTCAAGATTCAGGCTCCAAATATTTTTTTTCCCTTTCCTGGAAGAGACGAATACGATTGAATTACCGTCTGGCGACCAGGTGGGGTCGCCGTCAAAAGCCTTATTTTTAGTTAATTGAATAAGCTCTTCCGAGTCAATATTTTTCATCCAAAGATCATAATTACCGCTGCGATTCGATGAAAAAGCAATCTTTTTTCCATCAGGAGACCAGGCAGGATGTAAATTATCATGCTCATCGCTTGGTATCAAGAGCTCAAATTCCATTGTTTCCATATCCAGAATACTGATGTTTTCCACGGGTCCGCCGGGTTTGATTTCTTTCAGAAAGGACATAGCGATCTTTTTTCCGTCCGGCGACCAGCATGGGAAGCCTTTCTGAGCGCTGGGGAGAGGAATGCTTCGCGCTATCCAATCCCCTTTGATCATGTCTGTGATCCACAGGATACTCCTTCTCTGGGGAACCGGGGGATAACTTATAAAAGCAATCGATTTTCCGTCAGGCGACCAGGCCGGTTCAGCGTTTCTTTTCGGGGGAGTTTGCAGAGTCTCCACCGTACCTTTTTCAACATCGATGATTTTCAAGTCTCCTGTATTGGCGGCACACACGATCCTCTTTCCGTCAGGCGACCAGGAAGGAAACCTTTCCGCTATTTCGCCGTCGGTGAGACGTTCCTGCTCCGATCCGTCTTCATTCATCATCCAGAGGTCCCACTGTCCGTCATCGTCGAGCTGTATGAAGGCTATTTTCGATTTGGCTTGCGAAGCGGCCGCTGCGAACGCGGCCGCAACCATTATTATTCCTAATTTCCAGAAAAAATTTTTTATTTTTTATCCTCCTTTACATCGAAAATCCTCTCAATTTTTATCAATAGAACACTTTAATAATGGAATGCATTTTCATGGATTGATTGCCCAGTTGATCCTGTGCCTGGAATCCGACGATATAAAGATCATCCGCCATCAATCTGTCGGTATTGCCGAAACCGTCCCAGTAAAAGTGATTTTCGCCCCGTTCCAGGCCAGGCAGCAGGTAGTTGTTTACCGGGAAATTACTCTGATTTCTGATGGTGACGACGACGTCGGCATCTTTCGTCAAGGAGAAGGTGAAGTTCAGGGGAGCATTTGGATCGAGCTGATAGGGATTCTTGGGATTATAGAAGTTGGGGTCTGCTGCGATATCGGCAACCACGGGGTCGCTGGCGACAATAATGCAGTTGTCCGACAGGGCCCACATCAGTACGGCCATAACATAGGACTGATCGAGAGGAGCGATAGTGCC
This sequence comes from uncultured bacterium, assembly GCA_964619725.1. Classification (GTDB taxonomy): domain Bacteria; phylum CSSED10-310; class CAZUFC01; order CAZUFC01; family CAZUFC01; genus CAZUFC01. The sequence goes on along the minus strand of CAZUFC010000045.1, from coordinate 29,910 downwards.
GTCGTCCGCAGTTCCGTCCCATACCACGACTTTAGAACCGCTCTTGATCGGCTTGCGCATATGGATGGTCCTTACTCGCTGTCCCGCGCCTCCGCTGAAAGGCGAGACATAGGTCGTTATCTCTGCGGGGGCGCTTAGCGTGAAAGAGGCCGCCAGGTAATCGTCTTCAAGGGGATTGTAACTTGAGGAGTAACTGACGGTGGGGAATATTTGACTTCCTGCGCTGGCGGTGAGGTCGTAGGTATATTCGGTTCCCTCAATAGTGTAATCGATGACAAAGAAGTAGGCCCCTGAAGGAACGTAATTGCCCGCATCGTTTTTGCCGTCCCAGATGTCGGAATAATACCCGGGAGCTCTGACAACATTATCGACCAATAACCTGACGTGCTCGTTATCGCGATTATTGATTCTGATCGTAACGGTAGTCGTTCCCGTAATCGTGGACTGAATTTCCACCGTCTCGCCGACCGTAGGATCGAAAGATTCCTTGCTTCTGGCTGCCGTGAGTCCCATACCGACGGCTAGATTAACCCTGTCCGTGTCCGTAAGGCCTTCATCGTCGGTCACCCTCAAAACAGCCTCATAAAGACCGGGAACACTGTAAATATAATAGGTATAACCGGTTGAAGAGGAATTCCAATCATAGGCGCCGTCACCGTCGAAATCCCACTCGTACAATTCTATGGTTCCATCCTCATCGGTTCCTTCACCCATAAAATCGACGGTAAGAGGCGAATCGCCGCTCAGCGGATCAGCATCGGCCAATGCGGTAGGGCTCCCTACCTGGTTGACGTTTATCCATACGACGTCGGTTCCCGTCAACGAATCGTCGTCAGTAACCCGGAACACGGCCCTGTAATCTCCTAAATCATTATACGTGTGCGTCGTATTCCCCGTTGTCGCAGAACTCCAATCATATGTTCCGTCGCCGTCAAAGTCCCATTCGAACAATTCAATGGTCCCATCCAGGTCCGTGCCGTACCCCGTGAACGTAACTTCAAGCGGAGCCGTTCCCGTATCCGGAGTCCCGTTTCCGACAGCTACCGGCGCTTCGGAAGCCGTAACCGTAATGGTAATGCTTGCTGAATCCTGCAAACCGTCGTTGTCCTCAACGGTTAAAGTCGCTTCATAAACCCCGGCGTTGGAATAAGTATGATTGACTGCCGCTGAAACTCTCGACGTATAATCCGTGGTACCGTTTCCATCGTAATCCCAGTAATAGTACTCGATCGTTCCGTCAGGGTCTCTGCCGTTGCAGATGAACTGCACGGTCAGCGGAACCGCGCCCGATTGCGGATAAGCATAAGGCAGCGACTCCGGCATACCGACCCGTATAATTACCCAATCTGTATCGGTCAATCCCGAATCGTCGGTGACCCTTAAAACGGCCCAATAAACATCATTTTCCGTGTATAAATGATCGGTGATTCCGGTCTCTGTCGACGTGTAATCCCAAGTTCCGTCTCCCTCGAAATCCCATTCATACAATTCTATGGTACCGTCAGGGTCGGTTCCTTCGCCAATGAAGTCCACAAGCAACGGAGCCGCTCCCTGTGTCGGATAAGCCGAAGCCGTCGCCAGAGGCGCTCCCGTTTGTTTGACTGTTATGTTAACGAAATCCGTGTCGGTCAAACCTCCTTCGTCCGTCACGCGTAACGTCGCCATGTATTCTCCGGGCGTGTTGTAGATATGATCGGTTACGCCCGTTTCCGTAGAACTGTAATCCCACTCGAAAACAGTGACGCTCACATCGTCGATGTTCCATCCCTCTGCGACCAGAGAGGAATTGCTGTTGAAACGGAACCTCAAATGACATTCCGCATTGTCAGCGTAATCCGATATATCCATCAACACTTCTTCCCACATGCTCTGCGTTCCGTTCGTATAAGAAGCGATCTGAGTCCAGGCGACGCCTCCGTTAGTTGAGATGTCGACCCTGGCGTAGTCGGAGCTGATAATCTCATACTTGTGTCTGAACTTGAGTATGGCCTGTCCCGCCGGCAGAGCGAATTGACTGGAAACGGCCGAAACGTTCAGATTATTTTCATAATCACCGTCCGGACTTTCCGTTAAGGAGTGAGTAGGCGAATGGAAGGAATTGGAGGTTAATGCCCAGGGAGCGTCCAACGTCCATTGCGACGTGCCGGATTCAAAATCGTCAAAGAATGCCTGGTTTTCTCCGAAGTCCCATTCATACAGGGATATATCGCCTTCCAGGTCTTCGCCCGTGCCGGTGAAAGAGACCGTTAACGGGGCATCGCCTTCCAGGGGGTCAGCCGCGGCATGAGCGACAGGATGCGAATTCAAGACTTCTATGGTTTGCGTGTCAATTCCCATGGAGCCGTGGTTGTCAGTAACCCTCAGGGTCAACTCGTAAGTTCCGACCCCAGAGTATGTGTACCAAATGTCGCTTGTTGTTTCCGAGCCGTAATCATAAGCGCCGTCGCCGTCCCAGTCCCATTCCCAGAAAACGATCGTACCGTCCGGATCGTAACTTGAATTGCCGTGCATGTGCACTGTCAGCGGATTCTCGCCGGTATCGGCAGAAACCCAGATGACCGCAGTCGGAGCGGTTAAATCCACGACGATAGGCGATGGGAAAGCCAATGCCTGATTGCCTTCTCCGTCCGTAACCCTCAGAACGGGAACATAACTTCCCGGCTCGTAAGTGTGCCCGATGTTAGCGTGAGAGGTGGAACTCCAGTCGAATATGCCGTCGCCTTCATAATCCCATTCGTAAAGGTGTATTCTTCCATCGCCGAAAGGCGAACTGCCCCCTCCGTTCAGCGTAACGTAAAGGTTGGCCGGACCGCTGTTCGGTTGAGCCGTCGCCCAGGCTTGAACAGGTCCTACTCTTATAATAATATCGCTTACGAATCCCGAGAATCCGTTATCGTCGACGACCCTGAAAACAGGATCGTAAATCCCGGATTCTTCGTACAGGTGAGTCGTATTACCGTCAGTATCCGATGAATAATCCCACACGCCGTCGCCGTCAAAATCCCATTCATAAGCGACAATGGTTCCATCATCCGTGCCTGATCCCGTAAAGGTTACTGATAACGGAGCATCTCCGGTAATCGGGTCTGCGGAAGCGGTCGCGTCCGGGGGATTATCGGCCGCGGTATATCCCGGCAGAACGTCTATATCCCAGGGATAGTACATTCCTCCAGATATTTCGCTTAACACATTTCCTGCGAGCGCAATCTGGTACAGCTTGTATGTGTAATAATCTACTACATAAGCGTTTAAAGTTCCCGGGTCCTGAGCAATGCCGTAGGGATTATACATCTGAGTTTCAGACAAATAGGTACCGTCAGCGCTGACATGGTAAACCCTGTCTCTGTCGAGATCGGAAACCCAGACGCTGCCGTCATTGCCTGCAGCCACTCTGAAAGGATAATAGAATCCGCTGACCTGGAGCAATTCAGTCGTGCAGTCAGCATCAACCAGTACCACGAAATCGTCATCCCGGTCAGCCACCCAGCAGGTACCGTCTTCCTGATTAACGGAGACCCAATTGGGATTGTCGAATTCCGCCAGCCGGCCGATCTCATTCCCTGCCAAATCAAGTTTTACGACAGCATGATTATAATAATCGGCCACCCAGACGCTGCCGTCCGACTGGTCTACATCAATGCCGCGAGGATTGTTGAAACCTCCGTAGCGGCCAATTTCCACACCGTCCGAATCCAGCAACACCATCTGATCATTATCATAATCCGATACCCAGACGCTGCCGTCGGCATAATAAACGTCGACATCCCAAGGATTATCAAATCCGTCTATGCGATGAAGCTCGTTCCCGTCCGCATCCAGCTCCACTATCTGATGATTGCCGTAATCCGCCACCCAAACGCTGTCGTCATTCGGGTCGGCAGAAATGCCGTGCGGATCGTAAAAATCGACGACATGCCATTGCTTGACGCCGCCGACATAACGGATCACGTTTTCATTGCCCAGATTCGTCACCCAAACAGACATATCTCCGCCGCCGGCATAATCGACATAAAGTTCGACAGAATCCGTATCCTGATACCCCTCGTCGTCCGTTACCCGCAGCACAGCTTCAAACGCTCCGGTTTCACTGTAAGCATACGTCGTATCTCCCTCAACTGCAGAACTCCAGTCATAGGTTCCATCGCCGTCGAAATCCCATTCGTACAATACTATGCTTCCCGGCCAGGGGTCTGTTCCCGAACCTTCAAAATTGAAATTATGTCCGGCATACCCATAGTAGGGATCGACATCCGCCGTCGCAGTCGGATATCCGTACGTTTTTAAATAAATCTCAACCGTCTCCTCAGCCGTCAACAACTCGTCGTCCGTAACGCGACACTTGACCTCTATCGTTCCCGGACTCGTATAATAATGCGAGACATTATCGTAGGTCGTGGTTTCATCGTAAGTCCCGTCGCCGTCCCAATCCCATTCGTACTGTTCCACCGTTCCGTCCGGATCATGCGCATCAACATTAAAGTAAACATACACGGAAACAGAGCCCTCCATGGGACTGGCCGTAAAAGAAGTTATCTCAGGCGGATACATCATGGTGGAAAAATTGACTGTAACGGTATCGGTCAGCCCGTCATTGTCCGTTACACGGAAATTAGCGGTATATGCCCCTTCATCCGGATACTCGTATACGGCGGCTCCCGCCTCTTCAGAACTCCAGTCGAACGTCATATCCCCGTCAAAATCCCACTCATACAATACAATATGTCCGTCCGCATCCGTCCCTTCGCCCTTAAACGCTATATTGCCTCGCTGGAACACATGACCTTCCTCAGGCCAGATAATATCCGCCGCAGGTCCCACATTGGGGTGAATCGTCACCATCTCCATGTCGGATTGACCGTCATCGTCCGTCACCCGCAAAGCAGCGCAATAATATCCTTCATTCGCATACTCATGAGTCGTATTCGGGGTGTCGGCCGATGTATAATCAGCGCTGAAAGGTTCCGTGATCAATATGTCGTCTATGAACCATCCGTCCCAGTAGCTTGAAGAATCCGAATAAAAACGGAAACGCAACTTGACCACGGACTCCCCTGCGTAGGGAGTCAGATCAAAAGTCTCCTTAACCCAATCCGTGGTGTTGTCGTAATAATTATAATACGCCAATTCGATCCAGTCAGCTCCGCCGTCCGTAGAAATTTCCACATATCCGCCGTCAGTGTAATTGTAACTCGAACTAGCGCTTAATTTGTACCAGAAAGTGAGTTCCGGATTCGTCGCCGTAGTCAGAGAAAACGGCAACGAAGTTATGGCGCCGTTATAATTGTTAGGATAATTCCCATCCGGGCTCTCCGTCCAGGCATAATCCCCTTCATAGGCATCCTCGATCAATCCCCAGGGAGGGTCTGCATACCACATCAGGGGGGCGCCGCCTTCTGCGTCATCCTGGAAATAGATGTATTCGAAGTCCCATTCGTACAAATCTATCGTTCCGTTGGGGTCTGTTGAGTTCTCACCGATCAGGTCGACCGTCAAAGGCGCCGGCCCTGTTTCAGGATCAGCTTCAGCAACGGCTGTGGGCAGACCGGCGTTGATCGTCAATGCCACGGCATCCGTATCCTTGTTTCCTTCATCGTCGGTAACCCGCAAAACAGGATAGATAAGCCCCGCTTTATCATAAGAAACATTTATATTAGGCGTATCCGGAGAACTGTAATCGGGCACGAAGTCCTGAGTTATACTCACATCGTCAACATACCAGCCGTCGTAAGTTACGGAATAATCGGCGTCCAGTCTGAACCTGACCTGGACTTGAGAATTGTCGTCATAATCCGATATGTCCAGGTCCGCTTGCGTCCATTCATTCTGAGTCCCTCGATAATAGATCAATTCATCCCACGACGTTCCTCCGTCCGAGGAAATTTCAACGCGGCATTCGTCGCAACAACTTTCGGTATGATAACGATGCCAGAACTTCAACCTGGTTTCAATCGCATCCGGGATCGTCAGCATCGGCGAAATGATCGCCGCGTTCGTATAATTGGAATAATTGCCGCCCGGACTGTCGGTCCAGCAGGTGACGGCGCTGTAGTAATCCGTTGTGACCTGTCCCCAGGGACTCTCTGCAGTCCAACCGCCGACGCCGGACTCCATGTCGTCGAAAAATATCTCGCCACCGCTGTAATCCCACTCATAAAGGACTATCGTTCCGTCAGGATCGTATGAATTTTCTCCTATTAAATCAATCGGGTCGTTAATGAATGTTTCCAGAGGATCAGCTTCCGCAACCGCAAACGGATACCCTTCGGGTAAAGCTTTAATCTCGACCGTATCGAAAGCCTCAGCGCCCGAATTGTCGACGACCCTGAACCTGGCCGAGAAATTTCCCGGTTGCGTATAGACATAAGTCGTATTTCCATGAGCGAAATTGCTCCAGTCATAAACGCCGTCGCCGTCAAAATCCCATTGGTATAAAACGATATAACCGTCCGGATCGGTTCCCGAACCCGTAAAATCGACAGCGAAGGGAACGTTGCCCTTCATGGGGTCTGCGGCAGCCTCAGCCGACGGCGCTATACTGTAAACGTTGATATTTACCGTATCCTCGGCAGTCTGACCGTCGTTGTCCGTAACCCTCAGTCTTGCCGTGTGCTCTCCCGTCAATGTATACGTATGGACAGTCTCGCCGCCGGTCGAACTGAACCAGTCGAAAGTCCCGTCATCCTCGTAATCCCATTCGTAAAAAATCACCGAACCGTCAGGATCATTACCTGTTCCGGTCAATGTGACTTCCAAAGGCGGAGGACCTTCTTCCGGCACAGCCTCAGCTTCCGCTTCAGGCAGCGCCTTTTCCACCTCGACGGTAACCGTATCGGTCGCGGTTACGTTCCCGGTATCGGTTACCTTCAAAACCGCCTCAAAAGTCCCTGCATTGGCGTAGGTATGATTAATGTTCTGAGGATTCTGGGTCGCGTTCTGAAATGAATCGAAGAATCCGTCGCCGTCAAAATCCCATTGGTAACTCTCGATCTGTCCGTCGACAGGATCGAAATATCCTGCGGAAAACGTCACCTGGAGAGGCGCGGTTCCCGTTGTCGGGTCTGCACCTGCCATGGCCTGAAGGACCCCGACGCGAACGATGTTGGAATAATCGACAGCGCTCAAATAATGGTCGTTTGTGATGCGGAAAACAGGATTATAAACGCCGTTTTCCGAATAAGAATGGGTCGTATCGCCCGTATCCGAAGAGGACCAGTCATAAACTCCGTCTCCGTCGAAATCCCATTCATACAAAACTATATCGCCTACCGGCGTCTCGCCGGTTCCGCTGAAATTTATCGTCTCGTCTATCTGAGCATTAGTCGGATAAACCTCCGCCACAGCCGAAGGCGCATTGTAAGGAGGCTCGGCATAATACACGTCGACCGCCTTCGGATTGTCGAATCCTCCCTTGCGAAGGGACTCCGCTCCTGAAACGATGAGCTTCACGACTTGATGATTGTAATAATCCGCCACCCAACAACTTCCGTCCTCCGGATTCACGGCTACCGAATAAGGATTGTCCATCCCTCCCACTTCCGCCAGTATGTTGCCCGCTGAATCAAGCTTAACCACGCGATCATTCGTATAATCCGCAACCCAGCAGGTATTGTCGACGGGATTGACGGCAACGTCCTGCGGACTGCTGAAACCGCCGATGCGGATGAGTTCGATGGTGCCGGAAGGGGCCAGCTTAACGACCTGGTTGTTGCTTGTATCCGCTACCCAGCACGTTCCGTCGCTCGTGTTTACGGATACCGCCCTGGGATTGTAAAAACCCGCCGCCGTCGCATGATATCCCGCTTCGCCCGTTACGTCATAACCGTCCGGAACGCCAGGATATAATCGATATACTTTACCGTTGCTCGTGTCGGCAACCCATACCGTATTGTTCCTTTCATTAACCGAAACGTCTTCGGGATAATAGAATCCGTGTATCGTCGCATGATATCCCGTCTGAGTTTCTATATCATAACCGTCGGGAATGTCCGGCGAAAGCCTGACTATCTTATGATGATCCCTGTCGGCAATCCATACCTCTCCCGTTGACTCGTTAACGTCTATCGACCGCGGATAATAAAATCCCGTTATGCGCAACAACTCCTCACCCGTCACCGACAGCTTTATCGCCTCGTGATCATAATAACTCGCTATCCAGACGCTGCCGTCCGAATTGTTCGTCGCAACGGATATCGGTCCGTTGCATATGCCGGCTACTCGAAGCTTCTCCTCCGCCGACGACAACAGCAGCTTCACAACTTCATCATCATCCGTGTTGCCTACCCAAAGATAAAGCCCGCGACCCGTAAATCCGAAATTCTTCGACAATATCAGCAAGTCATTGTCGTCAACATAACCGTCCTTGTTCAAATCCGCCGCCGGATTATAATCGTTATCGCCCTCTTCCGTGTCTCGCGCCAACGAAAATATCCATAAATCCTCTCCGTCTACACGGCCAGACTCGTTTATATCTCCGGCGATTCCTCCGCCGATCGCCGCTCCCCAAAAACAAAAAATCGCACTCAAACACAATACAAAGGCCATTCCTGCTCGGAATAACCCCCCTCCACGAAAAGAACTCCGCTGGTCCTCTCTCAGAGCTCTCATCTCACACCTCCGGATATTTGATTAAATGAATATATTTTTTCACGCGTCATTTTCTCGTTCATCGCATCCAGAACTGGCAGAAAAATGTATTTATTTTATAACCTCAATCTCTCTGAAAGTCAAACTGAAAATCGAATTAGCGATTAACGCCCTCTCCTGTCCCTTAACATCCTTGACGGGACAGATAACGCCTCGAATCAGCGGGCTTCAAGCTCAGCATAAAGAGCATCAAAAATAATAAAACTCTTTTCCAGACAAACCTCCTCTTGTTCATACACTCGATTCAAACCTCGCACTATCGCTTCCAACCCCGCAGCTTCTTTCGTCGCTTTCGGTCCCCACGTATTGATCTCTATGTCCCGCATAATCGTTCCCATCTTCCTCAAAACCGGGTCCTTCAACTCATGCTTCAACAGAAAAGACTCGAATATCGAATGATTGGGGCGCCTTAAACTTTCGGATAAAGGCACGTCAAAAGGCTCACCCGCCATTTCCGTCGTTCCGTGAGGATAAAATTTGAACGAAGCGCTCTCATCTATGAATCGCTTGATCAGCCAGGCCGTCGCACATCGATCCGCTTCCAAAAATCCCTTCCAGGTACTGAAGACCCCTCCCTCATCAACTTCCTCACCTTCTCCGGCAACCGCAGAAACTTCATCGCCCTGATCCTTCGTTTCCTCCCCACTCGCTGCAGAAAACAAAAAAAACATCAACGAAAAAGAAAAGATTATCGCGACAATAAAAATATTTCGCCCAATTGTTTTTCTCTCCACTTGGAAATCACCTTTTCCCTCAGTTTCTCGTCTATTTAGAAATTTAATCTTTTTCAATTTATTTGTCAATTATTAAGCTGCGATTAAAAAGTTTTTTCGATGAAAAATCGATCTGATTCTCCTTAAAGCGAAGACAACGGACAACATATTGTAAAGGCATGTTTTTTGTTTTCATCACAGGCGGCTGATATTTTTTTTGACTTAAAGCGACTTGCGATTTATAATTAAGATAACGTTGCTTGAGAGAATTTCCGGTAATGGTTGAATTTCAGGAGAAAGGATTTGACACGCGTTTTTCGGAATATTACAATGACGAACGGAACATCATAGGAATGGGAGTTTAACCCAAAGCAAAAATTTTTTCGAATTCGAAGAATATCAGGGCCGTGAAAGAAAGAGTATTGTTAAGGAGAGTTTTTTAATGAGGGGACGGTTCTGCATATTAACGATTTTTTTAATTTCATTAGAAGAACGCGGCAACGCGTTTCGCCTTGCGTAAGGAGGTTCCAGATGATTCGGATGAATTTTCCATCAAGGAAAATAATTTTTATTTTTCTGACGGCATTGCTCATCGGAGGAACAGCGATAAATGATTCTTGTATAATAAGAGCGTTCGATCAGCCCTGGGACGGCGGTCATAACACGACGTCGCCTGATCCGAACGACCCGGACAATCCGCCGGATGATCCTGATCCGGATAATGACGGCGATCCGATCAACATGAGCACGGGAAACTTCCGTTATCGAAGGCATGAATTTTCTTACCAGGCCCCGGGAATGCTCGTGCAGTTCGTAAGGTTTTACAACAACCATGATCGTTACGACGGTCCTTTCGGATACGGTTGGTCTCATTCGTACAATTACCGTGTTTATGAAGTAACTGACATGGTGGAAGATTCAGTGATAGTGAAGGTACCTTTCGGAGGAAGGTTTGAATTTGCGGACAACGGCGACGACACTTTTTCTCCTCCGTATGGACGTTATGACGAATTACTGCTGGAATCGGGCCATTACACTTACCGTAAACTTGACGGGACCCGTTATGAATTTGGAGCGGAAGGGGTTTTAACGGCGATAAGGGACCCCAACGATAACGAGGTGTCATTCGAATATGATGCGGATCAGCTTTTGACGAAGATAATAGACGATGCAGGCCGGGAATTGACGCTTACTTACTGGCCCAGCGGAAAAATACGTTTTCTGATGAATGCGGCTTCTGAAGTGTACCAGTATTATTATGATTCACAGGACAATCTTACCATGGCGGTCGATCCGATGGGACACACGCAGCAGTATTTCTACGACGACAGGCATAATCTTCTGACGATCTATGACGGAAGAGGCAATGAAAAATTAAGCATGGAATATGATGCGCAGGATCGAACGACCAAGCAGACCTATTTTGCCGGATCGTTTACTTTCGACTATAATCCGGGCGCTAATCAGACGATCATGACGGACAGTCACGGGAATGAAACGATCCATTATTATGACCCGGATAAGGGAACGCAACAGGAGCTGGTGGACCCTCTTGACCATCACACGTTCTACGAATATGACGAGAATTTCAACATGACGAAATATACGAACGAACTGGGGGACGACATAATTTCAGGCTATGATGAGAAGGGGAACCTGATTCAGATGGAATATCCGGGGGGACTGTTGTGGAACCAGACGTTCGATCCTGAATTCAACCGACTGACGCAGTTAATAGACCTGGACGACACGGTGACCTATAACGAATATGACCAGTACAGCAATCTGACGAAAACCTATCTGGCTTACGGCACGACCGACCAAATGGTATTCGAATATGAAGTCGATTCAAGGGGACAGCGGACCAAGACAATATATCCGACGGGCATTGAAGAGTATTATGAATATGATGAAATGGGCAATACGACGAAGTCATACAGGAGTACGGGCGTATTCAATGAATACGAATATGACGTGATGAGCCGTCAAACCAAGATGACATCTCATGGATTGGAATATTTTTATGAATACGATCTCAATTCCAGGTTGACGAAGTCTTTGTATCCGAACGGGGGAGCTCAGGAATTACATTACGACGCCAACGGCAACGTGACGAAGGTGAACAACGTCAGGGGCGGCGAAGCGACTGTGGAATATGACGGGTTCAATCGATCCACCAAGACCCTGGACCCTAACGGAAGCGTCTCTTACATCGAATATGATTCTCACGGCAATATGACGAAAATGATCGACGCCGTAGGCGGTATAACTCAATATTTCTTTGACGCCAAGAATCAACTGACGCGAATAATCGATCCGAACGGCCGAATGTTCACGACGATGCTGGACCCGAAGGGTCGGCCGGCGAGCGTTGAAGACCCTAATGGCGGCACATATACCACGGTTTACGATGCGTTCGACAGGCTGTCGAGCATAACCAATCCTGCAGGAAAAACAGTAACATTCGAATATGATGCGATAGGCAACATCACCAAGAAAACCGATCCGCTGGGCCACGAAATCACTTATGAATACAACAGGCTTCGCCGATTAACGAAAATCAGTTATCCCGATATGAGTGAGGCGAACATCGAGCGGAACGCCATCGCTCAAGTGACCAGGGTGACGGGACCGTCCACTGATTTTCAATATGCCTATGATTCCGAGCAGCAGTTGACCAAGGTGTATGACGTTTCAAACGACAGAGAAATAACTTATGAATACAATTCCATTCGGAAACGCACGAAAGTCATTGATCCGTTCGGCTCGGAAACTCATTATGGTTATGACTCTCAGGGAAACCTCACCAGGGTCATGAGAGACGGTGAACTGGTCAGCAGTTACGAATATTCGCCTCTTCAGATGATGACGAAGGAAACCTATGGAAGCGGGACTTATACGATGCATGAATATGATGCGTTCGGAATGATGACGGCGCAGCATACTTACGATTCCGGAGAAGCATTGATCAGTTCTTCCACTTACGAAAGGAATCCCCAGGGACGAGTGACCAGGAGCGAACAGAAGATAAAGAGGCCGGATTTAACGATGCATCACGAGATAGTGTATTATTATTATGATGTTGGCGGGCGTCTGACGCGAGAGGTACGCAAGGACCCGACGGACACGACTGTTCTTATGGGGAGGACGTTTGAATACGATGCCATCGGCAATAGGACGCTTCTGGCGTTTGACGACGGTTTAACCACGACGTACGAGTATGACGGCGGTTATCGGCTGACGTCCGAGACGACTAACGGAGAAACCATAACCTATGAATATGATGCCAACGGCAATTTAACGTTGGAGAACTATGACGGTGACACGGTTCTGTATGAATACGATTATGAGAACCGGGTAACTGCGATAGATGCACCGACGCTGACGGCTGTTCTGGAATATACGCCTGACGGTCAACTGATGAAACAGACCATAAACGGAGTGGAATCGGAATTCGGGTATGAAGGTTTGAACAAATTATATCAGACGACGGAAGGCGAAACGACCGTATTCAATTACGGAGCAGGCATCGATTCTTTGCTGATGAAACAGAAGAACATGGAGAAGTTCTTCTTCGTAAGGAATCAGCTTAATTCCGTTTTCCAGGTTGTGGATTCCACAGAGACTATCCAGAACTCTTACGATTATCTGGCTTTCGGCGAAGAACGCGAATCTCAGGAAAATGTGCCGAACGAATTCCAGTTTACGTCTCGTGAACTGATAAGCGAGGGAAATGATCTGTATTACTTCAGAGCCCGGTTATACTCCCGCAAGACAGGCCGTTTTCTGTCTCTGGACCCCGTAAGACCCGATTCTTTGCGGAGCACGCTTCATGCGCAGTATTCATACGGCAGAGATTCGAACATAACCGATGCGCTCAGTTCGCCGCTTTACAGCCAGCGCCTGACGACCAACGTGAAAGGCATGGATTCCATCGGTTACATATACACCGGCAACGATCCCATCAATAATCTTGATCCGACCGGCGAGATCGTATGGTGGATATGGAATCCTATGAGCGGCTGTATATTGAGCGGATGTTATTACAGCGCTTGCGGGGGCAGCGGTTGCCGGACAAGCATATGCGGAGGCAGCGGGTGCGGGGGCAGCGCCTGCGTGGGCAGCGGGTGCGGTTTGAGCGCCTGTAAGTTCAGCGCATGTCTGGGCAGTTCCTGCGGAGGCAGCGCCTGCGGTTGGAGCAAGTGTTACGGCAGCGCCTGCATCGGCAGCTTGTGCGTGGGCAGCGTCTGCGGAGGCAGCGCCTGCGTCATGGGCAGCGTCTGTATAGCCAGCGGGTGTTTCGGGAGTCAATGCATCGGCAGTCTCTGTCATGAAACCAGGTGTATCGGGAGCGCATGCCGTGGAGGCAGTAAATGCTATGTTTCAGGATGCGGAACCACGGGTTGTCATAAATCGAATTGCAACGCTTCGCAATGCAACAAGAGCGTATGTCACGGCAGCGGTTGCGGAGGCAGCGTGTGTGATACATCAGCTTGCGATAAATGCGAATTTTCCAATTAGCTTGTTATAAATTGCGTCATTGAAAGGGCAGCCGGACTTCTTGCTCGGCTGCCCTGTTAATGTCATGCAAGAATCGGCATCGCCGTTCTCATCCGTTCCCTAAAGAAGGACCAAAATGATAAAAGGATTGAACTTCGCTCTTTTCCTCATCGGCATTAATTTTCTTGCTGAGAATCTCGGACGATTCTCTTCTGCGACCAATCGATTCTACGGAATTTTTTTTCTTTTGCTGTTCACGCTGATCGCTATAAACGAAAGAAGAACTGCGGCAAACATCCCTGAAGAAGAGCATAATGCTCCGGCGGGACTTCTGAAAGCAGGTCTTCTGCTCATCATCGGCTTCCTCTCGCCTTTTATTTTCCCCGACTTTTCGCGCGTCATGCTCGCAGCATTCATTCCGGCAGCCTGCTACAGAATTACTGCCGGAAAAAACAGGCATTATGCCGCTTTAACTTATACCGCTCTGTTTCTGGGGATGCTGCAGGCTTTCAGCCGCTTGTTCCCCTGGTTCTGGAACATAATTCAGGATTTTTCATACGCATTTAGCTGCACCCTGGGCGATCTGTTCAGAACTCACGTCTGTATGGGAGCGACATATTCGGGATTCTGGGCTTTTGTCTCTGTTTCGGCGCTCTGTCTTTCTATTTTTATTCTTTCGAAAGGCGCGGCCAGGTTGTTCAGCGTTCTGGCGTTCGGTTACAATTTGTTTATATGGATTCTGAGCATTGCGTTCGGTCATGAGGCGGTTTTTCGATTATCGACATTGTTTCAGGTGTATTTTTACGGGAATCCGGGCGGTATGAAATACGGAAGCGAATTTCCTGATGCGGCGGCGGTATTCGTGCCCCTGATATACCTTCTTGTTGCTGCGGTCCCTGTCATATATCTTTTGCTGAAACCTCCAACAAAGTCATTGGAGTCAGGAAAGAAAATAAAAAGAGGACTTACTGCTGCGACGGCCTTATCATTTCTGACAGCCGGCCTTGTTTTTGGATTCGCGCCTTTCGGAGGAGAAACTGAGAATCCCAAAATAACGTTCAATACGGGAGAAATTTCGGGATGGGAAGTTCCGACGAAGGGGCGCTACGGCATAATTTCTTCCGGCATGTTCGGGATGCTGCCCCGCTATCTGCATGCTTCCGGTTTCCGTACCGAGATACAGACCAGGCAAACGAATCTATCCCTGGAAGAAATCAAGGAATCTTCCGTCTATGTAATCATCAATCCCGACTGGTATTTCAGCGAAAAAGACAAGAAGACGCTGGAGACTTACGTGGAAGAGGGCGGATCACTAATGGTCATGGGGGATCACACGGACGTGGGAGGAACGATGGACCCTCTGAACGATCTGCTGGAACCCGTGAAAACAAAGTTCCGTTTTGATTCCGCTTTTACTTCGCATCACTGGCATCATGACCTGGAGATATTCCCTCATCCGGCCACGGGCATGCTCGACAACACCAATGAAAGACTGCAGCAAAGCACAGGAGCTTCGCTGTGGGTTAGATATCCATCCTATCCCGTGATTTCCGGTAAATACGCCTTTTCCGACGTCGGCGACAGGATGAAACCCGATAATGCGTTCCTGGGAGACTATTATTATCAATTGGGAGAACCTCTGGGCGATCTGCCTGTCGTGGCGGAAGCGAGAAAAGGCCGCGGTAAAGTCATCGTCTTCGGCGATACTACTCCGCTTCAGAACAATGTCACTTTCCATTCTCACGAATTTTTCAGGACGCTGTTTCATTACCTTTCGCGGCCCGGTTTACCCGTTTGGAATACTTTACAGCCATGGGCCGGAGCCTTTTTCTTCATCGTATCGGTCGTTTTGCTTGTTTTATCCGTGTATGGTTCGGGAAAACTATGGACGGCAACCGTACCGGTTCTGATATTTGCCGCCGCTTTTGCTGCTGCGAACGCTCTGACGGAAAGCCGGCAGGAATTGTCGCCCTTGGAGGATGAAATTGCGATGGTCGACGCATCTCACGTGAATTTTTATACGTCGGCTTACTGGGAAGAAAGTTCGTTGGTCGGATTGCCCGTCAACCTGGCTCGAAACGGATATCTGCCGGTGTTTAACCGAACGATTCCCATAAGGGATGAAACCTTAACCAATGTAAAATTTTTCATCAGCGTAGCGCCTATGAAATCCTATTCCGAAAAGGAAATTCAAGTCCTACATAGATATATGGAAAAAGGCGGATTCGTCATTCTCAGTGTCGGATATGAGGAAAAACACGGCTCTGAAAATCTCCTCAAGTCCGTCGAACTGGATGTCTCACCCATTCCGCTGGGTCCGATTCCCATCATTCATAAAACTCTGGACCAGGATTTGCTCGGACTTCTGAAAAGGTCGCCTCATTTCATGGAAGCCTGGCCGATCATCAACCTTAATAAGAAAAAGCCTGTGCAGGTCCTGCATCAAGATCGTTTTAATTACCCCGTCGTCGCTTTTCGACCTGTCGGAAAAGGCGGCTTTACTCTCATCGCCGATACCAGGTATCT
This sequence comes from uncultured bacterium, assembly GCA_964619725.1. Lineage (GTDB taxonomy): Bacteria > CSSED10-310 > CAZUFC01 > CAZUFC01 > CAZUFC01 > CAZUFC01. The sequence goes on along the minus strand of CAZUFC010000045.1, from coordinate 13,528 downwards.
GTACGACGTCACGCTCGAAGCAGAAAAAGTTTACTGGGACGGCAACGTCGACTTCATCAGAAAACTCCTGAAGCGATTAGACTCGAAGGGAATTTGAAATATGACGTTATTATGGACTGCGATTGTAATTACCGCTTCCGGGTGGCTATACGCACTGGGTCTTTATACCAGAATCAGATGGGACAGCCTTCTCTATTTCTTTATCGCCTTTCTGGCGGCTTTCTTCCTGGGGATGACCGTCGTATCCTCGAAAAAGAATAAAACAAAAAAATTCATTTGGACTGCCAAACAAGCCCTTCCCGCCTTAATCGCAATTTTTTCCGTTCAGGGCGTCTTAGTTTTCATCTATTTATGGGCCGCGCCGTTGGAAAACAGAATTCCCTTTCTCTCCGAGATAGCCTCCCGATCTCTTAATATACTGGGATTCGATACGGCTTTTCATGAATTCATGATTTATTTGCAGGATTTCGCCCACATCAGAGTCATCAACGCTTCGATCGAAAAAATGGCCCTGCTTCCGATACTGCTTTTTGTAGGGGGCGGCGCCGTAATGCTTTATTATTTTAATTATAAATTCCTGCGCAGCGTCCTGCTGTTATCCGGACTTTCCATTATCTATGCGATTCTCAGATTCATGGGAATAATCGTTTTTTATTCCAGTCACCCCAGACTGGATATTTTCTGGAATCCACTGCTGATACTGATCAGCATGATCCCCCTCGCCGTTCTGACATCTATTGCGTTTACGTTCGTTCCTCAATGGAAAATCAAGGACAAAAAAATAAAATCGAAAGGAAAGGCTCTGGTTGTATTGCCTCTTGCTTTTCTCACTGCGGCTTCTTTTTCGTGGGCTGCTGGCTATATCGATCGCGGAATTGAGAAAGAGGGCCGAATCCTGATAGAAGAGGTGCACAGCGATTGGGAATGGACCGAGATACCTTTTGACCGCGTTACTTACGGAGAGCAATCGACATATAATTACCGGATTTTGATGAAATGGTTGAGACATTTCTATCAAGTCGACGTGAATGAGACGGAACCAATAACGAGCGAGCTTCTCAGCGATTACGACGTCGTTATGTTGAAGTGCCCCACGATGAGGTATAGGAAAGAGGAAATAGAAGCTATTGTCGAATATGTAAGAGAAGGGGGCGGAGTATATCTGATCGGAGACCATAATAATCTGTTCGGCATGAATGGATTTCTGAATGAAGTAGCGTTGCGGTTCGGCATGAAATTCAATTACGACGATACGTTCGATCTGACGACCGGACATCCTTCTTATTTTTCCGTGCCTGTGCTTTTTGCCCATCCAGCGGTCCTGGAAGTTGAAAACCTGGAGTTTCAGACCACTTGCACCGTTAAAATACCCTATTGCGGAGAAAGGGTTCTGGTCGGTTACGGATTAGGACGGGAATGGGTGGATTATTCTCATATTAACTTCTTCGGCGACATAACCCCGGATTCGGAGGAAGGATACGGCGTATTTCTTCTGTCTGCAGCGGTTCCTTTCGGCAAAGGAAAAGTCCTGGCCTATACTGACAGCACCATGTTTTCCAACTTCTCGCTTTTCTTCGATGGAGTCTCAGAGCTGGCCATGGGCAGTATAGCTTATCTGAATCGAAGCCAATCTTCGCGAACGACGAATTTGATCGCTCTGATCACAGGCATCCTTCTGTTGACGGCGACGCTTTTCCTTATGCATTTTTCCCGCAGAGAAACCGCAGTCGTCATGTTCGGGCTCGGCGCCGTTTCGGGCATCATCGTCACGGGATACATAATCTCACAAATCCATCATTCCGCATACCGGTTTCCCGAACTGAAAAGACCCTATCAGGAACTCGCCTTCACGAAAGAATACGGCGATTTCCGGCTGGCCACAATGCTGGAATACGATTCGCCGGATGAATTCAGAGTTTTCGACACCTTCTTCGTCAATACTCAAAGGCTCAATTTATATCCTAAAATCTATGATACTTTGAAAGAGGCGATGGAAGCGACGGATATGGCGGTATTGCTCAATCCGCTGGGCGAGGTCAGCAATGAGGACGTCCAGGCGGTTGAGCGTTTCGTGAGGTCAGGAGGAAAATTAATGATCCTGGATTATCATGAAAAAGATTATTTTGAAACGCTTAACGCTTTTGTCGAACCTTTCGGCATCCGGGTCGAAAGTCGACGCAAGGATGATGGAATTTATGAAGACGAAGGAGGAGTGGAAGGCGAATCCGGGATGAAAGCGCCGTCTATCGAAGTAAAAGGAGCTGATTTGATTTCCGTTCCGGAAGAAATCATGCCGGAGGATGAATTTTACATTGCAGAACGCAGAGCAGGCGAGGGAAAAGTCCTGCTGGTCCTGGGAAGTATATCCCTGAGCCGGAAATACATGGGCAGAGTATACAACATGCCTGATGAAAAACAGATAAAACGTTATGAACTGCAATACTTTCTTTTTGATCAGTTTATGGATCAAATGCAGAAAGGGGACGACATAAATGAGTAAAGAATTACAGACCATACTCATCACGGGAAGCCTGATTCTGGTGTTTGGCGTCGGCTTTATAGTCGGCTTTCTCGTTAAAGGCAACGCTAATCATGATCCGCATTATATGGATTCAGGGATGGGAGCGGAATTCTCCATACCCGACTTTCCGCTTTCTGAAGCCGGCAAGCGGGTTGCCACCGGATTATTGCCTGCATGCGGGAGCACAGAACCGCTGCTGGAGCATAAAAATTGCATGGTCGCCAATGAAATGAGAAGAATGATCGAATCATTACTGGATTCTGGACTCTCTGAGGAGGATACTCGCCAGGCCTTGATAAATTTCTACGGCAACAGAATATTAATGCCTGAACAGTAAAAAAATAGATGGGTAAAAAATCTGCAGAAAACCGGGCGGAATCGCCCTGCAGAATCATCAAAACATTCAAACGGGCTTTGATGATTATTGCTTTTTCATCTTTTCTCGCCGCAATCGGACCATTCTCTCAAATCGTCAGCCTCGTGGTTCAAGATCATTATTGGACGCATCAGAATATGAAAATCACACTCGAAGATTCGCAGAACCGGGTGGAAGTATACGTCAAAGATAAACCGATACAGAAGCTGCTGGACGAAGAACGTTTGAAATTACTGGAAAATGAAGAAGCCCTGTCGATTTTAGAAAGCGACGTCTCCTTCCGGTTCAACAACAAAAACGAAGCTTTGCAAACACCCCGGACTCTCTTCACGCTCTTTATGACAATCGCAACAACCTGCTTTCTTATTGCCTGCAGCCTCTGGATGATTGAAAAGAAAATAAAAACCGGGCGATGATCAGAATACCCGGATTTTTGGAAACGATTGCAAAGATTCCGCAATTGCGGATAGCCCGGATAACACGGATGAATGAAAGAAATATTGCGATATAGATTCATTAAGGCCTGCGGTAAACACGAGCGGCGATAGTGACTTGGATCATAGGAAAACCACGAATCACGCGAATCATACGAATAAGAGGAGCGATATTGCCGGCAAGCCTATGTTGATCAGGGATTAGGCAGCATGGACAATCATGTGGTCTGTCAGTTAAGTCGAGACAATTCCAGGGAAAAAAGCTGCGGAGAGAAGCCTGTCCTTTTTAAGGGTCAGAGTCCTGCCGCAAGTCTTTTGAGCGAAAAATTTATCGTCCTCAATTTATCTTCAGTTTGAATCTGAATGTCTTGCTTCCTCGCTGCCTTCATAAAGCGCCAATTCTTCATGCAACCGTGCAATCATTTTACGAATGCCGGCCTTCGTAAATCCCTTGGAACCGATTGAATGGCTTTGCTGTAACCTTTCCAATCGTTTTTCGAGGATATTTATTTCTTCCTGTGCTTTTTTATATTCAGTATTATTTGAAATCATAGTTCAACCTCCACGAGACCCTTCCGCCGCCCATCGGATTCACGAGTGCATCTGAAAAACTCAATCCAATCATTCCAATCGTCTTCATCCTCTGCTGCAAACATTTCCTCAGGTCGTCGAGTCAAAAGCATTTCTTCGAGTTCTAATGCGGCCTCGTTTCCTTTTTCCAGCTTTAATTGAAAGTCCGGCGGAAGCAAAATAACAGCATCGATGTCATCAGGGTCTTTCTTTGCAGTGATGAAACTTCCGTCAATCAAAAGCCGCTTCGCTCCAATTATACGAGCCAATTCTATCCATCGGCGGATTCGAATGATAAGCCTACGGCGCCGCTGACCCGACCCACCGAACCGGAATGTAATTTCAGCCTCCGACGCAAGATATAAACCTTCCGGCAAGTAACCATCATCTCGAAATTGTGGAAGCGTTAATTCTTTCGGTTCCATTGCTTCTCCTTCTCATCTGTTGGAACCCATAGTTATTATAACTGAAGAACGAATATATTCCAAAGATGAACCTTGAAATTTCATTGCTGATTTAATTCGTCCATTCAGAAGGATTCAAGAGATCGAAATGCCTGATTTTATTGAATTCGCAGGGAAGTACATGCTGAGCATGAAGCGCTCTTTTTGATTTGCATTGGGTACCGCGTTCTGTATAATGGCTTGAAGCAAAATGAGAGGTTTGATTTTTAAAAAGAAATAATCGTACTCATTCGAGTTGAAGGAGAGTCCAATGTATTCGGCAACAGATGACGGCATGTTCATTGTAGAAAACTATAACTGGGAAGCGTCTTTTTCGAATTTTCTACCGGGTATCGCCGGCACATTCGGAATTCCCATGTGGATATATTACATCAGTCGAAATCAATGCATCATCAGTGCAGGCATCCGGGATAAAAATCATCCGATAATGGAATTTCGTTCTTACAATAAAGCGTTATCCGCTGTAGGGACCCAGGGATTCCGGACCTTCATGAAAATTGACGGAGGTCGCGTGCGGGAACCCTTCAGGAAAACGGAGGCCGAAGAGAAAAAGCAGAGCATGAAGGTAAGTTCCAGTGAATTGGAAATACAGGAACACGATGCCGGTTCCGGCATTACGACCCGGGTCTTGTATTTCATGCTGGTTAACGCGCCTTTTGCCGGAATGGTTAGGAAAGTGACGTTCATAAATTCCGGCGAGAAAAGGAAAAAACTGGAATTCATCGACGGGTTGCCGCGGATTCTGCCTTACGGCGTAGACCTTCATGGAGTCAACACGATTGCCAGACATATAGAAGGAATGATGGAAGCGGCGCTGGTCGACGGTGCGCCGTTGTTTCGTTTGAAACAGACGCCGGCGGATATAGAAAAGGTGAGTAAAATCGAAGGGGGAAATTTTTATCTCACTCCGGCAGCAAGAGAATACATAGTTGATCCGGTCGTCCTCTTCGGAGAAGCCGAAATTTATGACTTTCCCTGGAATTTTAAAAATAAAAGTATTTCCCGGTTATTACAGGAAACCCAAATCAGACAGAATCGCACACCTTGCGCTTTTTCGACCGGCGAGACTGAATTGGCGCCCGGCGAAGAATACTCCTTTTATTCTGTTATCGGATATGCAGAAGATGATGCGGTTTTCAGAAAAATCCGTGATGCAATCAGCGAAACCAATTACTTTGATAAAAAAAGAAAAGAAAATTCAGCCCTAATCGAAAATATAAAAAAGTATTGTTCTACTTCCAGCGCTGATTATCGCCTGGACCGCTTCTGCGAACAGAATTTTCTGGATAACGTCATTCGCGGGGGCATGCCGGAAATATTCGAAGCAGCTTCAGGATCATCCGCCATTTATCTCTATTCAAGACAGAACGGCGACCTAGAAAGGGATTATCACTTTTTCGTTCTCGAACCCACTTATTACTCGCAGGGCACCGGACACTATCGAAGCGTTAACCAGAACAGACGTTGCGATGCCTGGTTCTTCCCGGAAATCGAAGACAAAAACATTCATACCTTTATGAATTTAATTCAATTGGATTCCTATAACCCGCTCGAAATAACACGTACGACTTATTCACTGAAAAATAAAGAGGAGCTGGACAAATGGACGGCTCGAAATTCCTTTAATAAAAAGGACAAAAAAAAATTCAAATCCTTTCTGTTAAATGAATCTTTTACTCCGGGACAGATCGCCCTCATGCTTGAAAAAATGGGAGCGGGTTCGTTTAAAACAATCGAAAAGACGGCAAGGGAGCTGATTTCGTTATCCGAGGAAAACGAATGCGGCGCTGAACATGAGGGATTCTGGATCGATCACTGGTTCTACAATCTGGATTTGATTGAAAATTATCTGATGATATATCCGGACCGCCTGCAGGAACTGCTTATCGCTAACAATCATTATTACTTCTACGATAATCCTGACGTCGTTCTGCCTCGATCCGAAAAATACGCACTGCATGAAAATTATGTTTATCAATACGATGCCGTAAGACGCAACCCCCTCAAAACCAGAATGATAACTTCTCGTCCTCAGAACCCGAACAGAGTCAGAACCGACTACGGAGAAGGAGAGGTTTATTATACCAACCTGCTGGTCAAGTTGCTTTGCGTCATAACCAATAGAATGGCTACTCTCGATCCTGCAGGAACTGGCATAGAAATGGAAGCCGGCAAACCGGGATGGAATGATTCCATGAACGGCCTTCCTGGAATCCTGGGCTCATCTTTATGCGAAACCCTCGAAATGCAACGGGCCATCAGGTTCTTGGCTCAAGCTTGCGAAAAACTTGCCTCCTCCAAAATCAAAATCTTTAATGAACTCTATGAATTTATGACGGAACTTGAAAAATGCATCGACGTCAGGATTAATTCCGACAGAAATGACAAAAAATTCAAATACTGGGACGACAGCCATACGATTAAGGAAAAATACAGGGAAAAAACAAAATACGGCATCGCCGGCCAGGAACAGGAAGTTTCTGCCTTAAAAATTAAAACATTCCTCGACGCCTGTCTTGCTTTGATTACCGAAATGTATGAACCTGAAAATAAAAATAAAATTTTTAATCAAAAGGGCATTCCATACACCTACTTCATTAACAAAGTCGTCAAATTTGACTACTTGTACGACGAAAACGGACAAAAGAAACGACACGAATCCGGCGCGCCGCTGGTCAGACCGCTGGAATTCGAGCAATCGCAGTTGCCGCTTTTCCTTGAAGGGCCCGTTCATATGCTTAAAGTGCATCCGGATTTAAATGGGATGATTTATGAGGGAATAAGAAAAAGCGACATATTCGATGAAAAACTGAAAATGTACAAAGTCTGCGAATCACTCGAAACCGCGCCGTTTGAAATAGGACGCGTCAAAGCCTGGGGCCCCGGTTGGATCGAAAACGAATCCGTTTATACTCACATGGAATACAAATATCTCCTGGAATTACTCAAGAGCGGATTGTACGATGAATTTTATCGTGATATCAAAACTGCTCTCACTCCCTTTATGACTCCCCGAATATACCGGCGCAGCATATTTGAAAACGTTTCTTTCATAGTAAGCGGGGCTTTTCCGGATGAGAAATTACACGGGCAGGGTTTTCAGCCCAGATTGAGCGGGGTGACCGGGGAGATGGTAAATATATGGATTCTGATGACTGCCGGTCGGCAGCCGTTTTTTGTGAAAAATGGGCAGCTCGGTTTTACACTGAATCCCATCCTTCCCTCCTGGCTTTTTACGACCGAAAATCGTGAAATCAATCAGGATGGTCAAAGAATAGAATTGCCGTCGAACAGCTTTGCCTTCAGGTTGTTCGGGAAAACCGACGTTATTTATATCAATCCCCTGCGCAAAAACACCTACGAGAAAAATAAAGCAGAAATCGTCGAATATGAGCTGGAATATCATGACGGAGAAAAAAGGAAAGTCAATGAAAAAGTGATAGCATCACCTGTCTCTTTGCATATTCGGGAAGGCAAGCTAAAAAGAATTAAAGCGATTTTGCGTTAACCGGAGGATGAGTCTTAAAAACGAACAAATAGGACTTGTTTTAAATCGTTCTTTGTTTCGATCTATTGTCGCTTTATCGGGATATGCTCTCATAACGGCGCTGTATCAAAAGGAAATAATCGCGAATTTTTCATCTCATCTCGCGGGTTTCGGCGACGTCTGGCAAATAGCCTGGAATTTCTGGTGGGTTAAGAAGGCTCTTTTGGAACTGCATCATACGCCGTTCTTCTGTGATTACATTTTTTTTCCTGAGGGCGCTGTTCTGAGTTTTTATCCTCTGACTCTCGCCAACACGCTTCCTGGGATACCGTTACAGAAGGCTTTAGGACTTATTCCGGCATTCAACGTATTTTACCTGGCGACTTTCGTACTGTCGGGTTTTGGGACTTTTCTGCTCGTCAGACATTTAACCGAAGATGCGGGAGCGGGTTTCGTCGCCGGTTTAATCTATGCTTTTGCGCCTAAGAGAAGCTATTCCGGGTGGAGTCTGGCGGTGATGAGCAGTCAGTATCTGCCGTTCATGTGTTTATACCTGTCCAAAACTCTGCAAAAAAGCCGAATACGCTATTGGGCGGCAGCCGGCGTTTTCCTTTGGCTCTCCTCTCTTTCTTCCTGGTATTACATGATGATGGGCATCATGATGTGGGCCATGTGGCAAATAATCCATATCATGCAAAAACCTTATCCTTGTCTCACCAAAAGAAACATTACGGGAGCTCTCTGCGGCGTATTTTTATTCCTCGTTCTGATTTTTCCTTTCATTTCACCGGCTCTTCAGGAAATTAACGCGGGGAAAACTTATATGGAGCTCAGAACCACAGGAAAATTTTCCTGCGACCTGGTTTCTCTTTTTCTGCCCGGAGAACATCATCCTCTTTTCGGTCGTTTTTCGGAACCATATTTGAACAGGTTAAACACTTTTTTCCTTGAAAGAGTCAATACGCTGGGAATTTTTCCTTTATTGTCAGCAATTACAGCTTTAATCCGAGTTTCAGGCCGAAAAACCCGTCCCTGGTGGATAATCGGCATGGCGTTTCTTCTTCTTTCCATGGGACCGGTATTGCAGATAATGGGCAAAGGCTATAAATCGATTCCCATGCCCTACAGTTGGTTCAAAAAGCTGCCCCTGGTCTCAGCGATGAGATCGCCGACCAGAATGAATATGATGGTCATGCTGTGCCTTTCTGTTTTGGCGGGCTATGGCATGACGGAAATAAAAAAAATACTGGTCAGGTTCAAATCTTCCGCAATTTGGAGGATACTTTTCATATCGGTCTGCGGCGCAATTATATTAGTCGAATTCATCTCCTGGCGGCCCGCCTTAACGACTCCAACCGAATGGGTCCCGGATTTTTTCAGAAAAATAGGCCGTGATGAAGAAAATTACGCTGTTCTGGAACTGCCCCTGGCCTCGGTAAAAAACCAGGAACCCCTGTTCTTCCAAACAATACATGAAAAGAAAATAATGGGGGGCTATCTGGCCAGATATGATCCCGCGGCCTATGCTTTCCTTCAGAAATACGCCCTGCTGAAAACTATATCAGGCATCTGGCCCGGAAGCGAAACTTCCGTGAAAAACTCACGCTCGCAAAACCTGGAAAATGTTCCTGAAAAGGCAATCAAAAATTATCCGTTACCTCAAAATTTTGATTTTGAATTCGGAGAAGCCAGAATCCTATCCGATGAAGAAATAAAAAACCGCCTGGGTCAGGATATGCTGGGATTGACGCTCAAAGAGCTACAGCAGATCAACGTCCGCTACATCATCCTGTACAAAGAAAGACTGACACCGAAACAGTACTATTATTTCAGTTCCCTATTTCAGTATTACCTGGGATTACCCTGCATGGATGACCAATTCATGACCGTATATCGCATACCGACCGTTGAGAAAAGTAACGAAAAACAGGAATCGTGAAACTAAAACGCCGGAGTACAAAAACCTGCCGTTATTGTCTCTTAATACCCCATTCAAAAGGATTCCACGGTCTTACGCTGCTTATAAGCCGTACCCGTATCGGTTTCTGAAATATACCTTCTCCGGATATCCTCTGTAACCAGTTCCGACACGACGGCATAAGCTTTACGGGCTATGATCCAATTGCCCAACCTGGTCGGATGACAATCGTCCATATATATTACGTCACGGCAATTATCCCTGTAATTTTTGAATAGCGGCTGAGGCTTTTCATGCCTTTTCAATATTTCGCAGCATACTTTCCATAGAATTTTTTCCGTATCGATATACGTCGTATTCGTGTTTCGGGCCGCCTCCCTCATTATTCTTAAATACTCTTCCTTGACTGAAATGGGTAAAAATACGGGAATGATTTCGTTTTCCCTGCAGATTCTCACGAACTCCAGCATACATTCCCTGTATTTCTTCGTCGAAACGCGAGCAACTTCATTCTTCAATACTTCGGCTTCACGGATAAGCTCACCTTTTTCACCTTCAAACGCATAATCGTCTGGATTTGTTCGCTTATTCAGGTTCAAATCCTTCAGCATAATTTCATCGGCTACTCCCCTGGCTCCAGCCGCAAAAGACTTTTCTGCCGTTTTATTCTTCATTGAACGGGCCATTCGTTTATTTTCAGCATTCATCTTTTCATAAGCTCTTTTCACCCGATTACTCAGCTTCTTTTTAAGACTGAAACTCCTAAAATAACTGATCAAGGCGCTGCGTGAGGCTATTAAATTGATTCGATATTGCCGGTTTTGCGATTTTTTGTGGTAAATCCAATCCGGAAAAGAACCTTCCAGTATGGTTTTAGCGTCGTTAAAGCCGAAACCGAATATAATCATTTGAGGGTCCAGGTCCAGCCAGCGTTTCTTTAATGCGATCAAACCCTGATAAGCCGTGCGACCTGGCACGCCGGCGTTAATGACTTCTATTTTTCTGCGGTACTGTTCCGTATGGAAATTTTTCCTGAGTACGGCGGGAAAAGATGATGATTCAGGCATTTCCCATCCGAAATAACAGGAATCGCCGGCAGCTAATATACGATACACGTATTTCGGCCTTTTTTTGGAAAAATCCGGGCCCCGATATCCCTTTGAGTTTATCCGGTATACAACATCATTCAAAGTAACGGCATACGAATCCGGAATTAGCTCCCAATGATGCAACTCGACGAAACGGGCTATCTGGCCGGTCTTCAACCAGGGAAAAAAGACCGGGACATTGCCCGCATCAGGAACGCCTCGCAGAATTCTGAATACTATTTCTACTCCGATCAGCAATAAAATAAACAAAAATCCGGAGCCAGAGGATATCAGCAATCCCTTCTTGAAGCTTACCTTTTGCTTTATTGTTTTCTTCGCCTTCGACTTCAATTTACATACGTTTAATCAAAAACGGATTCATTCTTTTTTCGGCGCTCACCGTCGTTTCCGGTCCGTGACCCGGCAGAATCCTCGTTTCATCCGGCAATGTAAGTATCTTATCGTAAATTGAATCGAATAATCTCGGCTGACTTCCTCCGGGCAGATCGGTCCTTCCGATTCCCCCGGCGAATAATAAATCTCCGTCAAAAACGATTCCCTCATTAGACTCATAAAAACTGACGCTGCCCGGCGAGTGGCCCGGAGTATGAAGAACACGCAAGCACAATTCGCCTGCATACAGCTCCTGACCATCGCTCAGTTCAATATCCGGAGCCGGATTATCCGCTGTATCCATTCCAAAAAATGCAGCGCCTCCTCCCGACATCATAATGCCTGCATCCGCAGGATGGATGGCCAGGTCAGCGCCGAGGGCTTCTTTTATCTCACCGTTCGCCAGCACATGATCGAAGTGTCCGTGAGTATTCAATATATAAATAATTTCAAGTCCCAGCCCGTTCACGATTTCTATGATCAGGCCCGCATTGTCGCCCGGATCGATTATCACGCCCTTTTTCGATGCAGAGCAACCTGCAATATAGCAATTAGTGCTGACAGCTCCTACTGTTAAACTCTCCAGGATCATACCATTTCCTTTCTTAAGATTTTTATTATGACGGTTTCTTTTCAAATTTATTCCGCCGGATTTTATAATATATTTTTTTCCATTCTAAAATCAATAAAAAACTGGCGATGATCAAAATGCCGGACTGTTTTGCTGACTTTTTTAAAACCTTCTGCAATAGCGAATAAAAGAATGATTTATGGACAAATTTTATCCCGGCGGCTATTATATCCCTGTTTAGACTTACTGATGACGCGACAAAGTATCATCGTTTTATCAAAAAAAATTCTCAAACAACAAAGGAGTTTAAAAATGAAAAAACTTACGAATTCAATCGCTTTTCTGATTTTAACGGCCGTTCTTGCCGGCGCAGCTTTCGCTCATTGCGAAATCCCTTGCGGTATTTACGATGACGCCATGCGAATCGATATGCTTTCCGAACACATCGCAACCATTGAAAAATCGATCAATATGATCCGCCAACTCTCCAAGGAAGAAAAGATCAACTATAATCAGCTCGTGCGCTGGATTATGAACAAAGAAAAACACGCAGATTACTTTCAGGAAATCGTCACACAATATTTTCTGACTCAGCGCATAAAACTTACGGATAAAACCGACGAACAGGCTTATCAGCATTATCTCAATCAGGTTACGGCGCTTCATGAAATGCTCGTTTATGCCATGAAAACAAAGCAATCCACGGATTTATCCAATATCGATAAATTGAAAACCGTCCTGGAAATGTTCGAAAAAGAATATTTCGCCGAAAAGTCCGGGCATCAGGAAAAAAAGAGTCAGGAAAGACATCATCACCATCACGATTGAGTCGCAACCGTCCGTATGAACTTTGATGCCTGATCCTGCAGAGAGTTGTCTTTTCCTGCACCGGTCCTGTGATTCCAAGATGACTTCCTATCTTTGGAAGCCCCTTTATTTTCGTTCCCTGGAACACATGACCGATCATCGACCAATAACGTGCGATGATTGAACATGTTTCCATGAAACATGTATTTTGATCATCGCCCGTTTTGATTCAATATTCCGTAGTGATTATAAAAAGCGACGTACAAAAATAAACCCGGCAGCGACCTACTCTCCCACAGGCAAGCCTGCAGTACCATCGGCGCTGGAGGGCTTAACGATCGTGTTCGGAATGGGAACGAGTGTGGCCCCTCCGCCTAGCTACCGGGAAACATAAAATATTTTCAGGAAACGCGAAAAGCCGAGTCTTAAAAAAGTAATGGTCAAGCCTCACGGCGGATTAGTACCGGTAAGCTCGAATCGATACGGCGGTGAACCGCTATATCGATCCATAGACATTGCTGCCTTTACACTTCCGGCCTATCAACCTCGTCGTCTTCGAGGCGCCTTTAGTCATCCAAAGATGAGGGAGATCTAGTCTTGGGGTGGGCTTCGCACTTAGATGCTTTCAGCGCTTATCCCGACCGAACGTAGCTACCCGGCAATGCCCCTGGCGGGACAACCGGCACACTAGAGGTTCGTCCACCCGGGTCCTCTCGTACTACGGGCAGCCCCCCTCAAATCTCCAACGCCCACGGCAGATAGGGACCGAACTGTCTCACGACGTTCTAAACCCAGCTCGCGTACCGCTTTAATCGGCGAACAGCCGAACCCTTGGGACCTTCTCCAGCCCCAGGATGCGATGAGCCGACATCGAGGTGCCAAACCTCCCCGTCGATGTG
>CAZUFC010000044.1:43336-60035 GCA_964619725.1 uncultured bacterium | reverse complement strand
TTCCATATTCGATTAATCAACGGACCCGCAGGCGGGGGGACTTTGTTTTACAAGAGTTTTTTCGAACGTCTAAAGTTTTTTTCGTCAAACATTTCACAATTTTTTATCAGTCAATGTCAGGAGATGTGAAATTACACTATATTTTTGCACCTTACAAACAAAGTGAAATTTCTACCGCCCGGATTCCATCTTCCCTCATTATAAAAGGCAGCGTCTCTCCTCAATGTCATCATGTAATCCTGAAGCTACTCGATAAAAAATCCGGCGTTGATCAAAAATGGGTCTTTTGAGGTTACATTTCTTCCGAATATCCCATCATATTGTTACGATTGCGATTTTGCCGACCCCTATATCGAAAAAAAAACTGTAATAACGTTTTGAAAAAATGTTACCCCGGCTTGATCAGTCCCAAAAGTCCGTAACGCCCTTTATGTCCCTTTGTCCCTTAGGTCCCTTAGGTCCCTTTGGTCCCTTTCGTCCCTTTCATCGCTTTCGTCGCTACGGCCTCTTCACCACAAGCGTCCATTTCAACTCTTCCCCTGTTTCCCGGCTGCTCTTCCCGCACTTTTTCACGGAATATGTTCAGAAGTTCATCGAAATTTTCAATCTCCGAAGCCCATAACACCATTGTGCGGCGTTTTCGGGCCGTTTTTTCGGGGAGGTAATAGAAAAAAAGGTTTGTCCTGGTCCAGCCGCCCTTCAGATGGAAGCTGTCGATGTTCTCCCAGGGAATATTTTTATATTGAAAGAGGATTGAATGAATGCGAACCGCGTTTTCATGTACTGTAATGATCGGATTTCTGTAACTGATGAAGCGATTAATGTTGTATGCCAGGCCCAGCAATCCCAAGGCGATCCAGAATATGAACCAGGGGTGGAATATGTTTTGCTGTTCTGCAGTCGTTTCTATCCAGAATATGAGGTAAACCGTCCAGAACAGAAGCGCGCCGATATTAGCAAATTTTCTTTTTTTGGGAGCGGTGAAAGCTTTGCCTTTAATTATGAACTCCTTGTTTTAAACATTTTTTCTCGACATTCCGGGCCTGTGAATTTTCCTTTATTTATTAAGCGATGCAGCCATATAAATGCCGATGAAAGCGAAGAGCAGGTTTGCGATCCAGGCGCTGAAGAGCGGCGGGAGGATGCCGGCATGGCCCAATTCGACCGCCACCTGGAACAGGACGAAATATACGGCGCCGATGAGTATGCTTATACCGACGCCCATGAGTCCCCCTGATCTTGGTTTTTGATAAGCCAGGGGAATGCCCAGCAAAGTCATGATGAAGCCCAGCAACGGCAGAGAGAGTTTCGTCTGGTAATCCACTATGTAGGGAGTCACGTCTATGCCGCTCATGCCGCTTTTCTTGAGTCCCGCAATGTAATCAGCCAGCTCTTCCCTGTTCATCTGTTCTGATTCCTTAACTTCCTTCATGAAATCTTCCGGTTTTTGTTTCAAATCGAGCGTACCGTTCATCACGGTTTCATCTGAGATCAGATTAAAATTTTCATCGAGCTTCAGAAATCGCGCTTTGTAGAAATGCCATTCATCGTCTTTCCATATCAGTCTTTGAATATCTTTCCATTCCCTAAGAACATTATCTTCGTCGATGCGGTATAATGAAAAACCGTTGATGACCTTCTGCTGTGTGTTGTAGGAACGATAAAAGTAAATATGCCCTTTTTCGCCCTTGAACCATCTTCGGCCGAAAACGAAAGGACTGGTAGGTCTTTTTTCAATTTCAGACCATTGTTCTTCCATTTTTCTGTTTGTAATGGGTATTATTTTTTCGTTAAGGAACCAGGAACAGCCGCTGATCAGGAAAGATAGGACGAGGATGGGCATGGCAATTCTGATGTAACTGATGCCTCCCGCCATCATGGCTGTAATTTCTGATCTTTTGGCTAAACTTCCGATGGTCAGCAGAGTCGCCACGAGGAGCGAATAGTGAATGGAAATAAAAGCGAAGAACGGCAGTCGAAACAGTATGGCCAGAGCTCCATCAACGAAACCTGCGCCTTCTTCTACAATATCGTCTATTTTTTCAAAAGTGTGAATAACGGCGCTGACGGCCAGCAAGGCGATAAAAACGAAGAAAAATATTTTGAGGAACTCAATCGCAACATACCGGTCGAGTATCCTCATGAATTTGAACTCAGGCATGAATCTGCGATTTTGCATTAATTGAGGGGCATCAGCCGCATTTCGACGCCGGTTTAGTCCTCTCCACCGATTGATAATTCTTCGAATCCTGCTGAAAAGAGGTTCAAGACGATCTAAAACGTACCGTGTGAATTTAAAAGGCGCTTCCCGGGCAACCTTGATGAACAGATAGAGTCCGATAATGCCCAAAGTAAAATTCGGCGCCCACATAGCCGCCCAGGGAGGTATCTTTCCTTCGTCACCCAGGCCTTCTCCGCCTGCCAGAAATATATAATAAACGATTATCAATCCAAGGCTGATGACGAAACCGACGGACTTTGAACCGCCGCGAGGGGAAGTAATGCCCAGAGGAACTCCGATAATAACGAATACCAGGCATGCGAAGGGTATGGAAAATTTTTTATGTATTTCCACCCAATATCGTTCCGCGGTTCTGTCCGCTTCCCGCCGCTGTTTCACTTTTTCCAAAAGCTCGGCAATGGTCATTTCCCTGTCGCCCTTGGAAACGGAAACATCTTTCAGGATTTCCATATCCAGCGAAATATCGTACACGGAGAAAGGATTAATCGAAAACTTTTCCGAGCTTTGTTTAGGAATGCCGTATATGCATCCTTCGTTCAATCTCAGTATCACCTTGTTTTGATCCTGCAGTGGAATTTTGAATCCGTTTTCAGCCACAATGACCTGGGATTCATCACGATCCAGTTCGCTTGAAATAAAAACGCCATCCATCTGATCGGAACGCGGCAGCATCCTCTTAACGTAAATCACCAGCTCATCAAAATCGGTGTTGAAAACGTGAGGTTTTATGCCGATGTTCGCTCTGGTCCTGACTATGTCGAATCTCAACTGCTTCAGCGCAAGATTAGACCAGGGAATCATTTTGATGAATAGGACGGAAGTCATTATCCAGGTTATCAAAGCGAATGGAATGACGGCACGCGACATCCTGTATAAACTTATCCCGCTTGACTTGAACGCCGTCAATTCTGAGTCTTCCGACAACCGCCCGAATGCCGTCAAAACCGCTAAAAGAACCGACATGGGAATGGTCAAAACAAGCAGATGCGGCACGCTGAGGAATAAAAACCACATTACTTTGCTGAATCCGATTCCCTTTCCGATTAACAAGTCCATCAATTTCACGATGGCGTTAGTCAGAAGGACGAACGTAAATACAAAGAGTCCCAGGAAGAAGGGAACGACAAGCTCTTTAAAAATATATCTGTCGAGGATTTTCATTAAAATGAGTTTGATGAGAATGTTTCACGGAGAGAATCTGATTTGAAAAGTCAATCCCTTTCCCGGATAAAATCGTCAGTATGTTCCGCTTCCCGGCCCGACGCCGGCCCATGAACCAGACTGTCGAGGGCAGCAATCAATTCTTCTGTCTCTTCTTTTGAAATCTCCTTATCTTCCATAGCCTGGTCATATTTTATCCAAAACTCGTCAAACTGCCGGTCCAATATCTCTTGCGACATTCTCCGGCTCATTAAAATTTCCAACTTACTCCGGAATTCGGCTCTTTCCTCTTCGTCTTCGATTTTCATGGAACTGACGACAAAATCAGCATACCAGCCGATAAAATCTTCGCGGACCCTTCTTCCCTTGAGTATCAGGAAAATAACGGCAATGGATAAAATGAGCGACATGGAGACAAGCGCGCCGGCGCAACCCCTTCTTTTTTTCGGGGATGTGAAATACGGAAACGAATCGTTGTCCTCAGACACCTTCTGCTTCTTATCCTTCATTATTCCGTATTCTACTGCTCCTCGTCCTGATCCTGTTCCGAAGCCCCTTCTTCAGTCTCCTGCGGCATTTCCGGTCCCTGCGCTTCCTTCAGCTCCTGCTGAATGGTTTCCATTTCCGTATCCTTCTTACGCAGTTGCTTGCGCGTCTTTTTCAAATCTTTTTTTATGCCTTTGATGCGGGTAAAATCATAAAGCCAAGAAATGACCCATCCAGCGCCAAAAGCTATAAAAACGAGAAGAAAAACGGGTATGCCGCTTTGCGTAATTTCCGTTTCTTCGCCTATGTCCGTTTCTTCTATCGTCGTCATAGGCTCTCCGATAATCGGTTTCTGGTCCCAGTAATAAACCTGCGTCTTATGACTGTTAGCTACGGCAAATATTGTCAGTAAAACGAACACGATAAATTGAATCAAATACTTTAATCTTTTCACCTTTCTTCTCCTTTTCCATTTTAAATTTTGCTTGTTATCCGCTTCTTAAACGATCGCGAAAATCCTGTTTCTTCAAACGATAATCATGCGCACTTATCTCCAGTTTCATGCACATCTCATGCAGCCGCGAACGCAGTCTCGATCCTATTCTCTCTTCGAGAGTTTCTTCATTTTTCACCGCAACGTCCAGATAATTCGTTGTTATGATGACGGTTTTTGCGTTGTTGTATCTGTAGTTAATAATCGACATCAGTATGTCCAGGGTCCACTCAGTCAGTTTCTGACTCCCCAGTTCATCAAGCAGCAATACGTCGGTATGGCGAAGATGGGAATGAATATCCGACTCATGGACTCTGCTTCTTTCGTCAAAAGTATTTTTCAAATCCTGAAGCAGTTCCCGGAAGTCATAAAACAGTACGCTGACGCCTTTGGTCTCCACCAGTTTTTTAAGAATACCGACGGACAGATGAGTTTTGCCGACGCCGGGAGGCCCCATGATCAGTAATCCCCTGCCGTTTGAGGGAAAAGTTTCAATAAATTCGTCTACCATGCCTTTTATCTTTATCAGGTTAGCGTTCATCTCGACGAAATTCTCCAGAAGACACTCCGAGTAACGTTCGGGGATTTTGGAATTCTGGAGAAGTTCTATTTTTCTTCTCTCAGCCCAACAATCGCATCGAACGGAAAATTTTCGTCCGTTTATCGTTTTAACGATCCAGCCTTGTCCGTAGCATTGTGGACACTCATTCATGATTTCCCCCAGCTTTATAAAATATCATACAAGCTCAATCTCCTCAACCGGCAAACTTCGCGCAGTTTAGCGGAAAATTGGACCTGGAAGGTTTTGTCGTATTGTTTTTTTGACATTTTTGCAGCAAACGGCGCCAGCCCTGTTTCTGTTTTTCTTCGTATATTATTGAGTTCTTCCTGGTCGAGTATTTTCACCAGGATTTGATCTACTTTTCCGTCGAGACGCCGAAGATCATTCTGAAAATCATCAAGCGAGTCGTATCCGGTTCGTTCCTCCTTTTGAACAATCTCGAGAAAACCTGAACGGACCGTTTCTTCCACCTGACATGCTTTTCTTTTCTGACCCAGGGGACCTTTCCGAAAGCTTTCCAATATTTCTTTCTCATAATTCGGCAAACGTTTTTTTACTGTTTCTCCCAGTAATTCCTTTATTGATTTTTCCTCATTCGCATCAGCCTCCTGCTGCGGCGGTCGGGAAATTTTAGTCCTGTAATCCCGAATCAGTTTCTTCAGTCGTTTATTGCAATAGGAGATTCTTGTGATCCTTTTAACCGGCCTTCCGTCGACGCCTTTCAAACTTTCAAAGGTCTCATCAATGGCTTTTTTGGCTATTTTTACCGGTACGCCGTCATTCTGCCATTTCATAATGGTCATCAGGTCCATGTGAGAAACCTGCAGGGCTCCGCATCTTTTTTCAATAAAATATTCACTGATTTCTCTGAGATAATTCATTGAATATAACCCAGCGCCCGGAATTTTTCTTCGTCGTGATCCGAAAGAACAGATTCTTCCTCCTGTTTTTCGTTTTTTCTGAGGTCGTCGGTTCTGATATCAAGGATATTCAGCAATTCACGCGTTTTTTCGTTTTTTGTCTTCGCCAGATTATTCATTTCGGCCGGATCGGATTGCAGATCATACAGCTCTAATGATTTCTGATTCAACTTTCGGATCAATTTCCAGTTATCATATTTGACGTAATCCATAGGTCCCCAGGAAAGCTCTCCTTCTCTACCCGGAGTTTGTCCGATAACCTGTTTTTCAGGCAGAGGAGAATCTTCTCGTGAACCGGTCAGCAATTTTTTCAAGGAAATGCCTTTAAATTCAGGCAAAGGGAATGTTTCGGTCAATTCAAGGACAGTAGGAGCGATATCTACCGCCTCCACGGGATTAAACAGACATCTGTCCCGCTGTATGCCGGGTCCGTAAAATATCAGAGGGACATTCATGAGAGTTTCATACACTCTGTCCATATGTCTGAAGTAGTAACCGTGTTCAAAGCTCTCACCGTGGTCCGATGTGAGAACGACCAGGACCCTGTCTTCAATGCCGTTTCTATGCAGGAATCGAATGAGCCTTCCAATGTGATGATCGGTAAAAACGATTTCACCCTTGTAAAGCGCGATTTTTTCCTGCAGGTCATCAGGCGCTTCGGATCGAGGATTGACGGTATTATTTGCATTGGTTTCGACAGCTTTTTGCAGCCGCAAGGGGGAAGGCGGCGAGTCCGTTTCAGGCTGTTTCAATAATTCCATTTTTTTCGTTTCGTTTTCAGATTTGAGACGCATGGAACCGGGCTCGTCGCCCATTTTCGGGTCATATTCCGGCCAATGTATTCTTCCCATGAGCGGCGGAGGTTCGTACGGCTTGTGGGGATCAAAATAATGAACCCAGAGAAAAAAAGGAGCGGACTTTCTATCTTCCAGCCATTGCAATGCGGCGTCAGTCGTTTCATCTGCAGGTCTCTCCGTTGCATTCATGTCTCGTCCCCATTCATCGTCATAAACCTCGAATCCCTTCTCCAATCCGCTTACCCATCGAACAAGAGAAAAACCGCTCACGAATGCCGCCGTTTGGTAATTCTGTTTTTTGAATATCTCGGCGAGCGTAACGACCTCTTTTTTTATTTTTCTCGCGAAAGTCACGGCGCCGTGCTGGGCAGGATAAAGACCCGTCATCATTGAGGCATGACTGGGATTCGTAATGGGAACGTGAACGTTTGCGTTGAAAAAGGAGCTCCCGTTTTTCATAAGCGCGTCTATATTAGGAGTATATTGATCCCGGTCGCCGTATCCCGCCAACCCGTCGCTTCTCAACGTATCGACGGTTATGAACAAAACCGACGCCGGACTCTTCCGCTTCTCGGCCTCCCCGCTGCAACCGGCCCACAGCACAGCGAACGCTGCACAAACCGCGAATATAAAAAAATGCTTGCAAAACATTTCTTTTTTCGTATTAAATTCCCGCATGAGCGACCTCATTCTCCTTCCTCCAAAACGACAGCCTTCCGCAACGCGACAGGTTTCGAAGCGGACGGACCTGCTCATTATCAAGCTTTTCTGTCGAACGCTCCAGTCGAACGCGACCGTATATCATGAATTTTTGTTTCATTATTCTCCTTTTTCGTTTAAGCGCGAAAATCGATTGATGAGAGCTTCATCAATACAATCGGCTGAGATGCTGTTTTAAAAAACTTCACCCTCATAAACCTTGACGTACAGATCGTCTGCAGTTTCATAGAGGCGGTCCGGCCCGACGCTGTAAATTCCTACCAGGCGTCTTACATAAGGATCGGAAAGCACCAAATTGAAATAAATGAAATATCTGTTCCACGGGTCAACTCTCCATTCGCCGGTCTGATCGAGCACGCCGTCGCCGTCTGCGTCGATTTCAAGAGTCAGTCCAGGGTCAATATAAGGGCCGTTCCACCCTTCTTCTTTAGCCGGGTCCCAATCCGGGATTTCCGAGTCTGCGGGTTTTGAAACCAGCAATTCAGGCAAAATAGCAGAAAATGGGGCCGCAGCGGCTTCAGCAGGCGGAAAAGCTCCCAGGGCTATTTCATCGGACGTGGGAGCGCCCGGAGCTGCGGGCCGGAATCCGACATCTTGAGCATATCTTAAAAGAGCTTGCCTTATCTGGTCCATTTTTGTCCGGCAGACTCTTTCGCGAGCAATCGTAAGCTGATTATGGAGAACAGGGATTATTATCGCGGCCAGCAAGCCAATCAACGCAGTAACGACGACTACTTCAATAATGGTAAAACCCTTATGACGTTTCGTCACTCTGTTTTTCGGCATCAGGTTTTTCATATTTGTCCATCTCCCCCTCTTCAGCTTAAAGACATAAGCCTGATCATCTGATACATAGGCAGAAACATGGATAAGGCAATACCCACGACGATCAAGCCCAGGAAAATAATCAGCAGCGGCTCCAGCAAGGAAAATATCTTTTTTATGGTATAGGGGACTTCCTTGTCGTAATGTTTGCTGACCTTTTCAAGGGTCATTTCCAGGCTGCTCGTCTTCTCCCCGATCGCCAGCATCCTTATGATAAGCGGCGGGAATTCACCGCTTTGCTCCAGGCAATAAGACAATGATTCGCCTTCCTTGACGCGCACAAGAGCATTACGGATAATCCGGGCCAGGACGGAATTCCCAATCACGCGCTCCGCCACCCACAACGTTTCGATAATATCCAGCCCGGCTTTCAACAACGTTCCCATGTAATGGGAAAATCGGGACAAGGCTATCTTGCGGATGAGGGAACCGAAAACGGGTAATTTCAATTTAACGCTGTCGATGAAATACCGTCCCCTTTCCGTCGACATGACGAAACGAAAAAGAAAAAACGCGCTTATCATGCCCGCCGCAATAAACAGCCAGTATTCAGCAAAAAAGGAACTTACGAACAACAGTATACGCGTCGGCAACGGCAAAACGACTTTTGCCTTCTGAAAAACGAAAAGGAACCTGGGCAGCACGAAAGCCAGCAGAAAAAAGATCAATAATATGCCTGCGCCTAATATGACCAGAGGGTAAACCAAAGCCTGCTTAACGTCCGCAGCCAAATCATCCTGCCATCCTATGAAATCGATCAGATCGTTCAACACCTCTTCCACATTGCCGCCCGCCTCACCCGCCGCAATCATGTTGACGTAAAGCTCGGAAAATACTCTCGGATGCTTGTTCAACGCGTCCGACAACGCCGCTCCTTCACTCACGTTCTTCGCCACATCTTCAATAATGCGCCTGAACTTCTCCTTCTCCGTTTGATCCGCCACGTCCTTTAATCCCACGTCCAGGGGGATTGATGCTGAAAAAATGGTCGAAAGATGGACGGTAAAGCTGATTAAATCTTTTCTGGTTATGCGCTCAAACGTTATATCGGAGAGTCTGGTTCTGGGTCTGGCTTTGATCAGGAAGGCGCCCTTCTGCGACAACTGGTGATAAAGATGGTCCATATCATCGGCGTTTAAAACGCCTTTGACGGTTTGACCGTTTTGATCTTTCGCCGTATAACTGTAAACAGCCATAAACTTATATCTTAAAACAACCTGTTTATGTTCATTTGCAACGAATCAGGATTAATCGGAAAAACGTCTCTGTTCTCCGCCGGACTCACTGACTCGTCACCCTTAATACTTCGTCGAGAGTCGTCAAACCTTGCACGATTTTCAGCAACCCGTCCTGATACATGGTCCGCATACCCTCCTCACGGGCATTATCGCGAATGACGTCAGCGGGAGCTGATTTATTTATAAGCGAACCGACAGTTTTTGAGACCTCCAGCAGTTCAAAAATACCCATCCGGCCTTTGTAACCGGTATTCATGCACTCTTCGCATCCCGCCGCTCCGTAAATTTTATCCGGGATTCGTTCGATTCCATTCGCAGCAAGTTCTTCCCTCAGAATAACCGAAACGTCTGCTGCTCGTTTGCACTTGGGACAGAGCGTTCTTACGAGTCTTTGAGCCATTACGGCGCTCAAGGTGGAAGAGAGCAAATAAGGTTCCACTCCCATGTCGAGCAATCGAGTAACTGCGCCGGGCGCATCATTGGTGTGCAGGGTACTGAAAACGAGATGGCCTGTTAATGAAGACCTGATCGCCATTTCGACCGTTTCGTAATCGCGTATTTCTCCTACGAAAATGATGTCCGGGTCCTGACGGAAAATAGAACGTAATCCTGCGGCGAAAGTCCATCCTGCCTTGGGATTGACCTGGGATTGCCGGATCATCGGAAAATGGTATTCGATAGGGTCTTCTATCGTTACTATTTTTTTCTCCAGAGAATTTATCTCCAGAAGCGTTGAATACAACGTCGTCGTCTTGCCGGCTCCCGTAGGTCCAGTCACTAAAATGATGCCGTTGGCCCTTTTTATGTGCTTCCGGTAACGGCCAAGAATCCCGGGATTCAATCCCAGCCTGTCCAATCCCAATACCAAATGTGACCTGTCTAAAAGCCTCATCACTATCGTCTCTCCGAACATAGTGGGAAAGGACGAAACGCGGATATCTGTTTCCTTGGCGCCCAGCTTGAAATCGATGCGGCCGTCCTGAGGAAGCCTGCTTTCGGAAATGTTCATTCGGGACATTATTTTGATGCGGTTGATCAGGGCTGCCTGCTGTTCCTTGGGCAAAGTCGGACCAGCCGTCAAAATGCCGTCCTGCCTGTAACGGGTGCGTACCGTCTTTTCTTCCGGCTCCAGATGAATATCCGTCGCTCTCCGCTGCAATCCCTCATGAATCAGACGATTCACCAATCTTACAATAGGCCCCTCTTCCGTCTCCCTCGCCCTCGGTTCCTTCCCCCCGGTTTCAATACCCTTCAGTTCGTCAAACTCATCTTCTGCATAAATCCTTTCCAGACATTTCTCTATGTCCGTCTCCGATGCAGCGGCTGCCTGTATGCTCATTCCGACTTCCTGGGTCAACTGATCGACGGCCTTTATATCGAAAACATCCGCCATGGCTACGGTCAAGGCTTCATCTGTTTTCGCCACGGGAACAAGCCGAAAACGCCTGGCTAAAGATTCCGGCACTAATGACGCGACTTCAGGGTCGATACGTCGGTCCGTCAGACGAATAAATTCCACATCAGCCTGAATCGCCAGCTTCTCACCCACAGCTTCCTCGCCCGCAAATCCCAGCCGTATTAGAACTTCTCCCAGCGGTTCGCCCGTCTTTTTCTGCTCTTTCAAAGCAATATCAAGCTGATCGCCGGAAATGACTCCGTCATTCAACAGCATCTGACCAAGACTTCTTTTACTCATTCTTAATACCTTCACCCGGCAGCTTATACCCTCGATCACCATAGTGTCTCAACTTACTCCTCCGCTCCTGCTTATCCCCCTGAAAAAAAGCTCCGGAGAATAAAACATAATCGGCGCATCGCACTTTAACATCGTCAGACTGAGAAAAAATCCCCCAGCACGCGCCCCTTTCAACCCTGCGCATGTAAAAAATATGACCGGCGCCGCCAATTTGTTTCGGGATTCCCGTCACTTAATGCGTATGCCTATATCGTCTCCGGAAATGACTGATTCATCGGCATACGTCTGCATGGTCCCATCCGGGCCAGCGGACAGAATCCACACCTCTGTAAAATCTGTCTGCGGATCGTTTTCCTCCTCGAAAAATCCTACTACGCTTATCAGATAACTGTTCCCCCAGGGGTCCAATCCGTCGAAATCAAGATATGAACCGTTCCAGCCGAATCCCGCGTCAGCATCCCAGTCAGGATAATTCTGGTTGTTGTTTATCAAATGATCCGCCATCGGGTCCCTTTGATTCTCCGCCGGCACATAAGCCCCCGGCGGATTGTCCAGCGTTACGCCGTCCGAAGTGGTAAAAAGCAGATAAATGGTGTCCGCTACTCCCGAATCATTCCAGGTGGGCCAGCTTCCCACATCAGAATAAAATTGCGTCATTCCGGCTGCAATAGCTTTGATGTCCGACCTCGCTTTCGCTATTCGCGCATCCTCAATATTCTTAAATACCAGAGGCGCCAGGATGCCGGCTAATAACGCTATACATGCTATGACCACAATGATCTCAATCAGAGTGAAGCCTTTTCTTTTATTTTTATTCATTTAACGCAGCCTCCTATCGACGAATCTTTCCGTCTCTTTTTCTATAACAAAAGGCCAATCAAATTGAAATAAAAAAAGGTTTACCGCCGCCTTGTATTTCACGATTATCTTCATGATCCTTTCGTTTATATTGACTTCAATGTTTTCGTCATTCAAAGGAATACCCATACCCTTCCCCTTCGTTATTATGGACTGGCGCACCTCATACTCCGGCAAAGGACGCAACCTGTTTTCCGTGTCATAATTCGCTAATTTCTCAACGTGCGTCGCCATAATCATGCTTTTGACGAGAGGCGAGCCGATTTTCCACGCTAATAGTACGATTATGATCAGAACCAAAAGAATCGCAATGTTCAATCCGGTAGAAGAGCCATCGCTTTTTTTAATTTTTCCAATTAAAGCCATCATTATAATGTCCTCCCTCAATGATCATCATGATACAAAATAGGTAATTTATCAACTCTGACCGAATATTTTCCTGAAACCTCCATCTCATGCAGCAATGTCAGGAAATATCAAAAACATGCAATGACCCGTCATTCGTTCCGACGACGAGAAGATCATGAGCAGCGGAAGGCGATGACCTGACGGGAGCTCCCAGATCGACCTTTTCAACGATTACTGCTGAAAAAATATTCATGCGATAAAGATTGCCGTTATCGGCGCCGAAAATCATCTCATCGCCAATCATCAAAGGAGACGAATAGATGGGTGATTTAACGTTTATTTTCCACACGAGACGTCCGTCTTCCGCATCGATTGCCGCTGCATCGCCGGAAGTCCAGACAGCAATGACTAAACCCGCCGCCGTTACTGGGACGGCATGGATTTTGCCCCTTCCTTCGTATTCCCATATTTTTGTACCGCTGGTCCTTTCAAGGGCATATAATACCCCGCTTTGCGCCGGAAAAAATATCCTGTCCGAATCCGCAGTGCACGAAGCGCTAAAAAACCTTTCTTCCGCTCTCCGTATTCGCAGGTTCTCCTGAGAAACATTGACGGGCTTTCCCTTGAAGCTCCAAAGCAACTTTCCCTCCTTTCCGTCCAACCCGAATGCCGTGTCCCGGGAATTGACAGCAATGAAATCCTCACTTACGCATGGAGTGCAATCCAGATTGGTCCCTTCAGGATCAAACTTCCACCGTTCTTTGAAAGCGATGCCGCCGAATACCCGTTCTTTTGGCGTAAAAGCGTAAAGAGCGCCGTCTGAGGATACCTGATAAAGATATTCTCCCTGAATTACCGGTGATGCCTGCAGGTAAGACGAAAAATTCACTTCCCCCTTCTTTTTGCCCTTCTCTAGCTGATAAGCATATAAATTCGTATCATTGGCTCCTATATAAACATACTTGCCGTCCACCAGAGGCGAAGCGTCAGTCCCTCCGCTTTCCTGCCATATCAGTTCGCCATTTTCCGCTCCGAAAACCGAAATAATATTCGACCGGGAACCGGCGATTATTTTTTCCCGCATCACAGCCGCCGCTCCCAGCATGCCTCCGCCCAGCTCCTTCACCCATTTCTGCTTCAAACGACCGTTTATTGTTAACTGAGCGCTTCCAGCATTATTGCCGTTTCCCCGAAACATCCTCCAATCCTGATCGTCTCGAATTCCCCGCCGCTCTTTTAACCGCTCAAGCTTCAACTTCACAGTTCCCCTATCCAGCGCCGACGATGACATCCTCATACTCTCAACACTGTATCCCTCTTTCAAACAATATAAATACCCGCCGCTGTTCTTCTGAAATGTCGCATTCAGCGGCGTTACACCCAACTTCTTTCCCCTGCAAAAAACATTGGCCCCGGACGGCTGCGATTCAATTAAAACCCTCAGACCTCTTTGCTCGGGCTTCCCAGGCGACGGCATCTCCTCCTCTTCGGCAACCTCCGTGACTATCTCAATATCCTCTTTGCCATACTCCAGATAATAATATACCCCTCCGGCGACCGCTGACAAAAAAATTACTATGAGAAAAATGATCAGTCCCGGGCGTCGCGACGGCGGTTTTAAAATGTCCTGAAGTTCCTCTTCCGACAAACCTTCTTCGCTTTGTCTCTTTTCATCCTCTTTCATTAATAATCTAATCTCCAAATACGGCACAGCATTTCAGAATTGACGGCATCAAGCCGTTTTACGCGGACATCATGCCGCTGCGATAACAACAGCAGGTTAATCCCCTCATTGACTATATACGTTTTCAGAGCTTATTTCCAGTTTATTAATGATTGAGCATCATTGCTTTCCTGTTTTCAGACGCCCAGGCCAAAGTATGCATAAAGCCTCCGCCATCCGGAAGCTCTCATCCGCATGTTGACCGCTGCCTGATCATTGTGTAAATTCGACAAAGTTTATTCTTTAGCGGGATAAACAAGAAAGGAAGGGTTTACTAAAATGGACAACAACGAAAAAACCAGCGCTTCGATACCTCCTGAAACAAAAATTGAGCCTGTGGAAGAGGAATTTTTCGGGGAAAAAATAGTCGATCCTTACCGGTGGCTGGAAAACGCCGGAGACCCCAATGTGGAAGAATGGATAGAACGCCAGCATTCCTATACGGAACAGACGCTTTCCCGATTTCAGCAACGCAATGAATTGAAAAACATCATCGCCGAACTATTGAAAAAAGAGAGGGAGGGCGTCCCTGTACCCAGAGGCGATTATTATTTTCGAATGATGCAGCGATCCGATCAGGACCAGCCGCAGTTGATGGTGAGAAAAAAAACGGAAGACCGGGAACGAGTTCTATTCGATCCCAATCCTCTGACCGAGGATTCAACGACATCCATCGACTGGTGGTATGCTTCCAGGACCGGTTTATACCTGGCTTTCGGTTTATCCGAAAAAGGCAGTGAGAAAAGCGACCTGCATTTGATGAACGTCGATACGGGTCACATATATGAGGATGAAACTATTCCCGGCGCCCGACACAGCGTCGTATCCTGGGACCCCGACGACTCCGGTTTTTATTACACCAAACATCCGAAACCGGGGACCGTTCCCGAACAAGATGAATATTACTACCAGAAAGTTTATTATCATAAACTGGGAACCGACCCGGAGGACGACGAACTGATTTTCGGCGAAGGCATAGCGAAAAACGACATTCCAATAGTCATACAATCCAATACAGGGGAATATTTACTGGGACTGATATTCATTCCCTCCGAAAACAGATCGGAAGTGTTCGTAAAAAAAACAGACTCGGATGAAAGCTTCAAACCTGTCATAACAGGAGAAGATGCTGTATTTCAGGGGGAAATATTCAATAAGGATTTATATTTGTTGACCAATCTTGATGCGCCGAATTACAGGATCATAAGAATTGACTTAACCCGGAACGATTTTTCCCCGGAATTTTGGACGGAAATTCTTCCGGAAAATGAAAAAACGATTATAAAGGGATTCAGCATTATAGGATCGAAACTCTTCGTAACTTTCCTGGAAAACGCCTGTTCCGTTTTGAAAGCGTATACGCTGGACGGAAAATTTTTAAGGAAAATAAGCCCGGGCGAGTTCGGCTCCATTCATTCGCTCAACGGCCGGACCGACGGAGATGAAGCGTTTTTCGGATTCCAGTCTTTCCACATTCCGCCCACGGCCTACCGCATCGACATGAACGACTGGAGCCTGACCCTGCTGTTCAGAAGAGACCCCAAATTCGATCCTGAATCTTTTGAAGTGAAACAAGTCTGGTATCCGTCCAAGGACGGCACGCCGATATCGATGTTCTTAGGTCACCGGAAGGACATTGAACTGGACGGCGAGAATCCGGCCATCCTGACCGGGTACGGCGGATTCAACATCAGCCTGACCCCGGCCTACAACGAAGTCAATTTATTCTGGATGAACATCGGCGGCGTCTTCGCCGTGCCGAACCTGAGAGGCGGAAGCGAATACGGTGAATCCTGGCATAAAGCCGGTATGCTGGGCAATAAGCAGAACGTATTCGACGACTACATCGCCGCAGCAGAATGGTTGATCGAAAATCAATATACCCGTCCCGAAAAACTGGCGGCCAGGGGCGGCAGCAACGGAGGGCTCCTGGTGGGCGCAGCCATGACGCAGAGACCAGAGTTGTTCCGCGTCGTTATCTGCTCGGTGCCTGTGCTGGACATGCTACGCTATCACAAGTATTCCGTTGCACGATACTGGATAGGCGAATACGGCGACCCCGAGAACCCGGAACACTTCAAATGGCTGATAAAGTATTCACCTTATCATAACGTGACTCCCAACGCTCATTATCCAGCGACTTTTATCGATACGGCTGATTCGGATATGAGAGTCGATACCATGCACGCGAAAAAAATGACGGCAAAGCTGCAACAAGCCAACGTCTCAAAATATCCGATAATCTTTAAACTGCAAAGAAGGGCCGGTCACGGACTGACAGCCCCCATATCAAAAAGAATAGAAGACTACGCTGACTCTTTCGCATTCATTTTCCACGAACTGGGAATTTCACTGCCGTGATTCCCGCTAATAAACGCAGAACTCACAGAAAAAATTCGGGACTAAACATACGGCGTCAGTTTAGAATTCGGGACTGATCAAACCGGGGTTACACTTTTTTCAAGTCTTGTGACAGTTTGTTTGATTAATCGGGGTTGGTATCGGGATCATAATCGAAATCGAAACAAAATGATGTGAAATTCGGAAGAATTGTAACCCCGGTTTGATCAGTCCCAATAAAAAGAAAATCACAATCTGTGGAAATTATATCAGATAAGCGCTTTAACCTG
>CAZUFC010000044.1:12101-43236 GCA_964619725.1 uncultured bacterium | reverse complement strand
AAAATCACAATCTGTGGAAATTATATCAGATGAGCGCTTTAACCTGGTACGGATACCGCCCGCAGGTCCTTTGATTAATCGAATAACGCTCTTCCACCGGATATAGGGGGGCTAAAAACTTCACAATTATTATGCCGAGTTGAAATGCAAGAAAATCAAACTTTTTCAATAGATTGTGACAGCCTTGTCAAGAGTTCTGAAGTTCATAGCCAGGGCGACGGCAAGGTTGTCGGCAGTTGGACTGTCGACGGTTTGGGCGTCTGGACGATTCAAAGTTCAAAGCCGGGACATCGGATACGTTTGAACCGGTTTGCCGTATAAAAATGCAGCGTTGCCGGGATTATCCTCCAGTTTCAATAACACCGGCAACCCTGCGCCGTTGAATACGCCTTTTACGACTCTTACGTTTTGTCCGCTATGTCTGCCGGATCAATCGGGTCCGCCAAATCCCCGACAGGGCATCATTTTATCCGGGACAGCCACGGTCCGCTCCCCGGCTGCATTTTCAACGTCACACTAACGGATTGCCCTTCATCAGCATTCTGACATACTGCGATCTTTTGTAAACCCAGGGATCGGAATTATTCTTGCGGCTCATCTTGCCCCTGAAATCAGCCAGCGATCCATATCCCTTTCCTTTCATCCAATCCTCAAGCTGCTTTATCATCGTCCCTATATGCTCAATTCCGTGACGATAAAGCGAGCTTACCGTCTGTACGCAACATGCCCCGGCCAGTATCATTTTCGCTGCATGAGTCCCGGAGAACAATCCCGTGCTCGCGCAAACGTCGGCATCGACGTTTTCGAACAACAATCCGGCATATCTTAACGGCAACCTTTGATCTACAGGTGCGCTTAAATTAAAGGGAAAAACGTTTTTTTCGCTTTCCAGGTCTATTTCCGGCTGAAATAACCGGTTGAACAACACTATTCCGCCGATACCCGTTTTATCCGCCCTTGAAATAAAATTCTGGGGATTCGTATAAAACGGACTTAATTTAACGCTGAGCGGCAGCGATACAGCCTTCTTCACGGCTTCCAGGGTCCTGATCTGAGAATCTTCTATCTCCGTCGCACCTTTTTCCATGTCCGTCGGCGTCATGTAAAAATTCAATTCCAAGCCGTCTATGCCGGTCTCCTCCATCTTTTTCGCATAATCCACCCAGGTCGCTTCGTTTATGCAGTTCAAACTGCCGAATACCGGTATGCCTACAGATTTTTTCGCCTTCTCCGTCCACATCAGATGTTCGTCAGCCCCCGAATGCTTTATTTCCGGATGCACCGTCAGCATCTCTGCATAATAATTGTCGTGCCGGTGAAGCTCCTCCTCCATTTTCATCTTTTCTAATTGTATCTGTTCTTCAAACAAAGATTTTATAACCAGCGCGCCGGCGCCCGCCTTTTCTATCTTCCTGATATTTTCCATGTCTGACGTGAGTTCGCTCGCGCCCGCAATGATAGGATTACTCAACTCACAACCCATATAAGAAACTGTTAAATCAGCCATTTCATCCTCCTTTTCATTTCTCTCGGTCTAAAACTTTTTATCTCTCCTGTTTATTTTTCATCGATTATATGCTCAAAGTTCTCAGCGATACCCGGTGTCTCTGGAATTCTGAGACTAATCTGCCTTTTAGAGTAATCATAAATCAATCTAAACATCAAGAAAATTCATAAATGACCTTCAATTTTCAGCATGCGAAAATTGTAACCTCGAAACAAGGATATTTGATCACTGCCCAATAGCCCTTACATCGGAGAGAGGATCAGGGCTGTGCCGAAATTATTGAAAATCGTAACAGTTTTGTCGGAGAGTATCCGCCATGCAGCATCTGCCGGCCGGCATGCGAAATCATTTTCTCTGATAATACGCGCCGTAAATTAAAGCCTGACAGACTTCTTCAATGTTCTGCACTATACGGTCCCAGTTGTGGTGTTTTTCTACCCATTCCAGCGCTGATCTTCCTAATTCCGTTCTTATTTCCGGATTCTTCAACAGGAACCTTATACCTCCAGCCAGACCCTTCACGTCCCTGTTTTCGACTACATATCCGTTCTCCATGTGCGTAATGCCTTTGGCGGAACCCTCAGAAGCGATAACGGCCTTTCCTGCGGCCATGTAGTTCAGCAGCTTGATGGGATAACCCGACCAGGAAGTCCTGGGAATGACCGTCAAATCGGCCGCGCCCAGCAGGTCGCCGACTTCTTCAAAGGAATGACTTTCAATGAATCTGACGGAATCCGGCGCCTTAATTCTATCGGCCCGTTTTTGATATTCTCCCGGTTTGGAATGACTGACCAGCAGCAGCAATGCCTCCGGGATATCTTTAACCGCCATCTCAAAAGCGTTGAACAATAATTCCAGATTCTGGTACCGGTCCAGGTTGCCGGTATAGATAACAACAGATCGGCCCTTTAACCTGAATTTCTCACGGACTTCTTCCTGGTTGGTTCTTAAAAACTCTTCAGGAAATGTTCCCGGCGGTACCATTAAATGCCTGTGCCTGGAGACCCCTTTTTTCAGCAGATAATGAGAAAGCGTGTCATTAAGCACGATACAGAAGTCAGCCCTGGGCGGAATGTTCCGATCCAGAACGCCGGCGGTTTTCAACGCCAGTGATCGGAAAAAAGGAGATTTAAAGTAAGTATGCAACTCATCAATCATTGCGTTGTGACTGTGATAAAGAACCGGAAGCTTAAGCTTTTCCCTCACCAGGAACCCTGCCAGGGCGGCTTCATAGTTATGCGCATAAATCACGCTTAACCCGAATTCCCGAATCACTTTCGCCAATTTAATCGTTAAGGCCAGGTCGAGAACCGGTTTTTTAAATGAAGGCCCGGCGCGCAATTTCGAATAGGCTGTAACGCGGGGTATGCGATGAATCCTGAAATGACACGGCAACGAAAACGGTTCGCTCAAGTGATAAACCACCAGATGCACCTCATGCCCTCTGGCGTGAAAAGTCTCGGCCAGTTGCCTGATCAGGACTTGAGAACCTTGAGAAGTCGGAAACGGGCATGCAGCAACCATAGCAATTTTTAATTTTGTCCTGCTGCATTTCCCGGCTGTTGAACAAGCATCCATGTATTGCTCGAGGAAATTCACATCTGTAACAGGCTTAAGAAACAAAAGTCCGGCTCCTTAAAAATCCCTTCAGGATTCTCATGTGAGGCATAGCACAGTTTAGACCTCCCGTCCAGCGCCGCTTTCCGTCCGTATCGCTCCGCCGCTGCCTGGGAGTTTTGCCGACTAACGGGTTCGGCATCAATCCTCTAAGCGTCTCTCTGGCGCTTTAGGAAAGACTTATAGTTTCTGAACGCCTTTTGAAGCCTGGAACCGTCCGTCAAACAAGGCTGTTTTATCGAAAATTTTTCGATTAACGGATTTTTGAGCGCTGATTAAAATATGCCGTTTTTCGGTAACGATTGCAAAGAGTTCGCAACAACGGACAGCGCGCATTACCACGGATAAGAAAAGAAGCTATTCGCAAACAGTGGACTTCCCATTTGATCAGTCCCGATTATTTCAATTTAATCAGCGCCTGTCCAGTAACTGAATATTTACCGGCATTCGAGTTTGTGGACAGGCGCTGGTAAAAAGAAATTACTGTATAATTTCGTTATGATTCTTTTTCCAGCCGAAAATGAAAAGCATAAAACCGGCGGCGAGAATCAGAATCGTAATCCCTGAAGAGTTCAATGCCGGTATGACAGGCTGCGTAGGCGTCAGCGTAACTGTGGGAGAATAAACGGGAGTTTCGGTCATAGTTGGAGTATCGGAAGGAATCTGAGTGGGGGAGAAAGTCTGGGTCGGAGACGGGGTAACGGTTGGCGAAAACACAGGAGAACTCGTCTGTGTAGCGGTGGGAATTCCGGTCGGAGTGTCTGTAGGAACCGGCGTAAACGTTAAGGTAGGCGTTTCAGTAGGGGTATCTGTAGGCGTTTCAGTCGGCGTATCTGTAGGTATTTCAGTCGGCGTATCTGTGGGCGTTTCTGTCGGCGTACCAGTAAGGACCGGCGTAGGAGTCATTTCGACAGCATAATGGTAACCCATGTCCACTGTGCCAGAATCAAACGCCTCATCGGTCCTGGTCGTCATTTCTCCGAAGGAAGTTCCCAGAATCGAGAGAGAATCAGCCGGAGCGCTGCCGGCATCCAGGCATGGACTGTCCTGGCTCTGTCCAGCAGCAGTCTGACTCAGGTAATAATCGCCGTCAGGTCCTGATGCAAAAAGCGGGTCCGCGGAAATGTCATTAGGACCGGGCGTGCAATAAACGTAATTTTCCCCGTTGTTCCAGACGTCATTGTAATCGATTGAGGCGTCTTTCTGGCCTGAACCTTTTTCCTCTTCCGCCTTGAAACCCTCGATGATCGATATGCCGCTGTTTGTATTGGAAACGATTATATTGTTTGTTATCGTCGGCGACAGGGGTTCTCCCTCGATCCATACGCCGTCGTAAGAATACGCAAACGTATTGTTCCAGATATTGGGATAGATCGAGGTCTGGTAAGCGCCGTCGACATTAACGCAGGCATGCTCCTCATTGTAAATCAGGTTATTCGCAATTTCCGTTGAACATTCGTTAAGCGCTTCAAAATAAACGCCTGCCGCAGTATCGTGGATTAAGTTTCCTGCAATTACGCCGCCTACAGGATAATTGTAATTAGTAATCATTATCCCGGTTTCGCCCGCATCATACAAGACGTTATCAGAGATGATGGGAGAATGTATTTGTTTGGAATCGTTGCGTTCTGAAGTGTAATTCTGATACATCTCGTCCATGATGAAAATATTCGAGTGATCCTGAGAATGAATGGTATTTTGCGAAATAGTGGGACTTATTTCATTATTACCGTCTATAATAATTCCAAAACGTCCGCCGTTGATGTCGTTATCCGTAATCGTCGGCGTCAGGATCGAACCTTCTCCTCTGAATTCAATGCCGTTCTGAGCATGACCCGATATTTCGTTGTTTTTGATTTCCGTATTGCCGTCAACATATACGTTGATGATTGAAATACCGGTATATCCCACATTGACCGTATTGTCGCTCACAACCCCTGACGTCTGGTATTCGGATGAGTAAATACCGATGCCGTATTGACCGTATAAAACGGTGTTGGAGGCGATCGTCGGATTCGCTATCGAATTTTGAGAAATGCAGGCGATTCCCATCATACCGCCGGTGCTCGAAGTGACATAATTGCCGCTTATCAACGTATCGATCGGCTGCTGATCGGAGAAAACCCAGACGCCCCGACCAGTCCCTGTAATAACGTTCTGAGAGATCGTGCCGCCTATTCCCAAAGCTGAAGTAAGGCAATGGATGCCGAATTCGAAAGCGGTGATATCGTTCGATTCGATTACCGGCGCCCAGGTCTGCTTGTCGTTCTTTCCTGTTTCCTTATTCTGAGGACCATAATAATAACTGTATAAATTGATGCCGCCGCTGTAACTGTTCAGAACATTGTTCGTTATCACAGGACTCAATTCGCCGTACCGGCTTTGGATTTGTATTCCATACTCTCCGTAAATCGTATTGTAAGAGAGGGTCGGCGTTACGGAGCCCGTATAATTGTAAGCATAAATTCCATTGAATCCCATGTATAAGGAATTACCCGATATATCCATCTCAAAATCATACGGCGAAAGAATTCTTATTCCGTTTGAAGCGTATGAAACCAGGTTATTCGTAATGTCGGGCACGTATTGCTTTCCCAATCGGTAAGCAGGCATATTGTAAACCAGGATGCCGTCAGCCAAACCTGTTTCATAACCGCCTGTGATATAGTTGTAATTCAGAACCGATTCAGAATTCAAAGCATAAATTCCCGTTCCGTAACTGCCTGCAGGCGATTCCAATCTGTTATTAGAAATAGTCACCTGGCTTTCTTCCAGACGGACCGCTTCGGGAGACCAGTTTATCACGCTGAAACCGTCGAAAACCGCTCCCGACACCTGAGAGGCGCTGACAGGCGGCGTCGTCCCTTCCGCCGCATCAATGACAGTAATATATTCATTAACGTCTCTGGTCCATCCGGCAGCTTCAAATCCCCCCAACAGCTCTATCCCGTCAGCCAGAGTTATCACTTCAGGATAAACGCACTCGGCAACCTGGATCGTATCTCCGCTTTCCGCTGCCGCCAAGGCATCGCTGATCGTCGTATAATCGCCCCCGCCGTTGCAATCAACTCTTATTACCGCTGCTGAACTTTCACACGTCGGCAGCAGAAAAAACGCACAAAAAATTAATGAAACAATCATTTCTCTTCTATAACTCATCTCTTCTCCCTTTGGTTGACTCCCCAAATCTTCAAATAACCCGTTTCAAAACTTGAAACGGATATTCCTAATCAATGTACGCGAAAATCTTTACGGATGTCAAAACAAGAACAGCAGTTTTTCGCAGGCGGACAAATATCCGGGACTGATCAGATAAGCCGCACCTATTATCCCGGATTCCTGATACAAAATCATATGGAGAGCGTTCAGATTCCCGCACATTCGAGCATGTCGATCCTGAGGACTGCGGAAGCATAGCAGCGCTATGCTGAACAAGTAGGAAGCAGCGCTTGAAGGGGCGGGGATAGGGACGTTCGTAACAGGTTTTGTTTGAAAAATCCGGGCTAAAGTTTCAATTTGGCGACCCTTTGAAATTTACGGGCTCCGCAGTTCGGGCATCCCGATTCTTTCAACTCACCAATCACTTCGTATTTCTGCTTTTGCCCGACCCTGAATTTCGTCCTGCAGGACTGACATCGGTAGATTTTGACCGTCGGGTTTACGTCGTAAGTATAAATCTTTTCCCACTTTCGCTTCCCCGTTACAGAAAACTCTTCTCCGACGCTCTCTAAATAATAAAAATGACTCTGACTCCCGATCACCGACGCTCCCTCATATCGCGAAAACCTTCTGTGGATTTCCTTGATCAGAAATCCCGCTTCAATAATGTCGCTTTGTACTTGCCGCTCCTTCTGCGGCATACCAGGATTAGCGAACAGCATTACTTTTTTTGCGGGTTCATTTTTTAGCGCTTCGGCAGCGCGACTCAAAAAAAGGCTTATTCCGTCCCTGGTATAAGGAGGATCGGTTACGATCACGTCAGCCATATCTCGTAAGTCAGGCGTCAGCGGACTCCTTAAATCATGTAAAATCGTTTCGACGGGCGGCTTGCAATGAAAAGAACGTTTTTTTATGGCGGAAAGAAAACGGTCATCCACGTCTATTGAGATCAGACGGTTGGCGGGTTTGTTTAAAGCTGCCCCGGCCAGCCCCGCAGCTATGCTCATCAAATCATCGTCGCCCAGAAACACTATAATTCTGCCGGAAATCAGATCGTTATCGATCATAAAGCTGATCCGCCTTATGATTGTATCGAAAACCGCTTTGGATTGATCCAGCTTCGGGTCTGCCGACGGTCTCGAATCAAGTATGTCCCTCAATTCTTCAGAAATATCTTCCAATATGTTTTCCGGCAGAAAATTTTCTTGTGGAAGAGGGTCGGGTTTTGCGTCAATCGTCTTCCGGGATAGTTTCCGGGAAAACGCGTCGGAAAAACGAATACCCTGGCGCCGTATCAAAACATCGCGCTTTTCAAGCTCTCGCCGGATTGCGGCCGTAACCGGAAGAGGAAGCTCAATCTCGGATGCCAGTTTTTTTAAAGAAATCCCCGGATGTTTCTCCACCGTAGTTAAAAATATCCTGACCCCTTCAGCTCCCTCGGCGAGATTCACGGCTTCAGCCGTTTCTTTCAAAAGGGAATTATAGTAGTCAGAATTCTTATTCATTTTTTTCTATCATTCGAATAAATCGCCTGGTCATCTCTCCAGGATCATCGGAATGAAAGATGCTTGAACCCGCTATGATCAGATCGGCTCCGGCCTCGGCAACGCTCACGATATTGTCCCGGTTGATTCCCCCGTCTACCGCTATTATGGGATTCACCCCCCTGCTTTCCGCCATTTCCGATAATTCCCTGATTTTATCGAGCGAATAGGGGATGAATTTCTGTCCTCCGAATCCCGGATTGACGCTCATTATAAGGATAAGATCAGTGAGGTGAATGACGTTTTCAAGGAGCGAAACGGGAGTCGAGGGATTGAGCGCAGCGCCGGCGCCGGCGCCCGCTTGTTTAATCAGATTCAAGGTCCTGTCCAGGTGAAGCGCTGTCTCCACATGTACCGTCAGATAATCGCTACCGGCCTTAAGAAACGATTCTACGGCATCATCAGGCCGCTCTATCATAAGATGCACATCCAGCGGCACAGGACAGATTCTTTTCAATGCCCGGACAACCGGTTGCCCGATGGTTATCTGAGGAACGAACCGACCGTCCATGACGTCCACATGAATATATTCCGCTCCCGCACGTACTACTTTGTCCAGCTCTTCCCCCAATCGACTGAAATCGGCCGACAATAAAGAGGGCGCTATTTTAGCCATGTTCTCCTCCCGGGATGATAATCAATTTTTACTCCCCTTCAATTACAAACCCCTTCCAATTCGCCCTACAGGCTCTCTCTGTAAACGACACGATCATTCAAACGAACCTCTATCGAAGAATTTTCTATCCAGGGAACTTCCACCGATATGCGCTCCAGTTGCTCGCAATTCCTGCTGAAAACTTCACGCGCTTCTTCATTGTACAGATGCAAAATGGTCACTTCATTGCGCGGCGCACCCTCAGGCGTCACCCAGGTGAAAAGATAGTACTCTTCTCCTGCCTGAGTTGCCGAATCAGGTCCGTTGACGGTCAAATAAACATCCTCTGCCACGGAAACCAGCGAACCGGCAGAGGGTTCCTGTTTGATGACCACTCCCGGTTTGAGGTGAGATGAGGATTCATATTTAATGTGAGCGGGTTGAACGCCCATTTCGTCGAACATGCTGCGAATGCGCGCCAATTCCTTGCCCGAAAGTTCGGGCATAATATATTCCCGGGCGTTCGCCCCCAGACTGATCAAAAGATCGATGTTTTGTCCGAACCGGCAGATGCCGCCGAAATCGGGAAAATGAGCGACCACGCGTCCTTCCCTGATATCGTCGCTGTAAGTTTTACTTACCTTCCCAAGTTGAAGCCCCAACCGCCGGATCATTGCTTCCGTCTCGCGGAGCGTCAAACCCTTTAAATCAGGCATAACTATTTTTTCAGCCCCCAGACTCAAGACCACTCGAACGGATCGGTTTTTCTTCAATTTTGTTCTGGGCGAAGGTTCCTGAGAGATAACAAACCCAGGGGGTACGGCAGGATGGTATTCTTCCGATTCTATTCTAAGATTGAATCCTCTTTCCTGCGTTATTTTCAAAGCTTCCGAAGCTGTTTTACCCGCCAACGTCGGCACAGGAACCTCTTCGCCGCTGACGATCAGCTTCATCGTCACCCATCCGCTGACGATTACAACTAAAGTCAATACCACGATCAGTACAGCATACTGAAGAAACCTGAAAACCCTCCGCAGACTCTTCATTTTGTTTTACGAAATAACGCGGCAAAATACCCGCTTGTCTTATGCGGGTAAGGCAGAGAGAGAAAAAAACCGTCAGGCGTAATGAATTCCTGTATGGAACGGCCCTCTATTTCAGGTATGATCGGTACTAATTCCAGTTGCTCTGATTGCATGAGACTCTCGACTATCGAAAAAGTTTCCTCCGGTTCGTAACAGCAGACACAATATAATAGAGTTCCGCCGGATTTCAAGCGTGTTATCAGATTTTTTCCGATCTGTTTCTGTATCAATGCCGCCTTGGAGATATCATCTTTTTTCCGGTTCCATCTTATATCGGGATGTCTGTGCAGAACTCCAAGGCCTGAACAGGGAGCGTCGAACAAGATGTGATCGAAATACATGATGTTGTTCTGCGTGACGGAACGTTTCGTCCAATCAACGACCATCTTCTGCACAGGTTCATATTTCATTCTCTTCTCTTCATTTTCCATCAACTTCAAGTTGCCGGGATTCATGTCAGCAGCAACGACCTTGCCGTTCGACGCGATCATTTGCACCATATGCAGAGTCTTGCTGCCTTTGCCGGCGCATGCATCAAGAATGGAACCCCCCGGTTCCGGTTTCAACAGCAACGGCATCAACTGAGACATCTCATCCTGCACCGTGAAATATCCCCCTTTAAATAACGTAGTCTCCGTAAAACCGCTGCCCTTATCCAAAACAACAGCCTCAGGACCAGAATTTAATTTTTCAGCGCCGAATCCCTCTTCTCTGATCTTCTCTATGAATTCATCACGATCAATCTTTGAGCTGTCCACTCTAATATGCATCGATGCCGGACTATTGTTGAACCGACATATCTCGGCAGCAGCATCCAGATTGAAATGCTGCGACCACCTTCTTATCATCCAGCGGGGAT
This sequence comes from uncultured bacterium, assembly GCA_964619725.1. GTDB lineage: Bacteria > CSSED10-310 > CAZUFC01 > CAZUFC01 > CAZUFC01 > CAZUFC01. The sequence continues at coordinate 32,870 of CAZUFC010000044.1, read as the reverse complement.
GCGAATATGCCAGCGAAATAGATCGAATACTGTCAAGCTTTTCAGGCATGAAAGCATTTATATCCTCTTTCGCCGCCTTGCGCAATACCGCATTCACGAACCCCGCAGCGCCCCGCCCCTTTGAACTCATAGCTATCTTCACCGACTCGTTCACCACCGCATATCCGGGAACGCTGTTCATGTAAAAAAACTGATAGACGCCCACCCTCAAAACCTCAAGCAATATCGCATCTATAGCCTCCAAAGACCTGTTGGAACACCGCCGTATCACCGCATCCAGCAAATTTCTCTTTCTGCATACGCCATGCGTCAGTTCATTGAAAAAGTTCATGTTGGTTTGCGTCCAATTAGTTCCGGCTTTTGCAGCCATCGCTGCCGTCGGTAATTTTCTGCCCTTTTGTACCTGCAAAAGCGCTTTTATGGCTTCATATCTGACCTTATCAGTGTTTATGACCGCGTTCATCTATACGGCGCTCCAATCTATTAACTTTTCGTCAGTTGATTTTTAAAATGCTGCAAATAGTTCGCAAAATCTCTTTATTTTTTAAGATTGCCTTAAAGTTCATCTCTTCTGAGAGAAACGTAAATCCGTTTTATCCTGCAAGCCGCGTAAAAATGCTGCAGCCTCCATCCTCCGTGAATTTTCCGGTTTAATATTATCCAGGCGCAAAAGCCCATCACCCGTTTTAACCCAAAAATTTCGCTTGTCGTTCAATCGCACGGCATCTCCAGGCGAGCGGACTTCATCTTCCTCTTCCTCCTCTTCCGGAAACGCTTCCGCTTCAATAATCGCAATCCTTCTGCCGTTCAAAAAGGAATAAGCGCCGGGCCAGGGATTCATCCCATATACGAAATTCTCTATTTTTTCAGCGCTTTTTTCCCAATCAATGAGCCCATGAGCCTTGGTCAGCAAAGGAACATAAATTGCTTTATCCTCATCCTGCTTCCGGGGTTCGATAAGCCCGACCGAATATTTATCCAGAGTTTCGACTAAAAGATCAGCGCCCAATTCGGCTAATCTTAATTCCAGCTCCTCCGCATTCTCCCTTTCCTTTATCCGAACTTTTCGCTGAAGCAATATATCGCCGGCGTCCATCCTGGGCGTCATCAACATTGTAGTGATGCCGCCGTATTCATCGCCGTTTATTATCGTAAAAGCAGCAGGCGAAGGCCCCCTGTATTTCGGGAGCAATGAAGGATGCATATTCACGGGTATCTTGCGCGGTATCTGTAAAATCCTTCTGGGCAGAATCTTTCCATAGGCTGCAACCACCAGATAATCAGGCTCATATCGCTCCATCAGGCTCATGAACTCCCGGTTCCTGATCTTTTCCGGTTCGCTGACTTTCAGGCCCGCTTCCTGCGCTATGACCTTCACCGGCGATGGCTTAAGCTTTCTTCCGCGGCCAACCGGCCTGTCAGGCTGCGTCACCACCAGGGTTATCCGGTAATCCTCCTTTATAAGCCTGGAAAGATGCACCGCAGCAAATTCAGGCGTCCCCATGAAAATGATCTCATCACTCATCAGTCTATGCTCCCTGTAACAACCGCTTCTTCAGTCTCTTCTTTACCAGACGCTCCTTCAAGGGCCTCAATCTGTCAATGAAAAGCGTTCCGTCCAGATGATCTATCTCATGCTGCAATATCCTGCTGACCATCTCATCTCCCTCTATAACCACAGTATTGCCTTCCCTGTCCAACGCTTCAACCTTCACAAACTTGGCTCGCCTTACATCTTCGTTTACATCAGGAACGCTCAAACAACCCTCTTCCATAACCCAGGTTTCCTTTGAATATTCTGTGATCTCAGGGTTGATTAAAGCCCTGGCGCTTTTTTCTTCATCGGATGCAGCGTTTTCGACAAAAACCAGTATGCGCTTCATCTGGCCTACTTGAACCGCCGCCAGTCCCACTCCCGGAGCCCTCAGCATGGTCTCGATCATATCATCAATCAGGATTTGATCTGCTTCGGTAATTTCATCTAAAAGTTTAGACTCTTGCCGAAGCCTTTCATCTCCATATAAAACAATTTCTCTAACCGCCATGATTAACCTCCTTCGCTCCACCCTCTGTGTAGATACTAAAAATCTGCTCAGGATTCATAAGCGCCCCCACGCCTCTTATAAAATAATAAAAAATTTATTAATTTACAAACTGAATTGTTCATTATTCCGTCATTTCTTCCTAAAATGATCATAAAAATGAATTCGGCGTTCCTGATTAAAAAAAATCCTTATCAATTGGTTTCACTCTTGATGTTTTTTTCTTCCTCAATCCTGTTTTTTCCCTCAAGTATTATAGGACTCTCAGGAAAAAGCTCCAATAATTCATCGAACAATTCACGGCTTTTTTCATATCGGCCTTGTTCGAGCGCAACATAGGCCAGGCCCAGTTTGACGTTGAAAGAGAAGGGGGCATCGCCCCCGCATTCTTTCAAATAAAATTCCGCGTCTTGAAGTCGGTCCGCTTTCAGACAGGCCCAACCCAGCTCTGAAAGAACAGCTCTTTTTTCAACCGGATTCGCTGTTTCTTCGCATCGATCCAGGGCGGTTTTCAACATGATCCGGGCATGCTCATAATCGCCTTGATAATACGCGCATAATCCAATCCCGCGGTCCGCCTCATATAAACTTGCGTTCAATTCTTTCGCCTTCTCGAATTCTCTCTCGGCCATGTCATAGGAACCCAGATAAAAAAATGACCAGCCTTTCAGCAAATAGCCGTTTACCCAGGAAGCATTCAAACTCAAAGCCTTCCCCGCGACGCGCAAAACTTTCTGATAGTTTTGCCTGTAATAGTGGGCCAGCGTCAATCCCTGCAAACAGGATACTCTCCTGGATTCTTCAACCTTCGGAAACCGATTAAGCAATGATTCAAACGACTCAACCGCCTTATCCATCCGCCCCTCATAGTATCGACACCAACCCAAAAGCAACAGGGATTCTGCATCATCAGGAGCGATAACCGTTATTTCCCTGAACTTTTTCGCAGCTCGCTCATATTTCTGAAGCTCAAAACAACGCAAAGCCTCAGCCTTTAAGTTGCCCAACCGAAAAGTAACGCAACCGCCTCCCAGCGAATAAATAACAAGAACGACGGCAATTGCCGTTTTTTCGCCTATTTTTATTTTTGCCGCTTTGATCCCGTTTTTCATCCTTAATTCCCGACGCCTAAAACATTTTCAAGCGAATTCCCAATTCCGCCTGACATACTCCGTCCGTCTTTCCTGAATCGTTCAAGCGGGGAAATATGCCGTAAGGATCATCATCGTCACGTTTCGCTTCATAGTAATCCATCGGCAGAAAATATCCGACCATCAGGCTGAAGGACAATTCGGAACTGTACCGGTACGATAAATGAAAATCGACCTCTGAACCTAATGTTCTGGGCAGCTTAAAAGTCTCCCATTTTTTCAAGTCCCCGCCCACATCGCGCATGCCTATGCCGCTGCGATGCGACTTCAGATAATAAAAATCCGTCGACGCCTCCAATCCGTTCAATATATGGGACTCGATTCCTAAATTGTATAAAATGATATTGGAGGGAAGATGCGGATCATTAAAGATGCCCGGACGCCCGATGCCGTAATTTAATCCCCAGCCGCTCCCCGTCGCCGCCGCCGGTCCCAGATAAGTCGGATATCGTGAATCGAAAAGCCACATATTCCCCGGAGAATAAAATGAAAAGGCTTCATTCTCATCGAATCCGAATGAGTCGGAAAAATATTCATTTTCATCCCATTCGTTTCCCGAAGCAATTATAAAATTAATGTAAAATTCGAACATCCCCCAAAAAAGCGAACTTCTGCCGCTTATTAAATAACCCTTATGGTTGAAATCCGCAGCGCCTTCAACCTCATCCTTCCCGAAATTTCTTGCCGCCTCCAATCTCCAGCCGGTCCGAGGCGTATCGAAGCCATACCTAAATCCCACCATGCCCAGGGTTGATTTTTTCACTTTTCTGTTCAGAAAAGTAAGCCTGTCTTCAGGCGACGTCACATCATGCAAAACAGCGGTATACAATAAAAATTTCTGAGAATGATTTTCGTAACGGCCCTGAAAGTAACTGAAATAAGCATTCGAACGGTTTTTACCCTTTCTTCTTTCGGATTCCGCTTCCGTGCCGCCGCCGACGTATAATTCGTTGTTCCAGTCGCATACCCCGAAAAAAAACTCGTAAGTATAGTTATCTCTGGCGTAAATGTAACTCATCCCATAGTTTTCATGTTTGTTGCTCAAAGTCATGCTGTCCGACCGAATCGGAAATAAACCGATTTTAATCCGCCTGCAGGAGCTTCCAATTTGAAAGTCCGCATACAGCTCTTCCAGGTGCGGCACATAATCGAACAAGTCGTCACGCTCATAAGCGCCGTAGTAAGTTGTGACTTTTTCCTTCAAAGGCAGAGTATAGCCTGATTTCTGCTCTGTTCGCAGGGCCAGGTGCAATCCGGCGCTTTGGCGGTAATACAAATGTCCCGAAATGTACAATGCGGCGCTGAGGTAAGTAATTTCATCTTTTTTGTCTGAGTTGTCCAGATCGATATTATTGTTCATCATGACGGGAACGGCCAGGAATTCGCCTGACCAGGATAAATGAAACCCGTTTCCGGCAAACGCTGCGCCGGCCGCGAAAGCCAACAAGACTGCACCTGCGGCTGTAGCATATGAAATTATCGTCATGCTAATCGTTCCGGCTGAATCTGCTTTCCGTCGAATAGTAATGAGCCATACCTTTCAAACGTTCCGTGAGCAGAGGCAAAATATCGCCGGCTTTTTGCCTGAAAACCAGATCGGCCTGTTGATCGTACTGAGTCGGCGTCAAGGTGATGATGATGAGCCGGGCGCCGTTTTCTTTGGCTTTCCACGGCAGAAGGGCAGCGGGCTGGACAAGGAGAGATGACCCTATAACGAGGAAGAGATCGCAATCTAGCGAAGCCCTGAAAGCTTCTTTACTCGTTTCGTAAGGCATGGGTTCGCCGAAAGCCACTGAAGCCGGTTTCAACAACCCCTGGCACTCCAGACAATAAGGCACGCTCATTCCATTAATGATCCACTGGTACACGACCGATCTCGGATACTTCTTCCCGCATTTCAAACATCTTACCGTCAATTCATTCCCGTGCAACTCAAGAACGTTCTCAGGCTTATTCCCTGCTTTCTGATGCAGCCTGTCCACATTTTGCGTTATTATTTTCTTCAGCTTACCCATTTTTTCCAGTTCAGCCAGAGCCAGATGCGCAACATTAGGCTCCGCCTGTTTAATGACCAGATAAAAATCCTGACTCATCTGCCAGTAATAACGCCGCGATTCCTCGCTTCTGACGAACCTTTCATACCGAAAATGACTGGTATCATATTTTTTCCAATGCAAAAATTCCGTTCTGTAGTCGGGTATCCCCGATTCTGTACTGATGCCGGCGCCCGTAAACGCTGCTATCTTGCTTGAATTCATTAATATTTCGACAGCTTTGTTGATCTTGTCGGCCATGTCCAGTTTCCACCACCTTTCCTCTTCTGTTAGATAAATTGTATCCCAGAACGATTCGCCCATCTCTTCGTCTTTTCTGACCTTCGCGACATATTCGGGCGAAGCCGCCAATATTAGCGGAGTAGGCGTTAATCCTACTTTCTGGAAAGTCCTGGGACGCAACTTCAAGGGGAGCAAAAAAAGGAAAACGACGACGGCGAAGGGAGCCGTGAATATCGGCAGTCCCGATTCCGAAAGCAGCTTGTGCGCGGCATACCAGACAGGCGCTGAAAACAGGATCGCACATGCCGTATAAACAATCGTCCGCTTTTTCAAGTATATGAAAAAACCGCATAAGGCCGCCGCAATCGGGGTCGTCGTAATCAGATAAAAATCCATCCACAGAAATCCGTCATTGGCTCCCATGAATAATGCCAGGAAAAGCCCGGCAGCCGCTCCTGAAATCGCTGTCGCCAGCATGATGCGTGAATGCACCAGTATCCCCGCACAAAAACATAACACCGCCGGCATATATTTCAGCAATGCCTTGCTCCAATACATCCAATCTATAAACACAGCTTGAAAAGAGGACCAATCATACGAAAAAATGTCTTCAAATCCGGCCGGCGTCAATTGAAGATCAGACCACGCTATCTTCATACCGCCCATCGCCAGGCATGAAATCCATATCACGATTAACGACGGAAAACTCAACGCCGGCATGTTCCATCGCCTGTATACGAACAAATTCAGAAAAACTTCCATCACCAGGAATACCATCACCGATGCCGCAGCCAATCCCAACCATACCTGGACGCCGGAAGGACTGAAACAGGTCCAGTACAATCCCAACAGCGCCGCGTTATAACCGTACACGCCCGAATAAACAAGCTCCTCGTCCCGTTTCAATATCACCGCCGTTATCGTTGAAATTACCAATGCCGTCAATACGTAAAAAAATGTTTTTACGCTTAATAAAAGCAACGCCAGTCCAAAAAAAAAGCCGGACAGAGGATTGGCGCAGAAAAACGCTGCCCCCAGTCCGTTCAGCGACGACTTCATAAAATTTTTCGTATTCAGTTTCATTTAATTCGGATTAACTCTGCTTTGATCCTGAATCCGGCGGACGAGGAAGAACGCTGTTGCGGCTTTCTTCATTCGACAGATGTTCCGGTAAACGCTCCAGACGCCTGATATATCGTTCGTCTTCAGCAAGTCGGACGATTTCCGTCTTATCCGGACCAATCAGAATGACTCGCGGACGCGGAAATATAAATTGAAGGGATTGAGAAAAATTATACGCGCCCACGTTTTTAAACCTCAGTATATCGCCGACCTTGAGCGCAGGCAGACGCGCTTTTCTTCGAAGAACATCAATGTTCATGCACAAAGCTCCCAAAATATTCACTTCCTCTATAGGCCGTGACTCCTTCGTCGATAATTCCACCTCATGCTTATACCAGTATGCCGTGCTTAATAAATTGACCCCCGCATCCAATATTACGCCCTTTTCGCCGTTAGGGAAACTTTTTACAGCTACTACCCTCGTCAATAAACTCATACAGGGATCAACGACCGCTCGACCGGGCTCTATGAATAAAACAGGTCTCTTGTTGAAAGAGTCCGCATAACGGCCGAGCGTGCCCCCTATCGCCCGGGCATACTCTTCAATAGGCGGCGTTGTCGTTTCCCCTCTTAAAAACTGAGCATGAAGAGTGTTGGAAGATGCATATCCTCCCCCTATGTCAAAATATTCCGGCTCTTGCCCCAGTTCGTTCCTGACTCGATTCGCCAGTTCGATCATCGACCTTGTGCTCTTCTCATATACGTCCAAATCAAGAATGAAAGTCCCGGCATGAACATGAAAACCGGAAAGCTCCAGATATTCGCACTCCTTTATCCGACGACAGGCATCAAAAGCCTGGCCCGATTCGGCATTGAATCCGAATTTGGCCCAGGGAGGATAATTCAACTTAAAATTGACCCTTACGCCCACCTTCAGCTTCCGCTTCTTTCGCTTCGAAATTTCCTCCACCCTGTCCAGCTCGGAAAATGAATCCAGATTCACTAGAGCTCCTTCGTCAAAAGCCTTTCCCAGTTCATCATCCGTCTTCCACGGGCCGTTGAAAATAATATTGGAACCCGGTATTCCCAAATCACGCGCTATTCTGTATTCAAAACCGGATACAACTTCTGCCCAGGCGCCTTCTTCCCTCAATATAGCGCATATCGCCGACAGATAATTCGTCTTGTACGAATAAGCGGCTACAGTATCAGGATAATATTCGACGAAAGACCGCAGGACCCTTATGTAATCTTCCCTCAACCTTTTTTCTGAAATAACATACAAAGGAGTCCCATATCGCTCAGCCATCGATTCGATGCCCTCTCCGTCAATATATCGAAAAATCTCCATGTCAAGACTCTTTTGCTGATAACTCAAAGCATGCGCTGGATCAACCTCTTCCAATTCAGGAGTCGCATATGCTTTCCTTTTATCCCGGTCTTTCTTCATTCTGCCCGTCCTCCCATAATAAGGTCGCCAGATGTGAATTTTAATGGCCGGTTCACCACGAAAACCACTACATCAGTTATTCATGATGAAACGAAATGTCAAGAAAAATTAACCGGCGCCGTAGTCCCATAAATTTGACGCATAAAAACGGAAATGGAAGCGATGATCGAAATATTCGGGTTTGGAGAAACAGTTGAAAAGACGCCAAAACGACGGACAATAATCCTCACGGATAAAAAATGTAGCGATAGTAAAAATTGCTGCACCCGTCTGCAACTCTGTTTAGAACTCACTTCACACAGGAATACATTTGCGGGGACTGATCAAACAGCGGCTGCAATTCGAAATAAATTCTCATCATTTTGTTTCGACTGCGATTGCTGCCTCGATACCGAACCCGATAACGATACCGATACCGATTACTGAAACAAACTGTAAAAAGTTTTTAAAGAAGTGTAACCCCGGTCTGATCAGTCCCACTTTTCCTCTTATCCCGCAGCCGAAGCCCCTCGCCGCAACGGGTTCACCATCTTGACAATTCTCATGCCCGTTAGTACATTTGAAAACAGAAAATGTTTTTTGCTTTAATCTGACAGAAGATAAGTCTTAAAACGAAAGGTTACAGAAAATTGTGAATAAATCAGCGTATTCTGCAATTTACGGCTGCCTTTAAGAAGGACTTCTCAATTATCCCTTAACAGGAAATGAAAAAATACAAGCCGGCGACATTGGAATTTATTTAATGCAGTAAAATGCGGTTTTAAGGCTTTCGTTAGAGAGGATTCCAATATGGATATGGCTACAAAATCGAACAGAACTCAAATTTTTAAAGACCTGATTTCCAAGGCGCCGGATTATCTGGCTAAGGCGCTTCGAGAAAGAGCGCTGATCAGTTCGGGTATAAGGCAGCGGTTGACGTTAAGTCTTTTACCCGGGAGGATAAAAACGGACTGGAGTTTTCTGCCCTGGACTTTGAGCCTGGTTCCGACCCTGAAGTGTTCTTACAAGTGCCGGTATTGTTCTCATCCGGAGATACTGAAGTCGATGGAAGAAAACAAATTGCCGCATGATTGGTTGACGGACATGAGCGTAGAAACTCGCCGCAAAATCATAGACGATATAAGCGGATACAAGCCCACGGTGAGCATTTTCGGGGGAGAACCCCTGGAATACGGCGCCATCGACAGTCTGCTGTTTGAACTTGCGGAAAAGAGGTTGTTCGTTTCTTTAACCACGAACGGAGGCAATCTGGAAGCTGCAGCTCCGTCCCTGATAAACAGCGGTGTAAACCTGATCGGCGTATCGTTCGACGGTATCGGAAGCGTTTACGATGATATTACGGGATGCGAAGGTTCTTTCGATGCAGCCTGCCGGGGCATAGAGAAGGTCGTTTCGCTTAACGGAAAAAATAATCGTTCCAATATAAAACTCATTTTTACCCTCTGCAGCGCCAATTATAAGTTAATCGTTCCGACGGTCAAGGAAATGATAAGATTCAATCCTGATCAAATCAGCGTAAGACACCTGATCTTCAACACCATTGAAAGCGTATCCGGGAATTCTGATCGCGGATTCGACGGTAATGTCGGCGCGGCTTTTCCATTCGGCGGCACAGAAGCGGCGGGAGACCGGATGAAAATCGACGGTAAAACTGTGATCGACCAATTAAAAATAATTAGAAAACTATCGGCTCAAACCGGAATTCCAATAGCTGTCGAACCTGATTATACCGACGAAGAAATTATTGCTTATTACGGAGCGTGGGAGGATTGGGAAATGCCGAAAAAAACATGTCCCCTCCCCTGGAACGTCATGAATGTTTTTCCAAACGGCGATGCCGTATTCTGCGGACTCTATTTCTATTTCGTTTATGGAAACGTCTCGCATACTCCTCTAAAACGAGTATGGAACGGCAGGGAGATGAAAAAAATGCGGCGCTATCTGCTGAACTCAAATGCCCATGCATTCTGCCGACGGTGCTGCGCCTTGCGCTTATGACGTCCGGCCCTGCGCGCAACCGGGCTTCGTTCAAAAATATACTGTAAAATGAAAAGGGTTGCCGGCGTTCCTCCAGAATCCAGCCTTCAACAGCAGCGACTGGCCGGTGAAGGCCGCACCGGGATCGATAAATTGGAGAGGGGATCCCCGGACGCGACCTCCACCTTCACAATGCAGTTCCTGTCACCCCACCATGCCCAACTGTCCTGAAAGGAGAAGTCCCACATCTATTATCTTCGTTCCATAAATATCCTTCCAGAACCTCCTGGAACGAACTTTTTTTCTCTTTCACGTCACTCTTTCGCATCTCTGATTATTCCGCTCATGAAACAGCACAATGCAACATTTATATTACTGAATTCGGGACTGATCAAACCGGGGTTACACTTCTTCCATAATTTATTACAGTTTGTTTCAGTAATCGGGGGCGGTATCGCAATCGAAACGAAATGATGAGATATTCTTTCTAATTGTAACCTCAAAAGACGCATTTTTGATCTATGCCCCTAAATTCTCGACGACTGATTTGTATCTTTCTTTCATTTTGCATGACCGATAAAACCGGATTAAATTTTTTGCTAATCTCTTCTTCTCTTATCCGCTTGTTCAACGTTGTCCATGATTGCAGCAGGCTTTCCAAAATCCCGGGTATTCTCATCATCCCCTCTTTTTACAATTGAAAACTCATTGAAAAAAACAAAACCAAAATACAGATGCCATAAAGCAAAATCACCCCGGCAAACAATAATAGATTTGCTCTCATGATACGCCTCCAATTCCACTCTTGATTGAGCAAAATCAAAGCCAAAACCAGAATGAGCCTAAATCCTTTAACTTATTTTATATTAATGCTTTTTAAACCTTTGTTTCTGTAACAGTAAAGTTTACTCGCACCCCGCGTTTTCCTCTTCGTTATTGATAAATATTGCTAAATTCTGAGCTCCTGACAATGTGCCTGAAAAGAATTGTGAATTTTTTGATGAAAACGGATCACGGTTCAAAGAATATCAATATTGTTTGTCGTGAAATTCAAAAATATTTCACAATAATTTTGCCGAATTGGTGAGTTTTAAAAGCATTTAAAATCAATTGATTGACTAGGGTATGTCAAGAGTTCTGAAATTGTTGTTTTTACAATGGAATAAAACTGACAGAAAGTAACAGTCCCCGTTACCCTGTTTTTGTCCATAAACGGTGAATTTATCCTCACCCGTATTTTTCCTTAAAACTGATATGAGGCAGTTTAAATTCCTGCAGATTCAGTCGTGCGAGGGGTGCTGCGGGTAGGAGTTCGGAGTTATAGCAGTCGTGTGATGCGTTATAGACCGGAATTTCGCAGCGACAGTCCCCACAAACATTAAAGCCGCGAATTCTTTACACAGCCAGGGATTGATTGTTCTCACGAATAATCGGAACCGAAAGGACCGAAAAACCGGGCCGTTTTCCCGGGCAATCCCGACAAATCTTTTGATATCTGTAAGTTACAGTTTGGCATAAAAGTTGATTATTTTCGGGAGGCCGTGGGAAGAAGTCTCCTTCGCCTGATTTAATGCAGGTATTTTGTGTGCGGACCATGGCTTAAAGTTGTCAAAATCAGCCTTGAAGGTGAAGATCATGGATGAAATGGTTGGAAGCAACGAATCGACTGAGGGGATAAGCGAAGCTCAGGCGGAATCTGTTGCAGAATTGGGGAATGAACATATTCTTACTCTGGTAGATGGAGCGGTGGGAGAAATAAAGGAATTCTCAGAAGATGTTTCCGACCGGCGCAGGATATGTTCAAATGCCGCTTATCCGTTGACGCAGAGACTTGAAGCGTATGAGGATATAATTGATTCAGAGGTGGGTGATACGGTATTGTTGCGGGCGCGTAATTTAGAGCGTTCCATCGGGATGCGTCAGCTTTATCTTAAATTTGACGGCGGGAATCCTACGGGAACCCAGAAGGACCGTATAGCGTTTTTTCAGGCGCGAGATGCATTAAGACGGGGATTTGACGGATTGACGACGGCCACCTGCGGCAATTACGGTACAGCGCTGTCACTGGCGGCTAATCTGGCAGGCATAAGGTGCATCATTCATCTTCCTGAAACCTATCATACGAAGCGAATAAGGGAGATCGAAGATTTGGGAGCTGAAGTTCTCCGCATTCCAGGTGATTATGAGGATGCTGTGGCGGCTTCGCGTAAGTATGCTGAAGAGCATGAATATTACGACGCCAATCCAGGCGGCGAAAACACTTCCATGCAATTTCGCGCATACGGAGAAATTGCGTACGAGATATACGATGAATTAAGAGATGCTCCGTATGCTCTGGGCTGTCCCGTATCGAACGGCACGACTCTGGCGGGCATATACAGGGGATTCTTAAGTCTTTACCGCCGGGGCAGGACTTCGCGTATGCCCAGGATATCTGCTGGGTCCTCTTTCCGCAAAAATCCCATCATCAATGCCTACCTGAAGAACCTGCCGCATTGCCTTGATCTGAATCCCACTGGAATTCATGAAACGAAAATAAATGAACCCCTGATCAACCGTCACTCCTTCGACGGAGAAGCCGCTCTCAACTCGATCCGTCAATCCGGCGGCTGGGCTTTCGATGCATCGGACAAAGAAATGCTGCATTGCGCCAAGCTGATACGTGAACGTGAAGGATTAAGCGTATTGCCGGCTTCGACAGCAGGATTAATAGCGCTGATGAAAAGGCATGAAAAAGAACCTCTGCCCAATGACCGGTATGTGGCGATTTTAACAGGGAGGATGTAATGGAAAGGTTTCCGGAAAGAAATGCGGTAGTATATTGCGAAGGATATTTCAATACTGCTAACGGCAAAACGGCGCACGGTCTGGTTCGTTTTACCCGCCGTTACAACGTTTGTGCTGTAGTGGATTCCTGTTGTTCGGGACAGGATGCGGGATACCTTTTAGACGGCCATCCAAACGGCATACCCATCGTCTCATCAATCGATGCAGCCTTAATCCGCTGCCGGGATACCGCTGCTCCAGCCGATTTTCTGGTCGTAGGACTGGCGCCGGACGGCGGCAGACTCTCTTCTGAAGCGCTGCGTGATATTAAACATGCCATAAGAGCCGGTTTAAACGTTGATTGCGGACTGCATGATTTTTTGACTGAAAATGATGCGGTCATGAGTCTTGCCCGCGAATATGGCGTTGTCGTACGGGACATCAGAAAACCTCGTCCGGCAAAAGAACTGCATTTTTTCTCAGGAAAAATCGAACGGGTGAAAGCGTTGAAGATAGCGGTACTGGGAACCGATTCTGCGGTAGGCAAAAGAACCACGGCATGGCGCATTGTTGAGGGATTCAACAAAAAGGACATAAAAAGCGTATTAGTCGGGACAGGGCAAACTGCCTGGATGCAGGGAGCGCAGTATTGCATCATACTGGACTCACTGATCAACGATTTCGTATCAGGAGAAATAGAACATGCCGTATGGGAAGCGTGGAACGAAGTCCGGCCGGACGTCATAGTTATCGAAGGTCAGGGCAGCATTATGAACCCCGCCTATCCCGGAGGATTTGAATTGCTGGCGGCCGGACGCCCCGACGTCATAGTCCTGCAGCACGCCCCTGCCAGAAAAGATTACGACGGATTTCCCGGGTATCCCATTCATCCCCTGCCGAAACAGATGCAGGCCCTGGAATTGCTCTCCGGTAAACCGACGGCTGCAGTCACCGTTAATCACGAAAATATCCCCCTCCCGGAAATTCCTGCTTTATGCCGCTCTATCTCCATAACGCTAGGCCTGCCGGTCTGGGACATCCTGGTACAAGGCGTCGAACCTCTCGTTGCACACCTGGAATCCTACCTGAAGAACCATAAAAAGGAGATTGCCGCATGAAACAAAAAAAACTGACAAAAACCGCTGACTCCTTAAAAAATTCTCCTCCTTCCTCTCTTCAAAATGTCTGTGTCTTTGATCGGCTTGAAATAGGACCTGTAAAACTGCAGCCCGATAAGCTGACGGCCCCCTATAGACTTCTTTACGGAAATAAAAATGAAGAAGTCGAACTGATCTATAAATTTGAAGAGGATGTTTTCGATCCCTCCTCCCGGGAATCCATGAACCTGGCCGAAATGATCGCAGCACAGGTTTCAATCAATTACGGACTCTTTTGTCGCTCTTTAACCTTTCACGGCAGCTACGATGAAACCGATCAAAAGTTCATACGTGAAATGGCGGAAAATACGGCAAAAGAAATATACATAAAAAAATTTATGGAGGAGAATCCTTTCCTCACCGGTGAAGCTTCCAGACTGATCTTTGAAAAGGAAAAAAATTATCTTAAAACGCAGTTTGAATTCATTCCCTCAAACTCTGCCGGTTCAGGGGTGCCCTGGAAATTATGGGCCGCTGATGCAGAAAAACTTGCGGTCCTGTCAAGCGGCGGGAAAGACAGTCTATTAAGCTACGCGCTGCTTAATGAAAACGGTTTCGACGTTCATCCTGTATTTATCAATGAATCAGGCCGGCACTGGTTCACGGCGTTGAACGCATACCGGTATTTCAAAAGCAATGAACCGAACACTTCAAGGGTCTGGACCAATTCAGACAGAATATTCAACTGGATGTTGCGGCGTATGCCCTTTATACGAAAAGATTATGCGAGCATCAGAGCTGATGAATATCCTATACGCCTGTGGACCGTCGCTGTTTTTCTCTTCGGCGCTCTTCCGCTCCTGAAAAAAAGGAATATCGGAAAACTGATTATCGGCGACGAATTTGATACTACCGTCATGAAGACTTACAGGGGGGTCAATCATTATGACGGACTGTTCGACCAAAGCCGCTCTTTTGATAATGCTCTGTCCAGGTATTTTCTGCGTAAAGGTTGGGGAGTCAGCCAGTTTTCCATTCTCCGGCCGCTGTCCGAGCTGCTGATCGAAAAAATACTCGCCGTCAGGTACCCCGCTCTCCAGCAACACCAGGTTTCGTGCCACGCCGCGCACAAGGAAGGCCCGCTGGTTAAACCCTGCGGCAAATGTGAAAAATGCCGGCGAATCGTGGGTATGCTCATCGCATTCGGCGCTGACCCTCAACACTGCGGATATACGGAAAAACAGATAAAACAATGCCTGGAAGATATCGCCCGAAAGGGCATTCATCAGGAAGCCCCAGGCATCAGTCATCTCAAGTGGCTGCTTCATCAAAAAAAAGCCGTCGAATTCTACGCCTCAGAACAGAAAACATTAAAACCCTGCACAGAAATTATGCATCTTCGCTTTGATTCCAAACGTTCTCCCATCAACGGCATTCCGGTTGAAATTCGAAAACCCGTTTACGATATATGCCTCCAATATACTGACGGCGCTCTTAAAAAAATCGCCGGCCACTGGCGCCCTTTCGATCTTTTCCTTGATCCGGATTTGTCCAAGAACTTCCCTTTCGAACTCCCGGACAAAAGCTCCAAACAAGTCAAAACCTCACACTGCGAAAAAAAAATTACCCGTAAAGACTACATTTGGGCCGAACTGACCTGGCCGGAAATTGAAAAAAGACTCAAAATCGTCGATGTCGCCATTCTGCCGATCGGCTCAATAGAACAACACGGCCTGCACCTTCCCCTCGACACCGATGCATTCGACGCTCGATACCTCGCAGAACACGTCGCGGATGCCTGCAGTGACCCCAAACCTTTAGCGCTTCCCCTGATCTCTTACGGGGTTTCCTATGAACATGACGAATTTGCAGGCACCATCAGCATTAAAAACGATACTCTCGCTCACCTGGTCTACGAAATCGGCATGAGCGTCTCCCGGAACGGCATTAAAAAACTCGTCATCATCAATGGTCACGGCGGAAATATACCTGCTGTAACCTTCGCAGCACAGATGATAAACAGGGATGCAGGCGTCTTCGTCTGCGTCGATACCGGAGAAACCAGCGATGTGGATGTCCAAATGATCGCTGATACGCCTAATGATATCCATGCCGGCGAAATTGAAACCAGCGCAGCTCTCGCCGTCAGACCCGAACTCGTTCAAATGTCCAAAGCCTCCAGACTGACTCCAAGGTTCTCCAGCCGCTATCTCAATTTTACTTCAAAAAGAGGCGTCATTTGGTACTCCTATACCCGGAAATTCTCACAAAGCGGCGTGATCGGCGATCCTACCAGAGCCACAGCCGGCAAAGGCCGCAAAATCTGGAAAACAATGATCGCTCATCTCGTCTCTCTCGTTGAAGACCTCAAGAATCTAACCCTGGATGAAATATACCAGAAACGTTACTGACAACCCCCAGGGTTCGGATATTTGAAACGACCGGCAACCGCCCCGCTTTCATCATTGCTTGCCGCAGAAAGGAACATCAGTGAAAATCACCTCTCTTGAAACTTTCATCGCCGATATGCCGCTTCGCTCGCCTTACCAGATTTCCTATGAAACGGTCACTCATACCGTCAATGTATTTCTGGTAATTAAAACCAGTGAAAATATAACCGGAACAGGCTGCGCTGCACCCGATGCTGCTGTTACTCGAGAAACACCGCAGAGCGTCCTGGAAGCATGCAATGAAATCATTATACCCGCCTTGCGGGGTAAAGACCCTCTTCGTATCGCACGACATTTGACTGAATTGAAAAAAAATATGCCTGACCGACCGTCAGCGATGGCAATGGTCGATATGGCGCTCCATGATATACTGGGCAAATTCGCCGGTCTGCCGCTCTATAAATTGCTGGGCGGTTTCAGAAAACGCATGAAAACAAGCATCACCATTGGAATTTTACCTTTGAAAGAAACTCTCCAGACAGTCAGAACATTCCTGGAACAGGGCTTTTCATCACTTAAAATAAAAGGAGGCATCGATGTTGAGCAAGATATAAAAAAAATGCTGCAAATCAGAGCGATCACAGGTCCGAAAATCGAGCTCCGCTTTGATGCCAACCAGGGATACTCAGAGGAAGCCGCTCTTCACTTCATTAAACATACACGCTCTGCAGGATTAGAGCTGATAGAACAACCCACGCCGAAAGGTAAACCGGAAACGCTCCGGAACGTAACGGAAAAAGCCCCCGTTCCCATTATGGCGGACGAAAGCCTGATGAACCTCAGAGATGCCTTCAGACTTGCCAGAGGCGATATTGTCGATATGGTTAATATAAAACTGATGAAAGTGGGAGGCATCTTCGAGGCTCTTCAGATTAACGCTGTAGCCAAATCCGCAGGCCTGGAATCAATGGTCGGCTGCATGGACGAATCAGCGCTTGCCATTGCCGCAGGACTCCACTTCGCCCTGGCCCGCCCTAATGTCTTCTACGCTGATCTTGACGGACACCTGGACCTGCTCAACGACCCGGCAGCAGGCTCCGTTTCACTTAAAAACGGCTTCCTCTACCCCTCAGATAAACCAGGTTTAGGCGCACAAATAATTTAAATAAAGCCGTAATCCGGCGCGGCCTGCAAGCTGATTGACAATTTCCGGCTGTTGGTAGTAAAAATTTATTGTCTTTTAGAAGCGCCGAAAATTCTTTCCTGGGAATATCTGCTGATGAAAAAAATATTAATCGCCGGCAAAGACGAACAAACAGCGGAAACAATAAAAAAATTCTCGTCAAAGGAGTATAAAGTTGAAGAAATCTATGATCCGGAACTGGTTCATCCCTTGTTCAAGAAGAAACGCCATGATGTAGTTTTCATTGATACGGCTTTTCTGACTTCGGAAACTGAGCAGACAGAATCCATATACCGGCATCAATTCAAAAGTTTTTTCGATCTTTTCCCCGTAGTGCAGATCATAGTCATGTCTTCGCAGGACGACATGCGAAACCTTGTATCAGCCGTAAAAGCCGGTGCGGCCAATTACCTGACTTATCCCGCACATACCAGCGATATCGAAATGGTGATGAAAACCGTCGAGAAAAACATCCAGATGAAATCAGAACTGGATTACCTTCGGGATCGTTTCTGGAGAAGCGAATGGCTGCAAGTCCTTCACACTAACAATGAAAAGATGAAGCGAATTTTCGATAAAATAAAATCCGTCGCCCAAACGAAAGCCACCGTTCTGCTGACAGGCGAAACAGGCACCGGAAAAGGCATAATGGCGCAACTCATTCATCTCCACAGCAACCGGTCCAATAAACCCTTCATTCACGTTCACTGCGGCGCCATACCCGATACCCTCATTGAAAGCGAACTCTTCGGTCATGAAAGAGGGGCCTTTACCGGCGCAGTCAGAAAAAAACTCGGAAAATTCGAAATCGCTAAAGGAGGCGCTGTCTTCCTGGATGAAATCGCTTCAATCACTCCAGCGGTTCAGGTCAAACTCCTTCAGGTCCTCCAGGAGAAAATCTTCTATAGAGTAGGAGGCGAATCGCCTTTACAGACGGACGTAAGAATTATTGCCGCTACCAACGAAAACCTCGTCGAACTCGTCGAAAAAAATACCTTCAGAAAAGACCTCTACTACAGACTCAATATATTCCCCATTGAAATCCCTCCGCTACGCGAACGCAAAGAAGATATCCCTATCCTCCTGAACGGATACCTCGAACAACTCAATAAAATTTACTCCAAAAATATCTATGAAGCTCATCCGATAGTGATTTCTGCCTTGACTGAATATGATTGGCCTGGAAATATCAGGGAATTCGAAAATATCCTGGAAAGAGCCTATATCCTCGAAAAATCAAATACCCTCAACCCTCAAAACCTGCCTGCAGAATTGTCTTCTGCAGGCTCGAAAATAAAATTCACTCCTGTCGATACTTCCAAACCTCTAAATGAAATCAGAAAAAAAGCCGTGGAAGAGGCGGAACAGCATTACCTGAAAGAATTACTGACGATTCACGCCGGTAGAATCGACGCCACGGCGCAGGCCGCCGGAATAACCGCCAGACGTCTGCACAAGTTGCTCACCAAATACGATATCAAAAAAGAAATCTACAAAATCAAGAAAAACGCCGGTAAATAATGCCGGCCCCTCATCACAGTTTTTCCAAAATCTCGAATTCCTCCACCTGAATAATCGGAGTTCCCTTCTTCAATCGTCGCACCTTGCCCTCTATCCTGACGAATTGCCCTGCATGCTTGATCATCTGTCGTCCCCCGCGCTTCATTTTTATCCGGTATTCCTCTTCGTTGTCGGTCGCAACGGATACGGATGAAATGCTCATATCCTCCTTGTATTTAAAGGGAATTATCAATCCTCGAAGTATATCCTTTTCTTTCATTCCGCCCCCTCATGAGTCCGACCGATTGACGCAATCAAGCCTGTTTCGGGGTAGCCTTCCAACTATTCAGATCAAACTTCGTGCCGGCGAAACGAGAGAAACCCCCATCTTCTTTTGACGGGTAACGCTGTCGAATGAGAATCAATCCGAATGCAGGCCGCCTAAGAGCCGCCATTATCTCCCTCAATGTCTATGCATTTTAAAACATGCCGAAAATATACGACCAGCAACACCGACCGAAGAGAGTTTCGTGTCGTATTACTTCCGATTGAAGGCGCCTAATCGGAACAAAATGTTCTTATTGCAATTCATCCACGAAAATCAGTTCTCTCAGCGCTTCTGCCGAGGACTGAGATTCTCGACCATAGCGGTGAGGATCGTATTGCGGCTGAACCGGGCGCAGGATTGATGTCGGCTGCTTTTTTGAACAGCATCTCTATCGCTGCTTTCAAGCCGGTTTTACTGATTTTACTGAACCGGCGTCAATTCCACTTTGTATTCGGTCCCCGAGCTGCTTCGGAAATACAAGGCTGATCCCTGACCGTAGGGTTCGCTGGGCGGCGTAAAGTTCCCCGTCCACCTGGCTATGCCTTTTGAAACCCTCAGTTCGTTCATGAATCCCTCAAAATGTCCGCTGGAATCTCGGCTCTCATAATATACGCCGATCAACAACTCCTGGTTCAGATTATAATTTGTGGAATCCGATGTATTGCCTTCCTCAATGCCGTCCACGAACAAGAAGGTAGTCGAACCGCTTCTTACCACAGCCACGTGATGCCATTCATCATCCCGAACATTGCTTGTGCCTTGAATCAAGCTGCCGGGACTATTCCCGAAGCCGAGTTTTCCGCTGTCCGACATTAACAGAAATTGCCATCCTCCGCTTGTGGCGTCCATGCAGTTGGATATTATCCTGTCATGATAATCGCCGTTGTCCACCGCTTTTATCCAGGCTTCTATGGTGAAATCGCCAGCTCCGAACACGAAATCGTTATGTGCAGGTATCGTCAGATAATCGCCCGTTCCGTCGAACTCGCCGCTTCCCGCATCAATTCTGCTGTAAATCGTGCTGATGTGAACATCGCCGTGCGCGGTCAAGGTATGAGCCGAACCGGATGAATCGACGAAAGAGGTCGAACCGTTTGCGCCTTCCATGTGGAGGAGCAGTTTTGTAAAAGAATCGACGCCGCTGACCTGTTTGACGAAAAGTTTACCGTATCCGTCGGTTTCGGAGGGTGAAACGGTGAGTTCCTGTAGACTCATAACGCCGTTCAAAGTTAATGTTTCGTTGGGATTATCCGTTCCCACGCCGACCTGATCGGAAATTTTGTCATAATATACTTCTGTTCCCGCTGCAACGCCGGCATCATTGAAAATAAACTGCTTATCGGTCCCTCCTATCGATCCCGACGGACCAGTGGGTCCCTGCGGACCTGTCGGACCCGCAGGGCCAGTCAAACCGGTATCGCCCTGAAGACCCTGGGGACCCGCTGGGCCGGTTTCGCCTCGCAAGCCTTGCGGGCCAGTCGGTCCCTGGACCCCCGTATCGCCTTGAGGACCCATCGGACCTGTTTCGCCGGTTTGGCCTGTCGGAC
>CAZUFC010000044.1:0-12001 GCA_964619725.1 uncultured bacterium | reverse complement strand
TCGGACCTGTTTCGCCGGTTTGGCCTGTCGGACCCTGGATGCCCGTGTCGCCCTGGGGGCCGGTCGAACCGGCAGGGCCCTGGACTCCCGTATCCCCTTGAGGGCCCATCGGACCTGTTTCGCCGGTTTGGCCTGTCGGACCCTGGATGCCCGTGTCGCCCTGAGTGCCGGTCGAACCGGCAGGGCCCTGGACTCCCGTATCCCCTTGAGGACCCGTCGGACCGGCCAGGCCGGCCGGATCGCCCGTCCAGCGTCCCGTTTCGTCAATCACCATTCCATATCCCGAAATCGTCACGCTGCGGGGACTTATATCCCGCTCAAAAACATCATCAGCTTCCAAAGCCCGAATACTCTGTCCGACGCTGGTCAACTGCTGCCTCGGCGCCAGCGTCGCCCCGTCCACTGCTGTCTCCAACCAGTAAATCCCATCAAAATTTAAATCCAGCGCTTCCGACGTTCCTATTACAACATTGAAAATACCCTCATCCACGAATATTCCCGGCTGCTCCTCTTCCCACACTAAACTTCCGCCGCTCTCATCATCATATATCCTGAAAACAAAATCATAGTTACCCATCAAAAGATTACCGGCATCATCCGAAAGATAACCCTGATAATTGATCGTTAGCGGAACCTCCGCCAAAACGGCGATTGTCGTTAATAAAACCGCCGCTGAAATTAAGAAAAACAAACTCCTTCTCATGACTCTTTCCTCCTCAAGGCAGCTTAATCATACTTTCGAATCGACACATCCCATGGAAAAACATAATTGGACCACGGAATGTAATATATCCGACTTCTCTCAGAATAAGAATATCCGTCAAAATGTCAAAAGAAACACCGGCATTTTGATATCCCCCATCAGCCTGCACCTGCACGCTATTATCTATTTGCCGAACTAAGCGTTTTTCTTGATCAACAACTCCCTGGGTCGGTAATCCAAATCGGATCGGGGACGGTATCAAAGTCGCAATCGAAATCGCTGTCGCTGTCGGTATCGCAATCGGTATCGCAATCGGCATCGAAAGCGAAACAAAATGATTAGATATTCTTTCGAATTGTAATCTCGAAAGACTCATTTTAGATTAATGCCGATTCAATTGAACCTTTTTGACAATTACTTCAATGTTCATTACGTTTAAACACAGGAGGAACCGTCGCTATGCCCTTAATACTGCGGCAGGCTTTATTATCGCAAAAACTTATCCTGCTCATTACCCTTATATGCATTCCCGTCAGCGTCTCTGCGCAAATGTTCGATTTTTATCTGCCGTGGGACGATGCTTCGGATACGGCTGTCAGTCTGGATGAGCTTATTCCTCCCGATGCGGGTTCTGAAGGTTTCGTAATTGTGGATGAGGCTGCTCATCTGTCGGTTGCCGGCGAACGGATAAAATTCTGGGGCGTCAATGTATGCAACGGTGCGGCATTCCCATTGGCCGGCGATGCGGAGAAAATTGCGCAGCGTATGAGGAAATTCGGGATCAACCTGGTTCGATTTCATCACATGGACACATCGGATATATGGGTAACGACGGACCCGGATCGAGAGCTGGACCCTGTTGAGCTGGATAAACTGGACTACTTCATTTATCAGCTCAAACAGAACGGCATATATTCCAATCTGAACCTCCTGGTCTCCCGTCCTTTTAATCCAGGAACGGAGCTGCATCCGGACATTGAGTTGATCGATCATTGGAAAACAAGAGCATCACTCGGTTTTTTCGACCCGGCTAATACAGCGCTTCAGAAGCAGTACGCGCATGATCTTCTGACTCATGTGAATCCTTACACCGGCGCCGCCTATGTCGATGAACCTTGCTTCGCCTTCATTGAAATAAACAATGAGAACGGACTGCTGCACTCCTTCCTCAGCAGCCGGCTGGACGATCTTCCTCCCTATTACGACGGAATGCTCAACGACGTGTGGAATAGCTGGCTGACGCAGAAATACGGCGATCATGACTCGCTGTTTAATGCCTGGGAGGCAAGCGATGAGCCGCTAGGCGATGAAGCGCTGATCAACGGCGATTTCGCTTCCGGCGACTTCAGTCCCTGGATATTGGCGGAGCATGGAGAGGCTGAAGCGGAGTGCAGCATTGAAACCGGCGCCGGACCGGAGGGACGGAATGCACTAAGAATAGATATTACTGCCGCAAGCTCAGCCGGCTGGCATGTGCAATTTCTCCAGGGAAACCTGGGAATGCCCGAAGGAATGCCTTATACGCTTACTTTTTATATTAAATCAAGCGAAAGCAGGACCATATACGTCACCATAAACATGGCGCACGAACCCTGGAGCAACCTGGGCTTTAAAGTTGCCGTGGATGCTGAGACATCCTGGCAGGAATACAGTTATACTTTTACCCTCGATTCGGCGGACTCCAATGCCGGCGTCTACTTCACCAATATGGGTCTGCAGACAGGATCGGTTTATCTGACAGGGATTTCGCTCAAGCCGGGAGGTCTTTTCGGGTTCTATCCCGGCGAGAATCTTGATGATGAGACGATACGCAATTTTAAAAGTTTCGGGGACTGCCCCAGAACGGATGAAGGGTGGAGAGACTGGTACCGTTTTTTAACGGAAAAAGAGGAAAACTACTTCATCGGGATGCGGGACTACATAAAAAACGAACTGGGAGCGCAATCACTGATCACAGGCACGATAATAGGTTGCTCGAATCCCAATGTTCAGGCGAACTTTGATTTTGTCGATACGCATGCTTACTGGAGCCCTGCATATTCTACGGGAGGTTCAGACCCTTCGAGCTGGTATATCGTTAATGAAAGCATGATCAACGAACCTGTCGGTTCTGCCGTCGTATCCCTTGCAATGAAAAATATCCTGAGCATGCCGCACTCCGTCTCGGAATATAATCATTTGCACCCCAACACGTTTCAGGCGGAAGCCTTCCTGTTTCTGTCCATTTACGGTTCATTTCATGATTTCGACGTTCTAACGCCTTTCGCCTATTCTCACAGAAGGGATGACTGGGACATTCAAAGATGCGACTGGTTTTACGAATTTGACCAGAATCCGGTTAAGATGGCTTCCTTCATTCCCGCAGCGCGGACTTTTCTGCAAGGAGACATAACTCCGGCCGAACATACGGTCGTAGGGTCGCTGGATCGCGAAGCGGAAATAGAAGCGGTGTTGAATACGAACAATTGGACGGTCGTGGATGCTCAATCCGCAGGAGTCGATCCCAGGGCCGCCCTGATCCATAAAGTCGAACTGGCTGTTGAAGGCCAAACCGTGCCGCCGGATTCCATAGCTCCCGGAGAAACGGACGTTTCCGGAAACGTTTTCACTTCCGATACAGGTGAAATAGTCTGGGACCTTTCTATTCCCGGCAGGGGCGTCCTGACGGTTAATGCAGCGATGACTAAAATGGTCGTGGGTTACGGCGAATCAAGATGCTTCGACCTTTCGAATGTTACCGTAACTGTCAATGAAGGAATGCAGAACGGCTTCGCTGTCATTGCGCTGAATACGCTGGACGATAATCCGTTCGCTCAATCGTCCGCCATGCTGGTGACCGCACTGGGTGCCGTTGACAATACCGGAACGACCTGGTACGAGTATCCCGCCGATACTGTAATTGATTTTCCGCCCGGCGAAGGCATTAAAGCCACCCTGAAAGAGAACATCGGCGACGCGCCGTCCAGAGTAGAAGGCGTCTCCGCCGTCATAATCATACCGGCCCTGAGGGAAAATACGCACGTCTGGGCTTTAAACAACACTGGCGAACGAACAATCGAACTGCCCCTGACCGAAAATCAAAACAGGACGCAATTTGCCGTCGATCCCTGTTATAACGTCGTGTGGTACGAAATCGATATTGATCGTCCCGCCTCGCCCACTCCCACGCCAGGTTCCCCGCCGACTGTCCCCCTGAACACGTCGTCGATCATTCTTCTGGCGGTTTTTTTTGCTTTTGTTTTGAGGATGAAGTGGAAAAGGACGGAAGTGGACGGAAGGGACGGAAGGGACCCAAGGGACCTAAGGGACCTAAGGGACCTAAGGGACGGAAGGGACTTTTAGAAGAGATTCTTTCCGGTACTGATCGAACAGGGGTTACATTTTTAAAAAACGTTTGAAATTTGTTTGAATAATCGGGGTCGCAATCGGTATCGGGGTCGGGTTCGGGGTCGGGTTCGGGGTCGGGATCAGGATCGGTATATCATTCACAATTGCGACAAATAAAAAAGGGGGAAAATACACTTATGTAGATGCGAGTCCCCTGCAGTTAAGCATGAACATCACCGTATCGCGCCATGCAATTTTGGAATTGATCAAAAATGCGTCTTTTGAGGTTACAATTTTATAATATCCCATCGTTTCGATTAATATCCCGATACGGATTACTGAAACAAGCTGTCGAAAGTCTTTAAAGAAGTATGACCCCGGTTTGATCAGTCCTGCAATTCTTTTTGCCTGCCGTAATTGGATTTTGTCTGCGGAAATTTTCCAAAAAGCGCTCTGGACATTTTTATTATTTGTTTTAAACTATAACGATAGACGAATTTTTCGCATGCAGCAAAAGAAGGAGTTGAAAGATCATCAAGTGAAAAGAGAACATCAGAAATCAGGCTCGAACTCAACGGGCGTCTCGTGGAAAAAGATATTGCAGGTTTTCAACGGGTCCGGCGCGAAAATGCGTAAGGAATTAATCGGCAAACTGATACGCGTTCCCAAATACTGGTTACCCGTAGCCTCCAACAGACGCGGGAAATGCATCGGCTGCGGCGCCTGCTGCAAACTTGTCATCAATTGCCCGTTTTTGAAGTACGATGAAAACGGTAAAGCGCGCTGCCGCATATATCCCATCCGTTTCCTCGGTTGCAGAAAATACCCCCGGACGGAAAAAGACTGGGTAACGAAGGATACTTGCGGATTCTACTTCGTGCATGAAGAAAAAGAGAAAACGCCGCCCAAAAAACTTACGCCGGCCGGCAACCGGCATACGGAATCCAGCACTTGACATCCGCCGTCCAGCGTCTGGAATTCAACTTCCGAAAACCCCTTTGAACATAGCAGAAAAGTGTTTTAAAGTGTATGATCGCATCGACGGTCTGTCCGGTTAAGACAGGCGAAACCGGGATATCGGATGCGAGGTATTACATGGCGTTAATGGGAATACAGGATATGAGCGTAGGTTTCGGCCGGCCTTATCTTCTGGAGAATGTGAATTTGCAGGTTGAGCCGGGCGAGAGGATCGCTCTGATGGGCAGAAACGGCGTAGGAAAGACGACCCTGTTGCGCGCCATGAATTTTGAGATATACCCGGACGAGGGCAGCATCAGCCCTCGACAGGATTTGCGGACCGCGATGGTAAGTCAGCAGGTCCCGGATAATATTACGGGAAAAGTCTACGATATAGCGGCTGACGGATTATTCGCCGACGCTCATCTGGAAGAACCCGGTCACCTGCCGGGGTTAATCGGCTCATCAAGCGGCGTTAAACTGATCCAATCGGCAGGACAGCGCTCATCAGATGTTTCGGAAGCTTCCGAAGCCTGGCGAAAAGAGTTGACCGTAGACATGATACTCTCCCGATTGAGTCTCGCTCCTGAAGCTGAATTCGAAAGTTTATCCGCTGGACTAAAGAGGCAGGTTCTATTGGCGCGAGCGGCGGCATTCAGACCTGACATTCTGTTTCTGGACGAACCGACTAACCACCTGGACATCGATGCGGTATGCCGGCTGGAAGAGTTTCTTTCCGGGTTCGGCGCTTCCGTTGTTTTCGTCAGTCATGACCGTATGTTCGTCCGCAACCTGGCCTCCAGGATCATCGAAATTTATGGAAGGACTTTGATAAACTGGAACTGCGATTACGATACCTTCATGGAGCGGAAAGACAAGGCGATGCAGATCGAGGACAGGCAGTGGGAACAGCAGGACCGCCGGATGGCCGAGGAGGAAGCCTGGATAAGAAGAGGCGTAAAAGCTCGCCGCAAGCGCAACCAGGGCCGGGTAAAAGAATTGATCGAAATGCGCAAAATAAGGCGGGAACGGTTCGAGAGGACCGGGACAGCCAGGATGCGTCTCCAGGAAGCGGAACGTTCAGGGAAGCTGGCTATATCAGCAGAAAACGTATCCTTCAGCTATGGTGAAAAACCCTTGATAAAGAATTTTTCAACGACTATTACCCGGGGCGACAGGATCGGCATCATAGGACCGAACGGATGCGGCAAAACGACCCTGTTGAAATTACTGCTGAAAACGCTTGATCCTGACGAAGGAACCGTAAGTCACGGTACCAGGCTGGAAATCGGCTATTTCGATCAGCTAAGAGAACAGTTGGACGATGAAAAATCACTGGCCGACAACATTGTGGAGGGCGCCGACGTCATAACCGTAAACGGCAAACCCAGGCAGCTCCTGGCCTACCTGATAGATTTTCTTTTCACCCCTGAACAGTCCCGGTATCCCGTAAAAATATTATCAGGCGGCGAACGCAACCGCCTCATGCTGGCCAAACTGTTCGCCAGACCCAGCAATCTCCTGGTCCTGGACGAACCCACCAACGACCTGGACATGGAAACGGCTGAACTGCTGGAAGAACTGCTCCAGGAATACAAAGGAACCGTTCTCACCGTCAGTCACGACAGGGAATTCCTGAACAATCTCGCTACGTCAACGCTGGTTTTCGAAGATGAAGGAACCGTAAACGAATATGTAGGAGGGTACGACGACTGGCTAAGGCAAAGACGAAAGCCGAAAACAGAACAAACCCGAACCAGGGAAACCAGGAAAGCGAACAAGGAAACCAGGAAAAAAAGACCCAGCAAGTTAAGCTACAAACAGCAAAAAGAACTGGAAACTCTGCCCATGAAAATCGAAAACCTGGAACAGGAAAAACAGCAGTTATACGCCATGATGTCCGATGTGCAACTGTATAAGAACGATGCCCGTAAAATAGCCGATGCAAAAAAACGACTCCAGGCAATAGAAAAAGAAATAAACGAAAACTTCAACAGGTGGGAAGAACTGGAATCGCTCCAGCAAACTCTGCTGAAAAACAAAAAAGGAACCTGACAGTTCAACCCTTTCAGGGTTTTTAATTTCATCCATTCCTTAGT
The DNA here is from genome assembly GCA_964619725.1 of uncultured bacterium. Classification (GTDB taxonomy): domain Bacteria; phylum CSSED10-310; class CAZUFC01; order CAZUFC01; family CAZUFC01; genus CAZUFC01. The sequence continues at coordinate 4,915 of CAZUFC010000044.1, read as the reverse complement.
CTCACTCAGCATTAGCGGATCGGGGGGTTGTTTTTCATATAAGTCCAAGTCCAAACATCAATTTTCTCAGTGCCATTATATATGATGGGATATTTTGAAAAATCGTAACCTTAAAAGACGCTTTTTTGATCGATGCCGTATTTCATGCCTTCAGGAACCCCCTTATCACGACATAAATTCCATAAATAAAAAAGCCGAAAAAGATCAAACCGGGAACAACGCTGTCAAACAGATGAAACATCGATAATCCGAGTCCTGTAATAATGCCGATCATCCCGATAAAAACGAGTCCGACCGGCACGATAATGTTCAAATCTCCTTCACCCATCAGTTTTTTCAATTCTTTGTAAGAAATACTCGCTTCCCGCTTAATCGCCCAACCTTTTCCCCAGAAAAAAGTCTTCTGATATGAAGCAGAATCTCCCCTCATGCGGCTACGCCGTTCCAAGTTTTCCGCCATAATTTCAGCGCCGATCTCCGCCCCTGAACGACGGGTCGTCTGTCCTCTCTGCCGCAAAATCCAGATGATCCCGCACAGGAAAGGAACAGCGCCGGCGATCAGTAATGTTATGATTATGGTCATGAATTTTCTTCTATTGGAAAAAAATCAGTCTGTTGCATTTTTTTGTCTTTTTTAAACATTTTCCAATTGAGCGCTCGTCGCTTGAAAGTAACTTCCGGTTTATTCAATTTCTATTTGTTCCACGGCAAATGCATATCGGCAGATTCTGGGAATTTGTTCCGAAAGCGATGAAATTGGCAATTCACTCCAGTTCTCTGTTTCCAGCCAGTTTTTTAAGCGCTTCCAGTCGCTTGTTTCTAAAAGATCGCCTGCCGCCTCTCTGCTTGCATCCACCTTTTGTATGAGCCCGGAAATATGATGTTTGTTTTTGGATGCGTCCATTTCCATGATGGTTTTAAAAATAAATCCTGAAAATTGGGGCATTCCAGTCAAAACGGCTAATAAAAACAATACTATTTTGAAATTCGCATACTCCTCTTTATCATCTAAAAATGAAGCTTCTTCCATCTCCGTCAACCCGGCTTTAACCAGATGATAGAGGTTAAGGAACCTTTTAACGGCCCTCGGCGAGCGACCGAGCAAAGGCGCCGCTTTTTCCATAAATCGCTTTTCCGAAGGAGTGGTTTTCAGCCTTTCCGGATTCACGTTGAAATTCTGATCGCTTGAAGTTTCAACACTAACAATTTTTTCATCTTTTTGTTGAACCGGCATTTCTTCAATCGATCCTTCTGAATTTACACCAGTATTCTCTTCTCCAATCTTCGGCTTCAATAACTGGTCACCGGCAGAACTATCCGGTATTTCATTTTGAACCATTGATTCTTTCAATAGTCCACGTATCATTGTTTGCCGCATCAACGGATTAAGCGGTTTCAGCCAAAGGGAAATCTGAAAAATTTTTTCGAGGTAATCAAGCGGAGAAGCAAGTCTACTGAACCACCGTTCATGTTCCTTTTCATCGGAAATATCGCATAACAGCTCCTCATAACATTTGATCAGTGAGCGTGAAATCCAACGGGCATCAACCCCCACGACGACCACAAACAAGGGAAAAGCCAGCAGAAGGTGAATCGCCTGCAGAACTTCCACAACCCTTTCAGGACGGCAGCGATCCAGATCATCTATGTATAGTACAATTCGGTTAATCCGTGTAGATTCGCCTTTCTTTTCCTCCTCCAAAGACTTCATTAATTCAAGCTTTCTATTCGCCTGCCCGATGCCCTCTGATAAATTCTTGAAGTCTTTACGTATCAATGCTATCAATCCCAGATGCTTCCGGTAATCATCGCTTGAAGCACGGTCATGTATGAATTCGGATAATATGTCGCCTCGCACGATTCTTTCCTCCAGTTCCTCGACCCTCTTTTTTGCTTCCCGTTCCCTGCTTGCTTCAACCGTATATTCGACCTCAAATGACCTTAATTCCTGTTCCAGACGAATCTTGCTTTTCTGAAACTCTTCTTTACGATCTTTTATCGAACTTTCAAGCTTATCGCCATACTTGTCGAGCGCATTAAGAAAAGGTCTCATTTTATTCGATTCTTTTCGCAAACGCGCTAGAACCGTCGTCAATCCGGTCGCCAGAGTCATTACAATACCGGAAAGAAACTGGTAATGAGAAAAGAGGACGTAAACAATGGCGCCAAAGACCAGTCCAGCCAATATCGAGCCCAACGCATATCCTAAAACTTTCTTTTTATTGATTTCACTCTTTTTTTCAAAGAAAGGAATAAGACAGCGGGACAACCGGACGCCGAATTTCCTCAACACTTTCAAATCTTTTATGATATCCTCGAACCGCTGCACGCGTCTGTCAAGCCCCGCATCCTTCAATGCACGATTCATTTCCTCCTTGACTTCATCCGGAACCTCCCCGGAATTAATAAAATCTGTCAGCGTTTTAGCCGATATCTCAGCAAACTCCTGCACCTTTTCTTCTCTTGAGTTCTTCAGTTCCTCCAGGCGTTTTTCAGCTTCTTCCAGTTTATCTTTCGCAACTTTTTTCCTTTTGCTGATCCGTTCAAGGTCCACTTTAGACTCCGCCACCTTTTCTATCCAGTGTTTCCGAATTTTATCCAACTCCGTATCTTCCTTGTCCGGTTTCCCCAGGTTCTTCCAGATATGGTCCATCAAACTCGCCCACAGATTGCCTGATGAGTAGTGCCAGGCATTGAATTCGATCTGAACTATATGCTTGTAAAACGCAGCATCCTTTTGCATTATCCCGGAATTGCGAACCCTCCTGGAAATGAACTCAACCTGTGATTTTAATTTCCGCATAAAAAAACTTTTACCCGAACCCCAATCGCCGAAAAGCCCAATGGATAAAGGCGGTATGCTGTACTTCGATGCAATCAGTTTCGCCAGCGGTCCGATATCCTCTGCTATGCCCAGCAGGTCTTCTCCCTCTGCAGCATCAGAATCGTAAAGTGGTATCAGGTAATCCCTGCCTTCAATATTAAAAATGATTTCCTCCCACGCTTTTTTATCGTCGGAGTTCTCTAATGCACTTATAAAATCAAAAAATTCACGGCGGAAAGACTTCATGTCTACGCCCATCTCCTCAAATCGCTTCTGAGCCCCAGTCTGGCCTGTTTCCGGCTCATATAAAAGGATGCCCGTCAGCAAATGCCTGGCCGATATTCTATTCGTTCCCGTCGTCTTTACAGATATTCGTTCAGCTTCTTTAAGTATGCCGAGAACGTTTGTCGTCATGCTTTCAGGAACATTCTCCTTTCTTTCGTCCGCCTTTTCAGGCGCTTTCGCAGACCGCGCTTTGTCGCTTTTTTTCTGTTTCTTATTCTCAAACGCGTAAAAGGCATAATAAATTCCCAAATCAACTTTATTCGCCGATAAAAAATCGAAAAGAAAAGCAGGCGTTTTCCACTTGACCCTGTAATTCTCTCCCCAACTGATAAATCCAAATAAAATACTGCTGGAAGTCAAATCGTCGGAATAAGCCGAACCCGGATACGCCAGATCAACAATTTCCGAAACCGTGTCACTGCATGAAAAATCAGAAAATCTGCGGAAACTTTCCCGTGTTTCACGCCGTTCAGGTCGATCAATATCCTCCATTAACTTACCAAAAAATTCCTGCAAACTTTTCGGATCGAGTGTTGTAAGTCCTCCCTTCTCTGACGATGCTAAAATGAAATAATCGCTCCATGGAAGCTTTTCCCAATCACAAGGCTTCAACTCCACCGCCCTTACGGAATTCGGCTTCTTTGCTGCCTGCCTGGAAATTACCGTTATTATTTCTTGCGACCACTTATCGTCCACAAAAGCGGGAGAAAGCATGATAAAGATTCCCTTTATAGAATCAGGGTCGAACTCATCTTCGCCCTTCCAATTATCGTCCAGCAACGTTACGGTGAATTCTTGATTTTCGAAATATGATCGAGCAAATCCAATCCACTCTGAATCTCTTGAATGGTGTAAAATTATGATACTATGTGATTTTTCCTCTTTTTTCATGAACAGAACCTTCTCTATTTAATGCAAACTGTTCTCTGACTTAATAATGCCTCGCTTCTCAGCCGCCTTGCCCTTGATGAACGGTAAGCGGCTCATGAAAGCCTTTTTGAAAGTCATTATAATTCATTCGAAAAACTCAGCTTGAATCAACCACGAAAAAACTTTCCCCAATGCATCTCGATGTAGCGATAGGCATCCTCTACATTCAAAGCTCGCGTCGTGTTCATAGCGCGAATATAAAAATCCTTTACGAAACCGCTCGGTCCTTTTACTTCTACAAAAACAGGTTCAGGACTCGGTTCAACCTTTATCATGCATACTGTCTTACCATCGCTTTCGGGATACTGTAAATCAATCAGGTCCCAATAACCCGCACCTAATTTTGAGTGAATCAGACTGCTGATCATCTGAGTGAAATCATCCCTGTTCCTGTTTGGAAGCGTTTCCAGGTCTTTTTCAATACCGCATATCGTTCCGTCGTCATTCACTCCCAATAAAAGAACGCCGCCTTTAGTATTCAATAATGCCGCAATCGTTCGAATAATAGGCTTACTCAAGTCTTTATTGATCCTGCTTTCATTGTAATCCCATCTGACGCTTGATTTAAATTCAAGACTGGCGCTTTCGCCTGCCGTCAGCAAATCGTTCAAAGATGTTTTCAGTTCGGGGAAATAAACAACGCCGTTCCCAGCCAGGCTCTTCTCCGTGTATTTTACTATGATCCCGCAGTAATGAAGCGTCTGGGACAATCCTATGAACTCAGGCTGCGTTGTCGCAGGTATCCTATACTTCTTCAGGTTTTCATAAGTTCAGAGTTCGTTAAAAAAGTTGCCCTGAAGCCAGCAGAAAATCCATTAAGTATTATCAATGTTTGATTGCCGCCGGGCATCCGGAATAGTCAGTTAAATTGGACGC
>CAZUFC010000043.1:0-60491 GCA_964619725.1 uncultured bacterium | reverse complement strand
CGCGTCTACTTTCGAAAAAACAAACAAATTCATTCTGAAAATAAAAATCAAAGAATGAAGGGAATGTAGAAGCGGCATCCTGCCGCTTTCCGATGCGCTCTCTGCCGACCCTGACGGATAACGGCAAAACAAAGTAAACAAAAATAAAAAGAATATCACCAACCGCCGGCCGATTTTTTCAATTAGCGCATAAGAAAAAAATAAAATAAAATCAACAAGGGGGGTCAGAGCCCTGCGCAAACCATAAAAAACCAATACGCTCCCCGCTGATTCTACTCTAACTATTGCGGCTGGCTTCTTTACAAAGGATTTCGCGCCCTCCTTTGACTACTCCTCTTCATTTAATTTCTCAAAGGAAAAAACTCGTCCGGCCTGCTCGAGCAGGAATTCTTCGACTTCGGCGCTTTCATTGAACAGAAAACGAATGGATACTGCCTTTTCTTCTTCAAAGGTAAATTTTGATTTCGCTGTCGGCTTCAGTGCGTAGCTTTTTTGTCCGGGTATGTCTATCATTAGCACGTTTTTATCAGAAAGGAAAATTTCGGCTGTTTGATCGATAAATTCATATTTTCCGGTGAACTGTCTGAGGTATTGGGGGTCCTTCAATTCATCGGAAGCCTGTTTATCGAAAACGACTGGATCGACTCTGGGATCGAGTGGAGCTTCCAGAGCATGCACTTCACCATCGAAGTTCGTACGGAACATTATCTTGGTTCCCTTGATCATCTCGTCGGCTTTTTCCATTTTGTCGTCGTCGACTGTGAAAACCTCGTAATGATGGTGTTTGAAGGGTATATTGAAACCCTGATATTGAATTCGCAGGTAAGAATCAGCTTCGTCTTCTTCGATCGAGACCTGTACATCTCCGTAAGCGGAATGGACATAAAGACCGGCATAATCTTTTAATTCGTGGGCGTACCCAGCATCCTTCACTCTCAGCTCTTCCTTCTCTTCCTCTCCCTTGGCCATGGATTCTTCTGCTTCTTCCCTGTTTTTAGACGCTTCCTCATACCAGTCCACGAATTCAAGTTCCAGCATGCGATCTGCGGCAAGATTACAGATGGTGGAAGCCAACCCCGTTTCACTGTTGGTCAGGACGACGATGCCCAGATCGTCATGCGGAAACAAAACAATATTACTGACGAATCCGTCAATTCCTCCTCCATGCTGCACGCTTAGACGACCCCGGTAAGCGCTCACGCCCCATCCCAGTCCGTAGGTTCCCAGAAAGGAACGCGGATCGGACAGGTCGGAACTCGCAATTTGATGAGGAGAATGAATTTTATTCATTGTCGCTTCTTCAATAATCTGCTCTCCTTCCCATTTTCCGTTATCGAGATTAAATTCGATCCATCGGCTGATATCTTCAATGCACGAATTGATCGAACCTGCGGGACCCATGGCGTCGATATTCCGGAAAGGTATTTTTTGAATTTCATCGTTTTCATCTTCTCTATAGGGATAGGCGAAATCATCTGTTTTTTGACTTTCAACGACGGAAAAATTGCTTCTCTCCATTCCCAACGGATCGAAAATATTCTCTCGGACAAAGGCTTCCCATTTTTTCCCGGATAATTTCTCCGTCAAATAACCGCATACGCCGTACATCAGATTGTTATACTGGAATTCTTCCCTGAAAGAAGCGCTGGGCTCCAGATACTTGAGCTTATCGATTAACTCTTCTCGACTCAGTTCCCGGTTGCCGTACCACAACAAGTCATGCCTGGGCAATCCCGTTCGGTGGCACAAAAGGTCCACCGTATTCGCGATTCTGGAAGCTGCAGGGTCTTTCAGTTCAAAACGGCACAAGTAATTCCTGACGGGTTTGTCCCATTCGAGCAGCCCCTGATCGACCAGCATTCCGAGGGCAGAGGCCGTAAATGCCTTCGTGCATGAGCCGATTGCGAATAGAGTTTTTGATGTGACCGGCAGTTGTTCCTCAACGTCCCTGTATCCAAATCCTTTGCTGAAAACCTTTTCTCCCTTGTAAACCACGGCAATTGCCAGACCGGGAACATTCCACTCACTGACGGCCCTCTCAATCACCTCATCAAAACCGGCCAACAATTCCACCGGTTTATCCATTACCTCTCCCTTATCCGCAGACTCCGGGACAGCAGCAGGTTTACTCGCCTCAGCATCTTCTTCTGCTGCCGCTGCTGTCTCAGTTTCGCTCTCCGCCGCATAAACTTCGGCCTGCATACTCCACCATGCCAGGATGATCAAAACCAAAAACAATAAAATCTTTTTTTCTTTCAACATAACTTGCTCCTTTAAAAAGTGACTTCTCATCGGATCAATGCCGGTTTGTAAAAAGAAAACCAGAAAAATGCTACAAGAAAAGCATCGAACATCTCGATCTTTAATTGACCTTTGCTCCACCCGACTACACTTTTGAGAATATCATATCGGAATAAACGCGGCAACTGATGAAACAAAACCCGGCAAACAGGATAAGGAGGAAAGGGATCGCAAGACAGATCACGAAACAGGATCGGAGACCTCCGGTATGACACGGATAATCCGTTAAATCCCAGAAATGCACCCGTAGAATTTTCAATAAGGGGCAAGTTGAGGTTGCCTTATGAAGGCGCTATTATTTTGAAGGAGGGTCTTATGAAAACGGGAGCGTCAAGAAGTATTGCCGTTTTTTTCATACTTTCGATTTTGCTTTTTTTTAATATTTGCGGATGTGAACCTGAATATGACGACAGAAAAATTTCTGAATGGATAGCTGATTTCAGTTCAAAGAATCCAAATATTCGTGCAAAAGCCGCTGAATCAGTCGGAGCCATAGGAAGGGATGCCGTTTCTTATATACTTGAAGCCCTTGATACGAAAGACCTTAATGTGCAAAATACGGCTGTCGTCGCCCTGGGTAATATAGGTCCTGAAGCGGCGGAAGCGATACCGAGGTTGATTGAACTGATCGAGAATGCTGATGAAACATTATTGCACAATTGCGCCGTTTCATTAGGGAAAATTGGAACTGCAGCTATGCCTGATTTGACGGCTTGCCTGCAAAGCGAAAAAACACAATACAAGAAGGCTGCTCTTGTTGCCTTACGCCATATCGGAACTCCGGCGAAAAAACTGGTTCCCCGGATCACATCCTTTCTTGAGGGCGATGAAGGTGAAATCCGCGGTGATGCCCTCAGAACGTTAATAAAAATAGGTCCCGATGCTGCGCCGGGCCTTATCCAGGCGTTGAATTCAAGTGACGCGCAATTGCGCGGCGGCGCTGTGATCGGGCTTGTCCAGATAGGTGAAGAGGTTGTCCCCCACCTGACAGAAGCCGTTAAAAGTGATAATTCAAGAGTTCGAAACGGCGCCGGACTGGCCCTCGTTAAAATAGGAAAACCCGCTGTTTCGCCGCTGCTGGAACTTCTTAATAATGATAAACTGACGGTCAGATGGGAAGCAGCAACGGCCCTCGGTAAAATCGGCCGTCCCGCGTTGGAAGGTTTGATAACGGCCCTGCAGAGTGAAAGCCCTCATGTAAAAGCCGGCGCATGCATGGCCCTGGGTATGATGGAAAGCGCAGCCGCTGATGCCTCCCCATTCCTCATCGCTCTTCTGAACGACTCAGATTCCGGCGTGCTGCAAAATGCCTCTCAAGCCCTAATCAAAATCGGTCCTCCGGCCGTATCTTACCTCCAGACAGCCCTCAACAGCGAAGAGGACTCCGTTAAAGAACATGCCCGGCACATCCTGGATGTGATAGCCTCTACCCGATAAACTTTACTGAAAGGGGCTTGAGTTGAAGAGCGGAAGGATGGAAAAATGGATGAGTGGAAAGAAGATAGCGCTTGTAAGCGCCTGGAAGGGTGAAAGAGAGGTCATTGGGAGGGAATTTACGGAGGTACGGCAGAGCGGATTGAAGTCTAAAACTGGAATGGGGTTGAACAAAGCATCAGCGTCCGCCTGTGATATAATCATCTATCCTTTTTCAACTTCAGTGTAGCCATAAAGAAGTATTCAACTGCTCTTGACCCTCTTGTTTTCTGTCTTACCGCCGGTTTCTGGAAATTCGTCGTTCCTCCCGGCCGGCGCTTGTCCTCAAAAACGTTTAACGGCAAAAATATTGTGCATGACGGGCGCAGCGAGTTTTTGTCAATAAACGGCGAATTCCCCTAATGCTGCGTCATAAGGAGGGCCGGATGATCATCGGGCAATCGTTTCCACATCCTGTCATGCACTATTGCAAATACGACGAGCATGAGGAACAAGACTGTTGCGGCATCGGTTCGGGGCAATAGCGCGCCGGACGTGTTCATAGCCGGATGAAACAGGGCCGGGGCCAATATGCTTCCTTTGGTCCGATTGAAAACCCACATGAAAAGCACAGACCACATTGCATTGAAAAAAAGTCGATTTATCATAATGGATTCGGCCGGATCACCGGAATTCAAATCATAAGGAAGATGCCATAGGGCTCAGAAGAACCATACGATCAAAGCGGCTGCCAGAGGACAAAATTTTCTCTGTAATCTCGGCAGTGCGAAACCTCGCCAGCCTGCCTCCTCATTAATGCCTCCGCTGAAAAAGAATCCCTGAAGAAACATCAAAACCGCAACCGCTGGATCGATTTGTATATTCCATTCAGTCAGAACTGTGTTTTGACCGTTGAGAAACCCGGCAAGAACCAGGCCCGCGAGCTGAACGGCCGGGAAGGTAAAAAGCGCGATGAAATACCAGATAATATTTCCCCTGGGGACTACCAGTGACCTGAATTGTCTGCGAATGCCTTTAACGGTCGAAAAGGCTCTGGAAAAGAAAAATGCCGGCATGAAAGCCAGAATGCCCGTGAAAATAACCGACGGTAATTCAAACGCCGCTCCTCGCACTTTCAGAATGAAGAAAATCAAACTCATCCACGCTATTATCCAGGATAATAAAAATGTCAGGACGAGGCTGACGGGGCGCCTTTCGATCCGCTCAGATTCTTCTGTGCGGGAAATGATCATGGCTGCGAATGCAGGAGCAAAGACGGCCAATGTACCAAATGTGCCCTGAAGCGCCATACTCTCGCGAAAAACCCAAAGGACTGGGATCAGTAATGGCCAACTGATCAGATAAGTCAACGCGAAAAAAGCATACGCCGGTTTTTTCCTCATCCATTGCGATACTCTATGCATCCGATCCATCCTTCTTTCCTGCTGCAAAAACGATCATGATCATGACGACGAATACATTTTTAATGTTTTTTCCTTCGAACCTAATGAATTGTCTCCTTATCCCAATTTTTTATCAACCATTATCAGCAACTCAGCGTTTCGTCGATCAGTACCCGGTAAAAATCTTGCCTGGCATGTTTCTCTATCCATGGTTTATGTCCGCACCTGTCCAACAGTATAAACCGAAAGCGTTTCAGCGCTCTTGAAAGAGGTTTTTCAACGCCTTCGGGAGGATGCGGGTCGTAAGCGCCGTGAATAGCCGTAACTGGGCATTTTATTTTTCTGACGACTTGCAGCAATCCGCCGGAACGTCTTAATTCGGCGGCCTGTTTCCAGACGTTTTGAAAGATGTCGCCGCTGAGCATTCCATTATCCTGTGAAGCTTCCGTTGAGGCGACAGGATCGTAAGAGTCTGTTTTTTCACATAATGCCCCGACTTTTTCCAAATAAATCGATTTTTCTTTTATTTCCGAAGACTGGAGTTTTTCAATATTGGTTTTAAGCGCCTTTCTTTCTGACTCGTTCAGTTTTTCCAGTCTGTTTTGCATTACTTTGTGTGCATCCCTTTCTTCGAAGGGTCCGCTCCCGATCAGAACCAGTTTTTTCGTCAGATGAGGGTATCGAGACGCCGTGAGTGCAACCAGCCAGGCGCCCCAGGAAAAACCGATCAGTATAACGGGAATGCTGCAGTAGTCCTTAATGATGAATGCCAGTTCCTCGATTTGAGATTCGAGCGTTCCTGCCGTCTGAAAAGGTTCGATAACTCCGAAATGGTCAGCGAGTCTCCGGGCGACCGGCGCCATTTCACCTGCAGCGCCCGGACCGCCGTGAACGACGGCGACTTTATATTCCGGCCTTCCATGCAACCGATAGTCGTAATTTATTTTCTCCATGTCATTCGTAATTAAACCGCAACTATTGTTTCATTTTTCAAGGTCTACGACGGTCCGGCCCTTGATTTTTCCCTTTAGAATGGCTTGAATATACGATTCAAGCTGGTCCAATCCTATGTCGCCGGCGAAACGGTCCGGATCGGGAATTCTCCACTCCCGCGCAATTTTTTTCCAGATGTAAAGGCGATGATCACGGGGCGTTTCAGCAGAATCAATCCCCTGAAGCCTTATTCCCCTCAGAATGAAAGGATAAACTGTGCTGGAAAATTTGGGTGAAGAGACCAGTCCGCAATTCGTTACGACGGCTTTCTGTTTTGTGGACTTAAGAGCCGTTTCCAGTATTTCGCCCCCGACCGTATCGACTACACCGGCCCATTGGCCTTTTAACAAAGGTCTTCCTGACGTATCGACAGCATCTTCCCTGGAAATGATCCGGCATGATGCTCCGCAATTCAGGAATTCTGCGGCATCAGGCTTGCCGCTGACCGCCGCTACATTGAATCCAATCTTATGCAGCATAGCGACGCTCATACAGCCCACGCCGCCCGTCGCTCCCGTAACAAGAATTTCTCCCGCTTCCGGTTGAACGCCGCCCTCCAGAAGCCGATGAATCGACAGCGCCGCCGTGAAACCCGCCGTGCCGTATATCATCGATTCCCGCAATTTCAAAGGTTCAGGCAACGGCACAACCCACGAAGCCGGTACCCGAATATACTGACCGAATCCTCCGTCCGTATCCATACCTAAATCGTAACCAGTCACCAGCGCTTCATCACCCGGAGAAAATTGCTCCACAGCGCTCCACTCCACAACTCCGGCTGCATCTATTCCCGGCGTGTGAGGATACTTCCTCGTAACACCTTTATGACCCGTTGAAGAAAGAGCATCCTTATAATTCAAAGACGAATACTTCACCCTTATTATAACCTCTCCCTCCGGCAATTCTCTGACCTCTCGAGCCTTTATCCCACGGATAATCGATCCGTCTTCCAGCTCCTCTACAACCAGCGCCCTGAATTTTTTATTCTCCATATCTCATTCCCTCCTGAATGTTTTGTTCCTCTTTTATTAAAATTTAATTCCGACTCTTATCGCAGCCGTTTCAACAGCGCCTCTCCTTTTAGTTCCGCAAAATTAATACAGTCTCAAGTATAACGAATTTCACGGCTTGATCAAAAAGGAATGCAACCGCGAAATTCTATGTTCCCGGTAACGAGTCATTTTCTGTCCGCTGACTGCCCTTTTTTAACTGAAATTCAGATGATTACCTTTTAATTGAACAAGTGAGCGCCTGTCCACAAACTTATCTTCATCCGGCATGCCGGAGCGTACAGACACTGATAGTTTTTTGCGATACTCCTCTCTTGTCGCGAAATCAACGGAAGCTGTCCTGTCGCTCCACATTATTGAACTGCCCAGCGAATCATTCGCGCCGTCTCTTCCCCGATACCCGGAATTTTCATCAATTCCTCCTTTTCAGCATTTATCACAGATTGAACATTCCCAAATTTCTCTATCAATTGCTTTGCCTTCTTCGGTCCGATGCCGGGGAGCCCCTGGAGAATGAAATTCTGCAATTTCGCCTTGCCCTTCGGCCGTCTTCCATGCCTGGGCAGAGCATCATTTATCGAACTCCGCATCTGCTTTGCCGCATATAGGAGCGTTTTAGCAGTCTCCTCGGCGTCCCTGGTCCATATGACGGCAATTCCTAGGATAATCGTCATGCTCACGAAGGCTCCCAAAAGAGATTCTCTAGTCATATTGCCCGGTCTGTCAGTCTCCCAGTCGCCTTCGATTATTATAACGCTGAATTCCGAACATGACGAAAGGCGTACGGCCTGTCTAAACAAACGCCCGTCGATTATTGATATAGCCATGTCCCTTACTGTTTTTCTTTCAATCAGCAAATGACCGTCGACCAGGTAATCTCCTGTTTTCAGACTTTTTACTTCCACAGCTACATCTTCCGAACATGATAAAATCTCTATAATACCCGATCTCTTCTCACGTTCGTCAATAACGACCTCTATCGGCTTCTCCTCTGAAAAAAGCGTTTTAATTAAATGCGCACCGCTGTACGTCGTCGTTTCCATCTTACTCTCCTTCTCAGTTTAAAAAAAACTCTGCCTTCTCAAACGGGGCAAATTTCATACCAGTCAGGCTCAATACTAAATTTTATTTGATTCCTTAAGAATCTTTCTTTTAGAATCTAAATGACGGCGCCGGTCACTGAATCGAACGCGCCTTAACGAACTGAATCAATCTCTTTCGGGTTTGCAATAATGAAAAAATCCAAACTGCCTGGTCTGAGCGTTCCCTTAATTTCACTTGTCGGCGCCAATCTTGTGCCCATGATCGGCGTTATCTGGCTGGACTGGGATGCCGCCCTGATCATTTTGGCTTATTGGGCGGAAAACCTGGTTGTAGGTTTCTACAATATAATCAAAATCGCCGCAGCTAAAGCGGAGTCTGCAGCGTCTCATCTCAGTAAACTTTTCGTCATACCCTTCTTCTGCATTCATTTCGGAGGCTTCTGCGCCGTGCATGGTATCTTTCTGCTTACATTTCTCGGATTAGGCAATGACGCCGATCCGCTCGATACCTCATTTTTCTCTTTTGGTCCCTTAATATTCATTGGACTCCTTATTTCAACTATAAGCGCGTTCTGGCAAACCCGGCCGCCAGGCATGGATTGGCTCCTGGCCGGTCTTTTCATAAGTCACGGAATATCTTTTTTCCAAAATTACATTATGAAGGGAGAATACAGAACAATTTCAATGAAAACCCTGATGGGTTTGCCCTACAAAAGAATCGTTCTGATGCACGTCACCATTCTGGCAGGAGGTATTCCCATTATGGCCCTGGGCTCTCCGCTTCCCTTGCTGTTCATCCTCCTCTTTTTAAAAATATTTATGGATATTCGACTGCATCTTAAGGAACATTGATTGAATTTTTGCTATAATGCCTTCCGGCGTCCGAAAACGCTGAAAATGATTCTAAGGATCACCCTTAAAAATGGAATTTAAAAACCATAAAAATGAATCGATCTTTATTATTGACGACGATGAAGACCTCTGCAGGCTGCTCGAACATAAGCTGAGCCTGGCCGGTTATGACGTTTGTTTTGCCGTCGACGGTCCATCAGGAATAAAACGTGTCAGGAAAAATCAACCCGCATTGCTGCTTCTTGACTGGATGATGCCCGAAATGGACGGTCTTGAAGTGTTAAAAAAACTCAAGAAGAATCCCAAAACCAAACAGATTCCCGTCGTTATGCTTACGGCCAAAGGCATGATGAGAAACGTGGAAACAGCGATGGATGAGGGGGCTGTCGATTACATTACGAAACCTTTTCAATTCAATGAATTGCTAATTTTAATCAGACGAAATCTGTAATTCCTCGCCGGTAAAATCAACGGGGCATAATCAGCATTTTCTGTTCAGCGACTGCTCGCACCGGTATGCCGAGGTAAAAATATCTTCGTGAACAAACGCGGGATATTTTTATCTTCGCCCTATTTTTTTACTTCAAAAAAACCGGACCTGCCGCATTGTCAACGCGTCAGGTCCGGTCGCTCTTTTCACTGCGGGATTCTGTTTTCCCCGCCTCTCCTGGTCCTTTTAAGCGTATGACCGGCTTCCATCTACAGAGCAGGGGTAAATCTTGTAATAATCATCCCATCCGGTCGAACCTCCGCCCATCTGGTCGTAATAAATTACGTCTTTGATCATGCTTTCCGGATCGCGCCAGTCAATCTGATCGTCGCCGTTCTTGTCGAATTTCTCGATTAAATTCGTAATCGCTTGCTTCAACTCCTTATTACCCTCACCTAAAAGCCCGTTTAAATCCGCCTGGTTTAAAGCCCCGTCATTGTTAGCATCCATGTGACTCAAAAGTTCATACATTCTGAATGCATCCATCACGCCCATCTTGCCGTCGCCGTTTCCGTCAGCAGCATCCAGCAGCATCTTTTCAAACCAGTTCTTCCCATCTGCATTCTGCACTTCTTTATCCTGAAATCCCTTCTGCTTCTCAACATCACGAGTCCCCTTATCAGAATCCACCGGTTTCGGTTGAGAATTCTTCCCGTCTTTATTGAATACCTTTTTCATGAATTCCCTCGCTTTGCTCGCCCAATCCACCAAGGTCTCAAAATCCTGACCGTCGAATCCTCCATTCCCGTTAACATCCAGCAATTCTTTTAACTGATCGAAAAATCCTCTCGACGACGCAGCGCCCTTCTCCGCTCCAGAGGCCGCTTCATACGAATCCCCTACATTCTGAAGTCCTTCGTAATGCAACTCATCCCGTACATTCCTCTGCCTTATCGGATCATTGATCTTGTGTTCGTAAAAATCCGGCGTCTTCTTCCAGTTCACTGAAGACTGGTCTATCCTTGAGTCCATAATTAACTCCTTCCTTAAAGTTTTAGTTTATCTCGTTTAACCAACCAGACGTCCTTTTTGAAAGCAATTTCGATGCCGGCTTTTTACTCGAAAATTTTCCCCCGCGTGAAATTCAACGGAATTAACGCAACTAACATTAAAGTAATATAACTTATTGTTTTTATAACTTTTTGGCACATAGCTCCTCTGTCGGGCACTCATTGCTCACTCTCTCTCTTTTCTCACTTAATAAAATACAGGGTCAAAAAATTTGAAAAAAATTCAAATTTTTTGACCCTGGCTTATGTTATTAATTTTAAATATATTTAGCTGTTTTTTTCGAAAATTTTGAACCAGCTTTTCTTGCGAAATTCAAAATTTTTGAATCTGAAATGGACAAATACGCGCCGGCGCCGGTTCCGATATCAGTAGAACCTTTGTATTCTGACCATTATCGACGAGAAACACCTTCGGATCATGCCTGTCATCCCTTAAAAGAGAAAGAAAACCAGTTAAATCGCTGCCGGAGTTTTCCGTTTTCAACGAATATCCCGATTTGACTCTCTCCATTGTGTTGTGTAGCCAAGCTTTCATAGAACCCCTGGATCCTTCAGTCAAAATTCCGTCTGACAACGCGGTCCGAATAACGTCACTGGGGAAAAAACGACCTTCGATAATACAAGGTCTGTGGGTTTGGAACTGATTGAACCGGAAACCGGCGCTTTAAAACCCCTTTTAAACCCTGCGTTCCTGTTCTATTCACAATTCGAATCCAAACAACATTATTATAGTTTATCGCTAATAACGTGAAGATCGCTATTAACGCCTCACAATGAAATATGGATTTAAAACGGAGAATTACGAAAAGAAATTAAAAATATTTTAAACGCAAGTAAAATCCCTTTACAAATCAATATTCCATAAAAGGAGTATTCTTCTAGCGACCGGTAATTTGGAAAGAAGCCCAGAAAAAGGGATTTTGGAATTCTTCCATTTTCCTAATATCATTTTGTGCGTGATGAAGAGCGGCGGGAATGGACATATTTTTTTCGATGATATTTTCGTAGAATTTTTCCATGAGCAGGCATGCCGCTTCATCATCCACAGCCCAGAGGCTTGAAGCGACGGCGCCTGCGCCTGCGTAAAGAAAGGCTGCGGGAAATCCGATAAACTCGTCGGCAAAGTTACCTGATGCCGCCATACCTGATTCGCATGCGGAAAGTGTAACCAGGCGGTTGGCGTCAAATTTGACTTTGCTGAAGATATCTGAAAGGTAAAGGCGATGGACAGATTTTTTTTGGGGCATATAGAATCTGACGGCGCCGGCGACCTTTTCAGTCGGCGTATCAGCAGCTTTCTGCATTGAGTCGTAGGTGAGCGCGATATAGGATTTGTAAGGTTCATCCGGATTGAATTCAGCATGGCAGGCGAAATGAACGTATCCCGATTCCCTGACTGCCTCCAGAACGTTATCTATTTGCGCTTCTGGTCCGGAGATTATTCTAGCGTTATTCCTGAATTGTTTTTTGATTCGTCTGAGCTCTTCTTCAGCCCAGACCAGATCAAGAGTAGGGTTGGCTATTCCCGCGAATTTTTGAGGGCAAGGTCGCCTGTTTAATGCGCTTTGATATAAAACCGTCAGGGAGGGAGCAAACGAAATTTCTTCACAGATGTCGAACAATCTTACGCGAGCTCCGTTTCTGGAGAAATTCAACAATTGTAGCGGAAAAAGATGAAGCGACATGTGCGGAATTATTATAAGACCTTTGGGCCTCCATAATTCAAGGGCCGCTCCCGCTTTTTGGAACAAATCTCTGGAAATGTCATTAATCGTTTCGGCAACTTTTTCTCCCAAACGTATCTTTCCTTGCCGATCGTTTATTTTCCTGTTCAATTGACGGCAGCGCTCACTCCAATCTGCAGCAAAGCGAAATAAATCGGACAGTTTAAAGTTTTCTTCATTTATGACTTTGATTTCGGTTTGTCCTTGTCGATTGCGAATAAGAAAAATTGAAGCGCCGTATTCGGTAATGTTGAATTCAAGTATAACGGTGTCGCACTCCGGCAACGTTTCAGTTAATTTTTGGAATTTGAGTCCCTGGCGAACGAAATGAGGCTGATAAGACTGAATTTTATGAATGAGGTTGTTCAATTTGGTCCAGGTTTTTCTAATGTCCCGGGCTACATCGAAAAATTCGCGCCTTTCAAGTTGATGTTCCTGATTTAGTATAAACAACTGGTCCGTCAATTGACTGTAGAGGTTTTTATCTTCTTCAGGAATTTCCGTTAATCGTGCTTTATCAAGCGTCATTGTTTCAGAGAGTATGCGAGTTTTTCCACGTTCCAGCCATTCCAGAGCTTCTTCCAGTCTCCCCAAATTGGTCAGGCACCAGGCTGCGTTGAAATAAAGCGCCGAACCTTCTTCGATTTCATGCATCCTGGATTCCGGGAGCATATGCTGCCGGTAGGCTGCGGCGTCAGCATTTGCGGCGAGTTTAAAATATTCCAGGGCTTTGGAAAAAGAGCCGAGAAGGATGTATGTTTTGGCCAGGAATGCGGAGGTCAGGCGGCAGTCTTCGGGCAAAACTTCGGGCGTTCGAACAGTAAGCGCTCTTTTCATACATAGTGCAGCTTTTCCGAGATTATCCGATTTTTTTCCAGTGACCCGTTTGTAATAGGCCACGCCCATTTCATGCTGTATCATGGACCACCTGAGAGGAAATTCTTTACGATTCCATATTTTCACAGCGGCCCTGTATGCTTCGATCGCCTTGTCGATATTTTTGCCCGGATCGCCTTCCAGTCGTTTAACATAGGCTTCGGCCAAATTTTTCATCGTTTGCGCCCATTCCATCGGCGCCGCTTGCAGGGATTTGATTTTCAGCGCTTTTTGAAAATAATCGATGGCTTTTTCAATGCATTCGCTGTCATCAGCCAGTATATCGTCGGAATAGAAGCAACCCAGGTTATTCATAATATGCGCCCACAGTGCAGGATAAGATTCCCTGGCTATAACCTCCAGGATATCTTCAAGGAGTTTGACGGCCTTGAGAGTGTTTTCGCGGGGGTCGCCGATAAGACGCTGCTGATAAGCCAACGCCAGGTTCTGTCTCAGCCTGGCCCAATTCAACGGGTGCCTGTCGGGCCCATATACGCTCAAAGCGTTCTCCAGGTAACGGACAGCTTTTTCTCTGTTCTCGCTGCAATCCCCCTTAATCCTTCGTCCGTATGCCGTTCCCAGATTATTCTGTATTGCAGCCCATCTCAATGGATGTGTTTTGCGATCATAAATTACTGCTGCATTCAAGGAGCACTCAATCGACTTTTCGAGATTTTCAGGATACCTGCCTTTGATTCTCTCCAGATAAGCTACCGCCAGGTTTATGTTAATGGTTGCCCAACCTTTCGGAGCCGCCTGTCGTGATTTAAGACTCATAGCCCGCTGAAAATATCCTATGGCTTTTTCTACATTATCGCCGCGAGCGCCGGCGATTCTATATTTATAAGCATTCCCCAGGAAATTCTGAATATTGGCCCATTCATGCGGAAAATCCTTACGATTTAATATTTTCTCAGCGTTTTTCAGACTATGAATCGCTTTTTCCAGATTCTCGGACCTTTCGCCATAGATACGATTTATGTAACATTTCCCCAGCTCCAATTGATTTTTGGCCCAGTTCGCGGGCTGCGCTTCCCGAGTAAAAATTTTTTCAGCATCCAAAAAACATTGAATGCTTCTCTCTTTGTTTTCCGGTATATCCGTATTGAACTCGTAATATATTTTGCCCAGCTTCATCCGGTACTCCGCCCAATCAAGATCATAACTCTTCGTTTTCATTACTTTCAGGGCTTTTTCCAGGCATTCCGCCGCTCTTTTCAGGTATGCCAGGTCATTTTCCGCATAAAGAGAAGCGTATGACAATCCCTTTTCTGCGAGAATGAAGGCTTTAAGTAATTCATTTCCTTCGGGGGGAAGCGCTTCGTCTGCCCTCTCGAATATCATCCTTCTTAATTTCCCGGCATTATACATCTCCGGCAACATTCTTCCCAGAGCTGCGGCATTCCATCCGTAACCCTCACAGATCGGCCCGTTCTGCAGGAAAATTTCCCATCTTTTCAAAAATGAGAGTTCGGATCGATGTAAGTCATCGTATTGAAAACCTGACCCGGCATATTCCTGTGATTCATTTCGATTGAATTGACCGGATGTCTCCTCATCCTCGTTATCCATCAAAGCATCGGTCAACTCCTGTTCCAATAATTCAAGAATCCCGGATCGCCGCTCGATCAATTCCCTCATTTCTGCGACTGACCTGATATTCCGCAGCTCGTTTTTCATAAAATCAGCCTGCTGCAATAGTCAGCCAGTTTGACCTCTGAACGATGATGGACATAATTTCGGATGGAATCGAAAAAACAAGCGATACTGCTCCATTTTTCTTTTCAAATACTCCAGGCAGACATACTGAATGATCAGACAATTTCTTGATCATCGGATCGGAAATATCCGCCTTTTCAAGGAGTCTCTGTAATCGCTGCTCAATTTCTATTCCCAGGCGCGTTGTCAGAGCGCCCTTTGTATCGGCTATTTCCCGTATTATTTTTGAGGGTGTCGTCAACATGAAAGCCTGGAAATTTTCCATCCCGGAACGATAACCGTGCAGACGCCAAATAGTTTTGCCGGAATCAGGATCGGAGTCCAGGTCTAATCCTTTTAAACCTTTATCGGACAATTGCATACAGGAAGTTAGATTTATCTCGAATATCACGGGTCTGAAACCGGCTTCCAAAGCATTCCTTACAGGTACATTCATGACCTGCAGACAAGGAGGTATGGCTGACTCTGAAATTTGTTCAAATTTCCTTTTGATCCGCAACCATCTTCGTTTTCTGGCGAATACGCGCTCCGAACTGAACATTACGTCCATCAGAGCAAACATAGATCGGCATCGCTCGCAAGACTCCATATGCTGAAGAAGTTCAAGCTGATCATCGTCGCTTAGCTGATGATATTTTTCTATTTTTCGAAACTGATCTCCGCAACATGCCATGATTTTTTTCTTTCTTATCTTAAATTGTTTGCAAACCCTGACCCAATTTTTCAATTATCTTGACGTACCTGGACCGTACAGTCGTTATCGGGATTCCATATAACCTTGAAAGTTCTTCCCATTTTTTTTCGTCATACCAACGGTAAAGGAACAACTCTTTTTCACTCGACTCCAAACGCTCAAAATTTCTACTGATCATCGAAATGTCTTCATCCATAGTCACTTTATCCAATGGAGAAAGAAACGATGAACAGGCATACGCATCGTAACTTCCGTCGTAAAGCGGAAATTCCTTTTTCTTGTTGGTATGGTCTCTTTTAAGTCCCAGAAGAATAAGGCAAAGCCGATGAAAGGCATGTCTTTCATCCACTGTTTTAGAATTGTTCGGAGTATTTCTCGTGAAAATCATATAAGCCTGGTGAAGTAAATCTTCGGCAAAATGTACGTCTCCATCCGCCAAACGAATGGCGTGTCTTTGCAAACGTTTCCTATGAATCATGAAATACCTGACATGTGACGAATAAGTTTTTATTTTTTGAGTCGCCCTCATACCCATTCCATGCCTATCATTTGCTTTTTATGATTTTCAAGGATGAAACCCGACTGGGTTTTTTATCGTTTTACATTGAAAACGACCTTACCACCATAGCATATTTTTTTTATGAGATCAATTACATTGAATTCTGTGTTGCATAAAACCAGGAAAATGGGGACAAATATCTGGGGATTGTTGACGAATCCGTTTTTCTGTGTGAGCATAAAATATCCGCCGGGCGATGGAGCGATCAGAACCTATCAGGCTTCAGGCCAGGGTCAAGGACAAAACAGCCGGAAAAGTTGGAAAAATGTAAGGAAAACTAGTGAAAAAAGAGCGAAAAACATATGTCTCAGGCCGGAGGATGTTGAAGGACTCAACGAGAAGTCTTTGTCCGATTTGCTTCAGGGAAATAGAAGCAAGGATTATTGAGGAGAGTGCAGGTATTTTTATGGAAAAGGAGTGCCCTGAGCACGGTTCGCTGCGATCTTTAGTCGAAAAGGATGCAGCGGTTTATAAGGCTCTGATGAACGATGGTTCTAAAAAACGTCCGTTGAGATCATTGGTTATACCTGTGACGCACCGATGCAATTTGAGATGCCGGATGTGTTTTCTGCCGGAGGACGGCGTATCTGATCCGCCCCAGAAGGCAATTTTCAGGATTATTGATCGTTTTGAGGGCAATGTTGCATTTTCAGGAGGCGAACCGACGTTGAGGAAGGACCTCCCGGAACTGGTAGCCTATGCTCGCAGCCGGGGCAAAAGGACTTGCGTCGTAACGAACGGATTGTCTTTCAGTGATCGGTCCCTGGTTGATCGACTGTCGGGAGCGGGATTGAACAATTGCCTTTTCTCCATGAACGGTCTTTCCGACGATGTATTTCAGGAAATAGAAGGACAGCCGCTCTATGACCTGAAAATGAAGGCGCTGGAGAACCTGAGACACTCCGGGATAAGACCTCTTCTTTCCACTACCGTGGCGTCCGGAATAAATGAAAAGGAGTTGAAAGATTTAGCCGATTTTTATGAGGAGAATCCAGCTCTTTTTTATGGATGGCGCATACGAGCGCAAGCGCCGATCGGACGGCATACAGACACGAGCGCTCTGTTCCTGAGCGATTTAATCAATCTAACGTGCGGCGCTTTGGGAATTGACAGAAATGATTTATTAGCAAGGGTTGCAAAAGACGACTTGTATCACGGCACGACGCATATGTATTTTGACGCTTTTTGCACGAACGATAACGGCAGAAAAACCGATGCAATCCGCACAGCCGTCAGGAGAACGCGCTGCGCCTCGTCCGGCGGATTCCGTCCCGGCATCAGGGAACTTTACAGAATGAATACCCCTTCCGGCTGCTCCATGACCCAGCGTTTCAGGCTTCTATTTTATCGAATGTTTCACTCTTCAAAGCTAAGGATTTTTCGCATCAATCTTTTCGCCTGGCCCAAAGCGGACAATATCGATCTGGCTGAAATCGAACAGACCGGAATTTATCATACGGGTCCGAAAGGCGAATCAATGCCCTTCGTCAAGGCCTTGCTTCTTAACCAGGGAAAACCTGACTGGAACTGGCTATGACGAATGTCGCATCGATATTTACCGGAATATTAAATGAATCAGGCAACCGGGCGGAAATATCAGCGCCGGCTGCGCCCCCGGTTAACCATACTTGTTCTTTTCAAGGAATCTCAATTTTTACGACATTAGATGCTATTTCAGCGGGGAAGCCTGATTTTACAGGCCTGATTCGATAATACAGAACGGACTTTTGAGGTATAAATCTGTCGAGAGCGCTGGTTTCTCTCAGGCTGACGTAATAGTCGATGACTTTATATTCTTGTGAATCATCAGTTCTGCGTTCGAGCCTGAGATGATCGGCATCGTAATAGGGTTTCCAGTGTATGAGGACTCCCAGTCGATTTTTTCTTTCAGGGAGGTCAACCAATTCCGCCTTGACGATTTCAGGGCTTCGGGAAGGCATCACGCCGGCATTATGCCAATCCGTCAGGAACATATCTTTGTAATATTGGAAGGCTCTTTCTGAATCAATCTGCAGGACCGTTTCACGGTTGTTAAAGAAAGAATTTGAGCTTCCGTTCAGAGAACCGATATGAATCCAGCATCGACCATTTTTGCGTACCAGGATCATTTTATTGTGAACGCCGCTGCCGGCTGGATTGGACAATCTCAATTTCATATTTTCAATATTTTGCTTTTCAACCCACCGCAGAACGGCGTGATTGCCTCTTTCATCGTCGGGCCTGCTGTAATAACTGCTCAGTATGATCTTAACTTCCGCGCCGTTTTCGGCTGCGCATCGGGAAAGTTCCAGCCGAGGATTCAAATAATAATCGAAGTCAAAGTAATCTTCATACCAGCTCAAACGTTCGTACGCCTGTTGGATATAGATCGAATCGCCTTCGCCGGCGTTTTCCAGCAGTTTCTCAACGCCCCGGGATGCCTGTAGCGGAATCCAGGGAGCGACCAGTATCTGGCAGCAAATTTTTTCCGTTATATAACAGGGTTCGGGAAAGATTTTGATGTAACCCGTTCCGACGGGATCATCATCAATTTCAAAGAGGTCCCAGTCCAGTTGCGCTTCAGGCAAAGTATCTTTCCACATTATGACGTCATGCTGCGGAGAAGGAGTGAGATCGTAATAGAACAGCTTTTTGAAAAACTCGACGGTTTCCGGCATGTCAGTTCTCAAAAAGGTTCCCCTGTTTCCGAAAGTATCGAAACCCTCTTTTTCGACGGACAGCGCGACTTTGGTGAAATTTTCTGACCCGACCCAAACGAGCTCGTCGTCAATGATCATGTATTTGGCATGCATGTAGTTGTAGAACATGTGAGAGCTGTAATAAGAAGGCGAATACTGATGGTATATGCGTGCGCCGGCATCCGAGAGTTTTCTGCACACCATTTTCTGTTGATCTATAATGGGACGAAAAGGAGTACCTTCCAGCAGTACGGTTACTGCAACGTTTCTCTCGTTCAACGCTTTAAGGAGTTGCTCCATCACCGTATCGCTTGATAACCCGTAAGCTGCGATCATAATCTCACTTTTGGCAGCATCTATGTCGTCCATGATAGCCTGTCCGGCATTGTCCGGGGTAATGGTCAAAAGTAATTCCGCGTATCCCTCGAATTCATTGGAACGAACGAAATCCGGGACCGGTTGCGCCCCGGAGGTGAAAGCCGTGAAGCAACAGACCATACCCAAGAAAATACAGGTTACTGCTAATCGATCAAGATTGTTTAGTTTCCTCATAAACTACCGTTCGTTTTGTCGTTTCGTCCCTTTCACATCCCGGTGTTGCGGATGACCGGTTTCATTTTAGTATCAGCTTTGAAGAAATCGAGATTTGAGTGAATACATCATCATCAAGTATACAGCAAAAGGTCGCATAATCGCCCGGTGAAACAGATATTCTATGATTAAGGGCATCAGAGGCGGCGTAATCGATTTTGACATGCCCCCGAAAAACGTTGGAATTATCTCCCGTTTCCGTCAAACTCACGATAATGCCGTCCGGATCGGTGTCGCTGGTCACCTGGACGAGAACGATATTAGGTCTCATGTAGGGATCATCGCCGTTGACCTGAACATAGACGGCATTACCCGGCTGAACCGCACCGGTCAGCGGAACAGAATAAGCAGAATCTTCGAATAGTTCTATCTGATTGACGGAATCAGGCCACGGCATGCAATCAGGGAACCTCAGATAACTTTTTCCTCTTTCGGACCCTCCGATACGGTTTGACGGCGAGCCTGAGATGAATTCATGATAACCGTCGCCGTCAATGTCGTAGCCTCCTGAGCAGGACGAGCCGGCATAATTGAAATAGTTTTCACCGGTCCAGACCAGTTCTGCATCCGAAAGGGATGCGGGCCAATTTTGCGGTCCATCCTGAAGAAGATAGACCGCTCCGGTATTCTGGTTTTCGGTATATCCCGGAGCGCCTATCAGCAGGTCGTCCAGGCCGTCTCCGTCGGTATCTCCCGCTGAGCACAGGGAAGCTCCGGCTTTATCGCCGGGATTTTCACCGGCAATAATAATATCAGCGTCGGCAAGCGATACGAGCGCAGGCAGCATTTCAGTCCGTCCGTAAAATATGTATGCTTTGCCGGCGCCGTAATCGGGCGCAGCGACAGCCAGGTCGGCAAAACCGTCAGCATCACAGTCACCAATGCCGGCGACGGAATATCCTGCTGCATCGTCCTCCATTTCACCGATCAACAACGTATCAGCATCCCCCGAAGACATCGTTTGAGCCCAAACAGCTTTTCCGTAAAACAGGCAGGCGCTGCCCGCTGCAGGCGGCGACTGGTCCATGGCCGGTATCCCTACCAGCAAATCATCATACCCGTCTCCGTTAAAATCGTTGACCCCTGCCAGGGAAAAGCCGAAAAGCGCTCCGGGGCTTGTTCCCGATATGATCACATCCGCATCGCTCATATTTATTTCCGTCGGCCAGGATTCCGCGCTCCCGAATGTAATATAAACCTTCCCGACGTTATCCGCTTCAGGCGCGCTTATGACAAGATCGTTGCACCCGTCTCCGTTTAAATCCCCGGCATAGGATAAAGCTGAGCCGATCCTTGCCCCGGCATATTCTCCGGAAAAGGCAACGTCAGCCGATGCCGCTGCGCTTAAGTCGCCCCACCAACCTTCGGAATTTCCGAAAAACAGGTAGGCTTTCCCTCCTTCCGCTTCAGGCGTATCAGGTTCTCCCAGAATAAAATCAGATGAACCGTCATGATTAACGTCTCCCAATCCGGCCATGGAAGCGCCCAAATGAGAATATGCGGTTAGACCGAAAAAGGCGGCATCAGCAAATCCCAGCGTCATATTGCTGAACTCAGACAAATCCCTTCCGTATATAATATAAACTTTTCCAGATTCCGTAACAGCGCTTGAATTCAATGGTGCGGCTATTAATACATCAGGAAATGAGTCATTATTCACATCCGGAATTATAATACTCGACATTCCGGCGCCGTCTCCTATCGTTTCTCCTGAAAAACGGAAATTATGAAAAAGTATGGGGTAAGATTCTGGATCGAAGGCATCCGTATCCGCAAGATATTCTTCGTAATTGACGAAACCGTCGAGATCGCTGTCCGCGTATTTATCGTTTTGAGTGGGATCGAACCCCATGCCGGCTTCCCAGGAATCTGACCAGCCATCGAAATCCGAATCGAACAGAACAGGGTCGCTGCCTAGACTCAATTCATCGCAGTTGACCAATCCGTCATTATCCGGGTCATCCTCGCATCCCAGGGAAAGGTCGACGAAATATTGCATTTCCCAGGCATCAGGAAGGCCGTCGCCGTCAGAATCGCCGGTATATTCCACAGCGACGAACACTTCAACTTCCTGCAATCCCACCTGATAACCCGGAATTTGATCCTCCTCCGCGGTAATTCTCACATAACGCCCCGTGACAGGAGCGAAATTGTATTTTTCAGAACCTAAATCAGGCCAGTCTTCTTCTACCGCGGCAGTCGTCTCTTCACCCGTGAAATCTCCCGTAGGCGATATGTCGATTCGATAGACATTCCACCAGTATTTTCTATTTTCCGCTTGAGGATAAACGATAACGGAACAGACGTCGTACTGCTCTCCCAGATCGACCTGCCACCATTCGCCCGCTTCCGTAGTCACAGGAGACCAATGATAAGAATAAACGGTCTTGTCGCCGTTAACCGCCAGTTGAGGACCGCACCGCGGCATAAAGCTCGACGCCGACGCATCCTTGAAAAGAGCGTAATTTTCTTCCGAGGGCACAGCGGAACTTAGAATGTCCGTCTGAATATCTATCACAGTTTCTTCGAGATTCCCCGCCCAGTAACTCATATTAAAATCAATCTGATCCTTGAACTGATAATCCACCTGTTGATTGTAACGGGTTCGGATAAGTATTATTCCCTCGGCAAACTGCAAATCGGCATAATCGCCGAACGGTTCATCGCCCAATGAAATAAGCCCTGATTGATCCGTCCAGTCGACGACATCAGGAACGTTATCGATTACTTTTCTATACCAGTCCCAGAATACCTGTTCCGTGTGGTAAATCCAAACCAGCGCCTCTTCAAGCGCCTCTCCTTCCGCGCTGAGTATGCGAATTTTATTTTCCAGTGAGAAATCATCCAGATGCTCGCCCACCAGGTCCGGTCTGCGCAACTGCGTTTTAGAGTCCAGCAGGTAGGAAGAAAAATCGCTCCATCGCGTATAATCGCCGCCCATCATATAGGGCAGCCGGTCTGTCAGATAAGCGACTCCGAAGGACAGCAAAGGAAGGTCTTCCGTGCCGGCGACCAGTTCGCCCGTAAAATCCTCCACGAAAATATCATCGCCGACAACGTTTAAAGCGTAAAGGTCTACCAGCCCCCATTGATGCCCCCATTCATGAGTCGCCCATCCTATGAATCCATGGTCCAGGGGATTCCCGTCAAGTACGGCTATCGGCCATCCCCATAAATTATCGAAAAGTATGTTTTCAGATTGTTTGAAAGGAGGATAAGCCGCGTTATAGATGATGCCGTCCTGAATAACTTCATGCGTATCAATCCTCACCCGTTCACGTATGCCGTCGGGCGTCAATGGATAAACCGCCTCTTCAAATGTCTGGTGAATGAATGCAATGTATTCGTAATTGATCCAGTCCTCCCAGGAAAAACTCCCCACCGCTCCCTCGCGTTCCTCAAAAAACTCAAATACGCTCTCCTCAACCCATAAAGCAGCCTGATTATCCTTCGTCCTGTTCAACAGAGAATCATTGCCTCCCGTAACCTCGTTCATTCCGCCCGCATCAACGGAAAAACGAACGGGAAGGCTCTCGTCCACCCAGTCCCACGTCAACTCCGTCGTAAACTCCTCATCCGCCGATAACGCCGGAACCGTTCCAGACCCCATCGCCACATCATCGATGCGCCAACTGTAAGGAGCCGGATCAGATAAACAATTTCCCTTGTTAATGACATGCGCCGTAAATGTAACCGTTTCTCCCACATCCGGCCAGGTTTTGCGATCCCCGCCCAAATTGCGCGGATACTTGGGATTCCTCTCAATATAAGTCACATCCAGATCAGTAAAACATTCCACGTAAATCGAAACCGGATCGGAAAATAAAGATCGAATGTTCCCATACTCATCGCATGTGCCGAGCTTATATTCATAAGTTTGGCCGCCTTCCGGGGGTATGTCTCGAAATTGATCCGTATTATAATCTTCTATTATTTCCGTCGGATCATCAGGAAAAGGATCGCCCTGGCTCGCATTTCTTCTGTAAAGCACATATCCCGCACTGCCGGAATCCCTGTAGGCTGACTGTGAATATCCTACGGCATCCCACGATAAATCGACCGCAATTTTGTAACTTTCAGCCGTTAAATTTTCAGGTACAAATTGAGGATCAGGCTCCTGAACTTCTATCACATTCTCATATGATAATAATCCGTCCTTCTCCGCCGTAACGTTTATGACGCCCAGTTCCAGCGCCGTAACGGATGAATTTTCTGTATCGAATTCTCCGCAGCCGGGCGGGTCCATATCAATAATCCATTCTACATATCCCGTGAAAGGCAAACTTACGCTTCGCCCCCTCTCCGCTTCGTCAAAAATGCCGTGAACGGTCATTGGAACTTCATGATCGATTTCTACTGCAGCAAATCCAGGTGAAAGCGATAATCCTATCAGATCGAATCCGGCAGAACTCACATAGTCCTGCGCAATTTCATCATCCTCTCGCACTATATCGCTGATCCGAAATTCGTCTATCACGCCTAAAGCTCGCTCCGACCAACCTAAATCCCAATAACCTATTTCAAAAGTATCATAAGGGTCCAAATGAACTCGGGGCAAATCACGCACGGACGACAATTCTCCGTCTATGTATATCTTCAGCTCTTTGTCGATATCCCAGGTAACCGCTACAAAATACCAGTTCTCCTTTACCCAGGAACTTATACCTGCCGTCGCCGCAGTACTCTGAACCACATCATCCGCATATTTATAAAATCCCAATTGCACGCTCGTCCCAGCTACCTGTATCCACATACGATTTTGGTGATTCCCGTACGTAAATATCCTTGAAGTGCTTATCTTCCAATGATCGAAACCGTTCCAGTATGGCTTATACCAAAATTCAATCGTCCCCTGTTCCGTATTTATCCGCTCCCCGGATTCACCCGCATCATACTGAAGCTTGTCCACTCGATCAATCTCAACTCCTTCGCCGATTATACCACCCTCAAATTCCAGTCCTTCCGATATCAACGGCTCTGCGCCGTCGGAACTCTCTAAACTTCCGTTGAAATGACTCAGAAATAACGTATGCTCATCATGCTGCAATTCTTCCGGTTCGGCCGCCCCTGCCGAAAAAACCACAAAAATCATAAAAAGGAAAAAAATCGTTCTTATCTTCATTTTCTTTATTAGATGTCCAAACATTTTTTTCTCCCATCCTGCGAATGTTTCCTTCTTGATTATACTTCCTCCTTTCGACGATGGCAAAATCGTTTTTTCATTAGCGCATTTCATTTTTAATTGATAAAATGTAATCCGTCTCGGAGGAACCATGGAAAAAAACTGGAAACAAGCGGGAATTTCATTGCTCTTCTCAGCCTTCTGTTTATGGCTTTCTTTTCTCTTATTCATGGATATCAAGGTCGATGCCGCAAATTTCCAAATTCTCTCCGTTTTTTATTTTCAAATGATCCTTTGCGTCGCCCTGTTAATATTTTATAAAAAATTCGTGCGACCTTCTCTCCTTTCACAATTCGACAGCCGCACAACGACTAATCTCGCATCGGGAATCCTCTACATCTCCTTCGTCATCCGCATCACCCTGGATGTTTTAAACCAATACTCCGACGATGTTCTCTTCTTCTGGATGACATCCATTACCTCAATTCTGCTTGTATCATTGTATTATTTTCCGAAACGCCGCATGTTCGAGGCCGGACTGGGGTTGCTGATCGTTTTTCAAGCCGGGCCGTATCAAACTGAAAAAATAGCGCCCCTGCTCCCTATTCATCTATTTTTTATAATAGTGGTCATTCATCACCTGGTTGAAAGCGCCAGAAGAAATGAAAAGGCGTTCATTCTGACCGATTATCTTTGGCCCGTGTTAATTTTCCTGTTGAGTATCGGGCTGTCGACAGCGACTTCGAAAGTTACGGCTAAAAGCATTCCAACATTTCTTTACTTGTGTGAAATGGCTGTGCTCATGATCATTGTCGGAAATTATATTCATTCCTCGGCCGAGGCGATTCGTATCTTCGCCGTCCCTTTATTTCATGGCCTTATGATGGCGGTCAGCATGTTCTGGAAAATATTTCTGAGAGTTGAAGCGATGGGCATCAGAGAAGGTCTTTTTCATCGAATGTGGGTGTCCGAAACTCCGCCCAACTCCATCGGTTTTCATATTCTTATGGTCATTCCCTTCCTCTGCGCCGCCTTATTTAAATACACCGACAAAAAAATCCGCATCGTAATTCATCTGTCTGTCCTGATAATGGGAGCTGCAGTGTTTTTTTCTTTTTCCGTCGGCGCATGGCTGGCTCTCATGTCGGAATTTCTGCTGTTTTATCTCCTCATCAGAAGCAAACTGAACCGAAGTAATCGCGTATCGCGGAAAATTCCCCTGCTCTATCCCCTGCCTTTTATTATCTTGTTTATCTCATTCTTTTTCATCAAATTCCCGGGAATAAATCTCTTTTTTTCGGAAATGGAGATCAGCTCCGCTCATAAATTAACAACTTTTCTTCAATTTTTCAGACAGGAAGCGGCAGAAAAGACATCATTCTGGGCCGGCGCTCTTTCAAATTTAAAATCGTCCCCTTTTATCGGAATAGGACCTTCAACATTGAAATTCGCATTCCCCTATAAATCAATAAAATACACGCTGAGTTCCGGTGCGGCAGCGGCCACGCTCTACAACTCCGGAAACATGTATGTGGATATACTGGTCTATTCAGGACTTTTAGGAATCGTAACTTTTTTTGTGCTGATCGCCAAAACGCTCTATGAATTCTGGAAAGCAAAAAAACGCTATCCAATCCCCTTCCTTCATATTGCTTCTTTCACCGCGTTAGTCGGTTTCCTTATCCAGGGTTTGGACGATTCCCGGTTCTTCGAGCGGGACGGCGGATTCCTTGTGTGGTTGCCCTTCGCAGCGGCGCTCTGGTCATCCAGACATTCCAAAATAGAAAAAAGAAAAGAGTCTCTCTTTTCCAGGGCGAAAAGATTCGAGACTTTTCTTATCATTCCTGTGGCCGTTGCCGTTCTGCTTTCGCAATTCAGTCTCCAGGCTTCTGATCTGCTGAAAAAACAGGCCGTCGAATCCGTTCATCCGGACAAAGTGCCCGAAACCAAACACCTCTTGAGCAAAGCCTTATCTTTCAATCGCTTCGATCCTCATCTCTATTTTCTGATGAGCGCATGGTACAAATACTACAGTGATGACCTGAACAGGATTGAACTGGAAGAATATTTTTTGAAAAAAGCGCTCCATTACAACCCCAACAATCCTTTGTATCATATAAGGATCGCTAAATTCTACAAATCAGTCAAGGATTACGATATGGCCAGACAACATCTGGTTGCCGCAGCAGAACTCAACCCATTTTTTGTAGATCATAGTCACCTTGCGGCGAATCCATACCTGGAACTTGGTTTGCTCGACCTGGCAGCAGAAAAGCCTGAAGAAGCCCTCTATCACTTTAAACAATGCATAATTTACGCGCCGGAACTGTTCAACAGAATCATCGAAATGCTCGAAACGAATCGGCAAACGCCTGAACCCGCTGAATTTCTCATCATTATCGAACGCGAATTTTATATAAAACTTCTGGACGAACCGGAAACAGGCATACTGAATTATCAACAATTGATCAAATGCGCACGAATGCTGGACGAACCGGCGATTTCTCAAAGCTTCTTTAAAAAATACTACAATCGGTTGTCGCAGTTGGATACGTCGGATTTCGAAATCCATTCCAAGCACTTTCTCACCTTTCTGATCCAACAGATAGATTATTTAAGGAGACAATCAGAGTTCGATTTTCTCGAAAAAATGCTTGCCGAATTGCTCCAGGCGCATCCCGAACGAGGCGTCATATGGAATGAATACGGAATTTTGATATTCCTGAAAAGCGACAACGACCAGGCTGCCGCCGCAGCGTTTGAAAAAGGCATGAAATACTGGAACTCGGTCACCGTTGATAACTATTTCGCCTGCATGATCCTCAGACTGCTCTATGTCCTCCTCGAACAGCCGGAAAAAAGCCGCGAAATGCTCTCAATGTCACGCTTCGTTTCTCAGGATATAGACCACCAGCTCTGGGAGGCAGGAACCCTCCTGTCCGACGCCATCGTTGAAAAAACCCATATCGAACAATTGAAACTCATGGTCAGGGCATTACGAATGAGCCTGGTTTCGGGATGATGAACTGAGACAAAAAGTATAAAAGAGCATTCTGAATTTTAATAAATCTCTCAGTGTTCAAACCCGGATTTCTAATACAAAATCGAAGTGAGAGCGTTCAGATTCCCGCAGATTCGAGCATGGCGGACCGGAGGACTGCGGAAGCATAGCAGCGTTATGTTAACCAAGTCCTCAGGGAACAATGCTTGAAGGCACCGTGACATGGACGCTCGTAATTGGTTTTGTATGAGAAATACGGGTTAAGGCCGCTCAACAATCCGCGTCATCACCGAACATCTCCCTGACGTTTTTACAGAATTTACGGACGACTCTGTTCCATGAATAGAATGACTGAACGTATTTTTGCCCGTTTTTTCCCATTTTGGACCGCATTTCGGAGTTCTGTCCAAGAAGAGCGACTATCTCCATAAATTCTTCCGAATTTTTATAATAGAGTCCTCCGTTGCTTTTTATGCAATGATCGGCAAGCACGCTGCAATTTTCGTTGACGATGATGGGAACGCCGCAGGACATAGCTTCCAGGGCGGCTATCGACAGACTTTCAAATGGAGAGGGTATGGCGACGGCTTCTGCTCCGGAAACGGCATCAAATTTATCATCATCCGGCAAAAAACCTATATAGGAAATATCCGGATGATCAGGAAGCTCCATGTGAAGTTTTCCGATGAAGAGGAGCTGCAAATTTGAAGGACGACGGCTTTTCATTTCCAGAAAATATCGGACCAGTTCGGAACATCCCTTTCCGGCTTCTATCCTGCCCATAACCAGCAAATAAGGACTCTGAATACCGTATTTTTTTCTGAATCGTGCCGGGTCCGTACGGAGTGGTTTGGAAATCCCGGCGCCGATTACGTCATACGGCCGGTCTCCCATGGAAAAGATCGATTCAACAAACTCTTTTTCTTTTTCCGTAAGAAACAGAAATCCGGCCGGCGCTTTAAACATCTCCTTAAATACAGGGAGTCTTATAGCAGGTTCGTCGTGAGCAGTCGGAACAAGGATGCTCTTTTCCGGTTCGATCTGGACTCCGTAATATGTCGGGTAGTAGAGATAAACGTAAAAAATGAATCCGCTGTAACGGCGGCGATTTTGCCGTATAAATTCTATCAGGTCCGGACAATAGGGACCCTGCCTGCGAATCCACTCCAACTGCTCCTCTTTTGAGGATAAAGCGCCGAATATTTTTTTGGAAAATTCATTAAAAACTCGCATATCCCTGGTTTCTGAATTAGGAAAGCGATGTACAGTCACCCCTTCAACCATATCAGTTCCCGGCTTGTATACATTTTTCCAGGTGATATAGTCTTGAGCGCAGGTTGTGATTATTTCCAGAGGCATAATGCGTTTAAGACGGACCGTCAACTGGAGGCAATGATTTTCAGCTCCCCCGTCGATATCCGCTCCGAACCTTTGAATTACGAAAGCCAGAGGTTTCTTCGTCTTAAATTCAGCGCTCATTGAATCAGCAGGGAACCCAGGGCAGCGACATCTTTTGATACGGATTCCTTACAACAACTTATGGGCAGTCTTTTCCCGGTTTCGGGATTCCAGATACCCAATAATATAAGATAGCGACCCTTTCTGATATGACCCGGTACCTGAAGCTCATACGTTTCCGCAACAACCTCCTCCTTTGTCCATTCGTTGAAAGGATAACGACCTTCACAAGGGCGGTGATCCTGCTGGAATATTACATTGGAACCCAATCCGAATCGTCTCTTGAGCGCTTCCTTTTTTCTGGAAAGGCGAGAAGTGTGCTTTTCGTGAACGAAATGGACGAAAACAGCATAATCCTCGATCACGGAGGCTAAGCAGCGCCAGTAATAAGTTATATTGATTTTATTACCCGATTTTATTTTTTCAGGTAATATTTTGTAGCCCAGAATTTCCAGAGATTCATCGAAAACGAATCGCGAACGCTCCCCCTCCAGTTTTCCTCCTCCGAATTGCACGCCGAGCTCCCTGGGGTCCTCCGATCCTTCTATGACCTCTCTGGGGCGCCAGGTCCGGTCAACCTCAATTTCAACTTTCAGCAATTTATCTTTCAATACAGGCGCCGGAACCAGAACATCCTGCCAATGCGGCGAATCCAAAAAAAAATTTCCCGCCATTTTGCCGTTAATATAAATTCTTCCGCTGTTTGAGGCTCCTGAAGCCTGTTCCTTTCTCAACTTCATGGAAACAACGGCCCCGGGATTATTCAAAAGGAAGAAAACCGATTTTTTCCTGGTCCACCGGTAGACGGCCCCGTCTCCTCCCGCTTCCGCTTCAAACCATCCCAATCCTATGATTTTGGTATCCATGGCGGGTTCGATCCCTGCCGACGGCGGCGCAGGTTTTCTGAAACCCCGACCGGGGCAACCATGCAGGCAAATATCAGGCGGCGATGTGCTCCATATTCGTCTCCGAAGGTCCTTATACGCTGCGCTGTGCCATATTTCTCGAAAAGATTTTTCTTTCAGGCTTCCCATACTGGGCATGGCGCAGCAGGGTAAAATATTGCCGTCCGTGCAGACATAAGGAACGTCCCAGGGGAATTCGCAATCTTTTCTGTATTCACCGGCCTTCACGCCTTCTGCAATATTTTTCCCATTTTTCCCGTCAGAATTCGACCCGTCACGGTCGTCAAGTTGATCCTCCGGCCATAGAAACGTTTTAACGTTTACTTTTTCTCCCTGTTTACGCGCCTGGTCGTAAATCCGTTTAGCGGCTCCGGCATCATGCAGCCAAACCGATTCTTCCCTGACCGCTTCGACTTCGCCCAAAGCCTGCAAAGTAACAGTCTCGGCGCCTAATTCCGAGGCTAAATTTACCAGTTCGGGCAATTGACCGATATTTCGCTTCATCCCGACCATGGAAAAATGAAGATGAGGGATATCTGTTCCGAATTCTTTTTTCAGTCTGTTCAACCCTCTGATATTATTCAAAACCTTATTCAAATTCGCTCCTCTTATTGCACGGTATGTCTCCGGATCAACAGCATCCAGGGATACGTTCATATCGTGCAGCCCCCCTTTAATAAGCAGCTCCGACATTGCTCCATCAAGCAAAACGCCATTTGTACACAGATTAACCATTACGCCGAGCTTTTTCGTCCTTTCCAGCAACTCCTCCAGCATCCTGCCGGCCAGAAGAACCTCGCCGTCTCCCACCAGATCAACCCGATAAACATTCGGCGCTATTTCTTCCAAAACCTTCTGAAAAATATCAGGGTCCATCATTCTGTCCGGCGGAGTCCGTGGTCTTCCGGCAGTCTTCGGGCACATGACGCATCTTAAATTGCAGCGCGTCGTCAATTCCAGATTCACCGCAGTCGGCAAAGGAACCTCTTCCGTCAAATGCCTGATCACCTGCTCGTCGTCTTCTAAATATTCCCTTTTCATCTTAAGATTCTTCTATCTGAATTTCTCCGATAATGATTGATTTTCTTAAACGGGAAAATTTCTCCTCGGTATTTACCCTCATTCTCCTGCCGCTTGAGGATTCATAGAGTCCCATTTCAATGATGTAGGGTCCCGCATCGATCCTGTCCGGCGGAACCGTCTCGATCTCATCTATTATCAGCTCATGAGGGTTCCGTGAGTCCGAACCGCGGCCCGGCCGATTCATATCATGATCTCCCTGGAAAAACAATCGCCGGCGCTTCGCCCTCTTTAAATGATGCGGTATGAAACGATTACCGTAATTCCCTCCGTAAAAATGTAGGAAAACCCGGGGTTCCTCGTCCACGGGATAACTCAAAAAACGCCAGAACGCCCGAAAAACAAACGATTCTCCCTTGTTAACCGCCCCTGAGGGATATTCACAGCCCAACAGCTCGATCTTCTGGTCGAAAATAGCTGTAAATTTTCGTTGAAAGGGATATATACTGTAAAACATGACTCCTAACGACCGCGAATCCGTGCTGTTTCTCACAACATCGATCGGTCGCCTTACTCCAGGCACATCCATCTCTACCCTGACAATTTCTTTTGTGCTCTCCTCAAGCGGCAACAAGAATGACTGAGAAACATTATCCGACAGTATGACATGGAAAGGTTCACCATCATCGAGAGTAATTCGGAGCTCACTCGGCGAGCCGTCAAAAGCGCCCTTCGCCAGATCAATAATTAAGGCATCAGCGCTTTCTGCTCTGCGGAGAAATAATACTGCCTTCTCATTCGTCCATCTGTAACTCCTGACTTCACCCTCCAACCCATGAAAACCGAAACTGAAATAAGCATCATCCATATCAGCCGTCAATGCAGCCCTCAATGCCGCCGCCTTCCTCCAACCCGTTCCAGGGCACTCTATGCATACTTTGGGAGGATGATTTTTCAATAATGCCCTCCGTAATTTTGAAAAATCACTCCCTCTCCAGATGTCCCGAATATCCTCTTCCAATACGTTTCCGAAAGCAGGAAAATCAGCGCAACAGGGCCGCACATCGCCCTCCGTCGTTATGTATGGCGTTTCCCACGGAAAACAACAATCCTTGTATAATTCACTTTTACCCTCTCCCTTCTCCTCAAATGCCTTACCCGAAAAATTAAAAGTCTCGGGCCATAATTTCAACTTAACTCCCGTTTTCTGAGCCGTTTCCTCGGCCTCAGCATATATCCTGTCGAAAAGCTCTTTGTGATGATGGAAAACCGACTCTCCCTTAATTTCAGGCCCCTCTTCTCCCAGCGCCTGAACCGTCACATCTTCGACTTTTAATTTTTCCGCCAAACGGATCAATTCGGGCAATTCGGAAAAATTCATTTTCATGGCGACCATCGTAAAATGAAGACGCGGCCTCTCTGAATTCATTTTTTCTTTTAATTCTTTTAACCCGCGAATATTCTTCATTAAATTTTGAAAATCCGCTCTCCTTATCCTCTTATAAGTCTCTTCCGTTGCAGCATCAATTGAGATGGAAAGGTCATGCAGTCGATAACGGATGAGTTTTTCCGCTGTCTCTGCGTCGATTAATTGACCGTTGGAACAGGCCGTCACAGGCACATTCCGCTCGACAGTCTTTTTCATAAGCCTGAAAAAAAGACCGGGAACCAGGAAACTTTCGCCGTCCCCGACGATATCTACACGGGATACATGCGGCAGTATCTCCTCCAGAAAAATATCCATTACCTCCGTCGACATCCTCTTACCCGGCGTAGTGCGGAAACGCCCGAAACTGCGGGGACACATAATGCAATTGAGATTGCAGGCTGAGGTCAATTCCAGTATTACGTTACGGAAAAAAGGAACCTCCCGTCCGCTCATGAGTTCAATATATTCAGGCAATTCTTCCAGGTTTTCAATTTCCATCTTTCATTCTCCAAAAATTCGCCGGGCGCTGAGCCGTTTTAATGTTACTCTTCAGCAGCTTCTGTGAAAAGTACATACCGGCCTTTCCGGTAAAATTTATTTTTTCGCTCCCTTTATCCCTCCCCAATACCATTATGGTTTCTCCTTCCTGTCCCCCCGGAAGCAATCCAATTCTCCATCAAATAGAGAACGAATCCCTTGTTGTTTAATTTTTCCTTCATGGTAAAATTATGGAGATTCTTCCCATCTGCTGACATGCAGCAGGCAACCTGAAAGGAGACACAAAATGCAAAAAAGCGAAAACATGATTATTCTGCTTGCGGCATTCACGGCAATATGCCCCGTTCTTTGCGAAGGCGGTTATCATCCGGACTCTTTCAAGCTTGAAAGAATTCAGGACAAACCTGATACGAATTACTGGTCTGACCAGGAAATGGAATTGTATGAGAAGGGACAAGTCATCTGTAAAACGGCCATTTATGAAAAACCGCTCTGGGGCGAAGGTATAGGAATGATCAAGGTCCACGCGCCCGCTGATAAAATCTGGAATATTATTACCGATTATCCGCGCTATCCTGAATTCATGGAAAAAATTGAATCTGCGGAAGTCTACGAAGAGAAACTCAAAACAAAAAACGATTTGAAGATCATTTCCGTCAAATACAACGCTGGTTTCATCTTCATCGATATCTGTTATCACGTTCGTCATTATATTCATAAGGATGATTATTTTCTCACCTGGGAGCTCGATAAATCCCAAAAAAACGACTATGCCGATACGGTGGGATGCTGGCTGGTCCTTCCCGAAGGCGAAAATGTATGCCGGGTCTATTATCAAGCTAAAGTTGAGGCTGGACGTTGGATACCCGGTTTCATCATGAAATGGTTAACCAAATCCAGCCTGGTCGAAATTCTGGAATCCGTTAAAACTGAAGCTGAAAAATCTCAAAAGTAATAAGCAACTCCGCCGTGGGCCTTCCTGCTTTCGTTCAGGTCTTCAGCTCTTCAACGGCGTTAGAATCAACAGGTCCTGAACCTTTATTTCAACATTCGTTCGTACCTGTCCCTCTTTCTCCCATCTGTTGAAATTCAACCTGCCGGTTACCCCTACCCTTAATCCCTTCTTAAGTCTGTCCGAACAAAATTCAGCCAGTTTCCCGAATGCTGTGCAATTGATCCAGTGCGTCCGCTCAACCTTCTCACCGTTTTTGTTCGTCCAATATTCGTTGCACCCCAGACGAAACTTCGCCAGCTTGTTGTCGTCGCTTAGAGGTCTGATCATAGGATCGTCCGCCAGGTAACCGACTAAAGTCGCTGTATTTATCATCATTTTTATCCTCCAGGCTTTTTATTCCTTCGAATCTGATTCAAAATCATCTCAAAGAAACGAGGGAGCGCTTTTCGCTCCCCCGTTCCGTTTCGCTACGGATTTATTCCGCTTTTTGTACCTCACCGACCGTTATGTGGTCCTTGATCTTCAGGAACGTTTTCTCGCCTATACCCTTCACGTTCATTATTCCCTCGACCGAGTCGAATGCGCCGGATGATTCGCGGTAATCGATTATCGCCTGCGCTTTGGCCGGTCCGATGTAAGGCAATGTGCACAATTCATTCAATCCTGCCGTGTTGATGTCTACCGGCGTTTCCGGAACTGCACTGGAAGCCCCATGCAACTGAGGAACCAGAATCCCCGCTATTATCAGTACCAACGTTACGCTTGTTAAAATTCTTCTGCTCATTCTACTACCTCCTAAATTGAGTCTAAATTGATGTTGATTGATCTTTGATCTTTCAGCCGGCTTGATCAAGAATTCGTTCTTCTACTGAGCAAGCTCTGTGCCAGAATGCAAAATTTAAACGAAAATTTCGTCTCAACCTGTGAAAATCAAAATTATATCTGTAAAAATTTCTTCTAAGTTATTATATGGTATTATTTTATGAATGTATGACAAAATAGTGAGGCGACCGGATTAATCTTATGTTTAAATCCTCAAACTCGCATAAAACAGGTTTTTATCTCAGCTATACCTGCAAAACGCCACCGAGGGTCAAAAAATTTGAAAAAAATTCAAATTTTTTGAACTCATTCCATAACCTATTATTTTTATTATATTCTTAATTTCAAATTTTTTGAATTTCGGGACTGATCAAACACAGGTTACATTTACCTCAAAACATTGACGCCATTAAATCCTCCTTAGAAAACTGACTATTACACACTCTTGACGCCATAGTTCAATTGGACACGTTCTTTATATTTACAATTGAGATGCCGATACCGACTCCGATTCCCGACAGAGGCTGTGCGGGATCAAAAATAATGGAGTGTCGAAATTTTTGAAGCGTTCTGCTGTAGATGTTAATGGATACCGCAGTTCTTTTTTTCATTGCAATATGTCAAAGGTTTTATGAGAAACTGCTACCCCGGTCCAAGCAGTCCAAAAATTCCGTTTCTTTCTTAAGAAGGTTAATTTTCAGTCGACGGTTTTGCTTATACAAATAATTTTATGTTCCCGGCGGCCCTTAGGTCCCTTAAGTCCCTTAAGTCCCTTAGGTCCCTTAGGTCCCTTGGTCCCTTATCATTAACGCCCGACCAGAATTCAACCACATCCTGATCGCCTCTGATTCAGTACACTTCTACGTTCAGCATGGGGCAGCGGAATTTCAGTCCCCTGCACATTTATTGCGAATGTCAAACCGGGATAAAATTTTTTCAAAGCGTTCGACAGTTAGTTTCAGAAGGGGTCGATATCGGTATCGCAATCGAAACCTAATGATGAGATATTCGGAATAATTTTAACCTCAAAAGACGCATTTTTGATCAATGCCTGAATTTCAAAAAAACGCATGGGAGAAAGAAGCTTTTCGTAATCATCCGGAACTGACTGTACGAAATCTCAATGAGCGGCTGTCCAGCGTTAAAATTTATATCGGGATGTGAATTTACGGACAGGCGCTAATGAGTTTGTTCCAGACTCATGGCGACGAAATCCAGGACTTCATTTTTAAATTCGTCAACGGGCTTTTTTTGCGAGCAACCTGAGGCGGAATGATGTCCACCTCCGCCGAAGTGCACGGCGATATTTTTGACATCTGTGTTATATTTTGAGCGAAACTCGCAAAAGACCGTCCCGTCCTGGTCTTCAATAAATGTGACGGCTACGTAGGCATTTCCGATGACGTTCAATTGCCTGAAAAGACCTCCATTCCAGCAATTTTGAGGAACGGCGCCCAGAGCTTCCAGCTCATGGTAATTCAGGACTGTATAGACAATTTTACCTTCGTGGGCAAATTGAGCCTTGGACAGACCCAGGCCGAGGGCCCGGATGTCCTGGATAGATTTATTCTGTCTTATTCCAGAGATAATGGGGGCGGGGTCGACGCCGGCTTCCAGGAGTTCAGCGATAACGCGGAAGGTCTCCGGATTGAGCGAATCGTTCTGGAAAAAGCCTGAATCTGTAAGAATACCCAGGTAAAGAGGTTCGGCGACTTCCAAATCGAATGGAAAGCCGCCTTTTTTCAGAATCATTGTGATAATTTCAGATGTTGAGGAAGCCGTTACTTTTACCAGGTTCATATTTCCATAGAGAGGATTGGTGGGATGGTGATCGATATTAATGACAGGAAGTTCCATGGCTTTCAATTCATCTTCCACGCCCGTCCGATCGAAATCGCCGCTGTCCAGCGCTATTATGCCGTCATAATGAACGGGCGGTTTGGTGAGGTCTTCCGCTGAGAGCATGGTTTCGTCATCAAGGTATTTTGCAAAGGTATCCGAGATGTCTGAATTGATGCAGACATGTACGGTTTTTCCTGTTTTTCTCATAGAGCGACAAAGTCCTGCGACGCTGCCCACGGCATCGCCGTCGGGTCTAACGTGAGCCGTAACGATAAACTTGTCATGGGAAGAAAGAAAATCAATTATTTTGTCAAGATCATGCATAGGTTTATTCCTCTGAAGAAGCTAATATATCATTGATTTCAACGACGACCCGGTCTAATGTTTCCTTTGGCTCGCATACCGAGATGTAACATTGTTCCAAAGCGGCGCTGAGTCTGTTTCTGCAGTCGTACCATGAAGTCAGTCGCGGTTCGAATTGAGCGTATTCCAATTGAACGTAAGGCGCTTTCAAACTGGGGTCCTTGTCAAAAGCTTCAATCATGCCGGGATGCTCCAGACTTGATTGCCTTACCGGAATATAGGTCGTTTCAAGACTCCACCTGACCTGCTGCTCCGTATCGGTGAACCACCTGACGAATTCCCAGGCTCCCTTGATCTTTTCTTCGGAATGATTGTCGAAAATGTTGATGTTGGTTCCCGATATGACGACCGCTTTTTCATGAGCAGCAGGAAGCGGAGCGACGCCGAAATCGAAGTCAATATTTTTGAGCATGTATACTCGTGAAACGATTGAACTTTCAATCATAGCCACTTTCTGAGCTATAAAATCATTCTGATGTTCATATCCGGGAACGGTATACCCCAGATTCTCCTTCAGGAATGAGAGGTAAAAGTTCAAAGTTTCTACTCCCCAATCACTGTTGTAGGATACGGCATTTCTATTTTTTTCTATCAATCTTCCGCCGAATTGCAAAAGCCTGCATTCAAAATTCCATGCGTTTCTCTGCTGAAAAGCATACCCCCAGATTTCCGGTCGGCCGTCTCCATCATGGTCTTCCGTCAATTTACGCGCATAATCCAGCAATTCCCACACGGTTTCCGGAGGACTTTCCGGATCGAGACCGGCATTTCGGAACAGTTCCTTGTTGTAATAGAGAACCGGTACGCTTTTATTAAACGGGAACGACCATAATTTTCCGTCGAATGTATTGTTCTCTAAAAGAATAGGTATAATGTCCGATTTGATTTCTTCAGCTTCATCGCCCATTAAATCATCCAATCTGGCCAATTTTTTCGCCCTGGCCAGCCTTAACGTCAAAGTCTCGAAATTCTGCGAAATATCAGGAGATTCCCGCGCGACGACGGAAGCCAGTATTTTCTTTTCCAGTGTATCGTACTGCCCCATGGAGACGCCTTTGACGTAAATCTGAGGATGAGTTTTGTTGAAGTCGTCGATCATGGATTCCAGGACTTTTCCCAGAGGACCGCCCATAGCGTGCCAGAAAACCACTCTTGTTCTGTCTCCGTATTCAGAATCATTTTCGTCGCCGGCGCCGCAACCGCAAAGGTGAAACGATACAGACAAAACTAGGGCATAAAATAAATACTTCATTAACATAGGAGTCCCTCTCCTTGCCGGCAATTTGCCGGCTAGAATTTCAGGCCTGTGGTGGCCGAAGTTTCTACGAATTTCTTTTGAGCGATAAAATATCCGATT
Organism: uncultured bacterium; assembly: GCA_964619725.1. Taxonomy (GTDB): domain Bacteria; phylum CSSED10-310; class CAZUFC01; order CAZUFC01; family CAZUFC01; genus CAZUFC01. Next base: position 22,363 of record CAZUFC010000043.1, on the reverse strand, counting down.
ATTAATGGAACTATGCTGAAAGTGGAAGCCGCCATCAACAATCCCCATTCTGTCCCGGACTCTTGCAGAAAATAAGCCAGTCCCACCTGAAGGACTCGCAGCGATTTTGAGTTGGTGACGATCAGCGGCCAGATAAAAGAATTCCAGCTCCCCAAAAAGGTAAAAATCCCGAGGGTAACCAGCGGCGGCTTGGAAAGAGGTATTAAGATGCGCCAGAAGAAACTGAAACGACCGCAGCCGTCTACAACAGCCGCATCATACAAGTCCTTGGGCAAAGTCAGAAAAAACTGCCGCATGAAAAAAATCGCATAAACGCTTGTACACCAGGGTATGATCAAGGCTGCATAAGTGTCGATCAGCCTGAACTTCGCTAGTATAATGTAATCAGGAATGAGCAAGGCCTGCTGAGGGATCATCATGGTTCCCAGTAAAGTGAAAAAGATAGCGTTTTTAAATGGAAAACGGAAAAAAGCGAACGCGTAAGCAGCCATTGCCGAGATGGTAAGCTGTAAAACAGTCGTGGATACGGCTATTATAATGGTATTCAGAAAATAACGTCCGAACGGTTGAGCCTGCCAGGCTTCCGGATAATTCTCCCATCGCCATTCCTTTGGAACAATGTTAAGACTGCCCGACAGAATTTCCGCCGGCCCCTTCAACGAGGTAGAAACCATCCAGATAAACGGAAAAAGCATGATAAAAGCGCCGATTACCAAAAGCAAATGCGTTAACGCTCTCGATAAATCCAAAGAAGGTTTTACTGCTTCCATTTCACTTCCTTATTACTGATAGTGAACTCGTTTTTCTATGACGAACTTCTGAATAATCGTCAAGGTAAATATCATCAGAAACAACTCAAAAGCCATGGCCGAAGCATATCCGAACTTGAAATCGCTGAAAGCCGCCTTGTACAGATAAAACACGATTACCGAAGTACTGTTCATAGGACCGCCCATAGGCGTCATCATATAGATTTGCGAAAAAACCTGGAAGGATCCTATGGTCGACATGATGAGAATGAAAAATGTGACAGGGGTCAACAGGGGCCAGGTTATTTTTCTGAATTGCTGAAAACGGCTTGCGCCGTCAACGATTGCCGCTTCATACAAATGCCGCGGGATATTTTTCAAACCCGTCAGAAAAATAATCACATTGTAGCCCAAACCCTTCCAGACGCTCATGACGATGATGCACGGCATAGCCAGCGCCGGGTCCAGTAACCACTTCTGAGGCGGCACTCCCGCAATGCCGAGAATTTGGTTCAGCACCCCGTAAGAAGGGTCCTGGTTGTATATCCACTTCCAGACGATCGAAACCGCATTCACAGACGTTATCACCGGGATGAAATATATAGTCCGGTAAGTCCCGATTCCTTTTATCCTCTTGTTCAAAAGCAATGCTATGAATAAGGCGAAAAAAATGTTCAACGGCACCGTCCCGATCGCGTAATAAATGGTGTTCCGGATCGATTTCCAGTAGAGAGGATCACTGTGAAGCTTTGCAAATTGAGCTATTCCTGTAAAAGAGGGCTCTCCGATTAAATCCCATTTGAAGAAACTCAGCGTCAGAGCCAGAAAAATCGGAAAAATTCTGAAGGTGAACAAGACGAGAAAAGTCGGCAGCAGGAACAGGTAAGCATAAAAATCATATTTCCTCTGTAAAAGTCCGGCTTTGTACTTCAAACCTCTTTTATTCAATTTCTTTCTCCCTGACGGTTCTTTTCATTTTTCGATCCGTCAAAATTTCAAACAGTTTCAGATTCCACTGAGGCGTCTGATGATCGATCTTCTCATATACATGAGGATATACATCGCTGCCCGGATACTGGTAATCGGAAAAATGCGTCGCTCCCACAGCCAGAACTCTTCCTTTTCCCTTATCGACAATCGCGGCCAGAGGCAGAGATGAGCCGCAATCGTAAATCACGGCATCCTGATTACGATCACCTTCAATATTGTATGTTTCTTCGTTTCCGAATTCAAGGATAAGATGCTCATGCTTCCGCAACAGTTTTTCACGAGTTCTGCTCATCAACGAACATCCGCCCCAACTGATGATCCGATGAATTCCCTCTTCATCGTGAGTTCCTTTGAGGTTTTTAATTATCACGCCCCAGGGCTTTCCAGTATTGGAATGATCATCCCACACTGAATCGGAATTGAAAAGGAAAGGCGTCTCCAGAGCAATCAGAAATGAGTTTAAGGCATCCCGGCAGCATAACTTATTGGAATCCCTCGACCCTGCCATAAGCAGATTCCCGCCGTCAAGAACCCAGGATTCGACTGACTTGACTTCTGAGGGATAAACGAATTGTCCGGGACATGTTACGACGAGGACGCTGAAATTATCCAATAATTGCCGGTTCAGCGGCTGTTTCATCCGGTAGAAAACCTTCCAGTCATTCTGTCGAAGATCATTCTGCCAGGAGGTCAACTTATCGGCATCGGAATTTCCATGCGCCGCATCAACAAGAACATTTTTTCCCCGAAAATCCGGGGCAGCCTGCTGTGCATCGAGAAGGCTTTTTCCGGGGATTTCAACGGGACGTTGCGCTCCCTGGGCCACAGCGACCATGTTGTAAAAAAGCTGTCCATGATCGAAAAGCATTGAATTGAAAGAATCGTGCAAATTCTTGTACGGCTTCCCTGTACCGTCGTCGAAAGGAGAACTGTCTCCGATAGCTGTAATGTTCCCCTGGCCGTAAGAAGCGGAAATCAGGTAAAAGGCATTCTCCTCTTCAATGCTGAAACCCATGGCCGGACGCACCGAACCGTCGCGGCAAATAATGGAGATCGAGGCAGCTCCCCAGGCGCCGACCCTTTCGACATGCCTTAAAAGGGGATGCCCTGGAACGCGGCATCCTTTTACAGGAGCCGCCGAGTGCGTATCGCCGTTGAAAACGAATCCGGCATGCCCTGCTATTTCATTCAAAATTAAACAGGAATCATAACCGTCGAAATTTCTGTCTGATCCGCCGTGATCCGCAATCATCATTAATCCGCCGCCTTGGTCGACGTATTTCAAAACGGCTTGTATTTCTTTTTTTTCATAAACTAGATTGGGTTCAGGAATAATGAAAACATCAAATCGCTTGAGCATTTCGCATGTAATGCTGCTGCGGTCAGTTTGCAATTGCGAAACGGAAAAGACGTTATATCCGTTCCTTCGAAGAAGATCGGCGGCGTCAGAATAAGCGCCCTCAACAGTCCAATCAGCATTTCCGACGGACTGGAGATGAATATCGTCAAACAGGACGTCGCCGTTCTTCCCGGAAACCGGGTGACGGCATACGCTGATAATGACAAACAGAATGATTATACAGAAAACGGTTTTCATCATGATTGGGCCGCCGTACGAGTTTAAACGAGGATAAAATATAATAAGTTCTTAGATGAAAAGTCAAATGATAAAAAAACGCGTCGGCCGAAGCCGACGCGTTGAGCTTACAATTTGTCTATCCTGATCAGTAGTCCCACCCGAAATCAACGAAATCCCATTCGGAATCCATGAAGATATTGTCGAATGCAGGCGTCAGTAAAGCGCCGTAGAATCGAACTCCCGAGAATGTGCTCTGTTCGTTGGGCCATGTGAAATCGAGTATGATTTTTTCCTGTGTGCCTATGGTGAGATCAACGTTTTCGTAGTTGAAATCCTCAGTCCAGGTGGGATGCCAGAAGAATAACCCGACGACGTCCATAAGCACGACGAAGGGTATGTCGGTATAGGTTTCGGGACCCGGATTCGAGATGAATGCCTTAAGCAGGAATTGATCGTTCGGATAGAAGGTTTCTTCTGACAGATGCAGCACAACTCCCAGATCAGGAACAGGAACTTCTGTCGGCGTCGGCGGTACTTCTGTAGGAACTTCTGTCGGCGTCGGCGGTATTTCAGTGGGCGTGTCGGTGGGAGCTTCTGTAGGTATTTCAGTCGGAGTCCATGTAGGAATGTCAGTGGGGGTTCTGGTCGGCGTGCTTGTGGGAATAAGAGTAGGCGTGTTGGTCGGTAAAGTTCCGGTAGGAGTTTGCGTAGGAGTATAAGTCGGTCCCATGGTGGGCGTATCGGTAGGAGTAACTGCGGGGCCGCATATCACCATTTTCTGATTGGTATTTATGCCGCTGAAGCTGGCCCCGTTCACATCCCATCCTGCGACTGCGAATACGCTGCCGGCAGCGGCGTCCATTTCGTGGCGGAAAGTTTCTGCCGTACAGGCCGGACCGTTCATCCAGGTGTTCATGTCAGGATCATAATAGAGGGATTGATCGGTAACATCTTCAATGGCGGTACCATTCACAAGACCTCCGGCAAGCCACATAGCGCCGTCATATACCGCGTCGGCTCCGCCCCACCAGGGATCAGGCATATTGGCGAATTCAGCAGGATTGCTGGTCCACGTATCGGTCATAGGATCATAATACTCAGTCGACGCAAGAACATTATCTGCATTATCCAGCCCGCCGGCCACATAGATCATACCATCATGCGCCCAGGACATGAAAAGTCTTCTGGCCGTATTCAACGAACCTTTCGTCGTCCACGTATCCGCTATTGGATCATACGCCGTCACTTCGCTTAAAGCCGCTCTTGAATCCGAACCAGGAGTTCCTCCGATACGGTATAACTGACCGTTTAATACCACGACATCGTAACCCCAGGCCATAGTCGGTCCCGTAATGGACGAAACTGACCAGGTGTTTGCGCCAATGTCATAGGCATACAGGTCATGAGATTCCTGATCTCCCGGCATGTAGATAATTCCGTTGATCACGCCGGCATCGCCGCCCCAACCCAGGCCGGGCGAAGGCATATTCGCCAGAATGGTCCACGTATCCGTGTTCGGATCATATACTTCAGAAGTGAGTATATTTCCTGTGGAAGTTTCATATCCGCCCATTACGTAAATGTCTCCGTCGTATCCTACGACCGCATGATCGAACCTCGGCGAAGATATGCTTTGAGCGTTCATCCAGAATTGTTCGTCTGCCGCTTCCATGTGAATTACGGAAGAGTCGGTAATAGTCGGATTATCCTGTGAAATCACATTGATGTTCAAATCCTCCATGTCTCCAGGGCTCGCTGTACCCGGTATAAGAACATCAACAGTGATGTATTCGAATTCCGTGTGATCCAGAGGACCTACCGTGGCCGGACCGGAAATTCCCCAATCCCCTGTATAATACACGTCAAAAGTATCCGTGGATTGGGTCAGGTTCGTGACTTTAAACTGGAATTGCGTAATGTCGCCGATGCATCCCAGTCCGTCTACTTCTTCGGGAGAAAGCACAACCTGAGGTTCGACTTCAGTGGCCAGGAAGTTGAGCACATTTCCGAAAACTTCAGCCCGGTCGGACAATTCCGACAACGCCTCAATCGGCCAGGTGAAAAATACTGTCTTATATGCCCCTGAATAGCTGGTGGAGTTGTTGATTCCCGAACCTACGTAATAGAATGGCGTTCCCGTCCCGGGATCATCATCAGGCCATACGTAATCGTCGTAGATGGTGAAGAAATCACTCGGAGCGATAAGATAATACGGTCCCAATCCGTCGCCTATGGGATCGCCGTCAGTTCCCACTACATCCAGTTCTATTACATCGTCATCATAATCAGCGACATGCAGGTAAGTCGAGATGAACGTATTCAACCCGGACCCATACAGATAATCCTCGCTGCACATGAAAAGACTGCCGCCGGCATCAAGATAATCAGACAAAGCCGTTTCAGCCGTTGAACTCGGTCCCTCATATTCGTTTCCTGTGAACCAGGCTACCACAGCATAAGGAGAAAGGTCTCCCGCTGAGGGATCGCCGGAACTTGTAACGTCCCAAACATCATAGGCTACGCCCAGGAAATCCAGCGTCTCAGTATAATAACTCTGAACGTTTGGTGAATTGTCATCGTCGTCGACCAGAAGCACGGTGAACGGCGGAGGAGTTCGCGTCGGCGTCGGCGTCGGCGTATCGGTCGGTGAAGGCGTATCCGTGGGTGTGATCCAGGGCTCCAGCGTCGCTGTCGGCGTAGGCGTAAAATTGAAACCGACCGGCAACATTTCTACGGTGGTTACGCCCGCATCGCCCGCAGTCCCGCCTGCCGCCACTATGACGTCTCCCACATGCCCGTCGCTCAAACCTATTCTTCCAGAATTCAGATCGGCAAGCGGAATCGAAGTCCACGTCATGGCTATAGGATCGTAATATTCAGTTGATGCCAAAGGACTCCAGCCGCTGCCGCCGCCGAATACGAACAACAGGTCATTCTTGTAACTGAATCCGGGCGCCTGCCTTCCTGAATTCAAGCCGGGCATCGTTTCCCAGGTCTCGTTCATTATGTCGTATGCTTCAACCGTTGTGATGGCTTCCCAACCGCCTATTACGAAAAACCAGCCGTTAACTACCAGGCCCGCAGCATACGCTCGTCCGCCTCCAGGCAATCCAGCCAAGGCCTGCCACGTGTTCGTGTCTATATTATACTCATAAAAATTGGCCGTATAACCGGAACCCGTGGAACCGCCCGCAGCATATACCTTGTTGCCGTAAGCACCCATGGCTATACCGGAAGCTGAAATAGGATAATTGGCCGGTGATGTGCTCCAACTGTCCGCCCAGACATCATAAACGTCAAAATTGTTCATGTAGGAGCCGCCGATGTAACCGCCGACCGTCCAAACCTGATCCATCGTCATCGCAGCATCGATGTTCGACCGGGCAGAAGGCAGAGAACTTACGCTTTCCCATGTGTCGGTCACCCAATCATACCTGTCTACGTCAGCTACGGATGTATGCGTTTCATCAAGGCCGCCCAGGATATACATGTAATCTCCCCAGGCGGTCGATCCTAAACGATATCGGCCAGGTGAAGGCATATCTGCCTTTACTTCCCACAATGGAACAGCGAATGTTTCTATCTCAGCGCTGTCCGTGTTGCCTGGAAAGGTCACACCCGTCGCCGTTACCGTTACTATGTCGTTATCCTCAAACGGTATCGCATCAGGAGGAATCGTCACCGATATGTCGATGTCGGCGCTTCCGCCGTCCGGTATCGTCCCGCTGTTGCCGGGCCCCGTCGTCGTCCAGTCATTGCCCGTATACGTCAAATCATAACTGTCGTCCGCTCCCGTATTGTTCACTATCGTTATCGTATAATCCACCGTGTCTCCGGGAAAGGCTCCCGATGACTGATACGCCGGCATGACGTTCAATCCCTCGAAAACTACCAGCAATGATTCATGAGGCGCAGGAGATATCGCTCCTTCCCCGATCGTTCCGCCGAACGCATATATGCTGTCTATCGCCAGACCGCCGCCGTGTCCCAGACGAGCCGTGTTTAAATCATAATCCAATTGAGTCCAGGAATCAGAACCAGGACTGTAAGTGTAAGTTTTGGCCGAATAATTGCCCCAGGAACCAGCAGGACTGCCGCCGAAGACATAAAGCTTTCCGTCGCCTTCATTTCCCACCATGCAGTTCGACATCGCTCCCAAATCAGACGGTATGTTCGTTAATGTCTCCCACGTCGCTCCTACTGGATCATAACCGTAAAATGAGTGGAATCCCTGATAGTCGCCTCCGATATACAAATTTCCGCCTACGCTGCCCCCGGAACCGAATATCAATCCGTCGCCGCCCCGAGGACATGCCGCTAACGTCGTCCAAGTGTCAGACATCGGATCATAAGCATATGTCGGACAATCCGTCGGAAAACTGTTGTCCGCGCTTCCGCCTACAGCATATAGCATCCCGTCAATTACTCCCCCGGCTAATCCGCCGCGCTCGCTCGGCATGCTCGCTCCCGTCGACCACGTATCTCCCATCGGATCGTATATCTGCAATATGTTCGTTCCGCCCCAGTCGCCGCCTGGCGTCGTATATCCGCCGGCAAGATAAATCATTCCGTCTATGCTACCCGCAACCGCTCCGAATACCGGAGTCGGCGGTGGCGTCAGACCCGTGTCCCAACTTCCCGTCGACGGATCATATACTTGAGCTATGTCCACTACCGGAGGCGACGCTCCGGCTCCTAATCCGCCGAAATAATACAACATGTCGTCGCACGACGTATAGGCCTGCCAGAATACCGCCGTTCCCGTCGTTCCTTCCTGCGTCCAATTGTCACGGTCGCCCGATGCTGCATCCCTGAATTCAGGCAATATCATCCTATCGCCCGTCATACTCATCACTTCAGGCTTCTCAACCAGGTTCAATTCACTGCTTATCCCCTGATCCTGAATTGCACCGAAAGCAACAGACCACGCCATTGCAGCCGATAACATCATCAGCCCCAAAGTCATCCTCTTAATCATCCGCGTCTCCTTTCAGTTTTTGATAAAATCTATTGCGTCCCTTCTCTCCTCCCGACCTTAACGCCGTTATTACGCTTACCGGTCGGAATCCTCCTCCTTTTAATTCTCTCTTATCACCTCCTCCTGCTCCAGTTAACGTCGATTCAATGCTTAAAATCATTGCTTTCCATAATTCCCACTAAACCAACAATTGCGCATTTTATTCGCCCGGCTTTGGCCTGTCAACAATTATTCGATTACCATACTCAAAAAAAACGGAATACAGAACCCTCTCACATCCGTCGACAATTTCATGCAAACGAGGTTCAAAACCGAATCCGTAGCCTTTTTTCGATTCGAGTTGACTGACGGAAGCGTTACAAATGAAAACCGAAGCCGTCATCTCGCCTCCGCTTCCAATGCCTGCCCCTGATAAGTCTTCATTTTTTTACCGGTATGTTCAGGGTCGTTGCGACGATTTGGAAAAATGCGATGAACTGGTTTATGCGTTGGGCCCTGGAATATATTTTTTGTTTTCTAATCTTATGAGTTTTCCGTTTTCGAGCAGTATGCTGACTAAGTCCTTGAGGCTCTGCCATGTTCTGCCTGCTTTGGCGCCCATTTCCGGTAAGGTGAGTCCGCCTGGAGTTTCTTTGACCATAGCGACCAGTTCTTCTTTCATGTGTTCTTTTTCTTCTTTCGTCATTTTCGGCGAACGTCTTCTCTGCATGGGGTAGCGAATTTTTTTAGGCGGATCGTAAGTAACGGGTAATTCGAATACGCCAGGAACGCCGTAATATCTGTCGGATTTCAGGATATGTTTTTCATAGAGCAGAAGTTTCATGGGGCGGAGAACAGTTTGCCAGTTTTCACCGATCTCTTTAGCCAGGTCACGCATGGAGATGCCTCTGGGGTATTCTCTAAGTTTTTCAATGATTTTTTTGTCGAGATCGGTCAATTCATCATAGCTTCGCGCTTTCACTTCGACCTCTTCCGACTTTTTTTCCTTTGGCTTTATTTTCGTTTGACTTTCTTCGCCTATTCCTTCTTTTCCTTTATCCACAAACTTTTGAAAGAATTCAGCGAGATAGAGGGATAACCCTCTTAAAGCCAGTTCCAGATCATCCATTTGCAAATCCTCCTATTCTGAGAGTCGAATTATGGTTTTGCTTCTTTGGTAACAAATGAGGTTAAAAAAATAATCCCTCGAACGGTTTTCAAGAATGAACATTTCATTCGTCCCGTCCTACGCTTTGTAAAATTTACCAAAACGGAAACTTTTTGTCTAGAACTAATTTGTATTAAATAGATAGAGAAAGGAATTTTTTTTATTTTTACAGGCGGAATAAGTGATCGGAAAGGCTACGGAATTTTCATTGAGCTTTAGTTGGTAATCATTCACGGTCAATAGCGCGTTATGAGAAAAAGCGCTGCAAAATTATCAATTTCTGGAGGTTTTTAAGTCAGCGGCGAAGAAGGCCAGGTTGTGGAAACAAGATTATCGTAATAGAATGGAGAATTGAGCGGGCGGAGATGAAGTCGTCGCTGTATCTAATTCATGGATGCAACTGTTTGAAGGTTTATCGGAACGAGAAAAATTTTTTGAGAGCGGCCGGTTGGGGATAAGGAAACGAGGAGAAGTGATTTGCAGAATTTCAGGACATTTATGACGAGCAGTACGGCGGGAAGGAAGTATCGAGTCGTAAGGTACGTCGGCGAAGGTTCATCCGGGGTTGTTTATAAGGCTCAGGATATATCTACAGGTGAATATGTGGCCTTAAAAATGCTTATACGGGAATTCGATTCCTGGAAACTTTTGCGACTGAAGAGGGAATACCGGATATTAAAAACGTTGAATCATCCCCACATAGTAAGTGTAAAGCGTTTTGAGACGATCGGCGATGCATCAGGCATTGCAAGGCCGACGATTGTAATGGAGTTTATAGAGGGCGCCGATCTGGACCGCCATTTAGCGTATATGGGACGGTCCGCTGACAAAGAGGAGCTGGAAGAGGCCGTATCGATCGTGAAGCAGATAGCGTCGGCTCTACAGTATTTACATGAGAAAGGAATGATTCACCGCGACATTAAGCCCAGCAACATAAAGGTGGTAAGGGGGAGCGGATTCTGCAAAATAATAGATTTCGGTCTCATCAAGGCGGAAAAGACGGTAACGGAAGAGGGGACGTCGTTGGGCACGTGGAAATACATGAGTCCGGAGCAGATAAGCGGCAGGAGGGTTGACAGGAGGTCTGACCTTTATTCTCTGGGGGTTGTTTTTTATGAACTGATATGCGGTCCATTTCAGAATATACCGGCGTTAACGGACAACACAGCTTATCCTTCATCCGTCAACGAGAATATTTTCAAGCGCTATCGATTTTCAATCGATTCAGTCCTGATGAAGCTTCTGGAAAAAGAACCTGAAAAGCGGTTTTCGGGAGCAGGCGAGTTATTGAAGGAGCTTGAAGAACTGGAAACCTCCACGGGTTCTCTGAAGTTACGGGAACCTGATTTTATAGGCAGGAAGAAGGAATTTACCGAATTATACAACATCGTATTGGAAAAAAGTGGTGAAGCAGGGGTACATTTCGTCATTCTGGCCGGAGCTGCAGGAGCGGGCAAGAGTTCTCTTTTGAGGAAGTTCAAGGAATATATTTCAAGCGCTCTGGATTTTCCGATACGCCTGGCTGAAGCCGACGCAACAAAGCCATATTCAGCATTTTTTGAACTGTTCAGGGAAATACTTCCTTTGTCCGGGGAGCGACAGGAGATTTCCCGGTCTTACGAATCCTTATACCAGGATTTGCACTACCTGTTTCCCCATATATTCGAAAAGGGGACGGACCAGGATAAACAGCCGGCAGGCGGGTCCCGGGAGACTCTTACAACCTTGCTGGAAGCCGTGAGCAGGCATTTCGAGGAACGCGACAAATCCCTGATATATATAGTCGATAGCGCTGATGAAATGGATGAAGATTCCCGACGTTTTTTTCAAAAGCTACAGGAGCAATTGATTAAAGGAGCGGCTTCGCCGGTTGTTTTCATTTTTGCGCTGCCGGAAGCTTCTGAATTCGAAAGCTGGCTGAAAGAAGAAACCTCTCCTGATGCGCTAAGCTTTCTGGAGCTGGGAGGATTGACGGACCAGGAAATCACGGAGCTGATAAAATCCATGCTCAGTTTAAACGTATCGCCGGGTAAAAATATAATGATGAAATTAAAGGAAGTTTCGGAAGGACTTCCCTTTTATCTTATAGAATTCATTAAATATTTATATGACAAGGGGTTGCTTACCAGGCAAGAAGGAGACTGGGAACTCAATCTTCCGGATGATCAACCGCTCCCCGGTAAAATATCTCAACTGATGGATGCCAAGCTCAATCTGCTGAATGCCCGGGACCTGAAAGTGTTGAGGACGGCATCCGTCATCGGCCGGGAATTCACTTACGGCCTGGTCAGCAGATTATGCCGTTTCAGGGATGAAGAATTGAGTTCAACGCTCCGGGAACTGAATGCGCGGAATTTCATTCGTTACTCAGGCGAGGGTGACGGCTATTTGTTCAGCAGCGAAGTTCTGCGCATGAAATTATATGAAACGCTGGACCCTGACGCCAGAAAACAATTTCATACTGAGACGGCTTTCGCCCTGTTCGAGGAGGGCGAAAAGATCAAGGGGACCAAATCATTCCAAATAGGCCGGCACTTTGAATACGGCATACCCGAAAAAAGAGGCATCGCCGTCGATTATTATTACCGATATGGACTGGCCGCCTCTCGCCTGGCCCCCAGGACCGCTTTGAACGCCTACGAGAGGGCATACGCCCTGTTCCGCGAAGCTGATCTGATGCCTGAACCGGAGCGGGAGCTTGGGATCAAATTGATGATAAATATGGGCGCTCTTTACCGGAGACTGCTGAATTATGCCGGAGCCGCAGGCATCTACGCGAAGGCTCTCCAACTCGCCCGAAATCAAAATGACCCGAACCGACTGGGGCATATCAACATGAATCTCGGCATCGCTCACTGGTGCCTCAATCATGACTACGCAGAAGCCCTGTACTATTTTGAAAAAAGCCTGAAGCATTACGAAGAGTCCCTTAATCACCAGGGCATACTCAGAACAGCATTAAATTTAACCAATATTCAATATTACAGCCGACGATACAGTGAAGCCGAAGACTTGCTGCAAAATTTGATGCAATGGATCGATTCCCCCGAAATTCAGTCGAACGCCGAAGAGTTGACGGCTTTCTGGAATATTCACGGCCTCATTCGCTCGGAACTCGGTCGATACGAGGAAGCTGTGGCTGCATTCCAAAAAGCGCTGGATAAATCAAAGGATGCATCCGACCCGACACGCAGAGCTTTCATTCTCTCCAATATTGCCGAAGTCCGATTCCTCCAAAACCGTCATATAGAATCCAAAAAACTTTATCATTCAGCGATCGAACAACTGGAAAAGCTGAGTGTTCCGACGCCCAACGAAAAACTCTATCTCGGCCTGAATCATATGAAATTGGCCGAATACGGAATCGCCTGCGACCTTCTTCAAAAAGCGGAATCATCAGCAGCCGATTCTGACGAACAACTCCTCATCTGGACCAAAACGGCCCTGAGTGAACTCTATCTTCTGATGAATCAGGTTGAAAAATCCCGGAAAATGATCGAAGAAACTTTGGATCAATCAAAATCTCTATCAACACAAATCTCCGATTTCCTTAATCCCTTCCTCATTAAAGCGCGTCTTGAACTCAAAAATGGCAGCCCCGAAGCAGCCCTTCATGCCTGGCGAAAAGCCGCTGCCCTGAATTACAAATACAGAAACGTCCCCCAAAACCCTGTTCTAATGCTCTCTCTCGCGGCGATTTTAATACTGCAGCATAAACTCACACTTTCACGTCGAATATTGAAAAAAATCCAAATACCCGACGAAAAAATCGAACTCCTCCTGAAAAAACGTCTCCTTCTCATCAAATCGCACCCCAACGATCCCCATTTCGTCATCCAACGATCCCAAGATGCCCTGGAAATCTTAAAAAAATTTTCGCTGCCTGAATACGAATGGCGGTTCCATTTCGCCTTGTCCAAAGCCTTCCTGGAACTCGGCGATAATCAAAAAGCCGAACTGTCGCGTTGCGCAGCAGAAGATGCCCTTTTCAAAATATCAGACGGCTTCAAAAACGAAAAACTCGCCGAAATATATCTCAACGACAAGGAAAAAATCGACCTTTTAAATTCCTCAGCTTCCTTCGATGACTGACGTATGAAGCAGGTGACTGATCAAACCGCGGGTACACTTTTTTTAAAAGTTTGACAGCTTGTTTCGGTTATCGAAGTCGCTATCTAGTGACTGTCCAGCATTAAATTTTGAATCGACAATCGAGTTTAAATTTTGAATCGACAATCGAGTTTATGGACAGGCACTATCTAAATCGAACCAGAATGATCGGATATTCGGTCGAATTTTAATCTTAAAAAACGCATTTTTGATCATTGTCCAAAAAACGTTAAAATGCATTCGTTGTCGTGATCGTGATCCTTGCGTTGTCGAATTTAAACTTTACGCCCATTCAGCCGAAATTGAATTTAAACGGCATCTCGTACTGTATTCCGACAACCGCGACGATTCATCAGCTAAGATATTGAAAAGTAATGAAGTAAAGCTTATACGAATAAGTATTCCCAAGCAGGAGCCTCTCACAGTGCACGCCGGCGCAACGGTACGCGCTTTTGTGTGCACGAGAAACCGCCAGGAGTAAAAAACTATAATTAACCGCGCCTTGATGAATGGAGTTAAATTATTAATAAAAAAGGTCCTTGAAATTTAACTTCTTTTTTTGGAACGCTTTTTGCCTTGAAGTTTGGTGGAGAATCAGGTTATTATTGTAAGGGAAGACCTGATGAATTCAATAGGAAGCAGCAATGAAAAAAAACGATAAGAATAAAAATGAGACGCTGAATAAGCTGAAAGAATCGATAAAAGGATTAACGGAATTGGGTTTATTGGTGGAGCGTGAGTTAAGCGAGTTAAAGGAGGAAGTCGGTTCAGGCCTGGTCATGACTGGAGAAAAGGACAGGGGCTTACAGGGGGTATCTGGCAGGAATCTTTACGGCAGAATAAATAAAGCGGAGGAGCAACTATTTACTGAGATAATGAATATCCGTCGAAGCGTAGAATCTTTGGAAACAGGATTAAGCGGCAGCGGGGACGGCGATGGTGATTCGGGGCGATACATGCAGGCGCTGCGCAAGGTGATTCATACGTTTCGAAGTTATTCATCGGAGGTATCCGATTTATTCGAGAGGGTGCTGGATACGGTCATATCGGTAACGGATGCGCACAGGGGGATATTGGCTTTGGTCCATGAAGACGGGTCGATAGATTTCAAGGTATCCCGAAATATGAAAAGAGAGGAACTAACCAGTCCTCAGGAGCATGTGGGGCGGAGCATCATATTGGAGACGGTTGAAGCGAAAAAGCCTTTGCTGCTTGAGGATGCGTTAACGAGCGAATATTCGAAGCGAATGTACAGCATACAGGCGAAACGTCTGAGATCGGTAATCTGCGTACCTTTTGAAATAGAGTCGGAAGGTAAATTAACCGGCATCATATACATCGACCATCCTGAAAAACGGATGAATTTTTCGGAATACGACCTGGAACTGGTGGAAGCGGTCGGCGAAGCAGCGACTGTTGCCCTGCAGAATGTGGAACTTCTGAAGGATTTGAAGGAAAAAAACAGGCGCCTGATTCGCCAGATATCGGGCCGCAAAAGCTTTGAAGAGATCGCCGGTAATTCCGCTCCTATGAAGAAACTTTTTAAACAGTTGAAGATAGCGGGTCAGAGTGAAGTAACCGTTTTATTGACGGGTGAGACGGGTTCCGGAAAAGAATTGGCGGCCCGAGCCATCCATTATGAAAGCAAAAGGAAAAATAAACCTTTTGTGGTTGTGGACTGCGGAACGGTGCATCCCGAATCCTGGGGAGTTACATTGTTCGGTTGTGAAGACCGGCGATTTACCGGCGTAAAAAAACAGACCGGAAAATTTCAGCTCGCTCATGGGGGAACTCTTTTTATCGATGAAGTGAGTTCTCTGCCTCTCGAACATCAATCTCAGTTTTTACGGGTTCTCCAGGAGAGGAAAGTTTGGCCTGAAGGAGCGTCTTCGTTGATCCCCGTGGACGTCAGAATTATCGCGGCCACGAATCGTCCTTTGCATGAGGAGGTCAAACGAGGAGTATTTCGAGAGGACTTATATTATCGGCTGGCCAGTTTTCCGGTTCTGATACCACCCTTGCGGGACAGACTCGACGATATTCCCGATCTGCTGGAAAATTTCCTCCAAAACTCAACCGTCATGGCCGATATGGGCGCTGATTACACTCCGCCGGTTTTTACCGAAAATGCAGTGGAAAGACTTCAGATGCACGACTGGCCCGGCAATGTGCGGGAGCTCCAGAGTTGCATCCGAAACACCCTTTTAATGAACCAGGATAAAACGGAAATCAAGGCCGACGACCTGATTTTTATTCCTACGCCCTCATCCGTTAGACCGGCCTCGAATATCGACAGGCAGAACCTCCCCGTTTCTCTGGACGTTCGCGAAAAAATGGAAATCGATGCTTTGAACGAATACGGTTTCAGCTTCAAAGCCGCTGCAGCAGAATTGAAAAACAGCGGAAACCTTCCCACCATTACAGGAAGAACCCTGAATTATCATTTCATCGGACTCCTCGCACGCTTCCTCATGAACCTCCCACCGGAAAACACCAGGGAGAATCTGCTGAATATTTTCGCCGGCGATAAAATCGGCAATCGTGAAAAAGTCGAAAGACTGATTATGAAAAAAATAGAAGAATTATCTGAAAAAAAAGATGATAAATCTCGGAAAGGCCTTTTAAGAAGAGTCCCCAACAAATACCGCTCTGATCTTTTGCGCGTCTTCCAACACCTGGACTCGAACAGGGGACTTTTATAATCGAGGTGATCTTGAATGAAAAGAAATAAATACTTTTTAATGACTGCCGTCGCTCTCGGAATTTTCATTCTGTCCACGTTTCCGGAATGTCCCGCCGCTCTCTCAGGTAATCTTTATTGGACCTGCCTGGGAACTCATGGTTTATTCCATGAAAACATCCATTCGTTATGGATCAGCCCTTCGGACGCCGATATAGTCATCGCAGGCACCGAAAACGGCATTTACCGCTCTGAAGACGGCGGTTATTCGTGGACCAATCAGGATATCGGACAAAAATACGGGGTCATTTCAGTATTGCATTCAACGGAAATTATTCCAGGATTCCTTTTCGCCGGAATCAAAGCGCCTCTTTACGGAGGATCGGTATTATACTCGATCAACGACGGCGTGTCATGGCATTTGATTGAATCTCCGCCGGAAAAAATACAGGTTTCCGACATTTGCGGTGTCCTCCTGAATGGCTCTCCTTCACTGATCGTAGGAGTCGAAGAATCAGGAGAGGAAGAACTGCCCGGCGATGCAGAAGGCAAGGTTTTCATTTACGATGTTATGGGTGATGAATGGGAAGACATAACGTTTAACCTTTCAAACCTGAAAATCCTGTCAGCAGCCGTCAGGAATTCGCCTGAATCTGAATTCTGCATAGGAACGACAGAGGGGATATTCAAGCTGCAATATGAATCGGCGGAATGGATTCCGGCTGCCCAGGGACTTACCGGCAAAAAGATCAACGATATTTGCTTCGATCCTTCGGAGCCCGACGCTCTTTTTGCCGCGACCGAAGACGGTTTGTATGCGATAAACATCGATACGGGCTGTGCTGAGCAAATAGCGGAGGACTATCTGAATGAGGAGGTGAAGCAGGTTATTGTGACCGAACATTCAGGGATTATTTTTGCCGTATCTGCTTCAGGCATCTGGAAAGGTTCCGCAGACGAATGGGAACTTTTTGACAGAGGGCTTGAGAATACCATAACGAATTGCCTGGCGCTGTCTCCTTTGAATCACGATCTCATGTTCGCGGGGACGACTTTAGGCGTCTTCAGGACTTCCGACGGAGGTTCCTTATGGTTTCAGCAGGGAAACGGCCTCGGTCACACCAGGACTCACCAGCTTCAATTCAGGCATCAGAATGACGAACAACTGTATGCCGCCACTCAGAACGGACTCTATCTCACATGCGACGGCGGACTTTCCTGGTCCAACATAACAGGCGTTTTAGGCCAGGTGAACGTCAAATCAGTCGAGGCGTCCAATCTGTCGGAGTCCCGGGTATTAATAGGCGGCGACATGGGCGTCTGCCTTTCGGACGACGACGGCATGAATTGGACCGGTTTGAATCAGGATTTGCCGGCTTCGGACATAATGTCGGTGGCGATTCATCCTGAAAATCCTGATGTTTTTTACGCAGGAGCCGGCGGTTCAGGATTATTCAAATCGACAGACGCAGGATTGCATTGGAATTCACTGGCTCATGAAATAGGCTTTTTAGATTGTCATACCATTTTGTTTGATGACTCCAATCCCTCCAGGATTTTCGCAGGCACAAGCAAAGGCATATATTACAGCCTGGATGACGGTGTAAACTGGCAAGCGGCAGAAGGCGCCGAAGATGTCGTAATTTACAGTTTATCCGGACCGCATGGCGATCAGAACATATTTTACGCCGGATCGGAAAAGAGCTTCTTCTGTTCGAGCGACTGCGGCCTGCATTGGCAAGAGATGTCTCAAACGATTTGTCGCAAGGAAATACGTTCCATTGCCGTCCATCCTCAGGACGAACAAGACCTTTTCATAGGAACTTATTTCGGCGTTTATCATTCGACGGACGGAGGAATCGAATGGACGAAATGCGTTGAAGGATTAGGCGCCAGGCAAATCACCTCTTTACTGCGCTCTCCCCGAAGGTCCGAGTTGCTTTTTGCGGGGTCCCACCATTCCGGCGTTTTCAAATCCGTCGACGACGGCGAATCCTGGACCGCCACCACAACGGCGCTGGGCATTTCTCCTTATCTTCTGACGGAATACAGGCATCCCGTCGATACCGGATGCTATCTTGCAGGAACGTCCGATTACGGCGTATACATCAGCAAGGATTACGGAGTCGACTGGGGTCAGATTAATATGGGTTTGCCCTACGAGGATGGGTCATATCCGGCGGTTAGAGGCATCAAATGGGTTCCTGACTTTGAAGGTATCCAGTATCTTTTTCTCGTTACTTCGGAAGGAGTTTACAGAAGCGCGGACTATGGCCGGTGGGAATCGAAAAATAACGGAATCGGTGAAGACGACAGAAACCTGGGCGTCATCGCATGCCAGGAAGATATCGTCGGAAAGCGCGTCATCTGGGTCGGCGAAGCCGCTGAAGAACCGGTTTTCTACATCAGCGAAGATTTCGGGGAAAACTGGATACAGGTCGCCTCACCGCCCGTCGACGGCCTCGTGACTGATTTGATTACGCTCCCCGATCAAACCCTCCTGGCGTCAATGATGCCGGGCGGCATCTTTCAGTATCCTCCAGACCCTGATTTCCCTCCCGAACGCCATTGGCAAAACCTAAACAATGGTCTCGGCTCCGATCCCTCATGCCCGTTCATAAATTACCGGCCTGCCGGTCAAAACCTCTGGACCGCAGCAGGCTCATGCCTCTTCCGTAAAAACGTCTCAGATTCTCGATGGACTAAAGTGCAAACCGGACCGGTAATTGAAGGCAATATTCTTTCTCTGACCTGGGACACAGAGCTGCCGCATCATTTGTGGGCCGCTGCAGACGGCGGAATCTACTACAGTTTCAACGACGGCGACTCCTGGACTGATATGAGCCAGGGCCTCCAGAGCAACATCCTGGAAAATGCCGATGCCTTTACCTGCCTGGTCGATTCCGATGATAGCCTGCAGACGGAAATCGATCAGGGACACATTCACCTGGGGATTCATGGACACGGCCTGTTTTCTTTAAGTTTCCCCCGCGTCCCCATCCTTCAGCTCAACTTGAATCAATACCAGTTCCAACCCGGTGAGCCTTTCCTGATGAACTTCACGTTGGATAATCGTTTCGGAGCCCCCCGGAATATCGTTTTTTATCTCGCCTTTCAAATCCGGGATTCCATCTTATTCTGGCCTGAATGGAACGAAATCGCTCACGGCAGCGAAGGATTCCTGCCTGAAATTCTGCTACAGGACGTCATTCTGCAATTCCCCTGGCCCGATTATTCCGGCGTCCCCTATGAAATATACGTTTATGGAGGACTCACTGATTCTTCGTCTCAAAACCTAATAGGTCAAATCAGCGAAACCTCCTTTACCTGGATTCCTTATTAACGAAGTCCGGTTGATTGTCATATCACTCGCCGAATTGGCCGGCGCCGAGGTCAGGATCGGGGTCGGGGTCGGGATCGAAATCGCAATACATAATTGCAAGCAGTTTTGTTATGTCTTTATTATCTTTTCAAAACTTCACCATTATTCAAGTCTGCAAAAAAATGTAAACTCGAAAAACGAATATCTGATCAGCGCCGGAATTTTTGAAGCGTATAAAATGAATCCTGTCGTCCTTTCCGGCCCTGTGGTCCTGGACAGAAGGGACTTTTGGAATATAAAATAATTTGTCTAATTAAAACCCGCATCAGAAAATTAACCTTCACACTGAAAAAACGGAATTTTGGGACTGTTCATACCGGGGCTGCACTTTTTCATAAATCCCTTGTTTGAAATCCCCATTAAACTACTGATCCTTGCCTACAATTATCTGCTTGAACAATTCACCGCTGCTTTTTTTCATCAGAAACCGTTTGTTTCGATACCGACCCCGATTCCTTCAAACGACTTTTACTGTATATTTCCGATGAATCGTGATATGGACTTATGCTGACCCGCTCTTTATTGCATAAATAAAGGCAACGTCACAATTCATACTGGAACGGAAAGGAGTCGATGGAATTGAGTTTAAATTTTCTTCGAGCAGACTTGCCGGATGCGCCTTCTTTTACGGTATCGCAGTCTCCCTGCAAAGCGAAACTTGATCAGAATGAAACGCCGTGGGATTTACCCGATGAATTACGCAGAAGAATTCTGGATGAGTTTCAAAGCTCAAACTGGAACAGGTATCCTCAACCCGCCGAATATGAAGAAGCGAAAAAATGCATGGGCGAAACATTAAACATCGAACCGGAAAACTTGATTTTAACGCATGGGTGCGACCAGGCGATACAGGGCGCTCACTGGCTCGCAGGAGGCGCCGGAAAAAAAGCGGTGGTGTTTGAGCCGACGTATCCCATGATGGCTCATGCGAGATATCTCTCGGGAACAAAAGTAGACAGGATGTTTCTTGGTCCTGATTACATTATTGATCCTCAATATTTTGAAGGCTATGACCTGATTTTTATCGCCTCGCCCAATAATCCTACGGGAGGCACAACTTCGGAAGAGGTCATCCAGTCGGCCCTGGAGCATCCCGCCCTGGTTTTCCTGGATGAAGCCTATTATGACCTTTCAGGAAAAACTGCCGTCTCAAAATTGAAAAATCATCCCAACCTGCTGATCGGAAGATCATGCTCCAAATCACTCCTGGCCGGATTGAGGCTTGGTTACGCCCTGGGACATCCCGAAGTGATCGGCAAGCTGGAACGCATGCTGACCGCGCCTTATAACCTTTCTCTTCTCCATCTTATCCTTGCCCGGAATTATCAGGAAATCAACAAACATGTGCGTAAAGTCGTCCGAACGATCCGCAGCGAAAGAAAAAAACTCTCTGACGAGCTCGCCGGTATGGGCCTCAAAGTTTATCCGTCGGAAGCGAATTTCATCATGTTTGAAATCGACAACCCGGATCACATTTTCGATGGTTTGGTCAACGCCGGAGTCCGTATTCGAAATCTCACCCAGATTAAAGGCCTTATCCGGCACCTTCGCGTAACCGTCGGCGATCCGCAGGAAAATCAATTCTTCCTGAACGCCCTGAAAAATCTTCTGTAAAAAAGGATTCTCAGCATACCCATGAAAGTCGCTTTAATACAATTAGACACCGTATGGCAAAACAAAGAAAAAAACTTTGAAAAAATCCTCAGCCTACTGAATCAAAAGGACATGAAAAATGTCGACCTGGTCTGCCTGCCGGAAATGTTCGCTACGGGGTTCACCATGCAAAGCCGGCCATACGGTGAAAAGGTTAACGGACCTACGTTCGCGTTTCTAAAACGTCTGGCAAGAGATTTTTCCCTCTTCGTTCAGGGAACCTGCATCAAATCCGTTTCGTCAAAACGCTATAATTGTTCCGTAGTGATTAATCCCTCAGGAGAAATCATGGCGGAATATTATAAAATTCATCCCTTCAGCTTCCTGGATGAACACAATCATTACGACAAAGGAAAAAAACCGGCTCTTTTCACTCTAAACAATTTTAAAACAGCCCTCTTTATATGTTATGACCTCAGATTCCCCGAATTATTTCGATACGCTGCCGGAAAAGGAGCGGAGCTGTTCATAATACCCGCCAACTGGCCTGAATCAAGAGCCGCTCATTGGAGGGCATTGCTTATAGCAAGAGCAATCGAATGCCAGGCATACGTTCTCGGTATCAATCGAACGGGAACAGGCGACGGCATTCAATATCCCGGAATGTCGCTGGCGATCGATCCGGCCGGAAATATAATTGCAGAAGCGGACGAAACCGAACAGGTCCTGTACGCCCAACTGGATGACGATCTTCCCCGACAAACCAGAAAAAAATTCCCCTTCCTGAAAGATATGCAGCCGAATTTATACGAAAAACTCTACAGGGAAATTAAACTCTAAAGCCTATTTCTTACAGGGTTTCACAAGAGTCGGGACTGATCAAACATGTGTTATGTTTCGCTGCCAATGGCTGAAAAAATCCATTCCGGTTGCAGGATAACCGGCAGAAGTCCTGCAGTTTTAAATTCATTCTGAAAATAAAAATCAAAGAACGAAGGGAATGTAGAAGCGGCATCCTGCCGCTTTCCGATCCGCTCTCTGCCGACCCTGACGCATAACGGCAAAAAAAAGTAAACAAAAATAAAAAGAATATACCCAAACGCCGGCCGATTTTTTCAATAAGCGCATAGGAAAAAAATAAAATCAAATCAACCC
>CAZUFC010000042.1:27600-61270 GCA_964619725.1 uncultured bacterium | reverse complement strand
TCATGCCTTGCCGTGGAAAAAAATTTGCCCTGTGCATGCTTACCGGAAGGACACTTATCATTCGCGCGAGAACACATTTTCCGACAAGCGGAAAGCTCACGCATTGCGACGGGGTTTGAATACTTTTTTGACCACTTTAATCCAGTGAGATGCCGAATGCATCAGCGAACAGGCTGAAGCATGCTCCCAGGCGCAGAGGCAACCTTTATTTTTGATGAATTCTGTAATTTCCCGGTACTGATCGGTCATCTGAATCATCGGCCAGCGATAATCCGTGACGCGAAAACTTCCGATTCTGTAGTCGCGGAAGGCGGGAAATTTTTCTTTATGGAACCAGAGGGTTTCGCATGGATAGATGATGCCTGTGGGGTCGGAGACGGCCAACTTGCGACCGGCCAGGCATTTATAAGGCAGTTTCTGCGTCTTATGAATTTTTTTATGCGTATTCAGCAGCAATTCATTGAAGGACCGCTGGAATCGACCGGCTTTTTTCGAGCTCCAGCCGGCCTGGTTTTTCATCAGTCGAATGGACAGGTCGTACCGCCCGTCATCATCAGGGTCCCAGAAAGAATGATCCGTAAGGGCAACCTGGTGGTAGTCCGGTTTCAATCTGCGACGGACAAAGTCCAGGTATCGTTTCAGCTCATCCTCTTTTTGCGGTCCTGCAGCGGTTATGACATTGAACGATAAATGGGCGAATTTTTCTCTTAATCGCTGCAAATGTTCCAATGAGTTCAGATATTTTTCATCGGGTGACAGATCAGGTTCGGCGGGATCATAGAGAGATTCAACCGGAATGATGCAGTAAAGGTTTATGGGGATGTTTCGGCAATCCGCGCATATTTTTGAAAGAGCTTCCGGTACTGCGGGATTTTCGGGTATGCATGTCGTAATTGAGATGAGTTGCGATTTGGCGTAATGGGGAAAGGCGAGGACTAATTCGGGCAGGTCGTCCCTCATAAAAGGATCAGCGCCGGCGAAAAGGACGTGAAAGAGCGGAGAGGCTCTTTGAGCGATGAGTTTATATTCATTCAGAGACAATTCCCGTTGGTTGAACTGATTTTTCAATTTTTCAAGATTTTCAGGAAAGAGCGGATTCTTTTCTGATCGAAGGGTGACGTAGAAGGCCAGCGTGGAGGGATGATTCGGCTTTATAATTGAGAAGGCAAGCTTATGGAGCTGATTCAGCATGGAAATTTTTTTCGTCGCCATCACAGCCTTTCGGAAATCAATTGGTAGAAGAGCGGCAGGGTATCTTTATGATTACCTTCGATCAGGTAACCAGTTCCGCGGGCGACCCGGGGGATTCTTCCCACTATGGATTTTATGTCTCTGAAATAGTATGAGGGAATGCTTTCATTTTCCTGATGAGCAGGAGCGACTCTCATATCGAAATCGGCCGTGACGATATTTTGAGGGCATTTGCCGATGTTGGCGTTCATGGAAATGGCTTTCAGCAGTATTTCCGGTCCGGTGACGGCTGATCCGATATTCAGAATGACGCCTCCTCCGTAGAGCTCGCCCACGGCATGAGCAAAAATACTGAAATCGATGGCGGAACAGCCTCCTGTAGCGCATCCGTCGAATTCCGGGTGCTGATGAATAATGTCGCAGCCGATAGAGACGTGAGCTGTAACGGGAATATTCAATTCATACCCCAGTCTGAAAACAGATAATTCAGGAAAGCGGAAATCTGCTTTTTCAGGAAAGGCTTCGCCATTGATGAATCGCCCCAGGCTTTCGCCCAGACCCAATTTAAGGGAATAACCATGATTGATGCAAAGATTCATCAACCGGCCGGTTTCCCTCGCCATGCCGAAAAGCCCCTTGCCCAAAGCGCCGGGAACATTTTCCGAAGTTTCTCCTATCAGCGCCAGTTCAAAATCGTGTATGGCCAGAGCTCCGTTGCCGGCGACATGCGTGATGATTCCTCGCCGCATCAGGTGCAGCAGAAGTGGAGAGAGACCGTTTTTAAGGAAATGGGCGCCGCAAATCCAGATGACAGGGCGCTTTTTTCGATGAGCCTTGATGACGGCGGCGGCGACGCTTTTAAGATGTTCCGGCGCCGTAAGTTCTGAGCTTGAAACGGTTTGGGACGGTTCGATAAGCATATCGCGCTTGAACTTGTTCTTGCGTTCGGACAGGGAATACCTTTTTATTTTTTGATAATCGAATATCTCGTATTTTCCTTTGTATTGCATCAGAATCTCCGTCAAAAGAATCCTCGGCGAAAAACCCCTTATGTTATAGAACCTTTTTGAAAATTATTCCAGGGTATTGAAAAAAAAGTTCGGGAAATAAATGAAAAAAGGGAGTCGAGCGGCTGAAGGCAGTGAGCGAGGGGGGTTGAGTTTTGGCACGGTATCGTGATATTTTAATTTTTTGTCCGTCCCCGCACAGGACATTGCCGGGAACGCAAACCAAAAGGATTTTAAAGGGGCGGTGAGTATTGAAGAGCAAACCGAAAAGCATCATCGTCGATGCTTATAATTATATTTTAGCGTTGTGGGATCGCGACTATGTTGAAGAGCATAATTTATGGGAGAAGGTCCGACAGAACGTATTTTCTTTAATGCAGAGATTTCACACGAATACGTCGATACCGATAACCCTGGTTTACGACAACAAGAGCAATTACACGAGCCTGATACATCAAAGCGATCTGGAAAGAAGTCAGGGGCGCGTTTCAATACTTTACTCCAGGCCGCCCAGGGAAGCGGATGACCGCATAGTATCAGTTGTGAGGAAGAGTTTAGAGCCTCAGAGCATAGTAGTCGTGACCAACGACGAGGAGTTGATCCGGCGTGTCCGGCAATATGGAGCGAAATACAGCAAGATTGCGGATTTCCGACGCTGGGAAGAGGAGGAAGAGGATAAGATACGTCAGAAATTTCAACGAACGCGATGGCTGCTTGATCAGCTTTCCAACGCGGGCCGCAGTCAAAGGAAGGAGATTGTGCTTGAGCTGGCGGACATGGGATATCCGGAGGAGGCTGCTGATGCTTTCAAGCGTTTGCTGGAAGATGAGGATGCCGAGATCAGGCTTCATTCGGTCAGGGGATTATCTAAAATAGCGCTGGAAGATTTCCGGGGTTATATTCTAAGCAGATTGGACGATGAATCTGCGGAAGTCGTTTCTGCGACGGCGGAAATTCTTCTTGAGCATCCCGAAGCAGGAAACAGGAATTTTGTAATTTCAAAAGTCCGCGAGCGCGGGACAAACGAATTAAAGGATAAAATATTAGGAAAGTTAAGCACAGAAGGCATGCATGAGACGGCCGGAGAGATTCTGAACTGGTATCTTGATGAGGAAAATGCGGATATTCGAGAGCGCATAAGGAAGCTGCTGGCGAGCGCCAGTCTGTCGACGATAATCGATCTGTCGGAAAACGCTGTTTTTTTCTCCAGGCCGCAACGTGAAAAGAGGTTCGCTCAACTGCTTGAAGACTTTATTCGCTGGGAAAATATAGATGAAGCGCTTCAGGAGTTGGACAGGCTTCCGGGACCTTTAGCCTCGAAAGTCAAAACGCTCATGGAGTCGGTTGATCCAAAGAAGCGTCTGGCGGCGGTGGAGCGTTTCGTTAACGGCCAAAACGTGCGAGAAAGCGCCATAGAATTCCTGATCAACCTTAACGACAAAAGTATGCTTGATGTTTTATGCGACCGGGTCATTCTGCTGAGGAAAACCGAAAGCAGGAGGAAAGCGGCCATGTCGTTCATTAATTCCGACGTCCGGATCAATGCGCCATGGATATTGGAGACTCTGCCGCTTCACAGGGAGGAGCACCGGAAGATCATTATCGATCGATTGACGGAACGCCAATGGACCGGCTCTGAGCTGACGAAGGCCTTCGAAATTTTAAAGTCGTTTGATGACGACGAACTCAGCCTTACGGTCAAGCTGCTGATATCCTTTTTAATCAGAAAAGGGTCTTTATCGTCTAAAAAAATATTTGAGGAGTTGTTGCCCAGGTTGAAACAGGAGGACAAGGACCTCTTTTTCAAATTGCTGGAAGTCAACAAGGATTTGGTCGACCTGAATTATCTCCTGGAATATGTGGACGAATTACCGGAAAACTTTCAGGGTAAATTGATAGCAACTTTTGCCGGACAGGGCGGACGCAAGGAAAAGGAGTTGCTTCAGAAGATTAATGACCTGAAAATGCCTGCCATGGTCGAAACGCTTAAAACTATTATCTCAAAAGAACAACCCGATATACTCCCTGTCCTGGACCAAAAATGGAAACAGATACCGAATGGGCAAAAAGATCAAATTGCTGAAAAACTGGTCGCAGCAGACAGAAAAGATTATGTCATAAAAGGCGTCGACTACATCCGAAGATTAAAACAGGAACACTTTGAAACCCTGAAGCGAAATATTACTCTTCTGGACGCCGTTAAACTGTTGCTCGATTCTTTTCCGCCAGAATCCGATCCTAAAGCGAAAGATTACGAACTGCTGCTGAAACGTTACCTTCCGGAATTGAAAATGGAGGAAGCGTCAGCGCTAGAGGATTATTTGAATGAGCCCTTGCCCGGCGAAGCGAAGCGCTTATTGAGCGAGATTCTAATGCAATCCGGAAAAGCGATTTCGGTTGAAAGGAAAATTGAAATCGTCAAAGACCCCAATATAGGGCTTCATCAGAAGAAAAAATACAGAGAAGACCTTATGTATGATCCCGATGCGTATTATGCCGTTTTCGGGGAATTTTTGACTACCAGGTCCTCCCGATTCAGGAACTGGATACTGGAAGGATTCCCGGAAGCATTGGACGTCCGTCAACTCGCAGAATTAATCAGTCATTTTGATGAATATTCAAACGACGTTAAAAAAGCGGTCGAAAATTACATCATGGATGCTGACGACGAAGTTTTGCTTAACGCGCTTAAATTTACAACACAAATGGATAATTTCCCGATGGATACCTGGCTGCTTATATGGGATGAGTTTTTGAAATATTCTGACGTTACCGAGAGAAAACCGATTGTAGAAGGAGCTATTATTATAGCCGATATGGCGGAAAAGAAAGGCGACTTTCAGACGGCCTATGAA
Source organism: uncultured bacterium (assembly GCA_964619725.1). Lineage (GTDB taxonomy): Bacteria > CSSED10-310 > CAZUFC01 > CAZUFC01 > CAZUFC01 > CAZUFC01. Next base: position 56,217 of record CAZUFC010000042.1, on the reverse strand, counting down.
TACATAACCGAGTTGGCTTATTATGATTACGACAGGAAAAGACTTCTGCGTTTATTGAAAAAATCGGAAGATACGATTTATTATGAGGGTAACCTCACAGCTTTTCTGGACATGTTGGCGTATCGAGCCAGGGAGGAAAAACCGGTCGCTCTTCAGGATATCATAGAAGGGTTGGAGAAGCTGCAACATTTTCGGGACCCCGAGTTTTTCATATGCTTTCTTGAAATGCTGGATGAGAAGCTGCGGCCAGGCAGAAAGCAAGCAACTTCGCAGATGCCGAAGTCGACGGAAGAATTCGGTGTTTTGACGAAACAGCATTTGAAAATTCTGCTTCAGCGTTTGTTTAAAAATTTTGATTGGCCTTATGGGAACTGGACCCTGGCGGATGTGAAGCTGATGTTGAGGCTGGCGGAAGAAATGGGAATGGAAGATACAGAAGAATACAAGCGGGTGCGATTGCTTCAGTGTCATTATTTGTATAAGGAGAGCAAGCACGGCGAAGCTTATAGATTATTGCAGCAATATGAGCCGGAAGAGTTGGACGAATACCTCTATTTTTATCTGGACGGTCATCTCCGCATGGAAGCCGACATGGCGAAGGCTGTTTCTTTATTTATCGACTATATAAAAAGACAGGAAAAGAAATCATTAACTGATGATGAAGTCGTCAAAATTTTTGATTTGCTCATTGAACCGGATTTCCCCGGTTTCTTTATCATCAAGTTAATGAAAATGATTCGATATGCGCAGACAGGACAATGGCGCGATGCTTTAATTTTGTGTGAAAATTTACAGTCTCTGTATCCTCTCGGCCGCATGTCGCAATATTTACGATTCAGGGAGGTTTTTTCGTCTGACGATTATGAGGATTTGCTGCAGAAGGCACTCGACGTTCTCAATCAGGATGATAAAAATTTATCGGATCGAGTTCTTATCGAGTTTAACTCATATTTGGATAAAATAAAAAAAGCGGCGCCGCCCGGGATGGAATTGCCTGAATTTGAGATAATGCAGATTTGTCTGGATGCTGCCAGGATGAATTATCAGGAACTGATGGAAATACCGGAAGAAACGCTGGAGAAAGAACCTGTCCTCAAGGAACTCAAGACACTCATCCAGATAGAAAGAAAAGAACTTAAATCAGCCTTTGAAGCCTGGAAAAAAATGAAAGACCCGGAATTACTGGAAAGGATTATCCGGACGGCGGCAGAGGACCCGGAGAATTATGACGAATTGCTTTCGCCCCTTTTGCATGAAATGGAAGCCCATAATCTTCACCACCTGGAAGAATATGCCGTATTGTGCGTCTATTTGGCGATAGAGTCTGGAAGTTTCAGGAGATATCTCGATAAATTGGAATTCCGTTTTCCGGCAGATTATAAGGAGAGATTCACAAAGGCGCTGAAAAAGGCGTTGAGTTTCAGGATTTTTAATAAATTATTTCCTGCAACTTTCGTAAGGACGCTTCGGGCCGGACTTAATTATGATGAGCTGGAGGCGTTTCTTGAGTTGGGCGTTGAGAAACTGGCGGCGGAGGACCTGCCTTTGAGCGAGACGGATACCGTGATGCTGAGACGAGCGTTGAGGCGCGTGGAGAAGGAATATGAGAAGGCGGTCCCGTTAACGGAAAAAGTCAGAAAGCGTTTATTCACGGGGATTGAGCTTGATGGGTTTGAACTTGAGAATTATTTGTCCGGGAAAAAGTGTTTATCCGGCCGTGAAGTGATGGAAAAAATAAGAAAAATATTGGAGAGCAAGGGATATACCGAGTTTCTGCTTGATTCCTTCAAAAAAGCGGCGGCAGACGATCCCACATGCAAAAATAATTTCCCCGAACTCAAAAAATATCTGGTCAAGCAGCATTTTGTGGATAAGCTTCAAAAAGGAGAGGTATTCAAAGCTTTTCAGGAGATAAACTACCTGGAAACAATCGATGATAAAACGGCTTCGGAATTACTCGGCATTTTTTCAAAGAGGCTCGGAGCCGGAGCGGCAGATGTGCAAAATATATTTTTAGAAAATTGGCAAGATTTAACATTTGATTATGAGTTGCTGCGTTCTTTTTTGCTTTCAAGCATAAAAAACGAGAAGACAGATTCGTTGCTGCGGTTGCAGGCGGCGGCTAAATGGCAGTTAATGCAGCCCAGGGAGGATGCTGAGGTGCGAGCGGTGATGATGCGCTTGCTTTTTGAGAGTAAGCGTTACCGGGATGCCTATTATGCCTGGATGTCGACAAAGAGCCTGGCGCCTCATATTATCGCGCAAAATACGGCATATTCAGTCGTTCCTTTGGGCATAGTTTCCGAATATTTAGAAAAGGGAGACATTTCAACTGCAGCGGATATTCTCAATTCCGTGGAATTTATGCGATATCTCCAAACTGATGAAGGCGCGCTTATTTCCGCGTTTTTGAATTACGAGATTGCCGCAGGTGAGGGCGAGCGGAATGATGTCGACAATAAAACGATTGAGGAAGCGAGAAGAAAAATATATAAACTAGTGGAGAATCCTGACCTTCAGGTAATCGGAAGATACCTGATGCACACTTTGGTCGCTATTCCCGGACTCGGAGAAACTCCCCAACAGGGATTAAAAAAGTGGGCGAAACTCGAAAAGAAAAAAAGAGAAATACTAAGACGCAGAAACCTGGCGGCAAAGTATGACAAATATCATGGCAGGACAGCTCAGGCGAAGCGAATACAGAGGGAGATCGAAAAACTTATCGTAAGAAACGGAAAGGGAATTGAAGAAGCTGAAAAGATGGCTAGGCGTGAACTGGATAGAGTGAACGCGAGGCAGAACATAAGGCACGGCATATTTAAAAAGATCGAAAAGTTGAGAGACTATGAAAATAAGGCGGAGGAAGTCGAGAGGGAAAAGAAGGAGGTAATTGAGGAGTACAATTTGGCGGTATTGAATCCGGGCAAGCTGGTAAAGCTGGTCAGGGAGCTGGAAAGGGAACGGCTCATACACAGGCAGCGCGAGCATCTTGACGTAAATTACATTTACGGTCATGTCATCGAATTTCTGAAAGAGGTGATGGATATTGCCGGCGGAAAGAATTAGACGCGTATTGGCTGAATTGCTGAAGAGATATGGTGATTCAGCTTTGCAGAAATTACAGGAATATGAAGGGGAGGGAGATGTTTTTCAGGAATTGCCCGAATTGGATGTAGTGGACGGAAAATGGAACGACATCAGCTTTATATCCGGGAGGAAAGTCGATATACCGGAGGCCGACGGCGCCGAGGAAGAGGAGGGGTAATTTGAGGGTAGGGATAGACCTGGGGACGAGCAGCGTGGCTTGCACGGCGATAGATGGAGGCTGTCCCAGGACCTGGATTTCAAAGGGATTGGATTTTCCTGTAGGGGTTGCGCGCAAAGGTGATCGGATACTGGTGGGAGCGGAGGCGCGACGGATAAGGGAATATGAGGAGACGATATATCTGGATAATTTAAAGCGGCGCGTTTTCAAGGAGCAATCGCTGGGATGCAGGACGGAGCTTTTATTTACGAAAATAGTGCAGAGGGTCAAGCAGATTGTGGAGGGGAAAATCAAGGAAAAAATCGACGGTGTTGCAGTAGGCATTCCCAATGATTTCGGTTTGCTTCATCGCAGGGCATACCGGTCTGCATTTTATGATGCATATATCGAAAACATACAACTGATAAAGGAACCTGCAGCCGCAGTGATCGGTTATCAGATGCGCCAGGAAAAACCCATCGACGGCAAGTTTATCGTGTTTGATTACGGCGGCGGAACCACCGACATAACCATTGGGGAATGGAAAAACAATGTTTTTGAGCTGATGTATTGCGAAGGGAACAACAGGATGGGGGGACGGGATTTGGATTATCTTGTCCTGGAATTGATAAAGGAGTCCTGGAGAAGGCAAACCGGCCGACCCTTTCCGATCAATATGGACATTGCGCGGTTGCGGGGACAACCCACTTTTTTCGCTCTGCTTGATCTGGCGGAAAAAATAAAAATAGAGTTGTCGCACAAATCTGCCGTAACGATTGAAAACGATGTATTTGAAGTTCCGTTAAAAGGACTGAAGATCACCAGGGAGGATTTTGAAAGGAAAGCGCTTCCTGATTTAGCGAACGTCCGGGACATGCTGATGCGGTTTCTGAATAACTCGGCGGAAAAACCGGAAGAAATAGACAGAATACTTCTGACGGGCGGAGGAATGAAAATACCCAAAGTAAGGGAGCTGATCGCAGAAGCGGTTCGGCCGGAAGCGATCATTTACGAGGAAGGCGCTGTTGCGGATTACGTTCATGAAGGCCTGGCTTATTGCGCGACAAAAGCGCAAGATTTCAAATTGAAAGATATTTATACTCATTCCATCGGATTGGAAGTGGCGGGAAAGACGCCTTCGTTTCAACCCATCGTTCAGCGTTTTAAGCCGAAAAAAAGCGTGAATGATTTTACGGTTAAAATAGAGCGACGGTTCGATATGGCTCCTTTTGATGCGAACAGCATAAAGTTGTTGTTGGTGGAAGAATACTTTGACGATTTTTCGCGTCCGATATACGAACCGGTGGCTCCTATTTACAAAATTGATCTGGAACAGGAATTCGGCATTCTGAAAGATGATTACATGGAGGATATCCTGGGGCACCTGCTTTTTGATGCTGAAAAAGATGAATTCGAATTCGAATTCATGCGGGATGAAAAGGCGGTCAAGGTTCAAACGGGAGACGAGGATTTAAAACCCCGTCAATTTATAGATGAAGAAACGCTGGAAAAAAAGAGAAAGGAACTCAAGCAGGCATTGGTCATGTATGGACGCGAAGGAAAGGGAAGGATATTGATGTCCCTGTTGGAATCTCTTGAAGAGGGGTCCGTAGAAATAGAACAGTATAACAGGATGAACGACATAATTTTTTCTTTAGGAATCGAAACATAAATTAAATTAAACGGATGATGAACATGAACACCTTGGAAAATTTAAGAAGAAGAGCGGCTGAGCTGCAGAAGAAAATTGTTTTTCCGGAAACGAATGATGAGAGAACGTTGAAAGCTGTGAACATCATAAAAGAACAACGGATAGCCCAGCCTTTATTGACGGGGAACAGGAAAGAAGCGGAAGAAACGGCTCGAAAAGCGGGCGTATCTCTCGCCGGCACTGAATTTATTGAGGTTGAGGAGAATCCTTATAACAAAGAACTGGTTTTTGCATTTTACGAAGCCAGGCGGGAGAAAGGCGTCGGATTCCATCAGGCCGGAAATATGATGAAAGACCCTTTATTGCTGTCCGCCATGCTGGTTAAGCAGGGATATGCGGACGGAATGGTCGCAGGAGCGATGAATACTACCAGCGCCGTTTTGCGGGCATCGCTTACGACGATTAGAGCACGAAAAGGGATATCAGTGGTTTCAGGATGTTTTATAATGGTTTTTCCTGATGTACGGTTTGGAGATGAGGGCACTATGCTTTTTGCGGATTGCGGAGTTACCCCGGACCCTGATGAAAAACAGTTGGCCGAGATTGCCCTGAGTTCAGCGGAAACTTATCAGAATCTTATCGGAAAACCTCCCAGAATCGCGTTTCTCTCTTTTTCCACAAAAGGCAGCGCACGACACCAGTTGGCGGATAAAGTAATATCGGCAACAGAAATGACTCGCTCCAGAAACCCAGACCTGGTCGTCGACGGTGAGCTTCAACTGGATGCGGCAATCATGCCTTCGACGGCGCGCAGTAAAGCCCCGAACAGTCCGGTGCAAGGCAGAGCGAATATACTGATTTTTCCGGACCTCAACGCCGGCAATATCGGCTATAAAATGGCTCAAAGAATGGCAGGGGCAGAAGCCATAGGTCCGATTCTTCAGGGCATGGCGAAACCGGTCAACGATCTTTCACGAGGTTGTTCCGTCGACGATATAGTTACCATTGCAGCAGTCACTGCGCTTCAAACCCTTAGTTGATTCCCTCTGAGCGCTGTATAAATTTGTGAATTCTTCTCTTGATTAAAGTAGTATATGCTGAAATTTCATGGAATGAAAAAATCGAAGCCTTTCAACAAGACCCTCGGCATAATTCTTGTTTTGGCTCTTTTCAGCTTTATGTCATTCTGTGCGCTGTTTCCTTTGTCCGTCGACATGAAACAGAGTATCCCCGAACCGTATGATACCCGGCTGAACATATGGATTCTTCAATGGAACTTTCATAAATTCCAGACCGGACTGAACGACTTTTTCCAGGGAAACATTCTATATCCGCACCCCTGTACCCTCGCTTTTTCAGAACATCTTATCGGCGTCGCTGTCGTTGCTTATCCCTTTTATCTTATGGGAATGACCAATCCCGTTCTCATGTTGAATTTTCTGATTTTTTGCAGTTTTGTTCTGAGCGGATGGGGCGTTTTTTTGTGGATTAGGCAGTTCAATGCGGGATGGGCTGCCGCTTTGTTCGCCGGCGTAATATTCGCTTATTCGCCCTGGCGATATGCCCAGTTGGGTCACTTTCAACTATTGAATATTCAGTGGCTTCCTTTAAGCATGTTTTTCTTCATGAAATTCGTTAAGCAGGAAAAATTTGCCTTTCTGGCGCCTGCAGCTTTGTTTTTTGCCCTGCAGATTTTCTCATCCTATTATTTGGCGTTTTTCGAGATGCTGGTTTTGTTTGTATACATCCTGACATTAATGATTTTTGATCCTGGAAAGGTAAAACGAAAAAGTTTCCTCAGAGCTTTGGCGGTTTTCATTTTATTGATGATCCCGTTTTTAGCCCTATCCGCTCCCTATTTTAAAATGAACGAAGAATTGAATGTTCAAGCTCCGAAAGAAATGATCGCTGGTCTTTCAGCGAGTCCCGGAGACTATGTCATTCCTGATCCGACCAATATCCCTTATCGATTCATTCACGCTTTTATCGGGAAGCAAAACGGACATTACGGGCCGGAGACGCAACTATTTCCCGGGGCAACAGCCTGGGTCGCTCTGCTGGCGACGCCGTTGATCCTGGCTTTTAAAAGGAGAAATTTCAAAAATTATATTTTTTTCATTTTGCTCGCCTGCATCTCTTTCGTGCTCTCTTTGGGCCCCGAATGGCGATGGGGAGCTGACGGAAAAACGATTATTAAATTGCCTTATGACTACTGTTTAAGATTTTTGCCCGGTTTCGGGGCTATGAGGGTCCCCTCGCGCTTTGCCCTGCTTTTTCAACTGGCTGCTGCCATGACAGCAGGACTGACTGTGGATATTGTCCTTAAAAATATTAAATCAGCTAAGATTAAAAATATTACCGGGGCCATTCTGGTTTTGTTTGCTTATATCGAAACGCTTCACGCTCCTTTATCAACAGTGAAAGCCCCGGCCGAGCATCAGGTTCCTTCCGTGTACCCCTGGGCAAAACAAAATAACGATCAAATAAAGGCTGTCCTTGAACTTCCCATGACTCATTACGAATATGAATACGTTTATTTCTCCGTTTTTCATTGGAACCCGATCGTGAATGGCGTCAGCGGATATTATCCCCCTACGTATGGACGGATAAAAAAGATCGTGAATGAATTTCCCTCAAAAAAATCTCTCGACCTGATGAGAAGCATGAAAGTCTCGCACATATTCGTTCACTCTCATCACGACCAGCCGATCGACATGACTGGAGAATTCGCCGGCGAATACCTTAAATTGACGAAAAAATTCGATGAAACGAGCGTTTACGAGGTCATCGAAGAAAATGCAGAAGAAAACAGGCTGCAAATTTTAGATAATCTGCCGCGCCGGTTCCCCGCAAACGCCGAAATATCTGCTCCAGCGTTCCTCATTAATCCCAGCCCCAAACATAATTTCATCGTTCCTGATCGACTAAACATTGATTTAAGTATCTTCTCCGCTGAAAATACCGCACATGCCTCTTCACGGAAACTGAGGATTCCCTTTCATTACGAACCCTATTCGATTTTACCGCTCAGCATTGAATGGCCTGTGTTGAATCAGACCGGCCGGTACAACTACAGATTCGCATGGTCGAATGATTCGCCCTGGGAATTGAAAGGACGCAAGGAGGGATCGGTGCAAGTAATTTGCCCGATGGAGAAAACCCAGGTTGCAGATGTTGATGTTTTTCGCGAAATTTATTTGCCTGTGGCGCCGGTCGCCGCAGGGAAAGAATTCTCTGCAGAATTTTTAATCGAAAATCAGGACGAAAAAATCTGGAAAAAAAATGCGCAATTGAAACTGAACGCCGCTTTTGCCTGGGCTGACGATAAAAATGAATGTTATCCCTGCAGGATATCTGACAGAGAAGTTTTTTCCATACCGCATGATGTATTCCCGGGCCAATGCGCCAGGCTGGCTCTCATCCTGGAAACTCCAAACTCGGAAGGTTCATACCGACTTATCGTCAAAAGAAATGACGGATTGATACAATACTCAGAAAACAATGTAAACGTTCAATCCGCCTTCCAATCTCTTCCTGACGGCGCCGTTTTAATTTCCGATAAGAACCCCCAGGAGCTTCTTTACGCCAGGGACAGCAATATAAATACTCGATGGACCACAATGGAACCCATGAGTCCGGGATTCTACCTGAAAATTTGCTTCTCACAGCCTCGTGAATTGCAGAGTATCCTGTTTAAAATGGGAAGCTCCAAAAACGATTTTCCAAGGAATTTAAGAATAGAATGTCATAACGAAAACGAAAAACCTCTCATTTTGAAGCCTTCCTTTTCTTATGATGAATTGACGAATGAGTTCACGATTTCTTTTCCTCAATCAGAAGCCTCCTGTTTTTCGGCGGTCTTAACCGAAAAAAGCGAATTCTGGTGGTCTGTCCATGAAATAATGATCAGATGAAAACGAATAAATGAAGAAAAAAAAAGAGCCCTTCTCTTTTAGTTTGAGAAGGACTCTAAGAAGAGGACGCTCTGAAAGGAGGCAGGCTGTCAGGTGAAAAACACTATCGTATAATTTCGGGCCGGTGGAGTACCTCTTCTTCAGGTTTGCCGTTTATATTAAACAGCCTGGCCGTTCACCAGCCGTTCTTTCAAAAGCAACTTGCGTACCAAACTTCGATTTATTCTCTTTACCTCTTGTTTGCAATAAGTTATAGGAACACGGAAATAAAAGTTGATTTCAATGTCATTTTTTTTGTTCAATTGTTAAACATCGTATAACTGGATTTTGTACAGTGTCCGGTTTTTTTTTCATGTAATTTTTTTTCAGGAGCACTATGACTTCGAATTATGGCGGTGATCAAAACAAGCAGAGTTTTGGAAAGTAAAGGCTCCGAAACCACGGATAGCGCGGATTATTACGGATAAGGAAAGAAGTGATTCGCGAAACTGTGATCTCTATTTGATCAGTACCCGAATTATTTATGATAGGGTTCCGAACGAATGACGGTGAATATCCTGTAAAGCTGTTCCAGAAAAATCATGCGGAACATTTCATGAGGAAAGGTCAGCGGAGAAAAGGAAAGGATCAGGGAAGCCTTTTTTTTAATGCTTGATGAGAGGCCGTCAGAACCTCCGATGATAAAGGTTAATTGCCGGGAACCGGAACGTATGTTTTTTCTCATCCATTTACTGAACGCGATAGTGTTCATTTTTTTTCCGAGCGAGTCCAGCGCTACCGTATGGCCGGGATCGTCAATCAAAGCAGCAATACGTTCGCCTTCTTTCGCTTTCCTGTATTCCGGAGTTTGTTTTTTATGACCTTTTTGTTCTTTGACTTCAATTACTTCAACAGGCACATATCCTTTCAAACGCTTCAAATACTCATCACATCCTTCTTTAAGATATGATTTTTTCAATTTGCCGACTGCGATGATTCTAATTTTCATAATTCAGGAAGCGCTGGATATGATTTTTTTGTTTTTTGAGTTATCGTTTTTCTTGAAAACGAGCGCATTAAGCAACAGGCCAAGTTTTCTATTATCTTTTCCGAAACCCACTTCCTTCGGAATGAACGTTTGGTCGACGATTATTTTAAAGAGCACCCTGAAATCATCCCCAAGCCATTCTGCAGGAATGGAATATTTTTTCGAGATGGTTTCCGAAGCGAGTTTGAATTTTTCCAGAGTTATTCCGTTCAGGACGAATTGTATCTCAGGAGGCTCCGGATAGACGTCACGAGGCGCCCAGGCTTTAATATACAGAATGGAATCCTCATGAGTATTTTTTATATAAACCAGACCTTCGCCTCCCATCCATCGCCTGAAATTATATTCCTTCGTTTCTTGGCCTCCTGTTTCATAGGGATACCAGCCGTAATAATACAAAAGTCCTTTTTGAACGTTTGTCGCTGTTTTGGAGGCTTTTACTACGACGTTGCCTGCCCAGTTCAGATCGTTTTTCCAATGCAGTCCCGGCAATCTTACGGCTCTTTGTTTTTTTTCGTCTTCCAGCCCCAAAAACACGGAAACTTTCTCACGTTTGCTTAATTTGGGAAAAAAAACATAACGGGAGTATTGGATGGTTTGCCCCGGTTTCCAGGTCGAGGCGGAAACAGGCGGAAAATGATCGTCTTCCGCTATTATTTCTCCCGAACGAGTGACGAATTTGGATTTTACTTTTAAGTTCAAGGCGGGCCATTTGTCGCCGTTGTCCTCTATTTTCCATCTGTAGGTGACCGGATAAGCGTCATAAGAGTCCAAGACGGCTTCAGGGAATTCCACTTCCGCAACGGCATCCAGGGAAATAACGGGTTTCTCCTGCTTGATGAAGAAATTCTCATAATGAACGTTTTTTAAAAAATAAAAAAAACAGATTATGAACAGAAAAGAGAAGCTCAAGATATAGAAACGATGGCGTTCAATTTTTTCGTAATTATTCAGAATTTTATGCCAGGAAAAACTTTTCATCTCTGAACCCGTCTTAAAAACAAAACCGGACAGGCCGGTCAACGCCTTCGCAGAATTATACGCCCGATTTCTAAGGAAAACGGGAAAATCCAGCGAGTTCATTTTAAGGGTCTTGAGCATTCTTTGCAATGATTCGTATCGACTCCTGTCCGCAAACTCTCCATTTTCTGTCCATAAACGGCCAGTTTTCCTCAATGCTGCTTCACACTCAGGATTTGCTCATTCAACGTATACGCAATAATCCGCTTGCGCCGGGGCTTCGGCGTGACGGTCGCTTCTGCTGCGCAAATCGTTGCCTTCCTGACCTTGAGAAAAATTTTCTCGTTTGATGATCAGAAACCGCAGCGCTTGTTCAGCTCAGTCGATTTCGGGCATGGTTTCTGTTTCAAAGTAGGGGGAGAAGCGCGGGTAGCGAAGTTCCAGGATTTTGGATAATTTATCCAGATCGATTCCGTAATTGTAGCATATTTTCTTTAATTTTTTACTGCTGGAGCCTTTGTCCAGAATAGCCCACATTAAGTCCTGCTCATGAACGGATGGACTGAAGGATTTAGCGGCGTACTCCCGGGCCAGGGTCTTAATCTCAAAGAAATTCCGCGTATAAAAATCAGGGTATTTTAACGCTCTATCAATGCCTTTATGTGTGCGATGCCACGAATTGAGGATTGAGCTTATATCAAGATCAGCCTCACGGAACATCCATTGCACGACTTTGCCTCTTGAAGCGATCAGACCGAAAAACAGGTGTGTTGTTTCGACGGCACGGCTGTTTTCCAGAGCGGCGAATTGCCGGGCCATATTATATGCCTGTGCTATTTCCGGCTGCCAGGGAGAATCCAGGGGCGTTATTTCTCCGTTCGGGGGTCTCAATGCAGAAATATCCACTGCTCCTGACCAGGGACTCCGGTCAAGATGAGCCCGGGCTTTCCTCACGGCCTGTTCAAACGTCAATTTTACTGAATCGGGATATGCTCCTTCTGATGCTCCTGTTATTTCCGCTGCGATAAGCTGTCCTGAGTCAATGTAATTTTTTAATAATTCCTTGTCGTTTATCAGATGCCTGGCGCCGGGTATTGAGCTCGCCCAGATGCCGATGAAGCAGTGATATAAATCTTCCTCATTTCTGCCAAGAAATATAATCAAAGGACATAAGCCGACATTTTCAACGCAGGCGGCCGTCAACGCCGTTAAATCCAGGCAGGTGGCTTTGCCTTTGAAAGGATCATTTTTGGAAAATATGCGGTCCGGCGGCCTGAGGGTCTGAAAAAATTTATCATCTCTGGAGCCGGTTTTCTTTTTCGGTGATATATAGTTGATCGACCTGCCTTGAGAAAGACACTGATAAATGCTTTTCAGGACCAATAATTCAGCATCGTTCCTGTCCTTTTTCAAAAATTGCTCGAAATCGTCCGTTCCGGTCAGTCGTTTTAAATATATCTGAGCGTCCCGGATTATATTTTCGACGAAAGGATGATAGGGAGAAACGAATGCCGCTATTGTTTTTCTGTCTTCTTTAGAATAAGACCAGTCCCAGAACCCGTAAATCTTAACATCTTTTTCCGCTTCGGGTATGTGAGCGCCGTTTATGACGACGTGCAATGAGGTTTTGGTTGTTTCCATGCTGCGGCGGAATGCCTCGGAATGCAAATGAAAAAACGGCGCATCAAAATTTATGGATGCTCCGGTTGCCAGTTCAGGTATGTAAACATGGCAGATGTCGCTGTAGTCTACAAGCTGCATCTCAAGATGCATGCCGATTGATTTTTTCTCTCCGATATTTCTGACGGTCAGCCAATCAATCAGGGCTCCCCCGCAATGATAGGCCGCATAGTTCAACCCGTCCTTCATAGGCCCGTAAATAATAACGTTTTCTCTTCTGATGAAAAACCATTCATTCATCGGGGGCAGGCCTTCCTGTCATAAGGCGAAGATGTTCTCAGTAAACTACTATGAGCTCAGCATTTTTGAATCTCATGCCTTCCGCTTCCGCCAGAAAAAACGATTCATCTTCAATATATTCAAATTCGACCATCAGCGGTTGATATGATTCTTCGGCGGGAATGAGCATTAGATATTTGGGCACTGAGCTTTCCCGACCCGTCCATAGTTTTACCGATAACCGGTTTCGCCTGCCGTCCAGAGCTGCCTCCATTTTCTTTCCATTTTCATCATAAATTTCCGATACAGCCGCATGCGCCGCTCTGGCATTGATCTTTTTCAGCTCGTCAATTTCTTGTTCCGCCTTTGACCATAATCCTTTCGAAAGATAATCGCTTCCCTGCTCCATGCGCTCCTCTACTGCCGTCTGATCCAAAGGCGATCCTATTCCCGTGAGCAGCGGGCGAAGTTGAAAATGATGATTTGAGGGGAGAAAACGGCCGGCGATCAGCGCCTTTCTCTGAATGCCGTCAATGAAGATATTTAATGCAATCTCCGTCTCTTTCCTCAGATTTCTCAACCAATTTTTTATTTTTTCAGCGTAAGAAGGCTGCAGCGTCTCCAATTTCTTCAGGTTTCTAAGGATTTTTAACTGGATCAAAACGCGTCCGTGATCATAAGCCGTCCACGAATTCCATACGTTTTCAAAGTTTTCTTTGAGAATCAAGACATTACGAATGCGATCCAGGCATTGTTCGCATTCCGCCATATGAGATTCCATTTGAATCCTTTCAGAAACCGATATGGAATCAGCGGCATAACGAATAGCTGAGATGTCGTTCAGGCAAGTCATCCGATTCCTCCTTCCTGTCGTCTATATCATTACGCCTTTGATCTGATATTCTCGCGAGAAAAATGCGAGTGAATTCATTTAAAAAAATATTCCGCATCACTTTTCATTCCCTATCTTTTTTAATTCAGTAGATGAATCGCTGCAGGGGGGAAGATTCTTCAATTTGCATCGACGGCAGGAATCACCTTTGCCCGAGAGAACAGTGCGTATTCTGCGCTCAACTTTGTAGCACCAATCGGGAACGGCTGTAGAATACCCGCCGGCAAATTCAGCATAATAGTCAGCGAGATTTGTTTCAGCGGCTTGTATGTTCAGGATTTTAGCGAGATATTTCATCAATCTGGAATCATTGCCTACAAGGGTTTGAACTTTAAGTTGAAGGCGTTTTTTCAGCGGATCGCTGTAATGCCTGCGGCCTTCAATAATACTTTCGTCAATTTGAGCGGCGGCTTTAAAACACTTCCAGAACTTTTCGTGAAGCTTATTCAAACTCTCTGCCCCATGTCTTTCATTCACCTTTTTAGGATTGCCCTCAATGCCTCTGGGACTCTTGCGCCCATATATTATCTTGGAATAAAGAAAAGAAATTTGCTGGTGAGGCAACCCTCCGCAAAGAAAAACGATGCGCAGCAGTTCCCAGTATTGCTTCGCTTTTTGTTCTCTTTCTTCCATAAAATGCAGGAGCGCATCAGGCGAGGAGGATTCATCGCTGTCCTTGATCTGGGGATACAAGCCTTTAAATTCTCTATCGGCCGGGAAGGGGTATTCACGATTTCTTTTTTGTTTTTGTTTCCATTGCCTGATTTTAAATTTCGCATACCTGTTTATAAGATAATTGTAATATCCCCCTTTGTGGATGTCGAAGCCTCCCTCTTGAGGTTTCAGTCGGATTGAACCGGCTGCGGCAAGCCAGACTTCCTGTGCGATATCCTCCGCATCGCTGCGGGAGCCTCCTATCCGGGCCAGGATATGTCCGATAAGGGGCAGGGTAAAAATTTCGACCAGGCGATTAAAAGCATCCTTATCGCCTTTTCTCGCTTTTTCCGTCAGTGTTTTTTCTTCCAATTCCGTCGGTTTGCGCATTCGGTTCCTCTCATGACTATGTTAGTGAAATGGTGTCGATCTTTCAATTCAAACGCAGGATGAAAAGGACTTTAAGTCTGTCATGCAAAACTGTCGGGCTGATAGATCATGCTCTTCGTTCCGCTGCCATGTCGAGAAATTGCTTTAACTGTTGCATTATTTCGTGCGCCGGGGAAAACTTTCCCAATTGTTTCAAAGCCGCGGTGCAGAGGAGCATGAGCCTTGACCCTGAATGATATCTCGTTTATTTTTGTCAGGAAGCGCTTGAAAGCGGTGTTTTCACCATGAGCTTTATTTTGAATATGATAATAAATGTCTTTCGGATGGGTGCAAAATCATTTGCCTGGTATTGGGGCATTTTGTTTTTCCTGATGATCCTGTTTCTTTACATGATTTTTTTCAGGACTCAGAAACAGTTCAGGATAAAAACCGCGCTTTTTCTGTTCGGATTCTGGTTCGCAGGAGTAACCCATCTGTCGGCAATGGTTTCGCAATACAGGCTTGCATTATTCTCTTTTGCTGCATCTTTCGGTTTGCTTCTGCTCTCAGGATCGTCGTTTTTCACCTTTCTATTTGAAAGCAGAAGCAGAACGAACAGATTGGCTGTGAAATGGACGGCGATCATCGCTGTTTTTACCGCCTCGGCATTGCTCAGGTTTCACGGTATTGACGATTTCCCTCCGGGAATAAATGATTATACGGCCAGGGCAGCATTGGACGCTGTGAAATACGGCAATCCCTTGAATATCCCGGCCCATTATTGGAATCTTAAACCGGGCACATTGGCGCATGCTCAATTTTCGCCTGTTTATCTTTCAGGGATTATGGCCGCTTTCAAATTGTTCGGACCTGCAAAAGCTGCCGTAAAAATCGCCGGTGCAGCCTGGAGCATGATCGGACTGGTTGTCGCTTATTTGTTTTTCAGAAAAGGCATGAGATTCGAGACAGCGCTGGCTGCCGTTTTTCTGTTAGGCGCATCCCTTTGGCATACGGGCGTCTCCCGAACGGGAGACTTTATTGCGCCCACCTGGACGTTCAGCGTTATTATCCTGGCGCTGATTTATGAATCCATAAGAAAAAAAGAAATGGCGCTTTACGCTCTCACGGCGACGGCTGTCTCTCTTTCCGTGTATTTTTACGCCTCAATCAGAATTATGGCGCCTTTTGCTTTTTTCATCTTCTTCATCAATATCATCATCCGGCCCGAACGCATTAAATATCAAATATCAGGGCTGCTCATCTTCACCGTCATTACGGGCTGCGTTTTCTATCTTCAGACGAAAAGTAACGCCGACCCCTTCAATACATTTTTTTACCAGAGAAAATACAGCCCTCCCGACGTGGCGTTCTGGCATCGTTCTGAGACGGGATACATCATTATTAAACAGTTCAACCTGTCGGCTGCCTGGAAAAATTTTATGAGAAATCTCGACTGGTTTATGGAACACCTCTTAAAAAGAACTATTCTTTTTCCTCTGGTTGCCGTCTGTTTTCCCGCAGGTTTGGTCGCTCTGATTTTCTCGCTCAGAAATCAGTTTGCCCGGCTTATTTTCTTCTGGGGAATAGTTTCCCTGATTCCCGCTCTTATAACTAAACCTGTTTCCCGAAGAATGTTTCTGTTTATCCATATCCTTTTCCTTGCTGCATCGCTCGGTTTTTTCGCCTTGATGAAATTGATTGAAAAGCTCGCCTTTACGCGCAGGCAGCATGCAGCGTTGACGGCCGCTGCCGTGCTGATCTTGTCGACAGCCATCCCCTATGCATACGGCAACCTCTACCGGAACCAGACTAAATTACTCATCGGGTCTCCTCACGTCGCGCCGAAGCTGAACGAAAAGACTGTAACATTGCTGGCCGAATTGCTCGATCAACGATGGGGTTATTTCGCCAATGTTCATCACGATAAGTTTTTACTGAAATTTCTTCTTTATGAAAAAGGCATTCCCTTTAGCAAAAATAAAAATTATGAATTCGTAACCACTACAGAAACCATGAGTATGATCAAAAATAACGAGATGAAAATCCCATCGTTTATCGTTTTATTTCCTGAATCCAGACCGGGACCCGGCGCCGGCGGCAAAAAGAAGAAAAATTATGATTCTTATCTGGCTCTTAAAAAGGATATCTTGAACCTTCCGCAAGAAAATGCGGAAGTTCGTGCGGTTAAAGAAAAGAAGAAACATTTTATTCTTGTCAAAATCGATAAACAGGGACCATAATCAGTAATCGGCATTTCGTTCAGAAATTTATGCGGACATAATATTTATGCTTAAAGAACGTCGTATTTTGAAAAGGTGAGCGACAATGGGGCGAGGGCGGATAACGCAGATCATTGGGGAACGACGACGGAATGGAATCTTTACTGCAAAAATAAATGAACCGGATTCAAGTCGGCATGAATAGAAAACGGAAAAGGCAGATTCTGAGAAGCGCTAAAATTCAAATTTTCCATCTGATACGCGTTGAAGCGGCAAAATAAGAGTGATAAGAAATTGCTTTCATAATCGTTTGACTTTCAGGACAATGTATTCTACTCTTCCCAGGAATCACAAGCGGGGATTTACCTTGATTGTGAGCGCTGAAGAGTTTGATCGCCTCGGTATTATTTTCACCGGTTTAAACTCAGGCGTCGGACAGTTCGCCAGTCGGTTTTCCGATGCGTCAGTTATATCGGTCGATAAGAGGAAACGCTCTAATGTAATCATTCCGGAGGATTTATGAGGCGAAAATTCCTGGATCAAATTGATGCGATGATTTTCTCCAATAAGGATATTTTGCTGAAAGCTCTGGAATCGATCGCTTCAGGAGTTTATCTGGTCAATCGGCAGGGAGTGATCGTTTACTGGAATAGAGCTGCTGAACAGATCACCGGTTATTCCAGGGAAGAAATGGTCGGGAATCTATGCGGGCAGCTTCCGGGCGAGGTTTGTAAAGACGGATTCTGCGGGAACGGTATTTTGAGTTGCCGATTGTTCCAGAATGAGGATATCGAAAGGGAGTGCCGCATTGAAGGGAAGGACGGTAAGGCAGTTTATCTGCTTAAATCAGCCCGTCTGATGAAAGATGAGAATGACGGCAAGGTCATGGGAATAGTCAACCTGGTCGATATAACCCGCATAAAGGAAGCCGATCATGAAATTCGATATCTCAAAAGCCACCTGAAACCCGAAAAACGGCTCGAAAAACTCGTCGGCGATACACCCCTAATGCATAAAGTCTTCGCAGACATTAAACTCGCCGCGCAAAGCGAAGCTTCTGTCCTGATTACTGGAGAAAGCGGCACCGGAAAAGAACTGGCTGCCCAAGCCATACATTCTCTCAGCAGCAGACGCAATAACCCCTTCATCACAGCCAATTGTTGCTCGCTGCCGGAAACTCTCCTGGAAAGCGACCTTTTCGGGCATGTCAGAGGCGCCTTCACCGGAGCTATTCGCGATAAGGTCGGAAGATTGGAAACAGCCGATACAGGGACTATATTTATCGATGAAATCGGGGATTTGCCGCTGTCGCTTCAGATTAAACTCCTGAGATTCATGCAATCTAAAACCATTGAAAGAATTGGACAGAACAGAGTAATTAAACTGGATGTCAGAATTATTTCAGCTACTAATAATGATCTCACGAGCCTGGTCGAAAACGGCTCCTTCAGAGAAGACCTCTTCTACCGCATTAACGTCTTTCCCATTCGAATGCCCAGTCTTCGCGAACGAAAAGAGGACATTCCGCTGCTTATTGAGCATTTCGTCAAACGCTTTTCCCGCTCTACCGGAAAAAAAGTAACCGGCATTACGAAAAAAACCGTGGATAAATTGAAGAAATATCACTGGCCGGGAAATGTCCGTGAATTGGAAAACGCTATCGAACATGCCTTCGTTCGAATTCAGGGAAATATGATCAGCGAATATGATCTGCCTCAAAATGTTCTGCAGGCTTCCTCCAAATTTAATCCCGCCGCCGGATCAAACAATAACTCCTTATCAAGGTCCGATATTCTTAAAGCCCTCGCCGACAATGACTGGCGCCGACAGGATGCCGCTCGATCTCTTGGCATCAGCCGCGTCACGCTATGGAAAAAAATGAAATATTTCCATATAACGCGACCCGAATAATGCCGCTGCCGAATTCCCTGATTCCTGATCCGAACCAATCCTCTCCCGTTTAAGCCTTGGCGTGAACGGTTCACTAGTTTTAAGACGAAAAGTATATAAGCCTGACATCTGCTGCCACAAAAAGCACGGTTTTTCCGTCGGCTGAATAGCCTCCGCGTTAACTTGTTATGTTAACTTGTTAACCATTTAACATCTTCAGCCTGCTCAAGTTTTTCGTCTTTCCTATAACTAATTGAAAATAAAGTATTTAAAAATTTAATGAAGTCGTCGGTTCAGGCATGTATTTTGCTCTATTCGTGTATTTGGCGTGAACGAGCGTACAGGAAACGAAAACAACAAAAAGAAGAGGGGAGGAATTAATGCGTCGTGAACTGAGACGTAAGATTTTAGTGAAGAGGAATTCGAGGGTTTTTATTTGTTCATTAATTCTGCTTGCAGGCGTTTTGATGATGTGGGTTAACGGAGGTGAATCGGAAGCCGGATCGTATTTATCTGAGGCGACGGAGGCAGGCGAGGAGGTATGTTTAACGTGTCATGATTCGTATGCGAAGCCGGAGTTTCGAGGTATTCACCATATAACGGCGAAGGGGACGGAAGAGGTATCCTGCGAGGATTGTCACGGTCCGGGGAGTCTTCATTCGGAATCGGGTGACGCGTCGCAGATATTGACGGGCAAGGCGGATTATGAATTTATGCAGTTGAGTTGCCGGAAGTGTCATAACAAGATTCATTGCGGATTCAAGGGACACAAGGTAAAGAATTGCAGGGTATTCTGCACGGATTGCCATAAGATTCATCAGTCTCCGATGAAGGGTAATCTGACGTCGCCGGAGCTGGAGTTGTGCACATCCTGCCATCATGACATAAAGGCGAGGAGCCGATTGCCTTCTCATCATCCGATGAAGGAGGGGCGGATGTTATGTTCGTCCTGTCATGACATAACGGGTCAGGAGCGTTTTGAGAAGGAGCGTGTGAACGAGACATGTCTGGAGTGTCATGCACAATACAGGGGGCCTTTTGTATTTGAGCATGCGCCGGTTGCGGAGAACTGCACGATCTGTCATGAGCCTCACGGCACGGTGGCCAACAATTTGTTGAAGCAGAACGAGCCGTTCATATGTCTTTCGTGTCATCAGATACATTTTCATACGCAACTGGAAGGTTATCGAGGGGAGTTCAGTTCGCCGCGTTTTCCTGAGCGAGGCGGATTGTCTCACAGGGAGAGCATCAAGCAGTCAATTTTAACGAAGTGCACTCAATGCCATTCGCCGATTCACGGTTCGGACCTTCCGTCACAGGCTCTGAGCGGCATGGGCAAGGGCCTGACGAGATAGGGAGGTGATAAGATGAATCGATGGACTAAGATTACAGTGATTTTGGCATTAACGATGGTTTGCGCCCTGTGTTTGGGAGAAGACGGCGAGGATGCCTATATGGAAGGTTCCGTTTCAGTGGGCGGACATTTTTCTGATGTGGAGGACAGCGAGGAGCGTGCAGCGGAATATGAGACGATTGATGAAGACGGAGCAGCGGATATAGAATTGAAATTATTCCATAACCGGGGCGATCGTTTCATGAAGGTTGAAGCGGATATTCGCAACGAATACGATTTATGGAGCCGCGTTCGCATCCATTCAGGTTCGGGGGTCAGGAACGAGTTTTCCTACAGACGTTTCATTCACAGGCTGGACCATGATTACCTGAAGAACATCACGGCCCGTTCGAGCGCTGATCCGGAAGCGAATACTCCAGGCGGCATGATGTTCACTCATGAAGACAGAGACCCGGACGGTTCTTACGGCGTAACCATTACAGAGCTGAAAAACGAACTGGAAGTCGATGTGGGCAGTCACATCATATGCAAGTGGGGTTACGGTCGAAGAACACGAAAAGGATACAGACAAGCCATAAGCGTCAACAAATGTTCGATGTGTCATGTTGTGGGACGGCGTGCGCGGGTGGACGAAACGACTCTGGATCATCATGTGGGATTCTCGGCTGTATTTCCGAAACTGCAGGTTATCTACGAATTTGTTTCCAGCGAATTCACCAATCATGCTGCTGCCCCGACGAATTTCTGGGACGCTGCGAAACATCCCGTTTCTGATGATATGGGAGGAGATTTTCCGACCCGCGTGATCTATGGGGACGAAGAAGGCGAGTATTCCCGAACGCCCGATACGAAAAAACAGTCGCACGAACTCAAAATAAACGGTATGCTTACCGACTCTCATTCCATTGTCGGCGCTTTTTCGATGTTTGATCTGGAAAACGAACTGGAGGACCTGACGTTAGAATCCAAAACGGGTTCGGCCGCCTGGTATTATAATCCTGAAGGAAACTTCAAATTGACGACGACGTTTTCCAGGGAAAGTCTGGACAATGATGATGTTTTCATTGATCTTGATCCCTGGCGCGAAGGTTATACGGGCGGTGGACAGGACTTCGATTGGACCAGATACTCGGCTTATAACCGGGATGTGACGGTCGGTCGCGTTCAGGGCAGTTATCAGTTGAACAAAGTCAATGGAGTGAGTTTCGACTATCGATATCGAAGCATTGACAGGGAATATCTGGAACTTTATCCGGATTCGAGTGAAAAAGAGACGGTGCAAAACCGGGTCCAGATGTCCTGGCACAGAAGAAAACCGATATGCAGGAGCACGTTCACAGTTGAATATGAACTAACCGATTATCCTTTCGCAAACAAGGATGCCATGTGCGAACCCTCCTACGAAAACGGAGAAACATTACCGGACAACAGCTCATTCTACTACTTCCAGAGAGAACGACTGGCAGCCGCTACGAATCAGCCTACGGATTCTTTAAGAATTAAATTCAACGGCTCTTTATTCAGCGGAACGAAAGCCTCGCTTAATTTGCAGGCTTCTTACCAGGATGAAAAAAACGATGAATTGAACGAATACCAGTGGGAACGCGATATGCTGATCTCCGGCTTGAATCTGTTCGCAGCGCCAAATCAGGTGAGCATCTTTACTCTCGGTTACAACTTCCTGGATATTACTTCCAACGCTCTCTTCTGCATTCCGGTTATGGATGGGTGAGCGGGGCAGCTCGGTCCTGTCGGTGACGGGACATTCAAACATTACGGAAGCGCCTCGGGGCTTACTGAATATAACAGTACTGCGCATATCATCTTCGCAGGCTTCGATCTTTACCCCGGCAAAAAAGCTCACCTTTTCCTCAACGGTTCCTATACCATGGCTGAAGGAGGGTATGATTCGGTCCACATGGATCAGCCTGATCCGGGAGTGCCTTACGCTGACTACGACTATTCCAATATTCATACCTACAGCGACCTGGATCAAAGTTACCTGGAACTGAAACTCGGCGGTGAATTCGACTTGAACGACAACCTGGGTATCTTTGCAGATGCCGACTATCTCGACTTCAGCGATGACGAACTCTGGGTCTATGGCGATCAGTCAGGGAAATATTACTACGGTCGGGTAGGTTTCACGCTCGCATTGTAATAGCAATTTTCGTCCGTTTTCTGGACGCTTTTCACATCTTAGTTTTGAACGGCGGTCAAAGCGTTATTCAGTTTCCTCCGCTTTTTCCGCCGTTCGTTATTTGAGCGGGTGCAATAAATTGAATGCTTTAAGCAGAAAATTTTGCGCTTTTTGCAATTATTCAAATTATTCTTATAATGGGGACTGCTGACTTTGTGAGTCGTGGGGAGCGCAAAGGGAGCAGTCCTTATTTCATGAATTATAAGTGAATATGAAAAGCCGGGAATTAAGATTAAACCGGTAGAGATTTTGTATTGTAAAGTCGATTACGGAACCTGATCGAATTGTATTTCAGCGATCAGAAGAAGATTGAGTCATAGTTTGAATTTTTACATTTTTTGATGAGGGAATTTGATTAACATGAGAAAAGCGTTTGAATTACGGCAAAAAAAGGATGACGGGAGTTATTTCGACGAATTTTTCAAGGATCTGGATGAATTGGACGATTTGGCTGATCAACTGAATGCCGACAATAGAATCGAGAGGATATGGGAATTGAGTTGCGTATTAAATTCGACTCTCGACATTCAGATATTGTTGGAGAGGATAATGGAGGAAGCGATAAGGCTGTCGGCGGCAGAGCGCGGTTTTTTACTGTTGAAGGATGAGAACGAAGAATTGAGCGCCAGGGTAGCGCACAAGATGAGCAATCAGGAGATGCAGGATGTGCGCGAGGAGATTTCCCAAACGATAGTGAAGCAGGTAATGAAGCTCAATGAGCCGTTGATAGTTGACAATGCAGGTTTGGATAATCATTTTGCACAGCAGCAGAGCGTATTGAATCTGAAGTTAAAATCGATTCTCTGCGTGCCTTTGGAATCGTTGAACCGTCAGATCGGAGTCATATATCTGGATCATCGGGGGAAGCCTGGAGCATTCACAGAGAAGGAAAAGCGGTTGCTGAGGACTTTCGCCAATTTTGCGGCGTTGGTAATACAAAAAGCCCGTCTTTACGAGAGTTTAAAGAAGTCGGAGAAAAAATACCGGATGCTATTTGAAAGTGCGACGGAAGCGATTTTGATTCTTGAGTTGAACGGTGCGGTCAGGGATATGAATGAGACAGCGGCCAAAATGACAGGATATGAGAAGCATGAACTGCAGGCCAGGAACATTAAAGAATTGGCAGAGCCGGGGCACGAAGAAATCATCGAAGAGTTTTTAAAAGCGAATCCTGAAGAGAAAGCGGTTTTCACCGAATGTCGGATGCTCAACAAAAATAAAGACCTGCTCGACGTTGAAATAACTTCCAGAACGGTAACCTGGGATCAGGGGACGTTCATTCAGGCTTTCATAAGAGACGTCACCGAGAAGAAGCAATTGGAGAATCAGTTGCTGCATTCGCACAAGATGGAAGGATTGGGAACGCTGGCCGGCGGGCTGGCTCATGATTTCAAGAATTACCTGAGCGCGGTTTTGAATGCTTCATCAGCCATAAGAACGGAATTGGAGAAAAAACATGCGGCGGATGAGGGGATATGTGAAAAGATTGCTGTAATAGAGAATTCGACGGGTAAGGCGGCAGGATTGGCGAAAAGGTTGCTGAATTTCGCCAGAGGGGAGGAGCCGACGGAGATGAAGGAGATTCAGGTATGCGTTTTCATAGATGAGATCATACCGTTAGTCAGGAGCAATATTTCTTCGGATATTGAATTCGATGTGAATATCAATAATGAAATTCCGCCGGTGCGGGGAAATGCGGAACAGCTTCAGCAGGTGATTTTAAACATTTGTCTTAACGCTCGTGATGCCATGCCCTCTGGAGGTAAATTGTCCATATCAACCAGTGTAAAGGAAGGCGAAAGCATACCGGTTCAAATGTCCAGGGGGCAGAGGGAAAGGAATTACGTCAAGTTAACGGTGGCCGACACCGGAGAAGGCATTGAAGATTCAATATTAAATAAAATATTTGATCCATTCTTTACCACGAAAGACCGTGACAAAGGGACAGGGTTGGGGCTCGCCATGGTTTACAGACTCGTGAAAAATCATAAGGGTTTTTTAGAAGTTGACTCTGAAAAAGGCAAAGGCACTTCCTTTTCTATTCTCCTTCCCTCCGTCACGCATGTTGAAAAGCAGGAGGAAGAATCGGATAAGATGACGGAAAGAGATGAAAACCATGAACAGGAATCGGAAGTTTCCGACCGAAAGGCTCAAAGTATCCTGATCGTTGAGGACGAAGAGATCATACGGGAATTGTTGTGCTCTGTACTTGAGCAGAATAATTTTAAGTCGTTGCCGGCTGAGGACGGTTCGCAGGCCAGAAGAGTTCTGGAGGAAAACGGCTCAGACCTTCTTGCAGCCTTGATAGACATAACCCTTCCTGATATGAACGGCGCGGAGCTGTACCAGGAAATCAAACAGATTAACGAAAATATTCCTATCGTGTTTACCAGCGGATATTCATGGAATGAGCTGTCTGAAGATGTGCGGGCTCTCGATGCAGCGGGTTATCTTGAAAAGCCGTTCAGGCCGGAAGATTTGATTAACTTTATGAATGGATTATTGTGATGAAGATGGAAGACGGTATAGCATTAGCTGAAGGCTAAGCCGCGTTTTTCTGATGTCTGTTTTGAGGTTCGACGCTCAATTGATCAGGCTATCAAGAAGCCGGTCTTGAGATATTCTGCTGAATTTTCGGGACTGATCAAACCGGGATTACACTTTTTTCAAATCTTTCGACATTTTGTATCAGTAATCGATATCGCAATCGAAATTGAAGAATAACTTCAAAAGGTCCGTTTTTGATCGATGCCGGACTTCTGTTGTGCGGAGCCCCATATAAAAAGAGCTAAGATGGCGCCGCCAAATTATTAAACCGTGTCGAATATATGAACAGCTTCAGTACATCAGTTTAAATTTTGAACAAAGGTGTTTCCTATGTTTATTTTATGATGCTGTTTTTTAATGTGTTTCCTGTTGGTAAAGTTTTTGCTTCATAAAAATCGGAGGTTCACTCGTGATGTCCAAAAGAAGTCAAACCCAATAAAGGAGATTATGATGCTGAAAGGAATTGATTTCCGATTAGTCTTATTTTTTTTAATTCTGTTTTTTTCATTTCAGGCGAATGCCGCAGATTTATCAAAAATGGCTCCTGATCTTCGGGAACAACTCGTCAGATATTTTTCATCGGATGAACCGGGGAATTTGCTGGATGAAGCCGGTACGGAAGATGGAGACGACGTTTTGCTTCGAAAGGAGAACGGAAGTGATGTAACGCGGTTGAGATGCATAATTCGTTGTTCGGACCGATCTTCTCTTGAAAATGTAAGGAGTAAGGTTATGGAGGGTAACTTCATCACTTCGAATTTACGGCATTTGCCTTTTATTGCGGCGAAAATGTCGGCTGCAGATATATTGCGATTGTCGGAGGAGCCTGCTGTGACGCGCATTTCACCGGATAGAGAGGTTAAATTCAGCAGCGTGCCTGAATGGAGTTTTCTGCAGATGACGTCGGGAATTGACCAGGTTCATCCTTATACGGGAGAAGGTATTGGGATTGCCGTGGTCGATTCGGGAGTTTACTCTGCGAGCATAGATTTCATGGAACTTCAGAGAAGCAGGATTAAATTAAAAAAAGATTTTACTGATTGTGCTCCACAAAGAAAAAATGATGATTACCTGGGGCACGGCACTCATGTCGCCGGGATTGCCGCCGGAAACGGGGCGATATCTAAAATAAACGGAGAGAATCTCGCAGGTATGGCTCCAGGCAGCGATCTGCTTGTATATAAGGTTCTCACTCATGAAGGAACAGGTTATACGAGCTGGTTACTGGAAGCTTTGGACGAAATTCTTACGGATCATTCGGAATATGACATCAGAGTGGTTAATATGTCGTTAAGCGGAGCGCCTGGCGAATCTTACCGGACCGATCCGTTGTGCCTGGCTGTTAAAGCTCTGGTAGAGGAAGGCATAGTGGTGGTGTGTTCGGCCGGCAACAGGGGGCTTAATGAACAGGGCGAAAAAATTTACGGAGCGATAGGTAATCCGGGTATGTCGCCCTATGCATTAACGGTGGGGGCATTGAATTCGTACAATACGGTCATCAGGAGCGACGATGATCCGGCGTTGTTCAGTTCGAGAGGTCCGACCAGGGGATATGATGCCGAAGACGGAATATATGATAATTTGATCAAACCCGACATTTCTGCGCCGGGCGCCGGTTTAGTGTCGGTCTTCAGTCCGAATAACATTTTATATCAGACTTATCCCCAAATATTATATGAACTGAATAATGGAAATCCAATACCGAAGTACATGAGTCTTTCCGGCACGTCCATGGCCGCTCCGGTCGTTGCCGGCGCCGTTGCACTCTTGCTTGAAGCTAACCCTGATCTGAGCCCCGCCATGGTTAAAGCGATTTTGATGTTTACGGCTCAATTGCTTCCCGAAATATCTCCATATGAGCAAGGGGCAGGAGCTTTAAACATCGAAGGAGCGATACGATTAGCGGAACGTATATGGCCGGATTATGAGAATATGGGTCCTGGAGTAAATTTGTGTCTCGATGATGAAATGCCGAAGATAATGACTACGACGATTGCCGGTGAAACCTTTGAATGGGCGGCAGGAAGAGTTTATGCGTACCGGGATGGTTTATTCCAGCTTCGGGGAGGCGCTCTATATGTCGATGATATACTTCTTACCGATGAAGGAATTTTCTTTGTCGACGGTCTGAATTTCTCAGACGGTTTGCTTTTCTGCGATCTATTCGCGGAAGGAAGCTCAACGGCCATTTTATGGGCTGATTCTTCGTGCATTTCGGTCGTACCGGATAATTGGGATAATGGGATTTTGTCCGTCGAGGGAAACTGGGAGGAAAATGCCGTTTTAGCTCATGGAGATATTATCGAAAGCCAGAATTTGGCTACTGAGGCGATCCTGTGGAGCGACGGAATTTTCTGGGCGGATTCGACTCTTGCCGGCGCTCCGGCTTTGCTCTGGGCAGACGGCATTATCGCCGCACAATCTTTACTGGATGAACTTTTCGTGCTCAACGACAATATCGCTGCAAACGGCGAATTTTTCGATTATGAATAATCGGTCCCTACCTGATCTTCCTCTGCACTATTATTCCCGAGACGATGAAGACCAGCCCGATGATCGTGGAGATTCTTATCGTTTCTCCCACGATGAATCGGATGAAAACCAGGGATAAAAAAGGCGACAGATAAATCAGATTGCTGACTTTGGCCGTGGTTCGGGAAAATTTTAGGGCGTTGAGCCAGAGAACGAAGGTTATTCCCATCTCGAAAAGCCCCACGTACATCGAACCGAATATTCCGGGCCAGGACGGCAGCTCAACTTCCGAAAAAATATGGCAGACCGGAATTATCAATATAAAACCGAATAAGAAATTCAAAAACAATTTGACGACTTCATCCCTTTCGTCTCTCACATTATAAATCCAGAACAGGGCCCATATCACTGATGATCCGACAGCCAGAAAAACCCCCAGAGGATTGGACAACTCCAGGCCGGTGATATCGCCGCGTAATCCGATAACGGCTACGCCGATGAAGCTGATGAAAACCGCCAGTATGCTTAACGGCCTGATCTTCTGCTTCAGAAGGGGGATAGAGAGCAGAACGATCATAAGCGGCCAGGTGTAGTTGAGGGGTTGGGCTTCCTGAGCGGGCAACAGAGAATAAGCTTTGAAAAGGACGATGTAATAAAGAAAAGGATTAAGGAATCCCAGGGTGGCGGATTGCGCATATTCTTTGAAAGAAAGGCCCTTGAGCAAATGTATTTTTTTTTGGAGCAATATAATGAGAAACAAAACAAGAGCGGAACTGAAACTGGAATAGAGAAGCAATTGCAAAAAATCCAAATATCGCAAAGTGATTTTAAAGGCTGAAGCCGCAGTAGACCACAATAAAACAGAACTCACGGCATAAAGATATGCTTTATTTTGCTGCTCCATCCGTCAAGCCTCCCCCGATGTTACCCACTGTCATGGCAGAGCAATAAAAATCCATTCCTCAATCTTCTATACAACAGTAAAATAGTCCTGTCCAATCCACAATATATCTGAACTCTGATCGCTAAATCATTTAAAAACCCTAAGTCAACCCTTGAAAAACCAGAAGCCATGCAGCCGGCGCCCGATGCCGTGGGGTTTACGCTGGGGTCTACGCTGGGGTCAGAGCCCTCCGTCAACCCTTGAAAAACCAGAAGCCATGCAGCCGGCGTCCGATGCCGTGGGGTTTGCGCTGGGGTCAGAGCCCTTCGTCAACCCTTGAAGAACCAGGGGCCGTGCTGCCGGCGTCCGATGCCGTGGGGTTTACGCTGGGGTCAGAGCCCTTCGTCAACCCTTGAAGAACTTGGGGTCATGCTGCAGATGT
>CAZUFC010000042.1:0-27500 GCA_964619725.1 uncultured bacterium | reverse complement strand
TGGGGTCAGAGCCCTTCGTCAACCCTTGAAGAACTTGGGGTCATGCTGCAGATGTCCAATGTCGTTGGCTTTGCCGGGGCTTTATAGTTTTTGTCTTAATGCTGACGAGAATTATGTAGGGGAATCGCTGTTTTGTGGACAGATTACTTTTTGGTTTGCGCTGGGGTCAGAGCCCTTCGTCAACCCTTGAAGAACCAGGGGCCGTGCTGCCGGCGTCCGATGCCGTGGGGTTTACGCTGGGGTCAGAGCCCTTCGTCAACCCTTGAAAAACCTGAGGTCATGCTGTCGGCGTCCGATGCCGTGGGGCTTGCGGTGGGGTCAGAGCCCTTCGTCAACCCTTGAAGAACTTGGGGTCATGCTGCAGATGTCCAATGTCGTTGGCTTTGCCGGGGCTTTATAGTTTTTGTCTTAATGCTGACGAGAATTATGTAGGGGAATCGCTGTTTTGTGGACAGATTACTTTTTTATTCAGTAAGATCGGAATGTCCTGGAACTCAATAATATTTATTTGAATAATTTGAAAGGAGGCCGGGGATATGGAAGAAAGAAAAGAGGGACTTTATTTTGACGGCCGGCATTATGACAGGAGGGTTAAATTTAATGACGATGTTCCGTTTTGGATTGATGTTGCGGAAAAGTATGGGGAGCCGATCCTTGAAATGGCATGCGGTACGGGTCGATTGACGATACCTTTGGCACAGCGGGGACATCTCATCAGTGGATTGGACAAATCTGAATCCATGTTGAAAGAAGCGAAAAGAAAGTCACGCCAGGTGAACGTTGATATTGAATGGATATATGGTGATGCTCGTGATTTTTATTTGAATAAGAAGTTTGCTCTGATTTTTATACCGTTCAATTCATTGAGCGAGTTACATTCGCTTGAAGAGATAGAATTGTTTTTTTATTGCGTCCGCCGGCATTTGAGGAGTGATGGGCGATTCATTATTGATATTTTTAATCCTGATTTTAGTTTTTTCGTACGCGACAAAGAAAAGCGTTATGCTCACAGCGAATATGAGTCGCCGGATGGAGAGGGGAAGATCACGGTAACGGAAAACAATGTATATGATGATGCTTTGCAGGTTAACAGAATCAAGCTTTACCATCAGTATCCGGACGGCAGGGAAATGGTTGACGATCTGAACATGCGGATTTTTTTTCCTCAGGAAATCGATGCGCTTCTGAAATACAACGGATTCAAGATCGAACGAAAATACGGCAATTATGATATGTCGGTTTTCAAAGCAGGGAGTCCGAAGCAATTAATAGTCAGTGTGCTGTGAAGGATCGGGCGGAGTGATAAGGTTGCATATCGTTGCACAGGTGTTCTTGACGCGTTGCTTCCTTGTGGTAACATTCACTCGGCTTTTCATTGGATTCATCATTCAAATGGAGAAGGAAAGGATAAGATGACCCGGAAGTCGGCAATTTGGGCAACAGCGTTTTTTTTTGTTTTGGCGGCCGTCTGGTTGGTCGACGGATATTTTTCGGGGCGGGATGAGCTTGTAGACATCAGCGGAGTAGAGGATTACCGGGAGCGATCTTTCATTTATCTGCAATACGCCCGTCTTCAGCAGAACCGGATGATCCCGTCGTGCATTTTTGCATCCATAGCTTTATGTTTGTTAGTTTCCGGTTCCCGCAGCATTAAACGTTCAGGAGAGAGGCTGAGGCCATCCGTTACATTTTTATATCGAAATTATTACATTTTTCCTCTCATATTTTTCTTCGTATCCTCATTCATTTGCTGGTACGTGATACGTGCGACGCCTCGCGTTTTTGATGCCTTCAACTATTATTTTCAGGCGATCAATATATCTCATGGCCGCTTTTCTGCGCCTATACCGGCGGACGCTGAGCTTTTCCGTTTCCCTTTCATAATGATGTATAACGGAAAGTGGTTCGGATCGGTTTATCCGGGATATCCGTTTTTGCTTGCTGTAGGAATTCTTGCGGGTATTCCCTGGCTGGTGAATCCTATACTTGGAGCATTATCCTTGCTGGTCATCCAGAAGCTTGGATTGAAGCTTTACGGAAGGAAAATGTGCCTGGCGGTCGGAATATTGGGAATTTTATCGCCGTTTTACCTGATACAGTCCGCGATTTTTATGTCTCATCCCACGGCCCTGCTTTTCATGAGTCTGGCGTTTTATTTCTTCACAGAATGGGACAGATCGCAGCGCAGCCGACAAGCTTTATTGTGCGGAATCAGTCTTGGAATGGTTTTAATCACGCGTCCCCAGGTCGGTTTTACTTTCGGATTCTTTCCTGCTGTTTACGGAGTCATTCGCTTATTCAAAGGAAGATACAAATTAAAGGGAATATTTCTGATCGTCATTCCCATTATACTATTTTTCTCCTTCAATGCTTATTATAATTTTGCATTGACCGGCAAGTGGTTCGATAATCCACGTTACAGGGTCAGCCCATATCGAAGACTGGGTTTCGGAGAGGATATCGGTTTTCCGCTTCCCGGCGGGGGATACAGCGGTCACGACCTGAAACGAGGACTTCAGAACGCCGGCGCTAATCTCGAATTATTGAATCAGGACCTGTTCTGCTGGGGCGGCGGATATGCGCTGGGGCTTCCCGTGATTTTAATGTTCGCGGCTTTATTCGGAAAATCACGAAACAGGTACGATTTCATTTTTTTCGGGATCATGATTACGACCGTCGGGCTTTACATCGCTTATTTCACTCCAAGCCCCAACTTCGGTCCCCGCTATTATCTGGAGGCTATGCCTGCCGTTCTGTTTTTGGCAGTCAGGGGAGGAAGCGCCTTCAAAGAGGGCATTAAAACCATTAAAGTAAAAACCAATTTTCCATTCGCTTTTTCAAGCGGGTTATTCATTATCGCTTCGGCGTCGTTTTTATTTTTACAGGCTTTTTTCTTGGGGTGGCCGATTCATCTGACTCATTACGGAAAGCTGCCGGTCATATTGGAAAAATCGGACGTGCAAGGGTTGAAAACTTTGAAAAAAGCCGTATTATTTGTCGATCCCATATATTTCAGAGGCAATGTTTTTCTCTGGAATGACCCAAGATTGACGGGACCCGTAATATTTATACCCGGGCTTGAGGAGGAAAATTTCCTGGAACGGATTAAAAAAACATTTCCGGAGCGGGAATATTATCGATTGGATCGAATTCCGGGAACGGACCGTTTTCGTTGTATAAAACTTGAAGGGGTCGTGAGACCGGTCAGAAGAAAATCGTCGGAAATCGTTATTCCTCCGCCGACAGAGGAAATGGGGAAGGCAGGGGAAGAGGAAGTGAAGGAAATGCCGCATGGCGAGAGCGGAGAGTAAAATCGAAGAGAAAGAGATGAAAAGGAGCGGTTCATTATTTCATTCAAATATTGATGTTCTTGTTCTGATTATTTTAGTTGCCGTTAATCTGGGAATGAATCTTGATCATTTTTTCGATCCGTTGGATTCTTTTAACGCCATGCAATATTTTCCGAGACTGCAACGGATTATAGCGCCGGGCGGACTGGAGAATCCCCTGGTCATTCTAGGAAAACAATTCACGCCCATAAAGCTCTTTATTCGGAGTTTATCCGTCGGATTACTTTTGCTGTATATCGCTTTCAGTTTTATAAATTTAAAAAATAAGAGTCTGCGGTTAAATCTGAAAGCGACAGTATTATTTTTACTAGTCTTTTTGCTGGTCATTTTTCCGACCTTTTTAACCATGAAAGCGCGATGGGGCGGACCTCATCATGAGTTGGCGCATGACGGCGGAACCATTCAGGTGGAAGAAGCGGTTAAGATGATCCTTCGGGGACAGAATCCCTATAAGGAAACTTATCATGGTACGCCGTTGGAGAACTGGCGAGGATTCATGAATCTGGCTGTTTTTCATTATCCATATTTTCCATTTTCATTTTTGGCTTCGATTCCGTTTTACGGTTTGGGGCGATTGCTCTGGGGCGGTTTCGATCAAAGAGTCATTTATATTTTTTATCATATGGGCAGTCTGGCGATAGCCTGGTTTCTTTTTCGCAAAGAGTCGAGCCGGTTAGCGGCAGCGGCGTGGATCGGCTTGAATCCGTTTATCGCACGTTATTTTCCGCTGGGCGTGAATGATACGGGTCCGGTTTTTTGGATATTGTGCGGTTTGCTGCTGTTGCGCCGGAATTACCTGGTTCTGGCATTCACATGTTTCGCG
Organism: uncultured bacterium; assembly: GCA_964619725.1. Classification (GTDB taxonomy): domain Bacteria; phylum CSSED10-310; class CAZUFC01; order CAZUFC01; family CAZUFC01; genus CAZUFC01. Next base: position 23,327 of record CAZUFC010000042.1, on the reverse strand, counting down.
CTTGCCTGCGGCGTGAAGCAATTCGCTCTTTTCCTGATTCCTTTTCTGTTCATAATGTATTTCAGAATCTGGGGCAATCCCCTGGACGCCCGTGAGCGTTATATGAAAACATTTGGAGTCTGGGCGATAACGCTAGGCATTGTTGTTTTGCCGTTTTTTCTTTGGAGTCCCGTCAATTTTATCGAGGATGTTTTTTTGTATTCGTCGGGCGGATTGAAAACGAGTTACCCGATCCAGGGATTTCATGGATTCGGTTTTGCTACTTTTTTATTGTATTTCAGGCTCATACCGGACGGCAACGTGTATTTTCCTTTCTGGATACTTCAATTCATGTTTTTAATTCCAGCGGTAATTCTTTTGAGTAGGCGCATATGGAGGAAACCCCGCCTGGATACAGCATTACACGGTTTTTGGATAACTCTTTTTATTTTCATGTATTTTTCTCGGTACCTCCACGGCAATTTTTTAGGATTCATTCTTTGCTGGCCTTTGCCTGCCTTTTTATACGGCGAGGAGGCATCGGAAGAATGAAGATAAGGGGCTATTATTCAACGGAAGGTTGACGGTGCGATATGTGCGGCATTTGCGGAATTTGGGGCAACCATTCAAGAGAACAAATCGAAGCGATGACGAGGGCTATAGCTCATCGCGGCCCGGATGACGAGGCGATTTATCAGGACGGAAGCATTTCATTGGGAGTGCGCCGTTTGTGCATCATCGACGTCGAGGGCGGCAAACAGCCTATTTATAATGAAAAAAGGGACATTTTGGTTGTTTTCAACGGAGAAATATATAATTTCAAGGAACTCAGGAAGGAGCTTCAGAAAAAAGGACACCGGTTCGCAACGGGCGCTGATACGGAAGTTATCGTTCATCTGTATGAGGAAAAGGGAATTAATTGTCTTAATGATTTGCGGGGCATGTTCGCTTTCGCTGTTTACGACAGGAAGAAGAGACGAATCTTTTTGGCCAGGGATCGATTAGGAGTTAAGCCGTTATATTATGTTCAAAAGAACAATTTTTTCGCATTCGCTTCTGAACTACGGTCCTTTCTGGCAGGAAACGTCATTTCGAGAAGTCTCGATTTCGAGGCTGTGAGGCGATATTTGGGTTTTCCTTGTGTACCGGCGCCGTTAAGTATCTTCAAAGAGGCCAGGTCTTTTATGCCGGGTGAATATATGGTTTTGGGAGAAAAGGGGATAATCGAGAAGGAGATTTACTGGGATGTCTGCTTCAATGCAGTGAGTCAGAACGGGGAATTGGATGAACAGGAGGTATTTCGGCGTACCAGGCGATTGCTGGAAGAATCCGTGAGGTTAAGGATGATCAGTGACGTGCCGTTAGGAGCCTTTTTAAGCGGCGGCATAGACAGCAGCAGTATAGTAGGACTAATGGGCAGGAATGCTGTCCGTCCTGTTCAAACATATTCCATCGCTTTCACGGGTAAAGAGAAGGAATTTTCCGAATTCAACGAATTAAGTTATGCGAAACAAGTCGCCGAAAGCATCGGTTCGGACCATACGGAAGTAGTCGTCAGCGGGAAGGACGTCCATGATCGGCTGATGCGCGTTATTTGGGCGATGGATCAACCTTCTGGAGATGCCGTGCAGTACTATCTTGTCTCGGAAGCAGCAAGCAAGGGGGTTACCGTTGCCCTGTCGGGTACTGGTGGAGATGAAGTTTTCGCCGGTTATGAGTGGTTTAAGGAATTGCGCTTTCTGGAGCGATTAAGCCGAATATATCATGTAGCTCCTGAAAAGGTGCGTCGAATCCTGGAAAAACTTTACTTTAAATTGCCGAACGGATGCGCCCGGCGCCGTATTTTCAGGAAAATAAATACGTTTTTAAAAGGCGAAATGAGTTTTGAAGAACGTTATCGACTTAATAGAAGATTATTCGCCTCAGAAGATATTCGATCATTTGCGACTGAAAAGCTGACGGAAGATTTCAGGAACTTGGATGAAACGGATTTAAAGGATGAGATTTCACTCTTTGCCGATAGGGTAAATTCTTATGATGTGGTCAACAAAGTATCATATTTGCAGTTGAAGACTGATCTGCCGAATTTGCTTATCAGGGATACCGATGTCGTCGGTATGTCGCATTCGCTGGAAATCCGGGTTCCATTGATTGATCACCGTCTTGTGGAATATGTGGCTGGATTGCCTGGTGATTTGAAGCTGAGAAAAGGATCAGAAAAATTTTTGTTGCGGAAATCAATGGAAGACGTTTTGCCGCCTGATATAACCAGCCGCCGAAAAAAAGGTTTTGTTTTTCCGATGCATTTGTGGATGAGGAACGAATTATCTGGAATCGTGCTTGAGGCATTATCGAAAAAAAGTGTTGAAAAACGAGGTTGGTTCAGATATGAATTTATCAGAAGCTTGCGTGAACGATTCTTTCAGGGTAGAGAACCTTTTTTCAAGGTTTGGAATTTTGTGGTGTTGGAGCTTTGGGCTCGATTAGTTTTAGATCACGGATGCTGGGAAGAACCGACGGGAAAAATTGAGGACCTGTTTTAGAAAAAGTTGCGCTTTGCGGATTAATCAGATAATTAAATCGGTAGCTGTATGGGGTGACTAAGGATATGGCTGACGGGTTGATGCTGAAAGAGAGAATACATGAGATCGTGGGGTGGTTCGATGGAGTATATCGATCACCGGACGGTTGGCCCTGGTATGAGATCGACGGCGATCAAGGGCATAATTTATCCGATAGAACATTGATCGTCGAGATCGGGGATTATTTGCCGTTTTTTCTTTCAGCGGGCGAAGAAGATTTCGTGATTCGTGAAATTCAGTCGTTACGTTCGGTGTTCAAAGAGCAGACGCCGATGTTCAATCAGCCCATCATGCGACGAAACAAGGGGCTTCAACTCAAGCTTCCGGGACTCGGATTGATGCGATATACCGACATGCTTGATTATTCGGAAATCCTCTACGGCCTGCTGGAGTGCTCTGATATTGCGGATTGTCCCGTATGGAGCGAATTGGCTTGTGAAATAGGCGAACAGGTCGTGAAGCTTTTTTTAAAGAAGAATTATTTGAGTTCCTGGAGTTGGAAGGACCATAAGGTACCTCTGACGGAACCATTGAGCGGCATGTTCATAGAGATATTCTGCGAATTGAAAAGTTGCAGATCGGAAGTCAATTTTTTAGCTGTCGCTGAAGATATGGGTCGATTCTGGTCTCAAAATGTCTTTTTCCGGCAATACGGCGTTTTTCCATCAGTTGTAGTGACCAGTAAGCTGTTGAAGAAAGTTCCGCAAATCCAACCGGCGACCAGAAGAGCGGTCCTCGTCAAGCATAATCTGGCTATGCTGTGGGGCTTGAAGTCTTTGTACCTGCATACCGGCAAGGTTTACTGGCTTGACTGTGTGAAACACTGGCTTGAAGGAGCTAAACAGCATTTTCTTTTACCGGAAGGCATTTATTCGCACGTAGCTTTCGGGTTTCCCTGGTCGTCGCCGAACGGACAATACCCGGTCTTATCGACAAATTTCGCCATGATTGATTTGCTCTGTGACCTTCACTATGAAACGGAAGAGTCCTCTTATCTTCAGGAAGCCATGACCGCCGGGGACTGGTGGCTTGATCGTCAATCAAGTCAAACAGGACTGTTCCCTGACGACGTTTCAAAAAATATTTCATACCTGGACGGTAATACCGACTTCATCGTAGCTTATTTAAAACTGTATGAAATATCAGGAGAAGACAAATACAGACAGGCGGCCCTGAAGTGCCTGAAAGGCGTAATTAAATATCATCACTGTCCTTACGGATACTATACGAACGTTCATCTGAATAATGGAACTCCGCTGAACGCCAGAGTGGAAACCCGTTTCGTTTCGCTTTTTATGAAAGCGCTGCTCTTAATCGAAAGCGGAGCCTCAATTTATGGTCCTGACGGATGGCTGGACCGCTTAAAAGATCGCTGAATTCCGCATGGAACCCCTCGCACGCGTCGCAAAAAATTCAATCGTCATATTCTTCAGTAAAATAATGGACCTGGGCGCCGGCCTTCTTACTACCGTTCTCCTCACTCGTTATCTTAAACCTGAACTTTTCGGCGAATATTCCTGGCTGGTGGCCCTGATCCTCTTTTTTCATCCCCTGGTTAATTTTGAAATTAACACTATACTCACGCGAGAGGTAGCCAAAGAAAAGCAGTCATGCCCATTGCTCTTCGGAAACGCCCTTTCCATGAAATGGATATTTTCTTTCCTTTTCGCCTGCTGCATTATAGTAATATCAAGAGTTTTAAACCTCAATACCTCGATGACCATAGGACTCTATGCCGCCCTGGGATCGGAAATATTCCTTCAACATTGCCTGATCTATTCCGGTATATTTAACGCCTTCGAGTTGATGGAATTCGATACTTTGCTGACGTTTGTCTTTCGCCTGGCTGCGCTTCTCGGACAGATAGCCGTCGTCGTTTTCGATCTGGGCTTCACTCCCCTCTTTTATGTCATGTTCCTTTCCGGACTAATTAAATTCCTGCTGGGGACCTATATCATCACCAGACGTTTCACGCCTTTCAAGCCAAGATTCGATTGGGAGATAATAAAAAGCATTCTTTCATCTTCCGCTGTAATGACCGTGGCATCATTTTTGACCAGCCTCTCCTTTCGCGTCGACATTTACTTCCTGAGAGCTCTGGCAGGGCCGCCAGCCGTTTCTCTGTATAATGTACCGCATACGCTGGTAATGCAGCTTCAAGTCATACCGGCAGCCCTTACTCTGGCGCTCTTTCCGATTTTTTCGAGATGGGGCGCTGAAAACCAGGCATCCCTTCGCTCCGCTGCGACAATGGGAGTGAAGATTCTAACGCTGTTGGGCGGGATTATAGGATTGAATGCAACGCTGGTTTCCAGGGAAATCATTTTACTCGTCAGCGGAAATGAATTTATCGATGCTCATGAGTCTCTGGAAATCCTCATATGGTGCGCTGTGATCCTTTTTCTTAATTATCTCGTCACTTATCTCCTCATTTCACTGAAAATGCAAAGGAAACTCATCGTAGGGGCCGTAGTCTCCCTCAGCATCAACATGATCCTTGATTTTATTTTGATACCTCACTGGAAACACCTGGGGGCAGCGACAGCCACGATCATCGGGTACAGTTCGCAGCTAATCATCGTTTTCTTTTTCCTTTACAAAGGACTGGGCAGACTTGATCTGATCAGGAATTTTGCGGCTCCGCTCCTGGCCGTTCTGGTTCCGCTGATAGCTGGACTCCTTATACGAAATTTCTCCGTCATGATCAGCCTTGCAGCAGCAAACGCCTTTTTTCTGCTGATCATCTTCATCTTCAAGATAATCGGTTCACGAGAAATCCGGATTCTTAGAAATTTCAAGAAAGCTGTTTTCTGACTTCACCCCCAAATCCCCTCTCCATTGCTGGAATACGTATTAGGATAAGCCTTAATTCATTTCTTCTCAATATGTTAGCTGAAGAATCGTTGTCGTTTTCAGCGAAGCGGTTGTCGTTGTCGGATTAACGTGCGAAATGGTTTTTAAATTCAATTTCTCCTGAAAGGGCGTCAAGTTTGAATTCGACAACGACAACGATCACGACAACGAATCCATTTTTAACGTTTTTTGCTTTAAACACAACGAGCTGCTCCTTTTATCCTAATGCCAAAGCCATTGCCGGAGAAGGGGGGTCGGTCTTTGCAGGTTGAAGGTTCCTGCCGGGGTCAGAGCCCTTCTGAGAGGCTTGCGATTTCATCATTCTGGTCTATTGCCGGGATTCGGAGTAAGCTGCTTCTTTTGTTTTTTTCAGTGTCGCTTTGAACCTAAGACAGCTCTTGACATCCTTTCTCAGAGGTTATAGAAAACAGTTTGTGAAAGGGATACTTACATATTCAGGGAGGAAATATGCCGGGGACATTTTATTTATTTTTTCGGCGATTTTGATTTTTATCGGGTGCTGGAATTGCGATGAGTTTGAACAGGATGTTCTTGATGAGAAAAATGATATTTTCATTATGAACAATACTTCATGCACTTTTCATATATTTATGGATCAGGTTTTTGAGATTATAGTCGAGCCTGATTGCCAGAATTGCGTTATAAAAAATGTTGAAAACGGAGAGCATCTTTTGGAAGCTTATAAGGACAATGGCGGCGCTCCGGGGACTTTCGCCGACAGCATAACGATTGAAGTGAGCGGATTAAAGGATTGGTGGTGGACGATTCTGTATTGTCCGCCTGATCCGACGCCGACTGTTCCCGGTCCTACGATTTAATGACTTTTCAGCTTCTGATTCCTTTTTTAAAAGTATTTGGAGTATTCGCTGTCGTTCTGTTTCTGCTTCAGAAGCGGCTGCCTCTGGGACCAGTTTTCATGGCTGGTGGTTTGGGTCTGGGGATGATATTCTCGCTGTCGTTCAGGCAGATAGCGACGATATGGGGAAGAACGCTGATTGATCCTCAAACTCTGTTGCTCGCCGCTATCGTTTCATTAATACAGGTTTTCAGTCACCAGTTGGAAGTAACCGGCAGATTGCATCATATAGTGGAGACTTTTCGGCGGGGTTTAGGCAGCACGCGGGTTTCCCTGGCCGCTTTGCCGGCGCTTGTCGGTTTGCTGCCGATGCCTGGCGGGGCCGTATTTTCGGCACCCATGGTAGATGCCGCTGCGGCAAGGGAGAATCTGTCGCCTGATCAAAAAACTTTTGTTAATTACTGGTTCAGGCATATATGGGAATTCTGGTGGCCGCTGTATCCCAGCGTCATCCTGGCCGGGACGATCACAGGTTTCTCCATCCATGCCATCATTGCCTGGCAAATATGGTTCACGCCGCTGCTGCTTCTCAGCGGATGGTTCGTAATTTATCGAAAAATGTCCCTGAAAAACCCGGAACACGATGAAGGTCATTCAATAAAAGAAATTCCGGAAGCCATGATGCCGATTATTTTTCTGCTGGGGCTGACCTGGCTCCTGAGCTGGGTCGGCAGCTCGGTCGTGCCTGATTTTTGGCCTCAGTACGAGAATTATTCCACGGAAATTCCTCTGGTCATATCGCTAGCTGTTTCGATCGTGCTCATCACGAAGAAATACCGGAAAAAAATGACAAAAAACGGATTCGGATGGAATAAAATTCTTCAGATGGTTTTTATGATAGCCGGCATCATGGTTTTTAAAGCCTTCCTGGTGCAAAGCGGCGCAGTTGACGAGGTGTCGCTGGGATTAGCGGAAATAGGCGTCCCCATAATCATAGTCGTAATATTCTTGCCCTTCGCTTCGGGATTCGTATCAGGCATTGCAGTTGGGTACGTCGGGGCCGCATATCCGCTGCTTTCATCGCTCATTCAAAATGCCGGGGCAACTCCTGCAGGGTCCTATTATGCCTTGGCTTTCGCTTCAGGATTTGTCGGAGTGCTGATGTCGCCGGTCCATTTATGTTTAATTCTGACCAAGGATTATTTCAAGGCTCAAATGATCAACGTGCTTCGTTTAGTTTTCAAACCTGTTCTCGTTTTTATGGGTATAGTTATTATTCTGCATTATTTGGAGGTCTGGTTGATGTGATGGGACACTATTGCGGATCGGCTGAGAAGAGAAGATGTTTCTGCAAATTTGGGCTTGACAAGGAAGGCGGAAAGGTTTAAGAATATGATTCCTTTTCGGATGGGAGGAGGTGAAAGCGAGTGCCCCATCATAAGTCAGCAGAAAAGAGACTTCGACAGAACGAAAAAGCGCGAATGAGAAACAAATCGAGGAAAAGCAAGATAAAGTCAAGCATAAGGAAGCTGAATGAAGCAATTGAAGAGAAGAATCACGAAGCAATGGACAAGAATTTCAAAACGGTTGAAAAACTTTTAGATAAAGCCGCGACGAAAAAATTAATCCATACGAATAAAGCTGCAAGAGATAAAGCGCGTTTTTCCCGTTTAATAAGGGAAGCGAAAGAAGCTTCATAAGTTTTAAGCCGGCGTGAATTTTTGAAGCCGATAGCCTATAGAAAGCTGATTGCTTTTCAGGAGGCGATTTGCATCAACTTCTATTGGGAAGCTGCATGGAGTGACGAATAAAAATTGATGCAGACTGCCGGAACGTGATAAGAGCAGTGTAAGAATGCCGCTGGGTTCGGATTCTTCTGTTGAACAATAAAACGATGATCGGAATAAAGCGTGTCTTCAGGTCTTTTCAAATGCGACGCTGAGTGGCGGTATTAAAGCTTTTCAGGGATTTCGGAGAATTGTAACTTATGGAAATAATTCTGATAGTAGGGACGTTGCTGGCAGCGGGATTTGCTCTGTCCCGGTTAGCGAAATTACTGCATCTGCCTTCGATCATCGGCTATATCATAGCCGGCATATTAATGGGTCCCAGCGGGTTGGGTATTATAAGCGGCGAAACGACTGAGAACCGTTTCGATGTTTTTACGCACATAGCGCTGATGCTTGTAGCTTTCAGCATAGGCGAACGTTTTGATCTTCGGGAATTGCGTTCATCGGCCAAAGCGCTCATGAAAGTAAGCGCAGCGGAGATAATAACGACCTTTGTTTTCAGTGGATTTGCCGTCAGCGCAGCGATTTTATTCACGTTTCCCGGTTCTGAAGAGTTCAGTCTGGAGCAGGCGGCAGCGGTCGGTATAATCTGTGCTGCAATTGCGGTCGCTACGGCGCCGGCTTCAACCGTAGCCGTAATAAAAGAGTTGGGGGCCAGAGGACCCGTTTCCCGGTTGGCGTTGTCGGACATCGTAGTGAATAATGCTTTCAGTGTTATCTTATTCGGCATCATGACCGCATTGGCTCATGAATTGCTGGGTACGGGACTCGATTCAGGCATCGGAAAATTTCTTTTCCCGTTTAGTCAATCACTGATGTCGCTTGTGTTAGGCGTAGCCGTCGGCTTTGCTTGCGATTTCGCTGTTCATCGGCTAACGGGAAGAGACGATGTTCTTGTTATTTCATTGGCTTCAGTTCTGCTTGTCGGCGGATTAGCCGGCGCTTTAGGGCTGTCGTCGCTTCTGGCGGGCGTGGCGGCAGGTTTTACGGTGGTCAATCGAGATCGACGGGACGTTCGGGCATTCAGAGCTTTAAACGATTTTGAGCCGCCGATTTACGGACTTTTTTTTGCCCTCGCCGGAGCGGGGCTGCATTTGAATCAGTTGTTGACGGCCGGCAGTCTGGGGATAATATTCGTGGCGGCACGCGGAGCGGGAAAATATTTCGGCGCCCGTATCGGAGGAAACCGTGCAGGGCTATCGAAGCTGCTGTCTCACTCCGTAGGACTCAGCCTTTTTCCCCAGGCGGGAATAGCCGTGGGACTGGCTTACCTGGTCCAGCAGGATTCAAATCTGGCGCCGATACAGGCTTTAGTGATAAATCTTGTTATGGCAAGCGTAGTGATCAATGAACTGATTGGAGCGCCCCTGGTTCGCTATGCCCTGGTAAAATCGGGAGAAGTGAAAGGTGAAGACCGGGAGTGGGGTCAGGAATCGACCCTGCCCAAAGAAGCAAAATTAATCAAAGATTCGGAAAACACGGTAGGCATTTCCGAATGGCCTCAGAAGCCCCTATCCCCTGCAGAAAGAACCAGGGGGCATTCCTTGATCGCACTTTCTCATACCAATACTTCCAGGGCTCTGACACGTCTCGGCGCTTTGACGGCGCATTATTATGGAGCCTGTCCGATGGCGGTCCATGTGGTTAAACCGGAAGAGAAGAATTACTGGGCGGCCGTGGACAACGAAATGATCGCTGAAATATTTTCAAGAGCGACAGAAGAAGCTCGTATTATGGGTTATAAATTGCATACGGAGGTCGAATTTGCGGAGGAGATTGCGGAAGGCATTCTTCGTAATGCCTCTGAACATGAGGCCAGGATTATTGTTCTGGGATATCCGGAGAGTGAAAAATCCAGACAATCAGAAGAGTTTATTAACAGGGTTGTAGAAGAGGCAGAAGTTCCGGTCATCGTTGCACGATTTAAAGAAGCCCTGGCTGGAGGAAGAATACTCGTTCCCCTGGCTGAAACAGGCGATCTGGATATTGTGCGGCCTGTCGTGCGTTCTCTTGGATTGGTCAGTTCCCATACCATAACGTTATTGAGGCTGATGCCGCCTGAAAGCGGGGAAGAAGAATTACGGGCGGCCGAAAGGGAGCTCCAACAGGTCTGCACTGAAAAACCGATGGAAAGTGAAGTGACGTTCCGGGCTGTTGCAGCGGAATCCCGGACGCATCAAATCATAAAAGAAGCCGAAGATTTCAGTGTATTAGCAATGGCCATACGTTCTCAGGGTAAAATCCGGCAGGCGCTGTTCGGTTCTATGGCTCAGGAAGTCGCTGATAATGTCCCGATAACGGTCATTTTCGTTTACGGATGTCATTAATGCTGGTCAGGGCGGCAGCACACGCCGTTTCTCCGGTTATTCAGGTTGTTGCTGAGCCAGCTTTTTGAGCAGCCATGCCATATTTCGGCCAAGCGTCGACATGGTTTGAATGCCTTCCTTATCATGCTCGACATCTCCTTTGTTGAGGCCGATGCCTATGTTCCAGTAATCAGAGCCGGAGACTACCATCTGGCTGATGAGAAAAAAATGGTTGATGGAATCGAATACGTGTATTGCACCGGCTCTTCGTACCGCAACAACAGCCGCACCAGCCTTTCGTCTGAACATATCTCCGTTCGCTTTTGCCGTCATTCCCGCCCGGTCGATAAGAGCTTTCATTTCCGCGGTCAGGTCGGAAAAATAGGTGGGCGATCCCAGAATAATACCGTCAGATTCAACCATTTTCTCTATGCATTCATTGACGACGTCATCCTTTATAGCACATCGTCGATTCCGATTCTCAAAACATTTTGAGCACGCTATGCAACCGCTCAGCTTTTCACCCGCCAGCTCAATGTATTCAGTTTCGATCCCTTCTTTACGCAACTCCTCCAGAACATAATTAATCAGTATTCCTGTGTTGCCTCCCTTGCGCGCGCTTCCATTGATTCCCGTTACTTTCATATAAAGCTTCCTCCTGTGAAAATGAGATTAAAATCGACGCGAATCCTTTTCCATTACAACAAAAAGCACATTGGACATCAATGAAAAAAAAGGTCAATAAGCCGCATAAAAAAAATGGGTTTGATCAAACCGGTGTTATGCTTCTTACACAACTTATGACAGTTTGTTTCAGTAATCGGGGCCGGTAGCGCAATCGAAACTCGTTGGGAACCGTGCAATCAGAAAAGAATTCTGGAGATGATTATTTATGATGTGGAACAACTTCCATTGTCGACTAAATCAACGGTCCCGCAGCGGGGGGGACTTTATCTGGTTTTTATTTATAATCCCATATCACAATTATCTTAGTCCTTCCGCTCGCGGGGAATAAGTATCAGGATAAGCTTTACGTCATTACTTATCAATATGTTAGCTGAAGAATCGTTGTCGTTCTCAGCGTAGCGGTTGTCGTTGTCGGAGTAACGTGCGCAATGACTTTTAAACCCAATTTTACCTGAATGGGCTTCAAGTTTAAATTCGACAACGACAACGATCACGATCACGACAACGAATACATTTTTAACGTTTTTTGCTTTAAAAACAATGATTGGTTCCCGTTATCCTAATGCCGATGGCTCGCGGGGGAAACAGGGGCGGCGCCATAACGATAAACGGGCATTGATCAAAAGCGCACATTTCGAGGTAACAATTTGTGCTGAATTGACTCGGGTTATTTCCGAACAGCTATGCCTCCCGTTACTTTATTAAAGCCGCCGAAACGGAAATTTACTGCGCTCCTTCAGAGCTTTCATTTTTTTCTTGTCTGCCCCAGGGTTGCGCTTCGCTTAACCCTGGGCTTTCGTACAGCGCTCCTTCGGAGCTTAAGAGATTTATGGATCGATCCAAATTGTACCCCCATTTGATCAATCTCTAAAAAGTCAAAAAGTTTTGAAAGTAGTGTTGCCCCGGTTTGATCAGTCCCGACAAAACATATCTGTTCGTAATTATTTATTGCGATTGCGAGCCCGATCCCGATCCCGGCTCCGACCCCGATACCGATACCGACCCCGACCCCGATACCGATTACTGAAATAAAAAGTCAAAAAGTTTTGAAAGTAGTGTTACCCCAGTTTGATCAGTCCCGATAAACGTTATGAATGTTGTCCATTTTTTTAAGTAGTAATCTGATTTAATTTAACTAGTTTTTGTCCATAAACGGCGAATTTTTCCCAATACTGCGTCAGTCTTCGGATTTGCTCAGTCAAAGTATAAGCGCCGCCCCTGCCTCGCAAATCCTTACCATCCTTATCTTAAGAAAAATTCGCTCGTTTATGGATCAAAAACCCAAGTGGCTGTCCAGCATTAAATTTTGAATCGGGCTTCGAGTTTGTGGACAGACACTAACTAGCCCTGATTTTTGATCAACGCCGAAAAAGGAAAATATGGGTAGAAAAAAATTATCGGAGAAAAAAGCAGGATTTTGTCAGGAGGCGATACTTTGCGGGGAATGTTGATGAAGATGCCTGTCTTTAAAGGCATTACACGGAATGATAACAAATAATCATCAGTATTTTTTTCGATTTTTCCGTGTAATTTTTCAGTAAAATATTAGAAATTTTCGGGGGAAGGGCGCCGAGTATCCGGCTAAAAAGGAGCTTAATCCATTGAAATAAAAATGTTTATAAGATGTTAAAAAATTTTTTAAATAATTTTGACTTTTTGTACTGAAATCCGTTTTAAATTATGGACATGCATTTTTGCATCGCAACCAACCAATTCAAAGAATTTTTTTTACAGGAGGAAAGGATATGGATCGTCGACATCAGCCTATGGCCATAGGAGTTTTAGGGATATTGTTTATGGTTTCAGCGGCGTTCGGAATTGCTCATGGTCAGAGCGATTACTATGTGGATGCACTTTACGGTAATGACGGAAATGACGGACTGAGTTGGGGATCAGCGAAGGGGACGATAGCAGGGGCGTTGGTTTTGGCGTCGGGGTCTGACACATTGCATGTCGCTGAGGGGACATATACAGAGCAATTGTCTGTACTGCAGAGTGGATTAAGTTTGTTGGGCGGATATCCGTCCGAGGGCGGAGTGCGTGATCCGGAGTCGTATGAGTCGATTATAGATGGAAGCGGTTCAGGAATTCCTTTCACGATAGAAACGGCGGTTGATATTCTGATAGATGGTTTCCGGATAACAAGCGGTTTGGGAGCGGCCGGAGGGGGAATGTTGTGCGTTGATTGCACGGCGACGATCCAGAATAACGTAATAAGTGAGAATACATGTACGGGTGTTCAAGGCGGCGGAGGAATCAGCGTAGTGAATTCGGACGTTGATATTTTGTCGAACGTAATAGAGGGCAACATGACGACGGCGGCAACGGCGGTCGGCGGAGGTATAAGCATCGATGCAAGCAGCACGGCTGAGATAACAGGAAACGAAATTACAGGAAACCTGTCTCATTCAACAGGGGGAGATTCGAATTATACAGCCGGGGGAGCGGTCAGCAATCTGGGTAATTTAACGGCTACCGGCAATTTATTTTCCGGAAACGAGGCCCGATCGACCTATTCAGGGGGTTACGGCGGCAATTTACAAAAGTATGCTTACGGGGGAGGCGTATATTGCGGAGCGGGTTGCTTAGCGGTTTTATCGGGGAATACCTTCATCGGAAATTTGGCATATTCAAATCTGGTGAATACGAGTTCATCGTATCGGGCTTACAGTTATGCTTATGGAGGAGCGTTATATTGCGGAGCGAATTCAGATGTAACGTTAACGAATGAAACGATAGAGTCGAACACGGCATCCGGTTATGGAGAGGATACGTCATCCAACGGCAGGGGATATGCGTGGACTTACGGAGGCGGCATTTTTTGCGCCGATTATTCAGTGGTCAGCATAGGAACCGGCAGCCGCGTAACGGAGAATTATTGTGCGGCGGAGGGCAACGGTTCGGGTTCATATGATTATGCCTATACTTACGGCGGGGGCATATCGCTGCATGGAGCGAATGCTTCATTGGAGATCGACGGTGTTCTAGTACAGGACAATACCATGTCTGCGACGCCTGACCAGGGTTCTTACGGCGGCGGAATATACATCAACAGCGGTAACGCTTACATCGTCAACTGCATGGTTGTAGAGAACCAGGATGACGGGGCCTATTTCACAAGCGGGACGGTCGATTTTTTCCATAATACGGTAGCCTATAATTCCGGATATGGAGTTTATGTGAACAGCGGGACGGCAAACATAAAAAATTGTATTTTGTGGGGGCATGCGGATGACCTGGAGGGAGCGGGGCTGACATACAGCAACATCCAGGAAGGGGTACCCGGGGAAGGGAACCTGTATCCGCCGTGCGATCCCATGTTCGTGGGATTCGGCAATTATCATTTGAGGGTTAATTCCTGTTGCATCGACCGTGGTACGGTCGTCGATTCGCCTGATCATGACTTCGACGGCGAAGCGCGTCCTTTCGGTTCCGGACCGCCGGATATGGGAGCGGATGAAGCATCGGCAGCGAATCCGACGGCAACTCCTTATTTTACTCCCTCAGGGACATATACGCCGGTTCCAACGCCTTCTGCAGACTATTACGTTGACGGCGATTTCGGTGACGACGCCAATGACGGATTAAGCTGGGCGACGGCGAAGGCGACCATACAGGAAGCTCTGGATGCAGCGGAAGGTGCGGGAGGCGGAGCAGTTCATGCAGCTATTTCAATATATTATGAAAATATCGTTATTCCAGACAACATCAGGCTTTTAGGCGGCTATGCGCATGGCGGAGGCGTTCGGAATCCGGAATCATTCATCACGATAATCGATGGATACGGCATGGATTCCGCAGTAAAAATAAGCGGCGTATCCAATGTTTTTATTGAAGGTTTCGTGATCCGGAACGGTCACGGCGGGTACGGCGGCGGCATTTACGTCAGTCATGCTTCCGGCGTGGAGATAACCGGCAACAAGATACGTGAAAACGAGTGTGCGTCTCAGCCCGCCCTGCCCAATCTTGCTCTGGGAGGGGGATTATATTTACACGGGCATGATATTCTGATCCATGACAATTTAATAACGGAGAACCTTGCATACGGGGCTGACGGATACGGCGGGGGCATCTATTGCGCCGGCGGCGGCAGCATCCGTATAACGAACAACCTTTTGACGTACAACACGGCCCAGGTCGCCGGCGGCGGAATTTTCATCAATCATCCTGGTGCGCCTTTATTGATAGACGATAATGCAATTCAGTGGAATCTGGTTGACGGATCGCACGGCAGCGGCGGTGCGATTTACGTTTCAAACGGCAGTTCAGCGACGGTGCATGAGAATCTTATTACAGACAACCGGACATATAGAGTCAATACAGCCGGCAATGAATCCAGGGGCGGCGGGATATATTGCGCGGGCGAACTGATTCTAACAGAAAATGAAATCAGGCGAAATGAGGCGTTTTCTTATTACAATACGGGTTACGGAGGAAACCTTTATCAGTATGCTTACGGCGGAGCGCTTTTCTGCGCTGACGGTTCATCAGTCAATACCACGATGAATACAATAGAGGAAAACGTCGCACATAGTCATGCTCAGAACACCAGCGGCAGTCAAAGAGGTTACGGTTACAGTTACGGCGGAGCGATATACTGCGACGGCGGTTCGACGCTGGTAATATCGGCCCAGCCTCTCGTCAACAACACGGCCTATGCTTACGGAGAGGACACGGCCAGCAGCGGACGGGGGTATGCCTATGCATACGGGGGAGGAATTCATCTGGCAGACAATTCCGATGTGACGTTAGGATTGGGATTCACCGTAATCGAAAACAAGTCGAACGCTGAAGCCAACGGCTCCAGTTCTTATGATTATGCTTATTCGTACGGCGGCGGCATTTCCATGGAAGGCGTTAATGTTCAGACATTAATCGACCGACTGATCATCAGGGGAAACGAGACGAATTCCATACCGAACTATGTCCGGCAGGGAGGCGGTTTATATGTAAACGGAACGCCGGTTGAGATCATCAACAATTTCATCGTAGAGAACATCGGGGACGGAGTGTACCTGAACAACACAACGTTGATATTCCAGCACAATACGGTTGCCGACAATTCTGTTTACGGGCTGTATGTCAACGGCGGGAGTCCTGCAGTCAAGAATTGCATACTATGGAACAACGGCGATGATTTACATGGTGTAACCGCCACATATTGCGACATTCTGGACGCGGATCCGGGCGAAGGGAACCTGGACCCTCCGTGCGATCCCCTGTTCGTGGGGAACGGAGATTATCATTTAATGTCCAATTCATGCTGCATTGACAGGGGAAGTCCATATGAAGTTCCGACGCATGACTGTGATGGAGAGGTGAGGCCCTATTCTTTCACTTTTCCGGACATCGGAGCTGATGAAACGGCATCCTCCAATCCTACGCCGACACCGTACGCCACGCCATCCGGTACTATAACGCCTGTGCCGACGCCTTCAAACGATTATTACGTCGACGGTCAGACCGGTGATGACGCGAACGACGGTTTGAGCTGGGCGACAGCCAGAAAATCTATCAACGGGGCTATGCAGCTTGCGGAAGCGTCCGGCGGCGGCAACGTTCATGTCGTCATGTGGACTTATTATGAACGAGTGATCTGTCCGAATAACGTTCGAGTTTACGGCGGGTATTCGCATGACGACGGGATAAGGAACCCGACGGCTTATCCGACAATTATCGACGGCGACGGCGCTCGTATCGGAATAATGATCAGCGGCGTGGAGAAAGTATTCGTGGACGGTTTCATCATCCGCAATTGCAAAGGAGGTTATGGAGGCGGCATTTACGTGAATGATTCCGCTCATATCTATATCACGAACAACATCATCAAGGAGAATCATGTCAGCGATGCCGGTTCGAAAAGCGTATCTCTCGGTGCAGGACTGTATTTGAACGGTCATGACGTAAATATACTGGATAATCTGATAACGAAGAATTTCGCTGAAGGCGGAACCGGTTACGGCGGGGGCATATATTGTGCGGACGGCGGCAGCATTTACATATCCGGCAATTCGATAACCTTTAATACGGCGGGATCGGTCGGCGGCGGCATAGCGTTGAACAGTCCGTCCTGGAAGTTATTCGTTGAAAACAACCTGTTTGATTCAAATACAGCCCGTTCTCAGGGCGGGGCATTATTCATCGAATCGATGAGTTCCGCGGACGTATTCAACAATACGTTTTTGAGTAACTCTGCCGCAGCAACGAATTCGGCGGGAGCCCAGGTAATGGGCGGTGCGATTCATTGTGACGGCGATTTGACCGTAACCGGCAACGCGTTCACGGGTAATGATGCGAATGCCTATTACAACACCAGCTATGGAGCGTATCTCTATGAATATGCCTACGGCGGCGCCATATCCTGCGGCGACGGTGCGACCGTGCTGACTTACGATAATGTTTACCAGGGCAACAGCGCTTATGCTTATGCTGAGAACACGAGCGGCAGTCAGCGAGGGTATGCTTACAGCTACGGGGGCGCCATATACTGCGCCGGAGGTTCTCATATCGCCATAACGAGTGAAACCATCGAGGATAATACTTCATTCGCCTATGGAATAGACAATGCTTCCAACGGCCGGGGCTACGGTTATGCTTACGGCGGCGGACTTGTTTGCGACGATAATGCAGTCGTTGATTTCGGTTTGAATGTCGTAATAACGAATAACAAGGCCCAGGCTCAGGGCAGCGGTTCATCATCAGCTTCGTATGCTTATGGAGGCGGAATGGCTGTGCTGGGACCGGGCGCGGCCGTTGAATTCGATCGGATGATCATCCAGTCGAACATAGCGACCGCATCTCCGAGCAACATCGAAGTAGGCGGCGTTTACGTCAACCAGACGCCTGTCACGATATACAATACTTTCATCGTGGACCATACAGGGGACGGATTATATTTGAACAACAGCGATGCGACGGTCATCAATAACACAATCGCCTATAATTTTGATTACGGGATACGCGTCAACGGCGGTTCACCGACGGTGAAAAACTGTATCTTGTGGGGTAACCTGTATGATTTGAGCGGCGTCAGCGCCACCTATTCGAACATTCAATCGGGCGATCCAGGGGAGGGCAATCTGGACCCGCCTTGCGATCCTTTATTCATCAGCAGGGATGATTATCATATCCATCCTTATTCATGCTGCGTCGACCGAGGGACCTATTACGATATCCCGGATCATGATTTCGACGGCGACGCCAGACCTTTCGGCGCTGCCAGGCCGGATATGGGGGCGGACGAAACCACGGGAGCGAATCCGACACCCTCACCATACATAACGCCGGCGGGGACGCCTACTGCAGGCCCCAGTCCTACTCCCGGCGCCGACTTCTATGTTGACGGGCTTGCAGGCGATGATGCCAATGACGGATTAACCTGGTCGACCGCTCGCGCTTCCATTAATTCCGCGATGGAACTGGTCGAGGGTGCAGGAGGAGGCGTTATTCATGTTACCGGTCATATTTATAATGAAAGCATCATTTGCGCCTCCAATCTTGTCCTGCTGGCTGGATATCCGCATGGAGGAGGTCCCCGGAACCCGGAAGGATTCCCGACCATAATCGACCCTGAAGGTATTGATACGGCCGTCATTATTTCCAACGTTTCGAACGTAGAGATCGACGGTTTCATAATCCGCAACGGACATGGCGGACTTGGCGGAGGTTTTCATGTATCAAGAGCACGTAATATTCTGATTAACGACAACAAAATACGCGATAACTTCTGCAACTCGATTCCCGGCGGCAGGAATGTAGCTCATGGGGCCGGTCTGTATCTTGAAGGAGCCGACATCACGGTAACCAACAATGAAATTACCGATAACGTCGTTGAACCTAGTACCGGTTATGGCGGAGGTATATATTGCGGTCCGGGTCAGAGGTTCACAATCGCTTACAACAACATCGGATACAACACTTCCCATCTGGCAGGCGGCGGTATAGCTCTCATCTCTGTAGGCTCGACGGTCGATATCCACGACAACGTGATTGAAGAAAACAGGGCTGGAAATTCGCAGGCAAAGGGCGGCGGAATATACATCGATTCGAATTCGTCTGCAGTGGTTACATTCAATACTATAACGGAAAACAGCTCATACTGCTCCAATAATGCCGATTCCAATTCAATGGGAGGCGGCATTTACACCGAAAGCGAACTTCTGGTCACGGAAAACGATTTTCTGGGTAACGAGGCCTACAACTATTACAATACCGGTTACGGAGGTTACCTGTATAATTATTCTTACGGGGGAGCGATTTATTGCGGACCCGGCAGTTCGGTCGTTTCATACGACAACAATTACAGGGATAACGTCAGTTATTGCTACACGGAGAATACCAGCAGCAGTCAACGCGGTTTCGCCAACAGCTACGGCGGCGTGTTTTATTGTGCAGCCGGGGGGGAATTGACCTTATCGAACGAAACTTATATCGAAAATACGGCTTATTCATATGGGATCGATAATGCAAGCAGCGGAAGAGGTTACGGTTATTCTTACGGCGGAGCTGTCGCTGCAGGGGACGAATCGACAGTGCATATCGGAAGCGGAATCGTTATAGTCAATAATTATGCCGATGCGAACGGGAGCGGTTCGGGTTCTTATGATTATGCTTATGCTTACGGCGCTGGACTGGCTTTTTTGGGGTCCAACGCATCAGTTGATGTTCAAAGAGTAGAAATAAAAGAAAATTACGGACTGGCCTCGCCCAATAGCGCGTCAGTCGGCGGCGTTTACATAGACGATGCCCCGGTGGAATTTTTCAACAATTTCGTTGTGGACAACTCAGGCGACGGGATGTATCTGAATACGACGAATGCGGAAGTCATCAACAATACGATAGCCTACAACACGGCGAGAGGCATCTATGCGAACGGGGGATCGCCGGTCATTAAAAATTGTATTTTGTGGGGTCACACGGATGATCTGGTCGGAGGGACGGCAAGTTACTGCGATATAGAAAACGGCGATGAGGGGGAGGGCAACATGGACCCGCCGTGCCATCCTGTGTTTATGGGCAACGGCGATTATCATCTGCATCCGGGATCATGCTGCATCGACAGGGGTACAAGCATAGACATACCGTCAATCGATTTCGACGGCGATACCCGTCCATATAATTACATCGCAGATATCGGCGCTGATGAGACTCAAATTATGAACCCCACGCCTGATCCCAGCATAACGCCGAATACGCCGACTCCGACAGGCTCTCCGACGCCGACGCCTGCAGCCGAATTTTACGTCGACAAGTATCTCGGCGACGATACAGACGACGGTTTAAGCTGGGGGACGGCCAAAGCCAGCATCCGCGGGGCACTTGATGCAGCATCGTCAGGCGGGCTGATACACATCACGAGAGGGACTTACTACGAGCATCTGCCTTTGCATGACGGCATTACATTGATGGGCGGTTATCCTGTCGGCGGCGGCGCCAGAGACCCCGAAACATATGTGACGATATTGAGGGGGACCGTGGGCGGCAGTCCCATCATGATAACCAATGCAGAAAATATAGCCTTGACCGGATTAACCATAACCGGCGGAAATGAAGGCAACGGCGGCGGATTCTTCTGCTACGGGGGAAGGCATATCCAGGTCTATGATTGTATTTTCGCGGCGAATGAGGCCGGAGGCGACGGCAATCTCGCACGCGGAGGCGCTGTTTACATCGCTTCGAGTTACGACGTCTGGATACACGATTGTCTGTTCATCAATAATACGGTTACGGGAACGAACGACGCTCTGGGCGGCGCCATGTATATTTTCGATTCAGGATTGATTAATATCGAAGACAACACATTCCAGGAAAATACGTCGCCGCATGCCGGAGGAGCAGTCTATTGCACGAATGTCGATGCATCCGTCGTATTTTCGAGAAATATCTTCAGGGACAACATGGTTTCCAATTCTGCAGGAAGCTACACTGTGTATGGAGGGGCGATTTATTGCGATGCTGCCGCTTCACCCTTGATTAGCGCAAACACATTCGAGGAAAACTCAGCCTATACAACGGGACAGAGTTCCTATCCGAAAGGCGGCGCGGTCTATTCGGAAGGCGGGTCCGTCATTGTCGACAATGTATTCGAGTTTAATGAAGCCAGGTCATACTATTCTTCTGGATATGGAGCGTATCTTTATGAATATGCATACGGAGGAGCGATTTACACTGGCGAAACCAGTTCATTAACTCTTGAATCGAATCATTTTACCGGCAACAAGGCGTATGTATACGCCAACAACAGTTCCAGTTCGCAACGTGCATTGGGATATTCTTATGGAGGGGCCGTTTACTGCGGTCCCAATTCGACGACAACAATCGATCATTGCACTGTCATCGATAATACTGCATACGCTTTCGCTGGAGAGCCGGGAAGCAGCGGACGAGCTTATGCTTATTCTTACGGCGGAGGCATATACATCGACACGGGCGCTGCCGTAGTTATTCACGAACAGACGGCAGTCAGGAACAATAAGGCTCATTCCTATGCGGATGCCAGTTATCGGGATTACGGCTACTCCTACGGAGGCGGAATATACATTTATGAAGGCGTTTCCTCTGTTCAGCTCGACAGGATAATGATCGACGGCAATGACAGCATATCAGAACCGGACAACACATCCGTCGGAGACGGATTGTACTTCCAGGACGACGATGCGATTTCGATCACCAACTGTTTTCTGACGTCCAACGGCGGTTATGGAATGTACAGCGCGACTGCGGGAACAAACATCGAATTCATCCACAACACCGTAGGCGGCAACGGCAGTTACGGCATATACGTCAATGCAGGATCATTGGACATTCTCAATAGCGTCGTCTGGGACAACGGAGACGACCTTTACGGCGTCAGCGCCGAATATTCCGACATAGAAGACGGCGACGCCGGATTGGGCAATATCTCTGCAGACCCCGTATTCGTGGGAGCCGGAGATTATCACATCACGGAAACCTCTCCCTGCATCAATACGGCGTTGACTCTT
This sequence comes from uncultured bacterium, assembly GCA_964619725.1. Taxonomy (GTDB): domain Bacteria; phylum CSSED10-310; class CAZUFC01; order CAZUFC01; family CAZUFC01; genus CAZUFC01. The sequence goes on along the minus strand of CAZUFC010000042.1, from coordinate 1,331 downwards.
GCCGGCCCGAGTCTTATTGAGGTTGATTACGATGCCAACGACCGTCCGCAGGAAGATGACTTCGACATGGGAGCGGACGAATACGCTGGACTGCCAGAGTTCAACCTTACGGTATTGCTTGACGGTTACTATGCCGGCGGCAGTCAGCCCGCGACGACAGTCGACCTGGAATTCCGCAGCGGCAGTTCTCCTCAGACCGCGGACACCGTTATGGCCGTCATGGAAGACGTGCCGATCGATTCCTCAGGACAAACCGGCGATATCGACCTGGTAGGCATTCCCGGCGGCGACCTCTACCTGGTGATTAATCACTTGAACCATCTTGACGTCATCACAAGCGAACGTATATCCGTGAATTATCTCACCAAAACTACAGTGAACCTGGCTGACGATACTGACGGCGATTATGCGGCGTGTTACGGCTCAGACCCGCAGCAGGAGGAACCTGACGGGCTGTATTCCCTGAGAGGGGGCAACGCCAACGGCGACGGTTACGTTAATGCTGCGGGAGATTTCGTCGTATGGCTGGCGGCCAACGGCAGTTCCCAGGGCGGTCCCGGATGGGATGCCCGGGCGGACTTCAACGGCGATACCGTCGTCAATTCATCGGATTATTCCGTCTGGTTGAACCAGAACGGCCGCATAACCTACGTCCCCGAAGCTTCGACGAAAAACGACCTGCTCGGCAATTTCAAATCCGGCCGACTGGAATTGAGATACTCCGAACATTCCGAATCTGACGACGCGTTCTATATCGTGATGGAGCTCCTCTGCACGACTGAATCGATCGCAGAGCTCATCGCAGTCGATGCCGCTGTCGTTTACGATCCGATCTTCCTGGGAATGCCTGAACTCACGGCAGATTACCTTCGACACGGAACCACGGACGTTTCGCTCGGCCTGGAAGCTCCTGACTGGAAAAACGGCTATCACTACAGCAGAATAGCGTTGCCGGACCAGTCAGGCGTCAAACTGCAGCCCGGCGAAAACATACTCCTGAAGTTGAAATTCCCGGTACGGCTTCACATGATGCATTCGTTGCCGGAAGATCACATGCCCGTCGGACTGGCTCCTGGATTCAGCAGCGTCTTTTTCCGTGAAGAGTTCAAAAACGACTCCATCATTGATGCCGAAGGAAGCGACTGGTCTGAAAAGAAAAAAGCATTCAAGGAAAATTTGAATTCCGGGAAAACTCATAACGGCTTATCCAATTAATGCGGGAGCGTGATAATTATGAAAATGCTCAAATACATGCTCCCGGGAGCAAACATTTCGAGCCGGAGAAACGGATATTATCTCCGGCATGTGGAAAGACTCTGGAAAGCCGGCGC
>CAZUFC010000041.1:45365-61336 GCA_964619725.1 uncultured bacterium | reverse complement strand
AGAGCTGGAAAGAAAAATATTGGATGAGTTGAAAAGTCTGGAAAGACCCATAACCGGTACAGCGCTGAGAAGGATTCTTAGAGTCAACAATCAAAGGCTGGGCATAACCCTGGTCGAATTATTATACGCGGACGCAAGGAAGCATAATAATCCCAAGCCCTGCCTCGTAAGCATAAGGGATGGCATAAAGCTTAACGGAACGCGGAACGCTTCGCTTCAAGCATAAGTTTGCCGGCCTATTTGCAACAAAGGTTGTCCGTGGGCATGCAACGCAACAAGTGATATGAAAGTCTATTTGGACAAATTTCCTAAAATGAAGCCGGTACAAGCGAAAACGAGAATAATAAGTCCGATGGGATGCAGCAGGGGTATGCTTTCTGAAACGCTGCAAGTGTCGTAACGCAGGGCTATGCCGCTGAAGGAGGAGCCGTTGTGATACGGTATCAGGTAAAGGTATCGGCCGTCGAATGTTGAATATTTGTATCCTTTGGTCGTCATGCCGTCCACATTTCCGGCATCGAAAGCGCTCCAGCTTGACGAATCGCTGAAAAGACCTTCCGTATCGTATCGCAAAGCCCTGGCATGATACGCGCCGTCGCATTCATAAGGAATAAAGTAGATAAACCGTCGCCCATCGAATTCCGCTCCGACATAACCCCTGGCATCAAGCATATCAGTGTCCTCCGCATCGTAAACGCTCCAGCTTGTCGAAAGTTTAAAAGGCGATTGGGTATCATATCGCAGGACCCTGCCGTGGCAAATTTCCGCCTCCCGAAAGGGAGCGAAATAAATATAACGTCCGTCGAAGCAGGCCCCTTTGTATCCCACAGTGGTCAATCCGTCAATGGACCCGGCATCGTAAGCTTCCCAGCTTGCGGCGCTTTCAAAAGCGTTGTGCCTGTCATATCTGAGGACTCGACCGTGAAATTCCGAACCGTCGTTAAACGGAACGAAATAGACATACTGATCGTCCTGAACGGCGCCGTAGAAACCTTTGGTCAGCAGTCCATCGGTCATACCGGCATCATAAACCCTCCACGAAGCCGAATCGTTAAAATCGGAAAGACTGTCATAACGGAGCACCCGACCGTGAGCGTATGGTTCATAACCGAACGGAGCAAAGTAAATATAGCGTCCGTCAAACACGGCGCCGTTATACCCGGAAAAAGGCAGTCCCACGACAGTCCCTGCATCAAAGGAACTCCAACTTCCCGCCGCATCAAAAACACCCTCTATATCATATCTCAGTACGCGGGCATGCCGTGCGCCGGAATCCGCAAACGGAACAAAATAGACGTATCTTCCATCAAAAACCGCTCCGCTGTAACCGACCGTATTCAAACCTCCGACTGACCCGGCATCATACGCTTCCCAACTGGCCCCCGATTGAAATTCGCCCTCCGAATCATATCTTAAGACTCTCCCATGAAAATCCATCATGCGGCAGGGCGCATAGTAAACGTAACGCCCGTCATAAACGCCTCCGAAATATCCCCTGGTCATCATTCCGTCTGTGTAACCCGCATCATAGGCCTGCCAGTTCATCACATCCTTAAATGAATCTTTTGACTGAATCCGGGAATCCTCATCCGTCATCCTTGAATCATTCCGGAGTTCCTCTGAAAAAACTGAACCTCTGAAACAAAAATAGACTGATAATGCCGTCAAAAAAAGAACTGCGCATTTAAGCTCCGCCTTCATCAAAAAACCTCCTGTAAACGACCTTTTCAAAATTACCATATCTCTGTTTTTTTCACAAAAGCATATCTTTTCTTTTCCTTGTTTCCTGCTTGTTTTTTGTGTTAATTTTTGAACCCGGAGGTTTTCGCTTTAATTTTCATTTGAGGAGTTCATCATCATGAAACACATTTTCGGACCGGTACCCTCACGAAGGCTCGGCATGTCGCTGGGCGTGGACCTGGTTAAGCCCAAAACCTGCACTTTCGATTGCATCTACTGCGAATGCGGCCCAACGACCAATTGCCGTACCAAAACCGCCGAATACGTCCGGATCGATTCTGTCCTGAAAGAACTGGAAGAGGCTCTTTCTGAATTTGAGTCCAGCCTTGATTTCGTGACTTTTTCCGGTTCAGGAGAACCCTTGCTGAACAGCCGAATAGATCAGGTCGTTCAGTGGCTGAAAAAACATACGAATATACCCATCGCCGTTCTCACCAACGGATCACTCATGATTCACGCCGAAGTTCGCCGAAAAATCGTTAATGTCGACGCGGTTCTTCCCTCCCTCGACGCCGCCGTTCAAAAAGACTTTGAAACAATTAATCAACCCTGCGACCCCTTTTCCATTGAGGATATCATCTCGGGACTGCAGGAATACAGAAAATCCTTTCATGGTAAATTGCTTCTCGAAATCCTGTTCTGTCGCAACGTCAACGACTCTCCCGAAAATATCGAAGCCCTTAAAAAAGCGCTGGATAAAATTCAGCCGGACGAAGTTCAGTTGAATACCGTGGTTAGACCCGGCGCCTATCCGGCCGCCGAAGCCGTCACCCCGGAATTCCTTGAAAAAATAAAAAATGAATTTCAATTCCCGACCTCCATTATCGCTTCCTTTGAAAGCAAAAGGATATCGCCGGAAACGCATGAAAAAACCGCTGAAAAAATTATTAGCCTGCTGGATCGAAGACCCTGCACGCTTACGGACGTTATGAATGCCCTGGGGCTGAAAAAACAGAAGGCTGAATCAATATTGAAGGCTTTGATACAACAGCGGAAAATTAGAACCGTCAACCATGAAGGCCGGAGTTTCTTTCATCGTGAACAAAAGTGAAAAAGCTGAAAATCAATCCGCTGATCGCTTAACTATCTTGCCCTTTCTCCTGTGGGTGACGCTCTCTTTTATCCTGGAAGCCATTCTCTTTCGCTTCTTATGGAATCGAACGCAATTTCCCGGTTGGACATTCAGCCGTGATTTTTTATCTCTCTATCTCCCCGGCTTAATCGCTCTGTTCTCTTCCTTTTATCTCTTTTTTTCATACTATTGTTCACAACCGCTCAGAAAGTATTTCTTTGAACTGCTCTCCTTTCATCTTTTCTTCTTTTTATTCTGCATTATACTCATCAGCCATCGAACTACTGCGGAATATTCATTTTTCCTGAGTGCAGCGCTCGTCCTGTTCATTTTAACGGCTGGTATTATGATCGGAAGCAGGATTTATGCACTGCTGAAAAACGCTGATAATAATGAGGGCTCCCGGCAACGATTCCTGGCGTTTTATTTTTATTTTATTTTTGCCATATGTATCTTTCCAGTTACCGGCGGTCTCGCGACAGATTTTTCAACGAAACAACCCGCCTTTATATCAGGGGTCCGATCCTGGCTCGCTCTCACCCTTAATATTTTTCTCTCTTATACCGTCTTTCTTTTTCTTAATAAAAAATCCGGTGAGAACCGGGAAACAGCTTTTTTCTGCGGAATAATAAATTTATCGACATTACCTCTGATCCTTTACGGATACATTAATTCAATCGCTCTTTTCGGTTCGGCTGCTCTTATGACAGAGCTTGCATTCCTGGACAACGCTGCAAAAAACCAGATGAAAAAGACGCTTTTTTACGTAACCGGGGGCTTTTTCTGCCTTTTGGGATTCATGCTCAGTTTCAATCAGTTGGAGTTTTCCGGATTCGGCAGCATCCTGCTGATATTTAGTCCTCTGCTGAGCAGTCATACCGGTCTAGTTTTCATGTCTCCGGTTCTCATTTTTCTCCTGCCTGCTCTTTTCGTTCACGAGGAAAAAAATCCGTTCAAACCTTTCCTCATTCGAATGACGCTTCTCATTTCAGCCGCGGCCGGCATTCATTCCTTTTTGTATGGGTCGAATTTCGCCGCCTATTGGGCCGCTCTGCTCTTCCCCTTGGTCGTTTTAGGCGGCGGAAGCAGCCTGAACAGGTTTAAAGGAAGCTTTGCGGCCGGTCTTATTCCCGTCTTGTTCGGCGGCTCTCTTTTTTTAACGGTTCAAACCCTTACAACCTCCTTGCTTCAGAAAATCCCCATTATCGATTTGATGAATTCGATAAAAGTCGTCGAAAAACGCGCCGCTTTAAACATCTCATTCTTTCTTCCTCTCGGCGATCATTCCCCCAATCACTCTGTTGCAGTCGACATAATCTGGATTCTCGGTCTGATTTTTCTTATAGTACTGCTCAAACTGCATTTACAAAACCGAAAAAAAACTTCATCCGATACTGGTCTTTTCGGATCGGCATTCTCAGCTTCCCTGGCATTCCTCCTTATCATAATCCTGCCTTTTTTTCTTCTCCTTTCCAACAGTCCCCGGGTCCTGATCATAAGACCTCAGAAGCCCATATCACTTTCCATCGAGAATCCCGTTTTTCATTTGCCGGATGTTCCTGAATTCAGGATAGCGAAAATAGAAACGGAATCATACTTGGGGTATTCGATTGCTATGCCCCAGGATTATACTTTCGCTGATTTGATTGTCGAAACAGCCGACGGCGATACTTTCCAATTCCCTTTAAAGGCCGGCATTCACTCCTCAGAATGGGCGATAGACAGGGCCGATGTTACCCCCTATATCAATCACAGGAGAGCTGACATTTTTCGTTCCCGAATATTGCGAGATCAAGACGGAACGTTTTTCCAGGGCCATTCCTATTACGCTGAATTCGAGCTTCCTGAACACCGCATCATAAAAAATGTGCTTATTCGCAGGCGTAATCTTGAACAGGAATACCGTAAAATGGAACTCACCGTTACTCAAATTCGCTTTAAGTCGTAGATTCAACCGGTATAAAAATCGATTATGAAAAACATCCTGAAACCGCTTCTTCTATTCCTGGCAATCTCCATAGGTTGTTTGCATCCTCTGCTTCTTCATTTTGATACGCATGTTCCGCTTCACGCAGAACTGGAAAGCTTCAAAGAGGGTGACGGCGATCCCTGGGTTTTCATCTGGAATTTTTATCACCTCCAACGCGTTCTTTCAGGCATCAGCGATTTGTATCATACTTCTCTCATTTTTTATCCTGAGGGCGCATCGCTGACTCATCATACTTTGAGCCTGACCAACTCCGCCGCTGCCCAATTTTTTCTCCCTTTTTTATCTTACATCGAAACATATAACTTATTGCTGCTCCTTCAAACTGTTTTCTGCGGCTGGGCCGCTTTTCTGCTTTCACTTGAAACGGTAAAAAACAGGAACATTTCCGCCTGGATAGGAGTCGTCGTCATTCTGGCTCCTGCTCGCCTTATCCATTCGACGGAACACCTCAACGTTATTTCTCTAGGCCCGGCATTACTGACGTTGGCTCTCCTTTTCCGAGCCTTCAGAAAAAAATCATTGTCTTATTTCCTCCTCTTCGGAGTTATGTTTTCTTTAACCGGCCTTTCTTGCTGGTATCACCTGTTGTCTGTTGCTATTGCCTTGCCTTTCGTCCTTTTCATTCTACTCCGGCAGTATCCGGAAAATCTTAAACGAATGACGCTGCTTCATCTTGCGGCAGCTCTCCTGCTGTCCATTCTTCTGCTCACTCCCTTTGTTCTTCCTATGTCTGCCGACGCTTCCGTCGCGCCCCGCTCCCTTAAAGAAATGCAAAAATTCAGCGCAGACCTTCTATCTTTCATTATTCCCTCAGCCGATCACTTCATCTGGGGACGCTTTACCCAAAACTTTCACGCTCAATTCGCCGGCAATCCGATAGAAAATACTCATTTTCTCGGTTTCATCACCATTCTCCTGTTTTTTTTCGCTATCATAAGACAACCCGTAAAGACCTGGCCTTATGCCCTTATCGCCCTCTCATTCCTCATCCTTTCCCTCGGTCCTGTTCCCCATCTCCTGGGCAGCCCCTGCGAAAGCTTTCCCCTACCTTACTCCGCTTTGTCCCATCTGCCGCTTCTTAACCATGCTCGAGCCCCTGGAAGATTCAGCATTTTCTGCATCACGTTTCTGGCGCTGACCGCAGGAATAGGACTCGCCCAGGAAAAAAAAATTATGCGTTCTCCCCTATCCTCTGCACTTCTTATCGGTATTGCCCTGCTTGAATTCCTGCCGGCGCCCATCCACCTGGCTTCCCCTCCCGCTATATTATCATCGCAACAAAACCGAAATACCCTCGAAGAATCTCCGCATCTGGATATTCCCAGCGACTGGAAAATCAGAATCTACCAGTATGAACAAATTTTTCACCGCAAACCCCTCCTGTTCGGATTTGCTGCCCGAATCCCTTCCTGCGCTTTTACGATCTATGAAAAATTTCCTGTTTTGGAACGCCTGATCGACCCCGGAAAAAAATTGCCCGAACTGCTTTCCTCCAGGGAATTCGCCGACCTTATCGAACTGATGAATATTCATACGATCACGGTGAGACTCAACTATCTTGACGAACCGACTGACGCTAAGCTCCTGGAATCCGCCCTGCTCAACAGGTATCTTCTGCAGGACTCCGCTGCGTACCTTCCCGAACGCATACGATTTGTTTTGGAAAAAAAAAGAAATAACATTGAGGATAATCTGGACTTCCGCTATTATCTTTTCCGCGGTTGGCTCGGCCGGGAATTCTGGTCAAATGAACATCCCGAAGTATTCTGGTCCAATGGAGCACATTCGATGATCGCTTTTTACTCTGACAACAGCGGAGCTTCTTACCGCTTGAATATGCAGTTGATGGCTCATCCCGCAATTGGAAATAATTTAAAAGCAAAATGCCTCTTGAATGGACGCCCTTTGCAGACCGTCGACGTTCCTCCCGAATGGACGAACTTTTCCTTTGCGCTCTCCAACGAAAATTTAGTTCAAGGTCCTAACAAATTAATGATACATTGGTCCCTTTTTCTGAAAAAAGGCGAAGCTCGGAATGAAATTCGCGCCGTAGCCGGCGCTTTCAGCGCGACTCATTTTTCTCTCAGAGAACGCTTTCCTTCTTCGCAAACCGAAATTAAACAATTTAATGAGGAATTACTGCAATGAAACAAGAGGATGTCAAACTTTCCGTTATAATACCGGTTTACAATGAACGCGAAACTTTTCCGCTGCTTGTTCAGAAAGTGAAACAAGTCGATCTGTCAATGGAATTGGTCGTCGTCGATGATTATTCTACTGACGGAACTCGAGATATAATCAAAAAAATGGAAAATGAACTCGATCATATATCTTTTCACGATCATAACCGGGGCAAGGGAGCCGCTATCAGAACAGGCCTGAAGCTCGTATCCGGCAACGTCGTCGTTATTCAGGATGCCGATCTCGAATACGATCCCGAAGATTATTTCAAATTGTTGAAACCGATCATCTCCGGTAAAGCCGAAGTGGTCTACGGGTCCCGTTTCACAGGAGAAAGAAGGGATATGTTCATTACCCACTGGATGGGAAATCGCCTCCTGACCTTCATTACGAACATCCTCTACGGCACTACGCTTTCTGATATGGAAACCTGTTACAAAATGTTTAAAATACAAGCCATGGAAGGTATTCACATCAATTCGGACCGCTTCAACGTCGAACCCGAACTGACGGCAAAATTCCTGAAAAAAGGCATCAGAATATATGAAGTGCCCATCTCATACGCCGGAAGAGAATATCACGAAGGTAAAAAAATTACCTGGAGAGACGGGTTCAATGCACTCTGGGCCCTCATTAAATACCGCTTTACCGACTGATTGTCCGCTTACGACCGATAATTCTGCAATCCTAACCGCTTGCGACAGTGCAAAACGAGCATAACTGCCGATGGGCACGGGTCGATAAACCGCTTAAAATACTATTGCATTGTCTCGTCGATCCAATTTTCAGGATTGATCCATGCTCCCACAGCCCTTTCCATCTGCTCTTTAAATGAAAGACACTCCGGATTCTTCAATAGACGGTTCTTCAGTATTTCTCCGAGTGAAGCGCTGAACGGTTTCGAGCCCTTTTCCCTGATCGACGTCATAATGTGACCTGATGCCAGTTCCGACAAACTGTATCTCCAAAGACTCATGGGAGCGTCAACCAACAATGAATTATTCAGCCAGGCTCGATTCCCCTGTGTTCCAAACAGCAGCCATTTTTTCATCAGATTGGCGTATTCTTCATTCGGGCGCTCGTATTCTCCTGAAAATAACCTGATCTCAAATAAACTCTCGGCTGCAAGTTTCCGTAATCTCACTACGCTGAAGTATTTGGTTTCTCGTGATTGCTGCAGCCATTCATCGCTCAGATTAAAAAAATTCTCGATCCATTCCCGGTTATATATCAAATCAGCGATAAGCTGCGAAATCGTGCTCTTCATCAACGGCGATTCCATTTTTAAAATATAACTCTGCTCTTCGTTCACGCCATCGAACAGCAAATTGCCGAATTCCTGGAAAAGTAAAATATAAAACGGCCTTCCCGAAATGGGACGATACAGGAGTTTGTATTCGTCGAACGGTTTCCACCAACAACTGAAAACAGTCGGCGCATCAGGCCTTTCTTCTTTTCCCTGGACTAACTCAATCGGTAAAGACGACAAAGGCATTTCTATTTTTTCCAGCGTCTTTTCAAGCGCCCAGGGAGCTCGAGGACCGAAAAGGTCTCTTTCGATCAACTCGCTCTTTTTTCTTATTGCAAAGGGAACATCCCATTTTTCCAGTGAAGAACAGGACAAATAGTTCCGTATCTCTTCCAAAACCTTTAAATAAAAATCATAAGTATGCTTTTCAAATAGTTCAAGCAATCTTATGATCTCCTCAACATCAAACCTGTCGCCAGATGTCGTCAGTTCTGCATAACTCCGATATCCGTAGTCACGCGCAATCCGGTTGCATTCCTTCACTAACTCGAAATAAAGTTTCCCCCCTTCCTCCGAAAAATCGTCTATCGCATTCAGAGCCATACGCCTTCGCTCGCGATCCGGCTCCTGCACAAGAACGCTCAGCATCTCCTTTCTGTTCATCTTTTTGTTCATAACCAGACGTTGCGTCTTTTCTATTTCTTTTCTTAAACTGTTCTGCAAATGCCGTATGCCAGGATCAATCAGAATCCTGTTTTTTATTATGTGATTCCTCCATAATAAAAATTTCTTCCTTTCAATCTCATCTTCCGTCCCTTCTGCAGCCTGGGAAAGTCCGCTGAAAATTCCGTCATCTTGAATCAATAATTGCATGTACTCCCGCAACGAATTCACCTGTAATGGATTATCGTGTAAAAAATAACTCCATAATGACCGCTCCATCTCGGATTTCAACCACGTGAAACTCTGTTCTAATTTATTCAAAAACTCGCTTAATGCAGGCATTTAACTTTCCTTTCTTTGAAGAAAGTGTCTCATGTTGACACGCAACGCTTCATCACTCCGCAATATTCGCAGAAAAAACATCTCAGCAATCACGCTCATTCCACGCTCATAGCGGATAACCCGTGAACTAATGCTTTTCCTGAAGGATTTTTACTATCGGTCATCAGATTGACTGCCGGAACCCACCTGATCCCTTCGGACCGGTTCAGTTAAAAACGACTCATTTCTATTCGCTCAAGGTCTTGTGCATTTCTTCCAGGTCCATTTTCTGCACATATTTCTTGAGGTCCGTCAGTCCGGAAATATTCTGACCCTCCAGGATGATTAGCAACCGGTCTCCAACCAGGACCATCATCTTTCCCGTTTTGGAGTCTTCTTTATATTCTTCAAGAACCTTGTACCCGTTAATTTGAGAAAACTGTTTCTCGGAATAGCCGGATATGGAAGGATTCATGAAAATTAAACTCATGGACTGAATAAGCGGAGAATTCAACCCCATCTCAATATCAATCACAGATTCCGTTTCTTCCGATCTATATATTCTGGTGGCCATGGCGCCCCCGCCGGGCATGCTCGTCACGCTCGTTTTTTCAGCCTTGTAATTTTCCAGGGGATCAGGAAAAAAAGTCTGCAGTCTGTTGCCCTGAAGGGTCTCCAATTGAGTCAGCACCCATCGAAGTTCATCAGCAGCTTTATGATAATCTCCTTTTTCATAATACTCAATCGCTTTAGCCAATTGATCCGTAATTTCATCTCCGGACGCATTTGCCGCGAGACAGACCACAGCCGTTACAAAAAAAATCAAAAATAATAAATTTCCTCCTGATCTTCGATACACCATTTCTCCTACTCTTTATCTTTTAGCATTAGAATTGCTTTGAGGGCTTTTTCGATGGTTAAAAACCATCACAGGTTCACCCGGCCCGTCAGTCGATTTCCCCCGGCCGACATGACTTGATTAAACGCTTCTTGTCAATCTTACGTCATACGTCATGCGCCGACCAGCAGAGATTACCTGTACTTCAAAACAGCGCCGCTTACGCTCGGGGCCTGGCGCTTTCTGTAAATATCCTGCGGAAGCACTTCCTTCTCAAACAACCTGGTCTGATATTCAGCAATGCTCATCTCCGCCTCAACGCTAACAACCCGCAACGTCCCCTTCCATTGATCCTCATGGTATCCGATGACTTCGCCAGTCAAAGGACTGACTTTCTTGGCGTAAACGTCCAACAGATCGTCCTCCTGAAGACCCTTTTCGGCTCCTCCTTCAAGTTCAAGCTGCATTAAGGCCAGCGGGCGAAGCTTCAAAATTCCCGAATCCATTTCCGTATAAAAATATATCCAGAACCTTTCGGGAATAACGTATGTGATCGGCTTCTCCTTGGTCGTCCACAACAGATTGAAATTTTGCTCTTGCCTGTCCGTGATCCATACCCCATAAATGTCTGCGTAATAATTCAAAACCTTCCAATCACAATTGATTTCGTAGCGATCCTCTATCAATTCCCAGTACCTTGCATCATCAATGGGCTGCGTTTCAAGCGAACTGTCGATGAGATAGTATTGATCGTCCTGATTGTAGACTATTCTTTTTCCTTCGTTTACAAAATGAGGTTTTGATGCCTGCTCATCCGTTATTTGCACTTCTTCCGCATCCGGCTGGATTTTCTTTACCGTTAACCCTAAAACCTGTCCGCCCCAGTCTTTCTGGTTCAATCTGAAGCGCTCGAACACTATTTTGGGGTCCTCCAAATCCTGGTTGAAAGTGGGATTCCTCCCCTCCGTTGCGATCTTCACTTTGCGCATATCGTCAGAAAAATATCTTACGTAAATATTAGTCCACTTGTCATGATAGACAGCCATCGAACCGTCCTTGAAAAAATCAGGATTCGGCCCCAGGTCCATAAAAGAAAAGTCGGCATCCAAACTGCAAACATTCGAAGGTCTCTCGATTAATCGCTTCTGCTCTTCCTCGAAATTAAAAGGTTTTTCATTTCTGAGCTTCTCCGCCAGTTTCTTTGCTTCAATTATTTCCTTTTGTCGCTGCTGATTTTCTATTTCTTCAGCGGAAGGTTCGCCGCTGCCGCAACCCCAGCAAAAAAAGGAGAAAACCATTATAATTACAAAATTAATCCAAGCATAACTGACGCGGGAATTGCCGGAACTCGCCATTTTATTCCTCCTTGATTTCCCTGATATCATCGTCTGCTTCTTTTACTCGAAAATCCGTTGTAGGCCATTTGAGCAATCAGGCAATCTAGCTCTAAACTCCCACTCGATAATCATCTATATTTTTTAACAAAATCTATGTAAAAAAGTCAAGTCCTAATCACCGCCATTTTTTTCCTTCAAGTTTTGCCAGAATTCTTTTTGATCTGTGTTTCAAATTTTCCATATATTTTTCCTGTTTTCCGCCGTCGAAATTTTTGACGTATTCCATTGCAGTCCTGGTATGCCTGATTGCAGCGCCATAATCTTTGGCTTTGTGTTCGTAATACTTCGCTAATTCAATGCAAGCATCGGCAGCCGAAACGTCCGGGTCCGGGAAAGCGATATTTTTCATTACAGGGATCAATTCTTCTTCGCATCCCCTTGCCTTCATCAATTTCCAAAGTCTTAAGGCGATTTTTTTTAATAAATTGTCATCGATTTGCTGAGTCAGGCAATAACGATAGAGTTCAGCGGCTTTCTGAGTGTTTCCGAACTGCTCCATTGATCTGGCGAGACCGAAAATTTCTGCTGCATGCTGTTTTTTTGAATTGTCCGGATTGCTCTTGTCGAGGAGGCATCCGGTTAAGGCTGCAAGCGAGAGAACGTCGTCTCGATTATGAATGAATATATTCTGGATAAGGCCGGCGTTCTTTGTTCTGACGTAGTCGAAATATGCTTTGGGGATGAGAGCGCCCGGTATGTCTTTTATTCTATTGAAATTCAATACTTTCATTTCCAGGGCTCCGAGGCTGCAATCTTTGAACCGCTCCTTCCAGAATCTTCTGGCGGGAAAGAGCAAATCCAGATGGAAAGCCGGAAAGGAATATTCGTCCATTCTGTTGCTTATAAACCGCGATTCGAGGAGAGGAAGGTCGTAAACTTTTCCGTTATAGGTGACGATTGAATCGAACTTATTCAATAACTTCCCGACCGCCCACAAAAAGGCAGGCTCTTCATTGTAGTCTCGCATAAAAAACTGCCGGATGCGAAAAAAGCGATCTTCAAACCATCCCATTCCCGCTAAAAAAACGTAAGCGCCGGCGCCTCCGGAAAGTCCCGTGGTTTCCGTATCGAAATAAACCGCCTTCCCAGGCAGAAAAGTAGACGGTATTTCTTGTTTAGCCAGGAATTTGAAGTGCTCATGAGGCGTTTTCAGCAAATTGGAGAACGAGTAAATTCCCTGATAGTGATGCATCGAGTAGGTTTCATCATAAACGAAGCAATAGCCTGCGGGAGTTTGCATATATGTGCCGGCGATTATTTCATCCAACTTTATTTTCGTGTTATCTTTGGGAACAGGCTTCGGAGCGGTTCTCTCAGCGGGCACGCTTTTTATCATTCTGCGGAGATCAGCCAGAATTCTTCGGCGTTCATTCTCCGTTTTGACGGATGAGGTTTTCCCGTTTTTTTCTTCGGAAGATTCCTGTTTTGCCGTTTCCGGCATCTGCAGCATGCGCTTTAATTTTTCTTTCGTTTTTTTCTTGTTTGATTCCCGGTTCATTTTTCATTCAGCCATCCGGCGAAGCAGATTCAAGGCGCTTTTTTTCACAGAGAACCCGAACTGGTCCGGCGGTCCGACGCAGGAGGGACATCCCCATCTGCACGGACATGATTCGATCAGCTTAACAGCGGTTTTGTTTAATTCGCCGTAGAGTTTGAACAGTTGTTCGCTGAGTCCGATGCCTCCAGGATAATTATCGAAGATAAACAACAGAATATCAAATTCAGGCAGACTGCCTTCCCATTCTTTATCGATTCGGTTGGTCCTCTGATTGATCGGAGACACATATGCTGCATCCGTTTCGCCTTCGTGAGCATATTGAATATTTTCATCAGGGCTGGGGATACGCCTGATCCCGATGCTTTTGCCGAGATCGTTCACATCGCATAACAAGAAAACGTTGGCCGTTTTCTTATACACATGAACGATGCCGTTGAGGGACATTATCAGTTCGCCTTCACCTGCCGAGGCGAAACTTTCAGCTTTTCGCAACATCTCGGTATGCGGATTGACGCAAAAGGCGGAGGTATGCATTTGATTTTCAGGCAGAGCGACCTCTCCATAACCGAGATTCTCAAAACCTCTGAAACTGATCTTTTTATAAGCCGAAACCTTACGGATAACTTTGACTTCTCCATAAATGATTTTTCCCCAACCCCGGGAATCCTCCTCGAATACGTCAAGAATAGACATCTTCGTCGCACCGAGAGCCTGCGTGAAATAATCCGCATCGCTTTTTTCCGCTATGGCTTTTCTTCCCTCGTAGTCCATTTCAGTTATCAGGTATTTCTCTCCCGCATGAATGTAAATCGCTCCTTTATGAATCAAAGACGCAGCGCCTGCAAAATCGACCTCTCCGATTACGCCGTCACCGGATGCTCCCCTCGCCGTTATTACGAAATTATCCGAAGAAGCGCTCCTGAGGTTGACGGACTCTGCGGGATAAGATTCGCTCATCCAATGATAACGCCCTCCGATGTTTCTTACTATTTCCTGTTCGCTCAAAAATTCCAGGAATGCCCCTATGTCAGCCCCGTCGAAACTCTCACCCTCAACGAACGGCAACTCGAAAACAGCGCATTTGACATGCTCCAGAAGAACCAATAAATTTTCAGGATTAATCATAACGCTTTCAGCCGGACTCTCGAAAAAATATTCGGGCTGCCGCACCATAAACTGGTCCAATGGGTCGCTTGAAGCGATCAACATGGCGACCGAAAGAGAAGACTTTCGCCCCGCCCTCCCTGCTTGCTGAAGCATCGAAGATATCTGTCCGGGATATCCCGCCATTATGCAGGCATCAAGACTCCCGATATCTATTCCCAATTCAAGAGCGTTGGTGCATACAACGCCTGAAAGCTCCCCGCTTTTGAGTCCTTTCTCGATTTTTCGCCTCTCGCTCGGTAAATAACCTCCCCTGTACCCTTGTACAAGCTGCCTTCCGGGCTTCTCCATCAAACTCCGCTTCAGACCTGTCAGTATTATTTCCGTGTTCTTGCGGCTCCTCGCAAAAATTATGGCTGAAACGCATGATTTTAAAACCAGCGAAGAGATGCTCACGGTTTCGGCCAAATAACTTTTTCTCACTCCCGATATGCTGTCGATCACAGGAGGATTATAAAATATGAAAATCTTTTCCCCTGCTGGACTTCCATTACTTCCGACCGGCTCAACCGCACATCCGAAAATCTTCTCCGACAACTCGACTGGATTCCCTATCGTTGCCGAACATCCGATAAACGCCGGGTCAGACCCGTAAAACCGGCAAATTCGTTTCAACCGCCTTATCACATTCGCTACATGACTTCCGAATACTCCTCTGTAAATGTGCATTTCATCGACTACGACATATTTTAAATTCCTGAAAAAATGCGCCCATTTAGTGTGATGAGGCAATATCCCCAAATGGACCATATCGGGATTGGTCAAAATAATCGACGATCTTTTCCTCGCTGCCCGTCGCTGCTCTGCAGAAGCATCTCCGTCATAAACAAAATACGGAATTTCCGCCTCAAGATGAAAAATGATTTTTCGCAGCTCAGCCGTCTGGTCCTGAGATAACGCCTTGGTCGGAAAAAGATATAACGCTTTCGTCGAAGAATCCTTTAAAACCTCATCCAGAACGGCCAAATTATAACATAATGTCTTTCCTGAAGCGGTCGGAGTAACTATAACGATATTATTCCCTTTTTTTATCTTGAGAAAAGCTTCTCGCTGGTGCTTATAAAGCTTTTTAATTCCAATTTTTCCGTGGGCTTGCTTCAATTCTTCTGAAACGCCGGCCGGGAATGAAGCAAATTCCGCTTTCCGCCCTGGAATATGCCGCCACAAAGTGATGTTTTTACCGAAGCGACTGGTTTTTAATGAAGCTAAAAATTCTTCCAGCATCCTCTCGACTCCGGTTACATTAAAATATGCAGCCGTCAAACTGTCAATCGCCGTTTCCGCATTTCCTGACCGCATGCGACTTTCGCTACGCTTCAGAAACAATAACGTAAAAACGGCCTGAATACGGTTCCGTCTGCCGTTAAAAACATTTAATGCTCGTTTTCTATACGTTTAACTAAACCTGCTCTCAAACCTTTATTCCGCTCCAGCGCTTCAAAAGAACGAATTTTATACTCTCTTTTTGTCCTTTTCTGATCTTAGAACGATAAATATCCAAATTCTTCCCTTTTCTCCTGTCGGGAAATTTGCCGCATATCCAATATTATCTTTAAACCATTACCCAGCAAACCTCGGCACAAAAATTGCGGTGATCCTCGAAGAGATGAAAACGCAAATGCACAACCGCATCATCGAGCGAAAAACAGAAAAAGATTCAGAAATTGAGAAAAGTGACGGGATGGCGGCTTGCTTTCGAAAATAAAATGTTTTATTATACTGAGAGAGGCAAGATTTTCATTATGACAGCAGACCGAATTCAGTTATCGAACATTTTGAGGGACGAACGAAAATTGAAAAACTGTGATTTTTTTTGGGTGGTTGAAGAAAAAATTTTGGGAGAAGACTTGATTTTTTC
>CAZUFC010000041.1:0-45355 GCA_964619725.1 uncultured bacterium | reverse complement strand
AAAATAGTTTTAATAAAAGAATGATGAACTTTTGATCAAACATTTACTCGAAGACGGGAGGATACAATGAGGAAGAAATTATGGAAATGGCCGCTTATCACCTTGGCGGCGGTCCTCGCTTTTGCATTAATGATTGTTGCGACTGATTTTTCGGATTCAATCTATGCAGGCGAATTCAGCAAAACGCTGAGCAGCGTTTTTAATTCAAACAGACTTATAAAATTTTGGCGATCATTTAACAAGCCTTTGAGATCATCGGATGCCAGAATGAATTTATCAGGATCGGACGAATTGATTTCCGGCGTAAAAATTTTCAAAGAAGACAAGCTGTTATATAGAAGTTTTCAGCAGCTTCGCCGCATCCACAATACACCGCCGATTCTGAGCGCCGTATACGGCAACAAGAAAACGATAAGCTCCTATGATGAGGGAATACTAAAATCAAACGCGAATCCCGGCGTTTCGTTGCTGAAATCTGAGAAGGAGCCGCCATTGCTGAAGTCCAGGGGACCTCAAATGGAGAACATTGATCCTTTCCATGCACCATTTTCCTGGGAGCCGACTTTCGTCACTTCTGATTCCGAATTGTACAGCATTTTTACGGCGGCCGACCTGGGAATTCATCCATATAACAATCCTCCGGACCCGGCATCGGAACCCGAACCGGCAGACGGTGAAACCGGAACCGCTTTGAACCTGATTCTGATGTGGACAGGATACGATCCTGACGATGATCAACTCTGGTACGACATTCGTTTCGGGACGACGAGTCCTCCGCCGCTGGTTGTAGAGGATCATTCGGATGATTGGTGGGAAATCCCTTACACTTTAGATGAAAATCAGACATATTATTGGAGAATAGATTCAAAAGATTATGAATTCACGACGCCGGGCGATGTCTGGAACTTCACTACGGGTTATGATGCGACTCCGACGAGTCCCCCGCAGCCGACAGCAACGCCGACCCCCGGCCCCAGAAGCATAGACATTTTCTGTAATCAGCCGATATATCAGGCCGGAGACCTTTTCCACCTGTGGACCTTCATCAACAATCCTGCTCCGGGACTCGAAGTTGATGAATACATCCTGCTGGATGTCTGGGGAGAATACTGGTTCTGGCCGTCATGGACTCAGGAAATGGATTACGTCAACCGGGTCCTTGAACCCTGGACGACTTATGAAGAAACCATTCTTGAATTCGAATGGCCGAGCGGAGCCGGCGAGGCTTATGGAATCGTCTTCTGGGCAGCTATCTTCCACGCAGGCACATTCGATTTCGCAGGCGATTACGGAATGTGTTCTTTTGGATGGGAGTAAACTGATCGGTTAGAGAGGGAAATATCCTTCCGTTTGTAAATTCAAGGATCGGCGATTAGTCGCCGGTCCTTTTCTTTTCTTGGGACCGATCAAACTGGGGTTACATTTTTTACGAATCAATTCTTCTTTGATCCGTGAGAATCAGTGCTATCCGTAGTTGCGGAATCTTCGCCGTCTTTTCCAAAAATCCGGGACTTTTGAAGTTACAATTATTCCGAATTTCCCCATTTTGTTTTGATTACGATTTCTGTCCCGATACCGTCCCCGATTACTGAAACAAACTGTCAAAAGTTTTCAGGAAGTGTAACCCCGTTTTGATCAGTCCGGAATTTTGCTAAGGCAAAGGAAGGCGGCGAGTCGAAGTCTGACAATCCCGCAGAATCATGTAATCCCGACCGGCCTATTGATGCCGGGCGCATCAATACTTTTCGATCTTGTCGACAAAGCTGTCAGCTTTTGCTGCGGAATGCCTGCAACTCTTCCGTCTCGGCAAATACCTTCATTTTTTTCAGGGCAGCCTGCTCTATTTGCCGTATTCTCTCTCTGGTCAAGCCCAGAAGCTTGCCGATTTCTTCCAATGTGTATTCCTTCTGATATCCGATTCCGAATCTCATCTGAATGACTGTCTTTTCTCGTTCTGATAAACCGTCCAGAATTCTTAGTATCCCTTCTCGCAGATTTATCAGCTCCATAACAGCGAAAGGCGATTCCGCATCTTTATCCGCAATCAGTTCGTTCAATTGCGAATCCTCATCCTGACCTATGGTCCCCTCCAGAGAGTAAGGCGTTTTTACCGTGTTGAAAAACAAGGTCAAGTGTCTGACGGTTTTATTACACATGGAAGCCAGTTCCTCCAGAGAAGGCTCCCGGCGGAATTCCTGCAGCATCATTTGTGAGAGTTTATTCAGTTTGATCAGGGTTTCCGATACGTATAAAGGTATTCGTATCGTTCTGCCCTGCTCTGCGATCGCGCGAATAATGGATTGCTGAATCCACCATGTGGCATACGTCGAAAATCTATACCCCTTTGTGTAGTCGAACTTGTCGACAGCCTTCATTAACCCGAGATTTCCTTCCTGTAAAAGATCAGCAAATGGAAGCCCCCGATTAATGTACTTCTTGGCGATGCTGACCACCAGTCGCAGATTCGCTTCAATCAGACGATTCTTTTTTGTCTGTATACGCTTCCTCGATCTCCGAACGTTTTTCCACACATCAAGAAATTCCTTCGTACTGAAATCCTTTCGGTCTTTCACTAAAAGCAATTCATGTACATGACTCTGGGAACGCTCGTCTATTATTAAACTCTCTAAATCAACCTCTTCAAATCCCTCCTGGTTATCCGTCCTCTTCGTCCGCACCTCTATTCGTTTCACAAGATTCTCGATGTGATCCAGAATCATCTGGAAGGTATCTTCCTTCATCGGAATAGAACTCAACAAATCCCGCTTCTTCACTCGACTGCACTCTATCCTCTTATGAAGCTGAAGCTCCATCTTTTTATCCGTCGGAACCTTAGACCTGTAGTTCGATATCCGTTCCTCCTCACGCTCGACCTTCTTCAAATATTCAAAAGCTTCTCTGAACTTGCAAGTCTCCTCTTCATCCTCAGCTTCTCCGGCATCTTCTCCCTTGTCCGAAGAACCGTCGGACATCTCCAGATCGAAAGAACTGAATCTTCCTAGTTTACAGAAAGTGAAAACTTTCCAAAAAATATTGGAGATACAAGGGATACAAGCCAGATGCTCGTATACCTCTTCTTCAGCGCTCTCAATCTCTTTCGCCAGCTTGACTTCCGCTTCGCGATTCAGAGTTTCTATCGTGCCCATCTCGTCGAAATATACGGTCACAATATCTCTGTCTTCGCCCTTGCTCCGCTTCTTGCTCTTACTCTTGTTCTTTACTTTGCTCTTTTTGTTCCGAGCCTTAGAAGACTTCTCAGTATTTTTGTCTTCCGCAAACTTGTCGCAAAAATTGGAAGACTTCTCTTTACCCATATAGTATCCCCTCACCGAGCACGCGCTTTCGATGAAGCAATTACTGTGCCACTTCTTCCCAACGCGGCTTTCCACTTAAATTGTAAGTCAACTGATGAAAAATGTAAAAGAAAAAATTTCAAATTGAAAAAATTTTTCAGCCGGCTGATGTTACAAATTGAATCATCCTGGGAATTAATCACCATAATTGCATATCCCTGGTCAACGGTGTAATCGATTGAGTTTAAAAGTTATTTTTTTTGCTCTCTTAAGATGTGCTTTTTTTCAGCTTCTTTTTGCGAACGTCCTTATTCGGACTTGTGGTCGGAGCGAGTGTCCGAATTGACGACAGTCATATTATCTGCTACTTTATTCAGACCTTAATCGTTGAACCGTTAAATGTTTGAAAATTTATCAGCAGGAGGCGCAAATGGAAAAGGCTGCAATTGGAATCATAGGAGGAAGCGGATTATACCAGGTGAGCGGCATCGAAGTATTGGCAGAATTTGAAGTGAGCACCCCCTTCGGAACGCCGTCGGACAAATTATCTCTTGTTGAGATAGAAGGAACGCGAGCGCTGTTTTTGCCCCGGCACGGAAAAGGACATCGTCACAACCCTACGACGGTTCCAGTCCGGGCGAACATATATGCGATGAAAAAACTGGGAGTCAAACATTTGATATCAATCAGCGCCGTGGGAAGTTTAAAACTGGAAGTTAAGCCGGGAGAGATTTTGTTTCCCGATCAGGTGATTGATAAAACGAAATCAAGAGTCAATACTTTTTTCGATGACATAGCAGTGCATGCTGTTTTTTCAGACCCTTTCTGCAGTGAATTATCGACTTTGCTTCATAAAAAAAGCGTCGAAATCGGATTACCGGTGCATTACGGCGGAACATACGTGTGCATGGAAGGACCGCTTTTTTCCACTAAAGCCGAATCCGCTCTTCACAGAAGTTGGGGAGCTTCTGTAATCGGAATGACATGTTTGCCGGAAGCCAAATTGGCCCGTGAAGCTGAAATATGCTACGCAACGGCGTGCATGGTCACTGATTATGACGTATGGCACACATCTGAAACCGTTGATATTGAAATGATATTGGAGAATCTCGCAAAAAACGTCGAAAACGTCAAAAATCTCCTGTCCGCCTCCGTTCCCCTTATAAAAGAACTTCCGGCAGAATGCGCTTGTCAGAACGCCCTGGAAAACGCCGTCCTCACAGACCTTTCGTTGATTCCGGTCGAGTCTGAAAGAAAATATGCTTTGTTCCTCGATAAATATCTGAACAAAAAATAAAAAATATCCGTGGGCCGTCGCCAGTCTTACCTTTTAAATGCAGCAGAATCGAAATCATGTCCCGCGGACAGAAGTGTTCACCTCTGTTCAGCCGGGACAATCGTCGGACCCGCACCTTTATGGAATAAAAAAATAATTTCCCGATCGCCCTTACGGATATCCAGTGAGATAATCCGCCAAAATTCACCGGACGCTCAATTCATAAACTTGGGTTTCTTGTTGACCGGCACGCTTGGCGAGGGCATTTCTATTTCTCCGAACCTCTGTTCGTATTTTCGCACGCTGTTGCTCAACATCTGGGCTATGCTTTTGGCCACTACAGGGGATGTGATGATCCTGGAAATTATTTTTATGTATTTCGCGCCGGGAATATTCATGCAGAAATCAATAATGAATTCGTTTCGGGTGTTGAAGAGATTACATGAATTGCAATAACTGCCGCCCTCTTTATCAGGATCGATTTTGAAGGACATTTGTACATTTTGTGCCTGAGATGATTTTTTCGGTGAGTCAGCCATTGTTTTCTCCTTTTCAAATATTTCATCATCAGACACTTTATTAAAGAGAGGAAAAGCTGTCAAACATTGACAATTTCGAATTTTTCTTTTAAATTAACTTAACTTGGCGCCTTTATTTTCAGGTGTATGATTTTTGGGAAAGGAGCAGATTTTGTCGATTTTCAGGAAGCGTCGAAAGGGAAGCGATTCGGAGGATACTGCGGTTCAGATGATAGTCGGCGACAAAGTGCAGAATATCAGTTACAATCAGTTGTGTCTGTCGAATAATTTTTCTCAAAAGGCCGTC
The DNA here is from genome assembly GCA_964619725.1 of uncultured bacterium. Lineage (GTDB taxonomy): Bacteria > CSSED10-310 > CAZUFC01 > CAZUFC01 > CAZUFC01 > CAZUFC01. Next base: position 39,961 of record CAZUFC010000041.1, on the reverse strand, counting down.
GTTAATATTTTGATCAGGAAAGGAATTATCACCGAGGAGGAATATGTTGCGGAATTGAAGCGGATTCGAGACGGCCAGATGGAGATGAGGAAAAGGTTCAGGGGAGATGATAAGGAAAAACGATGAAGGGAATGGGGAATCATCTGCTGTGGGGGAGTTCTCGCATAAGGAGGGTTCTTTAGCGGACGTCGACAAAGGGACCGGCACAAATGGAAGCGACAAGCGCATCAGGTGGGTCTCTTTTCCTGCAGCACGGTCTTTGAAGAAGACGGTATTGGCGACTGGAGTAATCATAATGGCCTGTGGGGTCGTATTTTGGTGGACAAAAAGCGCCTGGTGGCTTATAGTTTCCCTGGTATTTTTAGGAGGATCGCTGAGTTCTTTTTTTTTGCCGACGGGCTATTTGCTGACAGAAGATCGAGTGATAAAAAGGATATTGTTCTATAATGTAACTCGACCCTGGAAAGATTTTCGCAGTTACTACGTCGATCATAACGGGATTTTGCTGAGTCCTTTCAGTAAGCCTTCATTTCTGGATACATATCGGGGAATTTATTTGCGATATGAAGGCAATCGTGAGGAGGTAACAAATTTTGTCCAAGAGCGGATGGAATCGTTTGAAGTCGGGCATTAAAAACGCTTTTGCCGTTGAAGATGAGTCATCGGATAATGATTTGAAGGAAGAGGCTCTGAACGAGGAAGAGCTGGCGATCATCGACAAACTGGCGAGAAAGATAGTGAGCAAGAGTCTGACGATTCCGACGGTTATGTTTTTGGAGAGCGTCAAACCTTTGAACGTATTGGGAGCGAACGTTCTGGCTTTTTTTCAACCATACGTGCAGAGTTTTTTAAATTGGAAGCAATATGAGACATTTCAACAAATGCTTGAACGCCGGGGAACGATAGAGTTTCTCGTACGACGGATAGAGAAATTCGAAGCTGAGGAGCAAGCAAAGAAAAAAGAGAGTAAAACATTAAACTCGCAAAAGAGTAGCATACCGGCGGAGGAGTAAAAATGGCGAAAAACTTGGATGAGATCGAGGTTATATTAGCAACGGATTGTGGGAGCACCACGACGAAAGCTATTTTAATTGAGAAACAGGGCGATGTTTATCGTTTAATAACGAGAGGCGAGGCGCCGACGACCGTCGAGGCGCCTTTTGAAGACGTTACGAAGGGCGTATTGAATGCGGTAGGCGAAGTGGAAGAACTTTCAGGTCGAAAACTGCTTGATGAGAATCATCAGATAATACGGCCGGCTAAGGGTAAAACGGGAACCGACATTTATCTGTCCACGTCGTCCGCCGGCGGCGGTTTGCAGATGATGGTAGCTGGAGTCGTAAGAACTATGACGGCTGAAAGCGCGGAAAGAGCGGCTCTGGGAGCGGGCGCAATCGTTATGGACGTTATCGCATCAAACGATAAGCGATTACCTCATGAACAGATCGAACGCATTCGTCATCTTCGTCCGGATATGATACTTTTGTCCGGAGGAACGGACGGCGGAACCACGACGCACGTTGCCGAATTAGCGGAACTTATCTCAGCAGCCGATCCAAAACCCAGGCTCGGCATCGGTTACAATTTGCCCGTTATTTACGCCGGAAACAATAAAGCCCGTGAGATCGTTCAAGAGAACCTCAGCGAAAAAACGGACCTGGTGATCGTGGATAATCTGCGGCCCACTTTGGAGAAAGAAAACCTTCAGCCGGCGAGAGAAAAAATCCACGATCTTTTTATGGAGCATGTCATGGCCCAGGCGCCGGGATACAAAACGCTGATGTCCTGGACGGACGCACCTATCATGCCGACGCCGGGAGCCGTCGGCGCCATAATTCAGGCCATCGCCGACATTAATGAAATAGAGGTTGTCGGCGTTGATATCGGAGGCGCTACCACGGACATCTTTTCCGTGTTTCAGAAATCGTTTAATCGTACAGTAAGCGCCAATCTTGGAATGAGTTATTCCATATCGAATGTTTTTGCTGAGGCTGGTCTGGACAACGTTATGCGCTGGGTGCCCTTTGACATGGAAGAGAGGGATTTGAGAAATCGTATCAAGAATAAAATGATACGGCCTACGACGATTCCTCAAAGCCTGGAAGAACTCATCTTCGAGCAGGCCCTGGCAAAAGAGGCGCTGCGCCTGGCTTTCGAGCAGCACAAATCCTTTGCAACGCTTCTCAAGGGCGTTCAAAAAAGAAGGTCTATCGCTGATGCCTTCGAACAGACCGGCTCGGAAGACACTATTGTGGATATGCTCTCGCTTGACCTCCTGGTCGGTTCCGGCGGAGTTCTGTCTCATGCTCCCCGCCGAAATCAGGCGGCCATGATGATGATGGATGCCTTTCAGCCTGAAGGCATCACTCGGCTGGCCGTCGATTCGATATTTATGATGCCCCAGTTAGGCGTTTTGACGGAAATTCATCGGAAAGCCGCAACAGACGTTTTCGTAAAAGATTGTCTTATTCATTTAGGAACCTGCATAGCGCCCGTAGGTAAGGTAAAACCTGATAAGGAATGCCTGCAGTTTGAACTGACGTTTCCCGGCAATCGTCAAGAAACCGGCTCGTTGAAATTCGGCGAAATCAAATTGTTTGAATTGGGCGTGGATGAAAAGGCGACAGCCGTTTTAAAACCGGCCAGAAGCGTCGACATCGGATTTGGAAAAGGAACCGACGGGACGGTTGAAGTCGAAGGCGGGGTCGTAGGGCTTTTGCTGGACGGTCGCGGCCGACCGCTCTACCTCCCGGAAGACCGTAATGGCAGAGTTTCAAAACTCGTTGAATGGATGCAGACGATGCATGTTTACGCTGAATCGGCCTTGCTGCAAACGGCAAAAGAATAAGACCGCTCTTCAAACGAAAGGATATCTAAAATGGCTCATGCATATACTCCCGGTTTAAAGGTCACCGAAACAATAACTTTAAAGAAAAATCGCATTCTTCCCCTGAAAGGGAACGTGGTCGTTGAAAAGGGGCAGGAAGTTGAACCCGATACCGTAGTCGCCAGAACGGATTTACCCGGTAAAGTCATCTCAATGAATGCCGCCAACAGACTGGGCGTCCCGCCCGAAGACATCGAACAGACTCTCCTGGTTAAAAAAGGAGAAACAATGTCCGCCGGCACTGTCTTCGCCATGCATAAATCCTTCTTCGGCCTCTTCAAATCAGTTCTTAAAGCTCCGGAGTCCTGTTCTATAGAAAACGTTTCTTCCGTTACGGGCAATATCCTCCTTAGAGGCGACCCCATACCGGTTGAAGTTAAAGCTTATGTTCGCGGTAAAGTGGTTGAAGTCATTCCTGCAGAGGGTGTCGTCGTTGAAACTTTCGGCTCACTGGTCCAGGGAATTTTTGGAATAGGAGGAGAAACTCACGGCGCTTTAAAGGTGGTCTGCGATTCCAACGAGGACGTCCTGGAAAAGGACCTTATTACGGATGATTGCCGCGATAAAATTCTTATCGGAGGAAGCAGGGTTACTGCTGATGCGCTGAAAACCGCCATTCAAAAAGGCGCCAGAGGAATTATCGCAGGCGGATTCGATGATCAGGACCTCAGAAGCTTCCTGGGTTATGACATCGGAGTAGCTATCACAGGCGCTGAAGAACTCGGTATTACACTCATCATTACTGAAGGCTTCGGCAAAATACCCATGGCTCGACGCACCTTCGATCTCCTGAAAAACCATGAAGGTCAGGAAGCTTCAATTAACGGAGCTACGCAGATCAGGGCCGGCGTCATACGCCCCGAAGCGGTCATTCCCAGGAAACTGGATACGAAAATCGAAGAAGAAAAAAAATCAGTAAGCAGCTTGCTCATAGGAAATCCCATAAGAATCATTCGCCAACCCTACTTCGGAAAACTCGGAAAAGTCACTGCACTTCCGCCGGAACTGCAGAAACTAGAATCCGAATCAAAAGCCAGAATACTGGAAGTCGAACTGGAAAACGGTGAACGCGTCGTCGTTCCACGAGCCAACGTTGAAATGATCGAAGGATAGTTTTTATTATCTGCCGCTTTTTCAACAAGTCAGCCGTTATTCTCTTTTTCCAGCTCCAACTTTAATATTCTCAATGCAATATGGGGATCGGCCTTCCCTTTCGTCCGTTTCATCATCTGCCCCATAAAAAAGCCCATCAACTTTTCCTTGCCTTCACGGTATTCCTCAACCAATCGGGGACTGGATTCGATTATTTCAACTGCTGCTCGCCTTAATTGATCCTCATCTGATATCAACGCAACCTGCTTTTCCTGGATCAACTCCCCTGCCGATCCTCCCGTACGGATCATGTCCGTGAATATATGCCTGGCGGTTTGCCTGTTTATGTCTCCCTTCTGAACAAAAAGCAGCAACTCACCAATTTTTTCCGGCCCAACTGGAAATTCCTCTATCCTGTTGTTTCGTTCCTTAATTTCTCTCATAACTTCCGTCATTATCCAGTTGGAGAGGAGCCTCGGTTGCACTTCGGTTGCCGCTGCTCTCTCAAAATACTTCGCCAATTTCAGCGAACTCGTCAATATCTCTGCATCATAAGCAGGCAGTCCATAATCATGCATTAATCTCTGTTTCATCTTCCGGCGGCTTTCCGGGAGTTCGTTACGGCAAGCCAGTATCCAGGTTTCCGAAATGCGAACCGGCAATAGATCAGGATCAGGAAAGTATCTGTAATCCATCGCCTTCTCTTTGCTTCGCATCCTTCTCGTCTTACCCGTATGCTGATTGAAACTTCGCGTCTCATTCTCCACTCTCTGTCCGCATAGATTCATCTTCGCCTGCCTTTCCCTCTCATAACTCAACGCCTGTTCCAGAAATCGAAATGAATTTATATTCTTCACTTCAGCTCTCCCCTGCATATTACCGGAATGTTCACTACGAATCGATATGTTCGCATCACAGCGGACGTGTCCCTTCTCCATATCCCCCTCGCAAACGCCGATATGATTTAAAATATCCCTCAATTTCTTTAAAAAAATTCGCGCCTCTTCCGGACTCCTCAAATCCGGCTTCGTAACGATCTCCAACAAGGGTATCCCGCACCGGTTTAAATCAATCAGCGCCGCTCCTTCTCCCTTGCTCTTCCCGCTCTCTCCTGCATAGATCGTTTTACCCGCATCCTCTTCCAGGTGTATCCGTTCGATCCTTATCTCCCTCTCAACTCCGCCTTTGCTCACTATCTCTAATTGACCGTCGCGGGCCAACGGTTTTTGATACTGAGTTATCTGATACCCCTTGGGAAGGTCCGGATAAAAATAGTTCTTGCGGTCGAATCGACAAAAATTCTCTATCCTGCATTTCAAGCTCAAGCATGCCTTTATCCCCAAATGAACCGCCTGTTTATTCAATACGGGTAAACTCCCCGGCAACCCCAGGCAAACCGGGCATACATTACTGTTCGGCATATCTCCAAATGCAGCCCTGCAACCGCAGAAAAGCTTGCTCTCCGTACTGAGCTGAGCATGAACCTCCAATCCTATTACCGTATCGTAATTCGTCATTCTTCAATGCTTCTTTCAAAACGACCGGCGATTCTTAACAGCTTATCTTCTTCAAATGGCCGTCCAATGAGTTGAATGCCGATGGGCAGCCCCTTTGCGGTACGCGGACCGGGCAGCGAAACTGCCGGCAGACCGGCCAAATTCACAGGAGAAGTGAATGCGTCGGACAGGTACATCCTTACAGGATCGTCCGTTTTTTCACCGAACCGGAAAGCAGGACCAGGTGATACGGGGGCTGCAATAACGTCGCATTTTCTCAATAATTCCATGAAACTTTTAAAAATCAGTTCTCTTACTTTTAACGCCTTTAGATAATAAGCCTCATAATACCCGGCGCTTAACGCGAAAGTCCCGAGCATGATTCGTCTCTTTACCTCCTTGCCGAATCCTTTCGTACGGGACTCCTTGTATAAATTCTCTGAATCCTTAAAATTTTCCGCACGTAATCCGTATCTGATGCCGTCAAACCTGGATAAATTCGAACTGGCTTCAGCCGACGCAATGATGTAATAAGCCGCCAGAGCGTACTTCAGCATAGGAAATCTCATCTCCTTCAACGCGAAATTATTTTCACCCGCCATATCTAAAGCCTTCTCTATCGATTTTTTGACCTCATCATCCGTTTCATTCTGAAAAAATTCAATCGGCCGGCCGATAATAACTTTCGACTCGCCGGTACCGCTCTTCTCTAAAAGATCGGGCATGGACCCCCTGTATGACGTAGAGTCCCGTACGTCTGGACCTGCAATGACGTTTAATATTCTGGCGCAATCTTCCACGTTTCCTGCCAGTGGGCCGATCTGGTCCAGGGATGAAGCGTACGCCGTTAATCCGTACCGGGAAACCCTCCCATACGTCGGTTTTACTCCTGTAACTCCGCAAAATGATGCCGGTAACCTGATCGACCCGCCGGTGTCGGTTCCCAGAGCTGCCGGGACGAATCCTGCCGCAACTGATGCCGCCGAACCGCCGCTGGAGCCGCCGGCCACATAATCCCAATTCACCGGATTCTTTACGGGACCGTAATATGAAAATTCATTGGACGATCCCATACCGAATTCGTCGCAATTGGTCTTTCCCAGTATAATCGCTCCGGCTCCCTTTAAACGTTCCACGCATGTCGCATCATAAGGAGAAATATAGTTTTTTAAAATTTCCGAACAGCAAGTTGTTCTGAAACCTTTTATGTTTATCGTATCCTTGACGAGAAGCGGGATGCCGAGCAGCGATTTCCTCTCAGTCTTTCCGCTTTTCCACTTCTTATCAGCCTTTTCGGCAGCTCGGAAAGCTTCCTCTACTTTGATTTCAACCACTGCGTTCAATTCCTCGTTCAGCGATTCAATCCTTTTCAAACAGTCGTTTAATAATTCCGTTGGCCTCAGATGTCCCTCACGAAACTTCACAATCGTCTGTCCTATGCCCTCTCCGCTGTATTCTCTATCATCCCTCATCTGTTTCTTCGCTACGCCGGTAAACGTTCCTCCTGATCCTTGCTTCATTTGCTAACGCTGCCGACGAACTCTCCTTATACGGAAGAAATCTCCTTTCCGATCAGGAGCATTCATCATTATTTCTTCAACTTCCAATGACTTTCGTTTCTCATCAGAGCGAAATACGTTCCGAATTGCACTACTTTCCAGCTCCGGCTCCATCCGCTCCAAATCCAACTCATCCAATAATTCCATGTATTGGATTATACCGTTAATATCCCTCGTGAATTCCTCCGTCTCTTCCTTCGATAACTTTATACAGCTCAATGCTGCAATGTGCTCGATCATAAGCTCGTCAATTCTCAATGAATGCTCCCTCCAAAATGAATGCTCCCTCCATTGAAATCAGCCTTAATAAACTGCGCTCGTTTTGCAATAAATGTTTAAATGTTCCGTATGTATTCTTTTAAAAGGTCAGAGTAAAAGAAAAAACGCAGAGTCTCTAATCGCCGATTCCCAACTTATGAAGCAAAGCGCTCCAGAAGCTTTTTTTTATTTCGGTCTTTTCGGCGTTGTTTTCAGGATATAATTGGAAGTTCTTTAACTCTTCACTGGCGGGCATATTCAGATTCTTATCTTTGCCGAAATCGACGCCTTGAAGAAGAACGATCGTGGTATTGTCGGGCGCACCTTTAGCATGAGTCGCTCTTATCAAGTCCTTGCATGCAATCACGGGGTTTCCTGCATGATGCATGATTATTTTCTGTATCTCTTCCAAAGGCACCACAGATGTCAATCCATCGCTGCACAACAGCATCACGTCCGATGATTCTATGTCCAAGGTCGTAATGTCAACTTCAACCTCAGCATCTCCTCCCAAAGCCCTTGTGATGACATTTTTCATCGGATATTTCTCGGCTTCCTCCTCCGTCAGTTTCTCCATATCGATCAGTTCCTGAACACGCGAATGATCCTTGGTGATCTGCATCAATGAGCCGTTTCTCAGCAAATAAATGCGACTGTCCCCGACATGAGCGCAAACGGCTTTATCATTCATAAGCTGACAAATGACCACGGTCGTTCCCATGCCGTGATATTCCGGGTTCTCCCGCGCCAGGGCGTATATTTTCCGGTTTGCCGTGTGGACTGCAAGCTTGATCCCTTTCTTGACCTGATCAATAACGTCAATCTCCGTATCAGTCGGCGTCTTATCCTCTCCTTCTTCACCCAACAAATAACCCTTTATCTCGTCAACCGCAAGACGGCTGGCTAATTCGCCTGCCTTGTGCCCGCCCATACCGTCAGCTACGATGAACATATTATGAGTTTCATCGCAAAAGTATGCATCCTGATTGATGTTCCGCTTCAACCCAATATCAGAGATTGCAGCAACCTTCATTACACATTATCCCGTTTTTTTCTTTATTTCTTGCTTTCATTCGAGATGCAACATCCAATATCAATCCGCTCCTGCGCATTATCGCTGACCACCCGCGATTATAGAAAAACGAAACCCCCATTTCAAGAACAAAAAGTCTGCTTTCACTCGCCATAGCTTTAAACGGATAAATGCCCGCATACAACTACCTATCAAATCTTTTTACCTGATCTGAATCTCTCTCGCCGGACCGCATTTTCTTTTTGAGTTTTCTGAGTTCTTTCTCGAAATGCTCGATGCCTTCAAACCTTTGATAAACTGATGCAAATCGCAAATAAGCAACATCGTCAAAACCGTTTAGCCTTTCCAGGATGATAGCGCCGATTTCATCCGATGCAATCTCCCTGCTGCTGCGAGAAAAAAGCTTCGTCTCAATCTCTTCAATGATATTCTCTAATTGCTCCGTCCTTATCGGCCGCTTTTGACAGGCTTTCAGAAGTCCCTGCATTATCTTTTCTCTGACGTACGGCTCCCGGCTTCCGTCCTTCTTGACTACCCTGTAAGGAATGCTTTCCACCTTTTCGTAGGTCGTATAACGCTTATCACATGAAGAACATTGCCGCCTTCTCCGGATGCTCCAACCGTTTTTTACTAACCTTGAATCAATTACTCTGCTCTCCAGGCGACCGCAAAACGGACATCGCATATTCTCGCTCCTTGCTGAATTCAGTCTAATATCATAAAAAAACCGCCTTTTCAAATCGTCCCGGCTCCAACGAAATGCTCATTCCTTCATAACCATTCCCCAAATGCCTGATTTCCTCTATATCTTTTTCAATCTGCTCGGCCAACCTCGCAGACGACGTGAATTTCACATCGGGCCTTATGTACCTCAAAAATTCCACGCGTGCATAACTGCCATACAACGCAGCTCCCTTATAATCGATCAAATGAAATTCCAATCGCTTTTCGCTTTCGCCGAAGGTAGGCCGTGTTCCGATATACCCCGCAGCCCTGAAAACCCGGTCGTTTACCAGAATTCTTAATGCATAGACGCCGTCCGGAGGCAATAACCTCACCCCGGGCGCTATATTGGCCGTCGGATACCCCATTTCTCTCCCTCGACCGTCCCCGGATATCACTTCCCCTATCAGCATGAAAGGATGTCCCATTAAATTCGCTGCCTCCTCCAACTCTCCTCGCCGGATCAATTCCCTTATTCGCGTACTGCTGATGACCGCATCTTTCTCATAATACGCCGAAACCTCCTCTACCTCATATCCATAATGATCCGCCATCGCCTTTAATAATCCCGTTCCTCCCCTCCTGTCCTTTCCGAATCTGAAATCATATCCCACTACCACTCTCCGGGGCTTAAAACCACCCTCGAAAAGCCGGTTTAAAAAATCTTCCGGAGCCGTCTCCGCTATCGCCTTCGTAAAATTTATCACCACCGCTACGTCAATCCCTTCCAGGGCAAATAAATACAAACGCTCCGAAATCGTCGTTATCTTCCGGGCAGAACTCCTCTCATCTATAATCGTCGATGGATGAGGATGAAACGTCAAGACTACCGACTTCTCTCCCGTATTCCTCGCAGCTTCTCGTATTCTGCCTAAAAGCAATTTATGACCTTTGTGAACCCCGTCAAAATTTCCCATGCTTAAAAATGATCCGCTATAATTCCTGTTCAGTGATTCAAAATTGCTTAATACTTCCATTTTTGTTCCCTGTGGATTCTTCCTTCGCTCGCCTGTCTCAATTTATCCTCTCTTAACTTTTAAATCAATTCCTGTTTTCCGCTCGTTTGCCGCTCCTCCCAAAAATCTGCCGTTTTTTTCACTTTCCACCGTGTTTTTTCGTTTCACTCGCCCAGACCGCGATTTCCAACTTGAAATATTTGTCGTTATAATGTTTAATGTCTCCTGTTCGCAAGATGCCCATCGGCCTATCGACTGGAGGTTCGGATGAAAAAATGTTTTCTCTTTGCGCTTCTGATGACGTCAACAGTCTGCTGCCTCTCCGCCCTTTCCATGACTTCAAGAGATGCCTCAGATTTTCCCGATCCGGATAAAATTTTCCAGGCTCGCATAACCGATAGACACGGCTTCACGACCAGCGCCGATAAAATCTCCGTTGAAGGAAATACTTACTTCTCCCTGGAACGCGGCGACAGCACATTCTTCATCCCTTTCGATAAAATCCAAACTATCGATTTCGCCGATATCCAAAATGACAGAATCAATACCGTCGTCACACTCAATAACGGCGAAAAAATGAACGCTACCGCTGACTCCTATGCCGTCATGTTCGGTGAAACATCCTTCGGACAGTTTCGTATTCAACTCGAAGGCATCAACAAAATAAAATTCGTCTCCCAAGACTCAGATTCTCCCTGAATCGAAAACGCCCTGACTGTTCCGCCCTTTCAAAGTCACCCGCACCGGATAATCCCAAAAAAGTCCGGCATAAAAAAACAGGGAAGCCTTAAAAAAAGACTTCCCCGTTTTTTATCCTGAGTTGTTTAAATTACGGATGTACAGTCAAATACGGCCATAAATCGCTCTCATTCCCCGCATAATCCCGCGCAATCAATTCTAATCGATATTGTCCCGCAGGCAAAGAATAGGGGTCTAAATTCGCTTGCCATCCGTAAATTTGATCGTTCGCGCCAAAATCACCGCTGGCCCCGTTATCCAACAGGTATACTCCAGTCGGTATCGTTTCGTAATACAACTCCACCGACGCGATGTCTTCAGGACCGTCAGGGTCCATTACATAGGCGATTATTTTTAAATTCCCGCCATCGACATATGTCACATCAGTATCGTAATATCCCGCCAACATGATAAAAGGCGCCTGGCTGCCCGTATCTCCGATGCTCGCTCCTTCAGAAAGATAGCGCATCTTCTCCGCAAACCAATCATATTCCATCTCATCATAAAGAAGACTCGGGGGCAACTCGTCTCTCATCTCCATGCTCGTACCATCCAACCGCTCGCTCGCATAAGCCGGATTCTCTCCGGCATGCGCCATGCCGGAAAACAAACACGGGACGAGAATAACCGTAAGGATCAGGATGTATGTCAGACTGTTCATTGGCGTCAACCTCCTTATATTTTTCCCACTCTGAAATTTCAACCCTTCGGTGCTTTTCTCCAATATCATTATAACTCACTTTCCTCAAATGTCAAAAATTTTTTTCCTTCTATTGCAATTCTTCCCAGTTTATTTCATGCCCCGCCCACGCCGCCGCATAATGAATTCAATCACAAAAATACTACAAACTCAATCATTTGGGGGATTCTTTTTGTTCTACTGAGTTCATTAAACAAAAAAAACAAAAATTTTAGTTTTTTATTACAGCGTATCTCGCTCTCCACCACTCCTCTGTGCACAGCCGTCCACAAGCATTACAGACTCTGGCGTTGCTCCGATTCCCTGATATTTTAAACAATGAGGACAAGCGGAAGCATTTTGATAAGAAATTAGCGCACTTCACGGAATTACAAGAAACTCAATCAGACAGGACAAATCGGAAATTACTCTATAATCTCCAGTTCGTAACGTCTCCCGATTTTCATGCCGGCGGCGCTCAAAATCGTCCGAATTGCTTTGGCGGTTCTTCCCTGTTTGCCGATCACCTTGCCCATGTCGCTCTGTGCGACGCGCAATTCAACGACGATAGTTTGTTCGCCGGTGATTTCGTTAACTTGAACTTCGTCCGGATTATCGACTACGGCCTTGACTATTTCTTCAACCAATTCTCTCAGCAAGCTCAACACACCTCCCAACTACAAGTTATCAGGGTTGTAGGTTGTATCAATGTTAGCATGGTATAATTTATTGTCAAGCCAAACTTGGTTAAAAATTCGAAAAACAGCGAATAAAGCAATAGGCAAAGCGATTTTCCCCGAGCGGCGATGAATAAGCGGCAGTTCAAAAAGAGTCATCCGTCAGACGTTGAGCCAAAATACGTGCTTTTTCTATAAGCCTTTTGAGTTCGCCTTTTTCCGGGAAGAGCATATTAACGGATTCCCAGATGGAGGCGGCTTTTTCGTAATTTCCTTCGTTAAAACATTGTTCAGCTTTTTGAAGGAGGTCATCGGCGCTTGTTTGCGATTCCAGGGAATTGAGGGCTTTTCTTGCGAGTATCCTCAATTCGGTTTTTTCGGGGAATTCAGTAAGTAATTTTTCAGCTTCTTCCCAGGACTCCTGAAATCTTCCGACGGCATGCAGATGTTCAATCATTTTATATCGTTTGTTGAACGCATCTTCCATTTTCTGCGTTTCGATCTCTTTTCGTATGAGATTAATCAAATCCGTTATTTCCTCATTCTGTGTTTCATCAACTTCTGCGGCATGCTCCAACAGTACGAGCGCCGCATTCAAATCGCCTCTCTGATGAGCCTCTTTTCCTCTGATAATAATGCCGTCAACTCTTCTCTTCCATCTTTCGCGTCTTTCAGCTTCCGTTCTGAGCCATGCAATGAAGGATTTATCAGCGTTGAGCTCTTCCAGTTGATCCAGCAAGTTGTGGGTTTGGTTAAAATCGCCGTTTTCCAGGCACTTTTCAGCCTCTTTTTTGAGATTAGTCAAGTTTTCTTGCGTTTCAATCGATTCCCGGCATTTTTTAATGAATGCCAGGGCTCTGTCATCGTCCGGTTTAAGCAAGAGAGCTTTTTCCCAGAATTTCAAGGCATCTTTCGTTCTATTTTTCAATTGGAGAAATTCTGCAGTTCTGACCAGGTAACGAAATTCTTCTCCTCTCTGCACAATATTGCTTAATATTTCATGCAATTCCTTCGCTCTCTGATTAGCGTGATTCTCTTTTAAAACGATATCGACGTTATTTATGGCTTCTTCCCAGCGTTCTTCGGCCATCAGGTCTTCGGCCTTACTCAAACAGGATTCCAGATACTGTTCAAGGTCATAGTTCAATTTTCGTCTCCAATTTCTGATTCGGGGACGCTGAACCTGAACTCACTATCACAAGCCTCAATTATCAAATTGTCCGACAATCATGCATGCATTTGTGCCGCCAAACCCGAAGGAATTGCATGCGACATTGGTAATGTTTTTCTGGACAGAAGAGTGAGGCGTATAGTTGAGGTCGCATTCCGGATCAGGATTCTGTAAGTTGATGGTTGGATGAATGACGTTGTTTCTGATGCTCTGAACGCAAGTGATCAATTCCACGCCTCCCGCAGCGCCCAACAAGTGTCCGATCATTGATTTTGTAGAGTTTATATGCAAATTTTTGGCGTGAGGGCCGAAGACTTTTTTTATAGCCCTGGTTTCCACCTTGTCGTTAAGAGGCGTTGATGTACCGTGAGCGCTTATGAGATCGATTTCAGCCGGGTCAAGCAGTGCTCTTTCCAGTGCGATGCTCATGCTTCTGGCTGCTCCTTCTCCGCTTTCAGGAGGGCTGGAGATGTGATGAGCATCACCGGACAATCCATAACCTTTTATTTCTGCGAGAATTTCAGCGTTTCTTTTCATGGCGCTTTCGAGGGATTCCAGGACTACGATTCCTGCACCCTCACCGATCACGAAACCATCTCTGTAGCGATCAAAAGGTCTCGAAGCCGTTTCAGGCTCGTCGTTTCTGGTCGATAAGGCACGCATAGCAGCAAAAGCCGCCAGGCATAAGGGGGTGACTCCAGCCTCAGCTCCGCCGGCAATCATAGCGTCGGCATCCCCCCTTCGAATCATCCAATAGGCCTCGCCGATGCAATGAAGGGAGCTAGCGCATGCCGTCACCATTGAACAGTTAGGTCCTCGAGCTCCCAGATCGATGCTGACATTGCCTGAAGCCAGATTTATTATCATTTTCGGTACTAGAAAGGGACTTACTCTTCTGGGTCCTCGCGACTTCAATTTTTCATGCTCCGTTTCAATAGAATGCAATCCTCCAACGCCGGAACCGACAAAGACGCCCACCCGATCGGAATTGCTGTGGTCAATTGATAAGCCGGAGTTCTTCACAGCTTCGCGTGAAGCGATTATCGCAAATTGCGAAAAGCGGTCCATCTTTTTCATTTCCCCGCGAGCGATATGGCTTTCGATATCCAGTTCTCTGACTTCGGCTGCGATTTGACTTGAAAAGCCTTCACAGTCAAAGGCTTGAATATGCGAAATCCCATTAGTTCCCTTAACGGCATTACTCCAAAAATCATTCAAATCAATACCGATCGGCGTAACCGCTCCCATGCCTGTTATTACAACACGAGTATCATTGGAGTTTTGACAATTCTGTTTTTTCATGATGATCAGCTTTCCTTTTGTAATTTGAGAATTTCATTAATTATATGCTCGATTATAAGAAGACTCGTTTCCTTAGAGTCGGTCATTTTTCTGTAAGGAGTCAAGTCGACGGGTCGACCTAATCTTATTTTTAATTTTTTACCAAAGCGGGGAAACCCGGCGCCGACCGGCATAACCTCATCCATCCCCTCAATATAAACCGGTATCACAGGAGCTTCGGCGTCCCTGGCGATTTTTCCCGCACCCGGTTTTCCTTTTCCGATTTTTCCGTCCCGGCTGCGGGTTCCTGTGGGATGCAGGCAAACAATAAAGCGTCGCGCCATTTTCAATATTCTTTTCATCCCCTCTTTATCTCTCTTTCCCCGTCGAACCGGGAAGGCTCGCCAGCAAGCGAGGATAACGGCCATGATCCTATTCTCAAAAAGTTCGCTTTTTGCCGGGAACCATAGCGGCCTGGGGAAAAAAACGTGCCCTATAAACCATGAATCAAGACTTGAGAGGTGATTACTCATCAACAACATTCCCTTTGAATCCGGCAAATTTTGCCTGCCTATGACCTTGGTCCGGTTAAGAATCCGAAATGCAGCCAAACAAAGCAAATAACCCGGCAAATACCAGAATATATAAAAAAAGGGCTCCCGCAGCCACCACATAATTCGACGCATCCGTGAAGGACTCGTGGGATCGATGTATTTGAAAGGCTTCACCGTCGCCGTTCGTCATTATTTACGATTGATAAAGGTCCGGACGCCGGTCCTTGAAAAGATGATTCCTGGGGGTCAGCATTTTTTCTCGTGCGGCTTCCGGATTCACTTCAACAACCTGGACCTCTTCGCTTTCTGCAGGCGATGATGCCAGCAGCTCGCCCTTTGGAGATATTATCCGGCTTCGACCCGTAAATTTTAACGATTCATCTCCCCTCCGGTCCTCACCTGTCCGGTTGCTCAAAACAATAAAAACTCCGTTTTCGATCGCCCTGGTGATCATAGCTTCGGGAGCATAAGGAAGAACCAGATTCGACGGATGACAGATTATATCCGCTCCTTTTAAACTCAATGTTCTCGCAGACTCCGGAAACGCCCAGTCGAAACAGAGCATAATCCCGAATGAGGTTTCACCTCTTTTAAATACAGAAAATCCCGTATCGCCTTGTTTGAAAAGCTCTTTTTCCCGATTGAACAAATGTATTTTCCTGTACGTCCCTATTAATCCCTCCGGGGATAAAAATACAGAGGAATTGTAAAGCCGGTCGCCGCTCCTTTCCACCATTCCGAATATTACCGACATCCCTGTTTCCTTGCAAAATTCGGACATTGTTCTTACCGTCCAGCCGTTCGGTATCTCCTCCGCTGCATTGGCCACCTCTTCCGGCAATAAAAACAAATATCCCGTACTGAACAATTCCGGCAATACAATCACGTCCGCATCCACGCCCCGCAATCCGTCAAGCGCCCTCTGAACGTTTCGTTTCTTCTCTCCAAATATAGGATTTGTCTGAAAATATCCGATCTTCACTTTTCTTTGTCCATTTTGTTTAAATTTTTTGGCATTTATTTGTTACCTCGAAAATGACTCTCGTTCTCTCCTCAATATCCCTCTTCAAAACGTCAAACGCAGATTCTCCTTCTCGCTGATTCTGAAGAAAACTCAGTAGAGAATAATATATTCCTGGCCGAGGTCAAGTCAAATCTGACGAGCGACTATTTAGCGCCTGTCCATAAACTCGAATCTCGATTCAAAATTTAATGCTGGACAGTCACTGCGGTTTTTGATCCATAAACGAGCGAATTTTTCTTAAGACAAGGATTGTAAGGATTTGCGAGGCAGGGGCGGCGCTTATATTTTGACTGAGAAAATCCGAAGACTGTCGCAGTATTGGGAAAAATTCGCCGTTTATGGACAAAAACTATTTAGTATGCCATGAGATTGCCGCTGTCGGAAAGGAGCTTATGAGATTCAGATTAATGGGACATTCCCCAAATTTCATGGTAATAGGCTAAATATTCAGGCAACACTTCCTCTGAAATCGTCCATTCATAAATGGGCGCTATTCTTACAAGCGACCGGCCCGCCTCAACTGGAACATTATCAGGCGAACTGAGATATAAAAAAGACTTTTTTCCTGATTTCCGGAAGTATTTTTCCGCCTTCCTCATAAAAATTTTTTCGATCAATTCCTTTTCTGCCTTCGAGGAATCGGAAATAAAAAATATCCGGCAATTGTCCAGCAACGAAAAAATATTATATCCGGTTTCAGCGCTCTCCAAGAGCATCACTCCGACGAGCCTCTCATCCTTTTTGGCCGTAAACGCAATTCTGGCGCGATTGATTACTTTGCCCTCATTATCGTTTTTCATGTGAACCAGAGAAAATAATTCCGGCGAATAATCAAAAGCATCATAAATCATACTCCCCCTCATCTTAAGTAAAAATTCGGAAATCTTCTTTATGTCGTCTTTTCCGGCTTCCTGAATCGTTAAAGTATCTGTTTGAAGCTTGCAATCTTTCTCAGGAGGGGGTGAAGATACTGCACAATTTTCCCAAATTACCAGGCTGTTCAGATCAGCGTAAAGGCTCGATTTGCAGCGATGGGCAAAATTAGTAAATATCCATTGATGCCATTTGTTTTGTGAATTGAAATAGATCGTCACGTATTTCCAACCGTTGACTATTGTGTAACAATCGATAGCGCTGAACAGTCGAAGAGGTATCTGAAGCTTTGACCTGCGATCCCTGGCATAAGAGCTGGATACGGCAAGCTGGTGAGGAATTATGGTTTTGGAATACAATGTGCTTAATGAAACGGTTCCTGCTTCTTTGTTTGATTCAGAATCGCGGTACAAAAAACACTTGGACCAACTGAACAAGGGATTCAATGATCGCCAGGTTTTCAAAAAAGCATTTTTTAGAGGCACGATCAGAGACCTCGGTTTTTCATCCAAATAACCGCTCTCGGCAAAGAGATTCCATACGGCCTCATAATCCTCCGATTCGGCAAAAGATATTCCCGGAAAGCATATCCCGACTACTTCCGCTTCAAATTTTCTTTGGGCTTCCCCATAAAAACCCAAAATCTCAAAACCTACCTTACTTATATTTCCAAAGCCCAAACTCGAAAGATGCTTAATTCTGCAGGCCGACCGCATTTTTTCTCCCGATGGAAACTCAAGCTCTGCTTCCTTAATTAAAGTATCCGTCAGCAAAAGTTCCTTTTCTGGATTCAGCAGACAGGAAAACCCGTTGAAACTGATATCCTCCAATTCCGCTTGAATGATTTTTTCCCGTAACAGAGGATGCCTGAACCGGACGTAAATCGAAGGCCCCTCTCTGACGTCTGCTCTTATACTTTTCCTGTATGCCCCTTCATAAACGGCATCCGGCAGTACGAATTCCAACGAATGTTCCCTGCAATCCTCTAAGCGGGATAAAAAGTAATGAAGAGCATTATATCGTCTCGAAACGAAAAAATAATCTTCCCCTTTTTCAAGTTTCAATCCGCCTTTTCTGCTCATCTCTGCATCGAAAGAATTCTTTTCTTTATTGATCCTGGTTACTTTCAACAGAGCGGGCGCAGCGTTTATTCCACTTTTAAAAACTTGCAGCCGGCTGTTTGCTCTGCATGCGTAGTTAATATAAGTCTGAGGAGTAATTTGAGCTTTTTTGCAGTCGGACCCTTCATTTTTTCTTTTGAGTCGGGTTGTCGTATCCTCTTTATTTCTAATTTGGGCAAGAGAAGCATGCACAGCCGACAAAAAAGGTTCTTCGGGCAAGAATTCAACGCCTGCTTGTTTCAATGGTTTAGAATTTTGAGAGAGGTTTCTTTCATGAATAACCCTGAAAAGACTATGCACGCTTTTTCCATCCGGTTTTTGAATGAGAAAACCGTCAAACTGATGGAGTGTGCGATGTGATTCGTCAAGGAATTGAATCAAAGCTCCACCCAGGCTCAGGTTTTTTACTAGAACCGGGATTCGGTCTTTAGCCTCTTCACAAGTAAGAAAAGCTTGTTTGATCTCTTCTTCATCCGCAGGATAACGCATGAAACGCCTGTTTTCTCTGCCTGCGTTCGAATAGAACCGAATTGATTCAGAATGCTCAATCTTATCTAACACACTCCTCATTTCATCTTGCTCGTGGAAATAATTCAATTTGTTTCTCCCGAAATTATAATTTTCATTACAATCAATCATTATCGCCGGTGGCGTTTTTCTCACTCAGGCGAACTACGCCCTGGTTTACCGACGCAATTATATCAGCTATTTTCATGATATCGCCGCAGAAAAAAGCTCTGGCTGTGTCGTTCCTCAAATCTCTGGCAGGCATTCCGGCCAGTCTGGCCGCTAAGGCATTTTCATCCGAAAGCAGAGTCAAAAAACCATTCTTTTCAAGCTCCATAACCATCTCAGCATTCTCGGCAGCGTATCGAGGATACTCTTTTCCGTCGACGATTACGGGAATTTCCGGCCAGAATTCCGGGGGATACATCAGCCTGGCTTTATAGTTCAATATTTCCTGACGGTATGTCGAAGGATTTTTTATCTGGAAGCCGAATCTTTCGGGTTCCTTTTCCCATAGAGCGCCCGGCAACAGCATGGGAAAATGGCAGGGTATCGAATCCGGTTTGATCTCACTCAACAGTTTTAAAGTCGCATTTCTGCTGTTTTCTGTCTCACCGGGATTGGGATAAATAATGCTGGTTATCGTAAAAATCCCCGCCGACTTTACTTCCTGCAGACTCCTCTTTATCGTCTCGATGGAATTGCCCTTGTTGTGAACCTGGTCAAGAAGCAGTTGATCGCCTGATTCCAGCCCGAAGAACAAAGCACGGCATCCAGCCTTTTTCCATAGCTGGAAATCGGCATGCTGAACGTCTGATAAATGACCATAACTCGCCCATTCCATAGAAAAACCAGATTCTAAAATGCTTTTTGCTAAATCATTAATGAATCGGCTTGGACTGAAAGAACCTCCGAGCTTGTAGGCGCAATATCCGTATTTTTCATTCAGCTCCGCCAATTGGCTGAGGCATGTTTCGATTGATTTTATTCTGAGGGCTCCGCTTTTGATCGTATGCGTGCAGAATGCACAATTGTTCCTGCAACCCCTGCTCTCCTCGAACGTGGCCATCTTCGTTTTTTCATCACCCTTCAATCCCGGATATACCGCTTCATCGTATACGGCAGTCGGTATCTCATCCAAATTCTCCACCCGGGCTACAGGAGTTTTAACAATACTGCCGTTCCTCCTGAAAATAAGATTCGGGACTCCCTCTAGCGATAACTTTCCGTCAATAAATTCAGAAAATTTTACGATCATCGGCTCCCCTTCTTTGTGAGTCAGATAATCAAAAGCATCCGTATCCATCAGTATCGTTTCTTTGAATACGTCAGCATGAGAACCTCCGGCGATGATCGGCATTGAAGGAAAAAAGCGCTTAATCTCTTCCGCCATAAGTTTCGAGGCTTTGTACCCGTCTCCGTTCCATAATTTAAATCCTACCCAATCCGGTTTCTCACGGCGTATCGCCTCCGTCAAATCACGGCCTAGCCGCCTGAATCCCTTCCTCCAATAATCGTCCAATTCATAATATAAATCGCTGATCATTGACGGTTCTCTTCGTTCAAATGCTGAACGCGCCTTATCTTTCAAACCTTCAGGAAATAACCCGTCCACAACGGATAACGTATTAAAATCAAAAATTTTTACCTCATGGCCCGAGCGAACAAGACAGGCCGCCAGATTCGCCAGTCCATTATCAGGCATGAAATGACTGAAAACTTGCGGATACCCGGCTAACGTTACCAGGAAACACTTTGCCATCATTACTCCTCACTGTTTACAGACTATTAAAATGAAATATTACTTGGAACATTCTTCCATTATCGGATCATGCATTTCGTCATTATGGCTTTTTGATGCAGAAACAAAATCACGTCAATTCACAAGCAGTATAAATTTCGTGATTCGTTCGTCTTTCAATTCGATTCTTTCCCCAGTATCGCGTTAAAAGACCAATTGTCAGTGAGTTGTAGTATACGAATGTGAAAACGAATGTCAAATCCACGCTCCACGCTCGGCCCCTCTCCCAAAGGTTTTTCATCGCAAAACGGCAATATGAATTATTCCGCCTTGAATGATCATAGCGGCGAAACGGTTGAAATGGCCGATAATTTGAAACGTGAATCGAGTCCATGGGCAGGCGCCGGCGAACCGCCCGACATTCCGAAAAACTGCTTTTTTCTATGTTACACCAAGGCGCAGCAATTGACTTTGCTTTTTTCGTTGCTTATAATGGATGTGTTGACTGGGGAGTTGTTCTGATACCATGAACAAGCCTTAACTTAATAACAGACGCATAAAACCGAATAATTCATTTTTCTCCTGGTTTCAGCTCTGACCTCTCTTCAGGGAGAAGTGAGCATAAATTCATTTTTTGACCGCGAGAATGATCTCCTTCGAATAATTTGTTGAATATTTGCATTGAGGATTTTCAATGGCACACGAATTGATCAATAATCGTTATCAGCTTTTGGAACTTATAGGAATAGGAGGAATAGGCGAGGTTTACAAGGCGGAGGACTTATCGCCTTCAAATCGCCGGACTGTCGTCTTGAAATTCTTTCAAACTTCTGAATCAGAGGAAAATGCGGGAGCAGGCTGGACGAATTTAAAGCGTGAAATTTCAATTACGGCAAGGATGAATCATCCTCACATCGTTAAAATGCTTGATTTCGGACTATCCGTCAAAGGACGTTATCTTGTGATGGAGTATGCGGAAGGTCCGACATTAAAAGAAAAAATCGTCGCAAATGAACTGCAGATCAAAGAAATCATGCAAATTTTCGTGGGCATAACCAAAGGCCTGAATCACGCTCATGCCCTGGGCATCATTCACGGAGATTTGAAACCTCAAAATATAATCATCGAAAATCAAACGGGATATCCGAAGATATTGGATTTCGGATTATCCTATTTTTTGGGAAAAAGACAAGGAAAAGAAAGCAGCGTTTCCGGTACGCTGGATTACAAAGCGCCGGAGAGCCTTCTTCAAAAAGCGGATGTTTCTGATATAAAAACTGAATTATGGTCTCTTGGAGTTATAGGTTATGAAATGTTGTTTTCTGATACGCCTTTCAAGGGGATGGAGGTTTTAAGGACCGGTCAGGTCCCGGAAATTAATTATCCCTCGCATGAAAAATTTGAGAAGGAGCTGACTTCGCAGGCTTATCTGAAGATAATCAGGAAATTACTTGATTCTGAACCGTCAGCCCGTTATGCAAATACGGACAGTTTGCTCAAAGATTTAATACATGTAAAAACCGCGGAGGAAAATAACATTGATTTGATCGAGTTTCAGCCGGGAAGCTCGGATCGTGAGGGTTTGATCGCCGAGGAGATGCCATTTCATGGAAGGACGAGAGAAATATCCGTTCTTCAGAAGTCTTTTAGTGATGCGACTCGAAATATGGGCAGCCTTCTAGTCTTATCCGGTCCGTCGGGAATAGGCAAATCGAGGATGGTCGAAGAATTTCAGAAAACAATCGATTCAAAAGCGCTGGTATTGTCAGCGATCGGCTATGAATCAACCAGGCAAGCTCCCTTTCTTCCCTTCCGTACAATTCTGTCGGAATTAGCCTTCTTTTTAAAAACATCGCACCGGCAGCTCGATTACAGCGTCATCATAGAAGACATCAAACACAGACTGGGCGATAACATAGCCATTCTCATCGATCTATGTCCTGAACTGGAAGATGTCCTCGGAAGTCGCCCTGAATTGCAATCTTTGGCGCCGAAGCAGGAAAAGGAACGCTTTTATAATATAGTCAGCGATTTTCTCCTGGCCCTGGCGCGGGACTCGTTTCCTCTGGTCATTTTATTTGACGGGCTTCATAATTTTGATTCAGGAAGTCTTGCTCTGCTGGAAATGCTTTTGTTGAAAATAAAGGAACTTCCCGTTCTGATCATCGCCAGCGAAACCGTCTCTGATGAAAAATATGGACCAGTGTATCTTGGATTAAAAAAATCTACGCAACTGCAATCCGGAATCCTCCGGTTATGCTGCCTGGAACCCATCACGCGTGTTGAGCTGAAAGAGATGATAGACAGTTTGCTCAAAGTCCGTGTAGAGAACGAAGAAACATTGATTTCAAAACTACTGTCCGTCTCGCAAGGATTACCGATTCTGGTCCGCGAACTTCTCACATCTTTCCGGCAACATGGAGCTTTGTATCGTGAGGGCGACAAATGGCATTTCAATCCGGAGAAGTTGCCGGAAAATTACGTGAGTTTATCACGGGCGGAGATCATACGGGACAGGATATTCAAATTAAGCGACACGAACAAGGAATTGCTTTTTTGGGCTGCACTGATTGAAACGGCTTGGAGCGTTAATTTCATGACGTCAATAAGCGGATTGACGGCGGATGTCGTGTCGGATTTTTGCGAAGAATGCCTTTCGCTTAATTTGCTTGTTTCCGTGCCGGACGGCTATCGCTTCATACACGATCTTATAAGAAAAGCCGTCATCGAAATCATTCCTCCTGAAACACGAATTCAAATGCACGCAAAAATCGGCAGCTACCTCGAAAGAACCTCCAAAATTCATTCTCCTGTCAATACTTTTCGTCTGGCTCATCACTTCAATGAATCGCAAATAACGGACAAAGCGCTTTTCTACAACATACGCGCCGGCAGAACCGCAGCCGAAGCTCAATCTGCAGCCGATGCTTGTCAATATATTTCCAGAGCCTTGGGCCTGATCGAGAAATGGAACGCGCCGATTCAAAAAAAACAGGCCCTTAAGAAATATATACTGAAATTCCTGGGCGACCTCCAATCACTCAACGGCAACTTCGCAGAATCCATCCAAAACTACGAACAGGCCCTGCAAATGTCCGCTTCCAAACTGGAAAAATCGACGATCCTCGCCAGAATAGGCACAGTTCAGAGTCTCACCGGCAATTTCGATAAATCCGTAAAAAGCCTGCGCGCCGCGCTGGCCATTCATGGAGTAAAACTGCCCTCCGGAAAAATCGATTCCATTTTTTCCATTGCTTTCCAACTTCTCCGCCTTTCCCTCTCTGCCCTGAAAAGCAAGAAAAAGAAAAAAATGAAACGACGAGACTGGTTGATACAGGATATCCTCAATCAGTCCACCTGGACTTTATACTTCTATAATCATGTGCAAAGCCTGGCCGCTCAATTGAAAGCGCTCAACATGACCCCCGTGGACATCAATCATCCCCATGTCATGACTACCCTGTATTTTCATTCAGGTGTGGCCGGCACGGCTTTTCTGCACAAACGCGCGGAATCTTTCGTCCAGCGCGCTTTCGAAATGAGCCTGGAAATGGAGGATCGAAACGCCGTATCCCAATCACTCGTTTACAAAGGATTGGGCAACCTCTTTCTCGGCAAACGCGCCGTCGCTGAACAATGTTTTCGTGAAGTCATCAATCTTTACTCCAAAACAGGAAATGTATCACATAAAATTCTTGCTCTGGTGAATCTAGGAATCATTGAAATTTATCAGGGAAAATTATCCCGCGCCGGACAGCGACTGGAAGAAGCCAGACGGTTGAGCGATCTGGTGAATGACGACATGAACAAGGTGGTCTCGCGACAATACCTGATCATAGCGTCTCTCTTTTCAGGCGATACGCGGAGAGTGGATCAACTTCTCCGGGATGCCCTGAAAGCATCAAAAAACGTCAACGATGCGGGAGTAGTAGCCGGCATATATCGCGCCAAGGCTATGATCGAAATGTCGAGAAACCAATCACAGAAAGCCCTCAACACGCTATCGGAAAGTTGCCGCATTATCCGGAAAAACGGCCTCGCCATGGTCTATACCGCAGATATCTTCGCTAACCTGGCTGAATACGAACTGAACGATGAAAGTCTCCGTCGAATAAAAAGAAGCAAAAAACCGGGACGATATCTCAGTATATTGAGGTTATGTTTCCGGGCATTAATCGAAGGTAAACGTTTTCCGGACCTTAAAGGATATTCGCTGAGGTCTCTCGCACATCTTTTTGATAAATGCAATGCGATGTTCCTGACTCGTATGCTTTTCAAAAAGGCCATAGCAGCCTTTAAAGACCAGGAACTCCATCTCGAAGCTGCAGTCACATCCTTCCAATACGGATGCTTCCTGGAAAAAATAGACGAAAACGCATCTGTCGGCTGTTTCATGAATGCAATCACCGATTTCAAATCATTCGGCGCGTGGGCCTATTATCGCAAGACCCTCGCAAAACTGAAAAAACGCAACTTGAACCTGCTTAATGAAAAGAACGAGGACGAACGCAAAAACGCAATCGATAAGACGAAGAAAACGATTGATGCTATCCTGAATATCAGCCTGAGCATGCATACAATGATGAAACCCGGACAGATTCTGGAAAGAATTATCGACTCGGTTCTCGAAATAATGCAGGCTGAAAGAGGCTTCATTATTCTCAAAACTGATGCCACGGTGGAAGGCATCTCGGAAAAATTCGAAGTCAAAGTCGCCAGAAATATCGAAAAGAATATTTTGAACCAGGAAGAATTCAAATTCAGCCAGGGCGTCATCAACTCCGTTTTTACTGCAAAAAAACCGCTCGTAATCGACGATGCCCAGGCCGACCCTAAATTCGCTCAACAGATAAGCGTAATGGATTTCAGACTGCTCTCCATCCTCTGCGTTCCCATGATCTATAAAGACAAGCTCCTCGGAATCATATACCTGGATAACAACCGGGAACCCAACAAATTCACCAGGGAAGATGCTAAAGTCCTGACGGGTTTCGCGGCACAGGCTGCCGTCATCATAGAAAATTCAAGATTATTGGAAAACATTATTCAATCAAAACAACAATGGGAAATGACCTTCGACTCGATCAACGACTCCATTGCCATTCTTAATCCCGAAGGCTACATCCTTCGCGTTAATTCATCCACTTCAAAAATACTCAACAAAGAATATTCGAATATCGTTTTTAAACACTACAGCAAAATATTCCCTTTCCCTGAAAATTCCGATCAAAACGCAAAACCGCATGAAGCGATTTTAAAAACGAAAAAATCAGTAACCCAGGAAATTAAAGGAAAGGATGGTAAATATTACTCCATTTCCGTTTCCCCCATATTCGATCAAAAAGGTGAACTGACATCCATGGTTCAAGTTATGCGAGACATCAGCGATGAAGTGGCTTTGCGGGAAAAACTACAGCAATCGGATAAACTGGCCACCCTGGGGCGAGTCATCGCAAGCGTAGGACACGAATTGAAAAACGGCATGATGGGAATTGAATCAACGGCAAAATTTTGTCTCGATCAGAACATCGAGGACGACTCACGACGCTGGGTCAAATTAATTTATAAGCAGTCGCAAAAGTTACGGTACATTATCGAAGCTATGCGTTACGGGACTAATCCTCAACCGCCGAATTTCAAAAGAGAGGACATCAACGCATTAATAAGAAATTTAATAAAAACCATGAATGAAATAGGCGAAGTTCCCATGAATTACGTCAGACTGAACCTCTCAGCAAATCTGCCTGAATTCGAATTTGACTCGGTGCAAATAGAACAGGTGCTGAAGAATCTGGTTAAAAATGCTTATCATGCCATACTCACCGGCGTTCGGAATCCTTTGATCAAGATAAGCACAAGGCTAGACAGGAAGTCAGAGAATTGCCTGATCGAAATTTCCGACAACGGACCTGGAATTCCCGAAAAAATACAAGAAAAAATTTTCCGTCCCTTCTTCACGACAAAAGATCATGAGAAAGGTTCGGGATTAGGACTGTATATTTCTCGTACAATCATAGAAAATCATGACGGAAGCCTGAATCTGAAAAATATGCTCAGAGGAGCCATGTTTTCCATCTCTCTGCCGCTGAGAAACAGAACAGAACCATTAGATATCCGTGAAATAAACGTTTCAGAGTCTAACGTCGTCAGATTGCCTGAAAATAAAAACCGTAAAAAAGGGGCCGTAAGAATATTGATTGTCGCGGACAGCCAGGTCAAACGACAAAAACTTCTCGGCTTATTAACCGAAAGAGATTACAGAGTTGACGTGGCCGACGGTTTCGAAAATGCTTTTCGAAAAATACGCAATAAATCATATGACTCGATTATATCCGACATGCAATTATCCCGGAATGAATTACTGCTGCTGAATGAAAAGTTCAGAACAACCAATCCTGACATGCAAAACAGGTTTATCTTCATCATCAGAGAAGACATCAAAAAAACAGAGGTCAATGAATTGCAGGGACAAAACATCATATTCATCAGTAATCCGCTGGAAAATAAAGAGATTTTCCGGGCTCTCGATAAGGCTGTCGGATTCTAGTCCTGCCTTTTATCCCCGATTGCTCATGCTGCAATACGGTCAAAACACACGGATTACTCTCCCAGCCGAAAAACCGTTTCGCATGAAGTGAATGTTTCTTAAGACCAGAATTTGCGAAGAAATCGTATTGCTGATGCGTTGACTGAGCAAAACCGCCGCCTTATGCATCATTAGGGGAAATTCGCCGTTTATGGACAGAAAAGAGTTAGAAAACCTGCACTATCCATTCAAAATCATTAAAAAACCTTATCGAACGTTTATAAAGCGCGACTAATTGTTTTACCTCCCTGAAAGTCTGCGAACGTTTGAGTGAAACGTCCCCTGCTGTCGTCATCTCTTTCAGGTAATTGGAAAAAAAGTGCAGATAATCCTCTTTCATCTGTCTATCGTATAAACTCTTGAAAAAAGCGCCGAGCAGTCGTCCGCTGTTGACCGTCTTCTTCCGGAATAAACCGCCGTACTTGGCTTCAAATGGAAACGGCGCTTCCGTCAAAGGCGGCTCACCGTGTGTTCTCTCAGTTCCTTCAAAGATACAGAACGTTCCCTCCATCGGCATCAACACCTTTTCTACGATGCGCTTCATCGCCTGGTCGCCTTTCTTCATATCGCTGACGAAAAAATCGATTATACTCTGCTCAAATGCGGCCTGTAGAGGAGTTGCAATTACCCCACGGCATCCAACCGGTTTTCCGGTTATATTGATTTTACATGCTTCGCATTCAGTTATCCCTTTTGAAATTTCTTCCAGCATCCCATCGAGCTCAGAACTCGTTACAGTCTTCCCCGTTTGAAGTTGGATCAGTGCATCTCTTTGCTGTTCTGAAAAATGACTGAACATTTCATCAGTAATAACGCCGTTTTCATCCTGCTCCTGTTCCCTTTGCAATTGCATTTCATACAATTCCACGAATTCTTCAGGCTGATATTTGGATTGAAGAGGACAGCGAATGTAAGAAATGTAAATAATCGACATAGTTCCGCTCCATAAGTTGAATTTACGATTTCATATTAGCACAATTTTTTAAGCAGATCAAAAAAGTCGTTTTAGTCGATCGGTGTGCAGCTTTTTCAAAAGTTGCCTGTCTTATCTGTATTTGCAGGAATTTCATGAGATTCGGGTCGGTTTGACATTGGAGAATCAAAAGCGCTATAGAATGGCGCAGAAAAGGGAGTGCGGATTTTTTGATTTCAAGTAGAAACAATCGACTGTATTTCAAATGCAGCGGCAATTTATGGATAAGGAGGATAGGAGATGGCGTCCGGCATCGATGTTTTATTTGTAACGCGCATTAATCCTTACCGTGAAACCGGTGACGTTAAGATTCATAAACCGATACGGCTTGAAATAGAGAAACTGCCGGCGACCGTTTCTTACTTAAGATTGCTGGCCGACGGCAAGACGCCTGATGAAGCATTAAAAATATTACAAAGTCAGCGGGTAACATCAGGTAACCTGCCCGTTTTGACCTCAATATATTTGAACGAGTACCTATCCAGCCGGGGCATCAGATTTGAGGAAATAGAATGTCTGGCTGCGGAAACTGAAAGGGTCAAGGAATTAAGTGATGACGGAGTGGGAATGATTGCGCTCAGCACAACGTGGCTGTCAAGCCTGGAAGGCGCGCGTGAAGTCAGAGAAGCGGGCAAGCTGCTTCGTTCCATGGCGCCGGACACGCCGATCATAGCGGGTGGTGTCGGCGTCCGTAAGGGTTATCGGGCAAGGCGATTATTGAATGAAGGGGCCGTATCCGATGTCAGCCGCTCTGAACTGTCCGAAAAATATCTTTTGATAGACCCCGCGCTTGACCGGGATTTCGATGCTTTCGTCGTGGCCGAAGGCGGTGAAGAAACTTTGCTGGCAGTAGCCTCAGCCGTTAAAAATAATGAAGATTACAAATCCTGTCCGAATCTTGCCCTCCCCGTTAAGACCGGCTATGAATTCACCCGGAGCAAACCTGAAACTTTAAATCTGAACAGCGAAATAATCGACTGGAGTTCTTACGTTAAAAAACTCGGGGGCTACGGCTCTCCCATCCGCACGGGAACCGGCTGCCCCTTTCGTTGCGGCTTTTGCGATTTCACAGAATTGTACAAGGTCCGTTTGCGTTCGGTCGACAGCCTTATTTCAGAACTGAAAACGATCGGAAACGAGGGATCGGGGCCTCATCCCGTCTTTTTTACTGACGACAACTTAGCGGCGGGAAAGCAGCGATTGCAGAGATTAGCGAAAACAATGGTGAAAGAAAATTTCAATTTGAATTGGCGGGGATTCCTTCATGCCGACGTTATCGACAAGGAAACGGCAGAATTGCTAAGCGCTGCAGGTTGCAGAGAATGCTTTATCGGCATTGAATCGGGCGATGCTGAGGTATTGAGGAACATGAGGAAAAAACACACTCCTGAACAGGCGATCAGGGCGCTGGAAGCTCTTGATAATGCCGGCATTTCCACCATGTGCACCTTTGTAGTCGGGTTTCCCGGCGAATGCGAAAGGTCTGTCCATAATACCGCACAGCTTATCTCAGCTTTTCCTTCGGGCGATTCGGCCCGTGTGCTGCACCGGTATTATCTCTTCCGTTTTGAACTGACTGCGCTATGTCCTGCAGCCCGTCCTGAAGCGAGAGCGCAATTCGGTCTGAAAGGATCAGGAGAAAACTGGCGGCATACCACCATGAATGCAGCAGAGGCCGGAGATGCTGTTCGCGAAATTTTCACAAACGTTTCGGGGCCTTCGCATGTCTACCTGGAACTTTTTCCCCCGGAATGGCCCATAGATCGCACCCGCAAGGTCATTGAACTCAGAGACGAAATCCAGAAACAAAAGCTTAAAGGCGTTCGGGAACCTGATCTGGATGAACTGCTCAGGGTTGTTAGAGAATCAGAACCCCAATAACGGCTGTTCTGCTCATCCCCGCAAATTAAACCCGGATGCCTCATTTCTTGACTCTCTCGCCTGCAGTAATTAACTTGTATAGAGAGTCCGGAAGCCGGAATTGCTTTCGGTTCCGGTCGTCTCTCTCCCGATCTCCGTGAACGATTCAATTCTTCGATTCGATTGAAATGTCTGAGTATCGGAGCATGAACGTTCGGCAATGAAAGGAAACAGTAATGCGGATTAAAACGCGAGTATTATCGATGGTTCTTGTTTTGACTTTTTCTTCGCCGGCTTTTGCGAAATATTCAATAGTTAATTTGAACCTTAACGATCACAACGTCAGAAATTCCGTCCTGGAACTCCAGATACCGGTAATGCACGACGACGGCGAAGAGAGTCTCGCTTTGATAAACTCCAATTCAATGGATTTGCTTGCGCAAAGAGATATTTCTTTCAACCCAGTCTCGTCATTCAACAAAGATTTTCAGTATTACATCGTGAGGCTGTCCGATTCAGGCGACTTTACAGTCAAAGATGAGGACGTTTTCTTTCTTAGTCTCTCACCCGGAAAGCTTCTGCTTGGAACAAGCCGCGAGAACCTGGAATCCGTAAGTATCGGGAAATCCGATGTTGTTCGTATAGACCATTACATTCGCCCCTTGAAAAGAATGGACAGGGAAGATAAAAAAGCGCCGCCCCGGGCACGGGATTATGACCCTTTCATCCAGCAGATGGCGGATCAGGTTGCGGAAGCGAATCTGTATGATACTTTGGAAGTCCTTGTCGATTTCATAACCAGAAATTCATTGACCCAGGGGTGCGAGGATGCAGCTCAGTACGTTTATGACACATTTGTTTCTTACGGACTGGAAACGACTTTTCACCAGCATGAATCGGGAATGGCGCCGAACGTTATCGGCGAACTTCCCGGTCTCTCTACGCCCGATCAGATATACATCATATGCGGCCACATGGACTCGACGGCCGGGAATCCCTGGTCCCCGGAACAGAACGCTCCGGGAGCCGACGATAACGGCACCGGCAGCGTCGCGGTTATCGCTGCCGCCGGGATACTGAGTCAGTATAAATTTGATTCGACCATTCGGTTCGTGTGCTTTACGGGTGAAGAACAGGGACTTTACGGCAGCACGGCTTACGTTTCAATGGTTGCGGCTGCTGGAGACGACGTCAGAGGCGTCGTCAATTACGATATGATCGGATGGGTCGATTCTTATCCCGAAGACCTGGAAGTTATCTGCAATAACGCTTCGTCGGCTTTCAGCGATTCTTTCATTGAAGCTTCAGAGCTTTATACCGATCTGCTCCTCAATAAAACAATCGACGGCTCCATGCAATACTCCGATCATTATCCATTCTGGCAAAACGGATACCCTGCTTTCTGCGGCATTGAAGACTACTGGCCTACTTATCCCTATTACCACACCACGCAGGATACCATCGACAAAATAGACTTCCCCTTCTTCACCGATTGCGTTAGAGCCGGAGTCGGTTCGATGGCCGCCTTCGCTGCTCCCATTCCGGCCGACATCGTTTACATAAACCATTACATCGACGATACCGCCGGCGACTCCGACGGAAAAATCGACCCCGGAGAAACCGTCAACATCGTCGTAACGCTGAATAATTACCGTTCAGTGGTCAGTTACAACGTGCAGGCCGGTTTAAGCTGTATGATGGGTTCCGAATACGTCGAAATTTTACAGGACAACTCCTCATTCGGCGACATAGACATAAACGAATACGCAGACAACACAGCTAATCCATTTGTTCTTCAGACCCTCCCGGAAACGCCGGAAGAAACTCCCGCCAATTTCATGATGACGATAACGGCTGACGGCGGATATGAAAATATAATATGGTTTGAAGAAATTATTTCCAGCGCGGAAGAAGTAAACCCCATATATTCTGAAACAATGGACCAGGACCCGGGATGGACGGTTTCCGGGGGCGAGTGGGAATTCGGTCAACCCCAAGGTCAGGGCGGCGATCACGGCGGGCCGGACCCAACCTCCGGTTTTACGGGTTCCAATGTTTACGGTTACAACTTAAGCGGCGATTATACCAACAATATGCCGGTTTATTATTTGACGACGACGGCCTGGGACTGTTCCGATTTTTTCAACATAAAACTCAAATTCAAAAGATGGCTGGGCGTGGAAAGAAACATATACGATCACGCAGCGATACAGGTATCCAACAACGGAATGACCTGGGCCGACGTGTGGGAAAACGGCGGCAGCTCCATCTCAGACACGGAATGGATCGACGCGGAATATGACATCTCTGAAATCGCGGATTATCAGCCCACGGTATACATACGCTGGGCAATGGGGCCGACCGATGAAGGCTGGGTATATTGCGGCTGGAACATCGACGATGTGGAACTTTCCGGCTATACTTATCCCGACGATCCCACGCCTGCTCCATCCCTGACGCCGACATCATCTCCCACGTCGTCGCCTACATCATCGCCGACTCCTTCGCCTTCCTCCACTCCCACATTCTGCACCCCGCCGCCCACTCCAACACATTCCACACCGTTTCCCACGCCAACAGGCTTCTTCACCAGCACGCCGCTTCCCACTCCAACAGGCGCTTTCACCGCAACGCCTTATCCGACATTCACCCCTTCATCAGGCTCTCCGACAATCAATCTGATCATCAACAGCGCAACCTTTTCAGGAGGCGATCCCTTCCTGCTGCAATACAGAATCATAAATCCGGGTCCCGCAATAGAAACAGACCTCTACATAGCATTGGAAGCAGAAGGGCTCTATTTTTTCTACCCCTCCTGGAATCAAAACGTGGACCGTCAATCCATCAACCTCCCCCATAAAGGAATAAAACAGGAAAACATATTAAATTTCACTCTTCCTGAACCTCTAACACCTGCCGGACCATTCGCATTCTGGGCCCTCATAACCGAACCGGAAACCTACCAGGTCATCAGCAATATAGAATCCTGCACCTTCACCTTCATCTGAACTGAAGCTGAATGCTGTATGGCTGATGCTCCGGCATGCAGCAGCCTTATCGCTTCGCGACTTCTATGGACGATCAGACATTCCTTACGATTTGTGCGCATCCCTGGCGATCCTTAAGGCTTAAGGGACCGGACAGCGGAGCCTGGGATTGAACGATCGCAGGGGAGCGCAAACCTGAGTGGGATGGATCAGTTCAAAATCACTGAAAGGGTTTAACAATTCTTTCCCTTAATTTGACGCATAGGACCCCGGTGATGACAGTCAGACTCAGCAGACTCAGAAACAATCCCCATCGAAAAGAGAACGGTTCATAGGTCAGCCGCACTTTATGCGTTCCCGGAGGAACGTTTACGGCAGTGAAAGCATAATGGGCTCGCAATATTTGAGCCGACCGGCCGTCGATAGAAGCTTTTCGCCCCGGAAAAAACGTCTGATTGCAAAATAAAAACCCGGCTTCGTCTGATTCTGTTTTTATGACGACTTCATGTCTCGACTGTTTTTCAATCTTGCATGTTCCCCGCCCGTTCGAGGAACCTCCGGCGATCTTGTCCTCATACGCCGGCGGCAACAACAAAATCCCACCCGGTTCGATACCTCCTGAAACAAGCATGTTTAAAGCCTCTTCATCCGATACATACTTTGCTTCAGATATCCAGACGGCTTTCGGCAAAGCCTGGATGTTTTCGTAAACATACATAGCATCCCGGGCAAAAAACCGCCATTTCCCGTCCAACGGTTCGATGAAGTCCACAATTAATCGGCCGGCATCCGTTTTCATTTCAATTATGCATAATGACGGTTTCAAGGGCTCTTCCCATTGAAAAACAGCTTCATAGAAATTAAATTTACGACCCGTCTTGCCGGTAACGACTCGATGCAAACGCGCCTGACCGCCGGCGTAATCATCCGTTTCCAGACCGAATCTCACCGGAAAAAGTTTCTTTTCACCGCCGGGAAACTCGAAGTTTAATACTGCCGCTGTTTCCCCTTTTTCGATTCTTTTTCTGACCTCCATAGAACTGACCACCCGAACGCCCTTTATCTCACCGAAATGACCGATGTCTTCCCGTTGCGATTCATATTCATTCAAAATCAATTCCCTGAATGAGGAAACAGGCGGATATTGCGTCAACAGTCCTCTCACCCCCATTACATCCCACAAGGGATTCTGAAAGTTTTTCAAAGGCGTGGTCCAGCGATCCTCAGGGTCCTCTCGCAATTCTTTCAGAAGCCGGTCTATTCTCCACGGAATTAAAGAATCATGCCCGTCGACGTATCTGAGACCATAGACCAGTCCGGATTCAGGTAAGAGGCTGGGATGAACCGCGGTCATTCTTCCTCCGGCCTGCGCTTCTTTCAGTGACTCAATTTCAGGGGTAACCGGGAATATGTTCGATTTATCCTGGGTGGGCAGATACCCCCAGCCGAAAAAGCATAAGTCGATAAGAGCCAGAAAAATCATAATTAATACGCCCCTGCGTTTTATGAACGTGACGACTGCAGCGGCTGCAACGGCAAAAAGAACATGCAGAATAATATTATGGCGATGAATTATTGCTGCGGCTTCATCAGCGCCCGGCGAAGGATGCCTGCAGAAAAAAGCGGCGACAAAAACGCCGGCAAGAAAAAATGCAGCCGTCATAATGCCTTTATTCTTTTTTTGCAGTCTGTCGAGCCCTTCGCCGGCCAGGACAGCCAGAAAAAAACCCGCGGGAGCCAGCATGCGATTCAGCCAGCAGAACCGCCATCCCGGTATGACATGCGCTGCGAGCGAAATGACCGGCAAACCGTAGGTCAATCCGAACGCAAAGACCATAAGCGCGCTTATTCTGAGCATGGGCCGGCGTGCTGAGAACAACCCTGCCAGGGCCGGAACCAGGGCGACGATGCCGATATACCCCGTTATTTCATTGTAGTTTCGGGGCCCGTGATATCCGTAATTCACAATGGGCGATCCGAATCGATCCGGAAACAACCAGGATATAGCGGTATAAAACGGCAGAGTCCCCTGCGCGCCGGTCTGGGACGCGCGCATCCGCATACGGGCGCTCTCGAATAAATACTCAGAAAAAGGCAAATATGCCGAAGCAGCGAAAAAAGAAGCCGTAACCCAGGCCGCAATCAGTCCTGACAGATTCGTCACAGGCTTTTCCCGCCTGAAACTGCCCAAAACTCCATATATAATTGGAAAAGCCGAAAGAAGAAAAGTAGTTTCAATATGCCCCGCCAGGAACTGCAACCCGATAAAAAAGGAAAGAAACGCCCAGGAAACGGCATTTTTTCTTTGAAGATATGATTCAGTGAAGTACAACACCGCCGGCAGCAAAACCACAGCATCAATCTTCGGATAAGCCGCCCAGACCGTCACATACCCGCCCAGAGAAAAAACAAACCCGCCGAATATACCGCTCAACCGCGATATCCCGATTTTCCGCATGAATAGGTAAGTAAAAAACGCGGCCGCCGAAAACCGCCAAAACATAATAAAACAAAACCAGTAATCCGGCCCTAGCACAGGAAGAAACAGCAATCGAAAAGGATGCATAACCTGGGACTGAAGATTCGCCAAAAAAGGGGCCCCGCAATACACGTCCGGGTTCCATAAAGGAATAATCCCGTCCTGAAGAGACCTGTGAAGCGCTACGGTCCAGGGATAAAATTGCTGAATCACATCAGTCAGAACAGAATTCTCCACACCGACGGCATCAGGACGGTGAAGCCGCCAGGGAGCAAACATCCACAAAGAATCAACGGGAACTAATAACTCGCCTTTCAACATCCCCGGCGAACGCAACACAACGACAGACAAGATTCCAACCAGAAGGAAAACTATTGCAGCAGCATCTCTTTTCTTGTTTTCGGCCTTTTCCATTACTCGTCGCTTTATAACACAAAATGCGGGTTTGTCTGAACGAAACGACTGCGGAATTATATTACTTGTTTCAATCCCTGAGTAGTATTTTTTTCCAGATTTGGGAACAGGAAGAACATCTAAAAGCCAGTGATTTAAATGACTGAACTTTTTGAACCCTTTCAATTCAAAAAATCAGCTCAAAACTTAATCGCAAATCACGCCCCAAAAATGAATCTCAATTGTTCTTTTCCTTTGATTATTACACTTTGACTTCTTTTTCTTTTTCTGCTACGTATGTCCTTATCGACAAGTGAAGGACCCTTCATTTATCGATGAGGATAACGGGGATTTTGCCGTTTTTTATTTTCCCGACTTCATTTAAAAAGGGAGTAGTGGTTGGTCATAAAATTGAATTTTCTATCACCCTCCTGTCAACAGCCTCATCTCACCTCGTCCGTCTCAACAAGGTCTGCCCATTCGATGAAGAAGCGCCTTCTGATTATTTCCGTTTCCGGCATCGGCAATACAATATTACAGGGTCCGCTGATCAGAGCCTTGTTAAGGCAGGATTTATATTCGATCGACATTCTGTTCGGCAGCGCTCAGATGGCCGCAGTATTCAAAAACGATCATAGCTTTAATCAGAAGTACATACTGCCGCCGCAGAAGATTGAACGCATGAAACTGATAATAAAACTTAAAAGGAACAGATATGACAGTTCGCTCGCCTGCTTTCCCTCCAATCGCCTGGAATTTCATCTGCTGCCCTTTTTGATCGGAGCCAAACAAAGAATAATCCATTCCTACAAAAAATGTCGCTGGAGAACCCTGAGTTGTCTTTCCAATTGCAAACATCCGGCAAACTGCGAACTTCACGATATTCAACAAAACCTGGAATTGCTGAAATTCTTCGGGATCGACCCGCAGTCGGCATCCCACAAACTTTCCATCAGCATCTCAGCAGAAGATAGAGCATGGGCCGATAAAATCAAAAAATCATTCGACGACAGGCCTGTCATGGGAATACATCCGAACCTGAGCGCCATTAAAGAAAAAAAATGGCCGATGGAAAGGTTCATACAGCTCGCTCAAGCGCTTAAAAAACATTTCTGCGTTACGGCCCTCGGTACTGAAGAAGAAGTAAAACCGTTCAAAAAGCTTCCGGGAATTATCTCCTGTTCGGGAACATTGAATCAGATCGCGGCCATGATCAGTTATTGTGATGCCCTGGTAACCGCAGACACATCCCTTATGCATATCGGTTCCATTTTTAAAATCAGACAATACGTTTTATGGGGGCCGACGCTTTATTCGAGGATTAAACCATTTAACGAAAACGCCGTGATAATCGGCAGAACCGATTCGAGACTCTATAAATACCCCTTCCGGGGAACCAGGCCGGGTATTCGTTTTAAAACCGCAGAAAACAATATGTTGAAAATCCAGGTTCAGGATGTTCTTCAAGTGATAGATCAAGATTCGGCAGCAGGAAAATTTCAAACAAGCATGATCATTCAAAAATGAGATTCAAATATTCGACGCCAAGGATAAAATCGTTCGTGACAAAGGTAATGCCTCTTTTCGATTATCTTAAGGTTTGGTTTCTCAGACCGAAAGTAGTGTTGCACGGGAGTTATTATACGACTAACATCGGGGATATCGCAATCGGACAAGTTTTAAAGAGCGAGCTGAAAAAAAGGGGGATACGTTCGATGCGGGTAAGCAGGTTTTGCACCAAACCGCCATGCAGAAACATAGTCGCCGGCGGGGGCGGTATTTTCCATATTTTCTATAAGAACAACCTTTATCTCAGGACCAGTTTCATAACTGAAAGCAGAAACGTGATGTACATCGGAGTGGGCACTCAAGGACTGGCGGGAATTGAAGCGAGCGACCGGGCTCATCTGATGAAACTGCACAGTGCGAAATATGTATCAGTAAGGGACGCCGGCAGCCGAGAGGAACTCCGTCAAACCATAGGACTATCCCCTGAGACGCTTGCATGTCCGGCCTGGTTGTTCGACAGGAATGCGGATATCAGGGACTTTTCTCTCAGGAACAATTTTTTCATGCACTATTACAATATGAAATATTTTAAGGAGCGCCGTCGGACAGAAAAAAAGGGCGCTGAAAACATAGCCCTGGTTCTGAACGGTATTTTCGATCTGAAATGGCTGCCCCAAATAAAGCAAAAAATCAGGGAACTATCGAAAAAATCGAATATATACCTGATTCCTTTTGTGGGAGAGGACCTGGAGTTTTACGATAAGGAATTGAGCGATCTTGATGTAATAATGATGAAGCTGCGTTATCCGGCAGAGGCTTTCAGACTATTCTGCGAATCGGATAAAATCATAGCGACGCGCTATCATTCGGTCATTCTGGGATTGCTGACCCGCAAGCCGGTTATGATTTTAGCTTATTCTCCCAAGGTTACAACTCTGGCGGAAGATTTGAATCTTCGATATTTCGACCTTGTCGGCGACGGCCCGAAAGAGACGGTCTTCAATGTGGATTATGACGGTGATTTATTGAAAGAGAAGATATCTGAAGCTGAGTTGAATATTGAAAGAATAATTGAAAACCTGGTTTGATCCGCTCCTTGTTGCAATAAGGTTTCTGAATTACTGAATTTATTTGCGCAACAGCAGTTTTCGTTCAGGGCAAATCCAGGAATTGATGAGCATGCCTGCGATGCCTGATTTTAACTTTCCCAGACTTTTCTGCATAAGAGGATGCTCAAGAAATTCTCCAGTAATATCCTCAATGATTGAAAAATTTCGTGAGGCTAAATCGATGACGGTTCGACAGGAGGGTATTTCGGTTATAGTCAGTTCTTTATTATTTTCATTGGTATTCTGGTAAGTTTTTTTCGCCTCATGGAGATGTCTGGAACGCGGTGAAAAGCGAGCGTAAAACGGCCGTATTTTTTGAGGCATCCAATGAAGGAAAGGAAGCATGTAATGACCCTCTATGGGGAAGTAACGCTGAGGAAAGGAAAGGGAACAGATGCCGCCCCGTTTCAGTACGCGTGCCGCTTCGCTGAAATATTCCGGCCATATTGCAGGAGGAATATGTTCAATGACATGATGCGTCTGAAGAAAATCAAAGGTATTGCTTGAAAAGGGAAGCGCGGCTGCCGTGCAGCGAATGAACGCGACTGAATTCTTTCCGAAAGCCTCAGCCAGGATGCCGGCCCTGGCGCAGTTCTCTCCGAAATATTCAACACCGATGCATATTCCCTACGTATCGGTCAAAATAAGACCGATTCCGATATGACTTCCCACTTCCAGTACATCAGATTTTGAAATATCCAGTCCTCTTTTCTGCAATATGTCTCTTGTGACAAGAACTCGGCGGCGGTTGACCTCGATCCTGTCTTTAATGAAATCCGTTCCCAATCCGGTTTTTTCAGCACATTTGCTGATCTGGGCTAAATTAATTTGCATAACGATTACTCGGCTTCAAACCCTCCAGGAACTGTATTTTCCCATTATTTAAAAGAACAGGCAAGCAGCCGTAAGTCAAATGCCGCATTCTGCCTTAAGCGCCAAAAGAAACCGGATATCCATTTCCTTTTTCTCTAAGGCTGCACAGTACACGTCAGCGCTGCCCTTAAATTTTTTACAGTTTGCCGGATCGCATTAATGAAACTCCCATTTGACCACATCTCAATGTAAAACAGCTTAGCGCTTTCCCTTGGCGCGCCCTTCCGTCAATTATCATTTTTCTGCCCGCGTTTCAAGAAGTAGAAACGGAGGGGGAGGATTGGAAGATTGGAACGTTGGATGGATGGATGGATGGGTGGAAAGTTGGAAGGTTTGAAGGGGGACGATTGGGTGGTGGGATGGGTTGTTGGTTGGATGGCAGGAGGATGATCGGGTTTTTGGAAGAACCGTGGTTAAATTTAACCGATACGGCTGAAACTGTAACACGGTTAATGCGGCTTTTAACAACAGATGAGTCGTGTTTCCAAAATTTGACGTTAAAATAACAGCATGTCCCTTTGGTCCCTTTGTCGTTTTATCGTTTTGTCGTTTTGTCGTTTCTCCACCGAAACGAATCACAAGGAAAAAAAATGTGAATTATCAATCACAAAGATCGTGGAATAATCATACGCCGATTGCAATTTGTCTCAACAAAAAAAATCGGTTTATTAAATTCGGGACTGATCAAATCGGGGTTACAAATTGTGATCTCGATAATCAATCAGAACTATCGCGCTCAGCGGAGCGGCGTTCGTGCTCGTAATCGCAATCGATCGATTCAAATGATTGCCCTACTTTGCTTTCAAACGACTGTACAGATCA
>CAZUFC010000040.1:42615-61516 GCA_964619725.1 uncultured bacterium | reverse complement strand
TGCTCAACTAATTTAATTTAAATGACTTTAAATTTTGCCTTAACGAAGTCTGAAATACGAAAAAAGCGCCGAAAACAAGTATCGAGAAAATTTTGAATCGAACTGATTTAAAAGAAATACTGGTCGATGTGATGAATAAGAGTCTGTATTTCGAGTCTGAAAAAGTAAAAAAAAGGCTGGGAGAAAGTAATTATGAATGCTTGAGTGACATATTAACAAAAATAAAGAGCCGAGTCCTTCAAGACCAGTCAATGGTGCTGGAAGTTGGAAATAGGGATGAACTATTCAAAGGATTTACCAAAGTTTATGCGTATAATTTTACTTACGAAGTTGAAAGTAAACTGAGGAAACAAAAATGCAGCAAAATTAAAAAGGAATTGAGCGGCACTGAAAAATATAAAGAGTCCATTGAAGCGGTAAAAGAAGTATTACAATTATTTGAATTGGTCGAAAAGTCCTGGGAGAAGACTAGAGAAATATTGAAAACGGGCAATCCAACAAGAAAAATAGAAATTGAGGATTTGCTGGATAAATCAAAACTCAAAAAAATATGGAAATTGATCGATTGCTCCCATGAATCCTTTGAGAAAAACAAACTAATAGATTCCAGCGAAAGCAGATTTGCATTGATCGCTGAAATAACAGAATGGATTCATGACTTCTACAGCATGGTTTGCGCAGAGTTAGGCTTACATCCGCTGGTAATGAAACCTCATGGAGTGCATGAACTTTTAGCCCCGAAAGAGGGAGAAAAATTCGATGAAAAACTACGGAATCTCCAGGTCAAAGCACGCGATTGGCAGAAGTTGTATTGGGACATCATGGATGAGTTGGAACTTCAGAATGGCTTAACCGTCAGGTTCCATACTTTGGATGATTATGATCAGCCCATGGGAGAAAGCAAGCTGGATTTAATCGGGGCGGCCAGAGCCAGCCGTCTGGCCTATAAGCGAGATTAGCAAGGAGCGGAAAGAAAATGACCGATTTAACACGAAAAAACGACATCATCATAGACATATCGAACTTAAAAGATGCTCAACCCATCGATGCCGAATCTCAAATATATATTCACCAGATAAAACAAGCGATCGAACATATCGAAAAGGCGCTGAGTCAATTAAGTTTTGAAAAACAAAATAAAACCTTCGATGATGAAGAAACGGTATGGAAACTGAGGCGTCGACACTTGAATCTTGGGATATTGGGAAGAAGGGGTGCAGGAAAAACCTCATTTTTGCATAGTTTGATCAGGTTGCTTGATGATAAGGATCAAAAGGATGAACTGGATTATAGAAAAAACTATTCTGAAAGCCTCGTTAAATTGGAAGGAGAGGGCACAGAAATCAATTCCGAAAAAAGAATTGCTTCCGAGAAAAGCAAGTTGGATGAAATATCCGGTAAAATAAGTATTTGTGGTCTTGTCGAGCCTGCAATGATGCAGAAAAAAGATAATATTGTCTCAACTATATTCGCTGATCTTAATTACAGAGCACAGCAATGTCTGAATAAAAAAATCTGCCAATTGGGCCGGGATGTTATGAAGGAAAAGTCCGATAAATTCAGGACGGCTCTGGCGAAGGTAATAAAGCAACTGCCTGTTACATTGAATATAAACAGACTGGAAAAAGCATTTAACGAGTATGATACGGAGGGCATGCTTGAAGAAACCATGCAATTTCGTTCGGGTTATAACCTGGAAAGGGCTTTATGGGAGTTTATCGACGTATACCTTGATTTGGTGGGGAAGGAAATGGCCGTTATCGCAATTGATGATGTCGATATGTCTTTTAATCGCGGCGAGGAAGTCCTGGAATCACTGAGACGCTATTTAACGTCCAATAAAATGCTGATAATGGTGACAGGCGATATAGAAATGTATTCGCAAACACTAAAAAATTCATTTAGTCGCCAGTTACGTCGGGGGCTTATCAATTTGAAATCGGAGACATCTCACCATTTTCTTTCCGAAGATTCTTTCATCGAAGACCTAACACACCAATATCTGAAAAAATTGTTGCCGCCCCATATGCGAGTCTATCTTCCCGATATGATTGATATGGATTTCGATAGAATTTTTCTTAAAATAAAGGAAAGTATTCCCCGAAATGAGAGAAGGGCTATCGACCAAACACAAGAGAATACTGGCAATAGTGAAATGAAAAATGTGATCGCATTTAAAAAGGATTATTTCAACAGCGTATTACGCGATTGCTTGAGAATCGAAAAGGCTTGTGATGACTTCTTCTATGCTGATTTGGAATTTCTTTTTAATATTTATCGTTTTCTAATTCCCAGAGACGTCAGACGTTTTATTTATTTTTGTCTTCTTGAAACAGAACGAGTTGTTGAAATAAAAAATAAAAATAAGTCAGGTAATTATAATGGGAAGGTTCAGCATCAAAAAGAATTAAAAAGAAAAAACAACCTTTTGATCGATATGTTCCATAACTGGCGCGGGAATCTTGAATTGAACCAGTTGTCCCCACAGGAGTTGAAAGCTTTAATCAAGGAAGATCGTGTGGGATTATTCATATTGAATTTCCTGCTGACTAACGAAATGTCAGATGAATCAATGCTTCGTCTTGATGCCAGAACGGACAGTGTAAACGTAAATTTGATTCTTGCATTCTTTAGATTTGCTGTTGAAGCAAATCTTGATGGAAGAAGTGTCCCCGGCATAATCAGTCTGGGACTCGATTTGTGCGTCCCAGGTTACTATTTGATGTCCCTGCCTTCTGATGAACGATCAAGGCAGGCTCGACATCTGCAACTTAATTTGAAGGATTCACAGAGGCAATTATATGCAAGACTGGTTCCCTGGGTCGCAAGAAAAGCTAATATAAAGCCTGGCGTTGTAAAATTATGTGATCGGCCCGGAGCCTTAGAAAATCTATTGGACATTAACGATCCGTCTCCCAGAGCTGGATGGCGCAAAATACTCGGAAATCCGGAAAGAAGAAATTTAACTAGATACAGGAAAGAAATGAGAACCAGATGCAATGAGTTTTTAACGCCGAAAAGAGATTATTGGGCAGATCGATCCTGCTTTAAATGGTCTTCGGAATATTTGCCGGGCGTATTCCAAAAAGACGAAATAACTGATCTTTTCATCTTAAATGAGGAAGAAGCAAAGTTAACTCGCCTTGTAAATGAAAAGATACCGAAAATTCCTGAGATGGCCACGTCGCCAGATTTTTTCGACCGCTTGGCCGGCGCTTTACCTAGGCTGTTATTAAATTGCTGGACAACTTCAGAAGGCGGTCAAACATACTTGAATTGCTGGAACGGTTTGAGTATCGTCAAAGAAGTTATTCGATTAGCAGCGAATATTTATGAAAAGATTACAGATATTACTCAAATAAGGAAAAAGGACTTGTTCAAGATAATTTACAGAAAATTGAAAACAGAACTAGAACCCACGGCGGGAGCGTGGGCTCCGTTTGAAATGGGTATGGCTCCGCCATCACCGCCTCCCCCAAAGGAAAAGGATGAATATGATGAATTGGGCGAGTATTGGAAAAAAATTACCGAAGAAATAGATGCCGCCTCTGATCCAGCGGATTTTTATCCTTTATTTAAGAACAACAAAGCAGGTTTAGGATTGGCATGGCATAAATTTCCTGACCCGGAATGGATTGATGATGATAAAAAAATTGCGACAAATCCAGGTGTTGGTTTTTCTAAAGATAATTGTATAACGATTCAAGATAGAAACGATCTGGAATCATGCCGAAAACAAGCATGGGATCAAACATTGAAATGGCTGGGCGCAGCCGTTACTGAATGGGTTGCTTATTGGGGACGTCATTGGTATTCCAAA
Source organism: uncultured bacterium (assembly GCA_964619725.1). Taxonomy (GTDB): domain Bacteria; phylum CSSED10-310; class CAZUFC01; order CAZUFC01; family CAZUFC01; genus CAZUFC01. The sequence goes on along the minus strand of CAZUFC010000040.1, from coordinate 57,696 downwards.
AATCGCTGTAAACCGAATTTCAATCAAATTCAAAAGACTATCGAGACATTTCTGGAGGACATCGGCGACGAGGAAAGTTATGTCGGTCAATGGTCGGGCGCCGGCGATATCATTCAAAGATGGATATATCATTTTCTCAATTCCGTTTTGATCGAAACGTTGGAGTATAAATCAACTTTCGATACGGACGACTGCACATGTCGCAATGATGGAGAAAAACCCGCTGAGGAAGAACCCGAAGAGAAAAAAGAAGAAGAAAATCAAGCTAAATCGAAAAAAAAGGAAAAAGGACGAAGCGTTGAAAGACCTTCATTGCAAAGAAGTTCTGTCAACAAGAAACCGCCTAGAGCAGCTAATGAATCAGAAGGAGCTTATCATCCCCTTTATCAGAATCTGAAATACCTTCAGAGCGCTATCAAAACAAAAAGCCTATGGAAATGGAGCGATACTTTTTTAGCATTAGCCTCGTTTCCTACAATTGGTTGTTTCTTACATTGGGGCGGTCCATTGGACGACGACATGGAAATACGGAAAATTTTAAAAAAGCATTCTGACCAAGGTGAATTTGAGAACGTCAATGCAACAGTATACCGAAAAGATGGAAATAACAAATTTGCGTGCTTCATGATTGCTGCGGGAGAAGATTCTGGTAAACGCACTCATGTTAAATCGATAAGGATAAATAAGGATTTTAGAATACGGCAGTGGAACAAGATCATTGAACATATAAACGGAGATTTAAAAAAGGCTTTGAATTTGGCATTGTTGGTTTGTTTCGGAAGTTTACCTTTGATTTCTTTAGATCCATTGGATAGACTAGACGGCGGGCGCATACTCCTTGATGATGAATCATCAATAGTAACGATTGATGAATGTGAAAAAAAGGATGCAACTATTTCGAAAAAAGTACACTCTTTATACTATCCGCTTGAGTTGATGGGATTGTCCTGGTGCGGGCTTGACGTCAGATATTCTGAAGTAAGCAACGATAGGCAGAGTGAGGCAATCAGAGATATTGAACAGCGTCGTAAAGCATTGATAGCAATGCTTAATTGTCTTGTGGCCGATATAAAGCCTTACCGGGATGCTGAAAAGTATTTAAATCATCTGGCCATGGCGGTGAAGGGGTCTATTGACGATAAAATACTAAAAACAAAAAATGGATCAGATTCATCGCAGGATGTCGATACAAATAAGACAGAAGCTAAAAGAAGCTGTCAGCCCAAAGAAAAAACTGAATAAGCCTATTTAAAAAGCAAATGAAACCCTCCACCGACATAGAATTCTGGCTGAAATGTTTATCGAGCCAAGCCTTTCTAAGATTGGACGAATTGCTGATCAGTTTGCGTCCAGGCGATTATGAAAAACGTCAGAAAGAACGATTACGTGGAATAATGAATGGAGTGGGGCTGGGGCGTCCCAATATGCCGCTTGAGCAAATCGAATATCTGCTAGAGAATGTTTTGGAGATTTCCGAGCGACACAGTTCGATCGGAGTTCTGGGACTGGCATTGTCTACTCTTTCGCGGCGTTATTTAAAATTGAACGGGCATTGTCCTTTCGTGAAACATGATATGATGCTTGAATTAATGGATGCTGGGTTACTGGTCGTACCGGATCAATTGGCCTGTTGGCGTGTCGCCGAGCATATTGCGAATATGAGGGACGGGCGGAGCGAGGGTGCGTTCATTGATTGGCCTCCTTATCTTCGTACGGATGCTCAATATTTGAAATTTCCTCTCCGTGCGGAAATGGTGGAATGCCATGTTCATCTTGGCGGGGTTCCTTCTACGCTTGATTTGTGGAGCGAGTTAGTGACCCAATCCAGGGCTTTACGAAGTATTAAGAAATTAAGAGAGTGGAAAAGGAGACTGGATGAGGGACAACTGAACGCTCTAATTTATCAGAGGTTAAAAGATATTCACATTATGCGCCACATGCTGGGGGTTGTGATCGCTCTCTTTCAGGGATTCCGCAGTTCATGCATTTATTCGATTCTTGAAAAGTATCAACGGGCGATAATGGTCAAGTCTCATTTTGAGGTTCTCTCAGCGGCAGGAGAAACTGATGATCTGGCCATATCCGCTGGAATGTTTATCGCCGATAATTTACACCGGCAGTATTCTTTTGGGGTAAATTTTTCGCCGGCATTTCTTTCTCCTGAAGCCGGAGCAGGCAATTTTTATCTACAGGAGCGTCAATTTTTAATTAAAGCTTTCATCACATTGCGAAGACATGGAAAAGAACTGCCTCATTGGTATCGTCCGGTTCTTTTCGCTTATCTGGCGATTCAGAATATCTTCCATCAGGCTGTGACTCAGCATTCTAAACGGTTGGGATTTTTGAATTTTCTGGACTGGTATGATTCGCCGGCCAGAAAATTATCGCCTAACTGGAGCCGAAGTCGTCAGCATTACATCTTACAATCCGTGACTAATGATCGGCGACAGAGAGTTGAGGGCAGGGTAACGCCAGAACGGGAAACGCTAAGCTCGTGGATCGAGGCTTATTATCATACTTTGTTTTCTGAGGATTACCGGTTGGGAAGAGATTTCGGACTGGTTGCTCATCTTATCAAGATGCCTCCACAAACTCGACCCCCAAAAAAGACGGAGGAATGGCAGACGGTATGGACGCCGGTTATTCGTCACCGGCGGCTTCGTCGGGAGATAAAAAAAATTGCGCTGAACCTGGAGAAGTATCGAGCAGAAGACCCTGACGCCGCTGCTGCAATTTTGGCGATTGATGCGGCGCGTCATGAGCGGGATGCATCCCCGGAAATATTCGCGCCTGCCTTTCGATATCTGCGCCGTTCGTTGCCTCTTGCATTCCGGAGATTCACGGATACGGTTCATCGTTGCGATATCGAACCTTTGAAAGCCACCTATCACGTCGGCGAATCGTTTCATCATCCTATTTCCGGACTGCGGGCGGTTTATGAAGCGTTGCATTTTCTCGATTTAAGACCAGGTGACAGAATCGGCCACGGCATAGTCCTGGGCATCGATCCCGAAAAATGGATCAAAACCGCAGGGACTGATCCTCAAATGCCCCGTGAAGAACGACTGGATAATTGGGTATGGATACATCACATGCTTCGTTTCTGCTCCCATTGCGATGAGGAAATAAAACGGCTGGAAAATTATATCGCCAGGGAGTTTAATGAACTTTACTGGAATGAAACTGTTCCGCCGACTACTGAGGGACTGAACGATCTGCTGGCGGCTGCCTGGAAAATGAGATGGATGGACCCTGTGGAATTTTTCAGTATTCTGGAGAACCTGGGTTGGAATGCGGGAACTCATCCTGAAGGTTTAGTTTGCGGCGGTTCGCCAATGGATGTCCACAAGGGATATTCCCTAAACCGAATATGTCCGGCATCCATGCAGGGCAACTTTCGTTCGTGCGTTAAAACAGGGCATTGCCTTTTGTCGCAAGGCGACAGTGTGAACCTGGAACTGTGCGACGCAGGCAAATCCAAAAACTGGTTTCTATGTTCTGCCGTACGCGACTTGAGAACCCTTCCGGAAAACATGGAATGGCGAGCTACCACAGTCGGACTGAATGACCTTTTCGAGGGACTCGTTCCCCTTGCCGCTATCAAATACCTTTGGCGTTACCAGTTTAATGTCGAATACTACATCGAAGCCAGGAAAAAAGTGAAATGGGAAGAATTCGAATTCGATTGGGTCAAATGCTTTCATGAAATAAGAGAAAAAGTCCTGCAGGAAATAGCGGATCGAGAGGTGACGATTGAGGTCTGTCCTTCGTCAAATTATCTTATCGGCGGGTTCGGCGAATTGACGGAGCATCCCGTTTTTTCGTTTAACGCTCATGGGCTGGATGAAAAAAACAATCGAAAAACACAGGTGGTGGTTAATACGGATAATCCTGGAATCTTCAACACCAGCCTCAAACGGGAATACGCTCTTCTGGCTGCAGCAGCGGAAAAAAAGGGCTATCACAAGGAAAATGTTCGCAAATGGATTGATTATCTGCGTAATAACAGTATTGAAAAAACATTTTTGCATGAAGGCGCTTTTCATAAAAAAGAAGAGATAGAACCGGAATTCGAAGTTGTTAAAAATATTGATTTTCTCCCCGTAACCGGTTTAAATCGGGAGCGCCTCTACATCAACCGGAAAAGACGCGAACAGAAACTTTTACGAAGAATAGACGACCTGTTCGGTTTTTGAATAAAATCAGTGATCTATTCAATTCAAGCGTTCATCATCTCCTCCGTCTTAGGGATGATCAGGCTGTTGGGAAAAGTGTCAGGAAAGGGGTCAGAGCCCGTCGCAAAGCAGCCGCTGTCGATAATCAGGCCGTTCGGTTCGGTATCGCAATCGGAACAAAAAAACTAATAGCGGATGTATTTTGTCTTTATCAGATTTTAAAAGCTTATCAATTATTCAAGGCTGCGAAAACTGTATCCTCGAAATACGCCTTTTCGAACAATATTAAACATCGAATTGAAACCTTTCCTTTTTGAAGACAATTCAAAATTATGACCTAATAAAATTAAAAGTAATTTAAAAAAATCGCGATTCCTGCTATTATGACTGTCGGAGGAATGCCTGAATGAAAAGAGATGTTGAAGAAGCGCTCGTTCAATGGAAAAACTCACAACGGAGGAAACCCCTGATAGTCAGAGGGGCTCGTCAGGTTGGGAAGACCTATTCCGTTAAACGTTTCGGCGAAAAGTATTTCCCGGGGAATATCGTTACGATAGACCTGGAAAGAAACCGTAATTTTCATCGGGTATTTGAGGATGATCTTGATCCGCGGCGGATTACGGCAGATTTTGAGGTATTGCTTGACCGGGAAATAAGGGTTGGTGAAACTTTGCTTTTTTTTGACGAGATACAGGCTTGTCCCCGTGCTGTCACGGCGCTTCGTTATTTTCATGAAGAAATGAGTAATCTGCAAGTGGTTGCAGCCGGGTCGCTGCTGGAATTGGCATTGGAGGACATCGCTTTTCCTGTGGGACGCGTTCAGTTTTTGGAAATGTATCCGCTAAGTTTCCGTGAGTATCTGAAAGCTTCGGGACGGGAAAAGGCGGCGCATTTGCTGGGGGAAAGGCCGTCGAAGCTGCCTGAACCGGTTCACAGAATGTTGTTGGATGAATTGCATCGGTATTTTTTCATCGGCGGCATGCCGGAAAGCGTGAAGGCGTATATCGAAACTGGATCGATCAAGGAAAGCTTCAAAGTGCATGAGGAAATAATCGAGACTTATGTTCAGGATTTTTCAAAGTATGCTCCGTATGCGGACAAGCGTTGTCTTGAATCGGTTTTTCGATCCGTGGGCGTCAGGGTCGGACGTCAGATAAAATATGCTCATCTTGCGGAAGGATACTCGAATCCCACGATAAAAAAGGCGTTTGAACTGCTGGTAAAAGCCCGGGTGATCCATCAGGTTCCGTCCGTGAATCCTGCCGGTTTGCCGCTTGGCAGAACAGCTTCACCCAAGAGGTTCAAGGCTTTGACGGTCGATATCGGGCTTATGGCGAGATTATGCGGTATGTCGCTTGACAGGGAGTATGCCGAATCCGATTTGTTGAATATTTACCGCGGCGCTGCGGCAGAGCAGTTCGTAGGGCAGGAGATGATGATTACTCAAAAGAGAAACCTTTATTACTGGTCGCGAGCCGCAAAAAGCAGTTCAGCGGAAGTAGACTATCTGGCGGAGATAAATGGTCGTATCGTTCCCGTTGAAGTCAAAGCCGGTTCTTCCGGACGATTAAAAAGTATGCATATGTTTCTGAACAAGCATCAGGAAAGTCCCGGAGGATATGTGTTTTCAACGGCTCCATACAGTGAATCGCCGGAGCACAAACTGACGTTTGTGCCCTTATATTTCGCATACTCAGCTACTGCAGGACTTTGAGCTTTTTTGGCCGCATAATTTAGGGTTCGAATCCGAATTTCCACAGAGCCGGCCCTTGTAATCCATCCAGTAACACTGTCAAATCCAGCGTCAGCATGGCAGCCAGGAACCTTATGCCCTGGAAGGAGCCTTCGCCTGTTTCGGGCCAGAAAAAGGAATCATCATCCGTTATTTCAAACATCGGATCAATGGCGGGTCCGACTTGCGATGGTTCCTGAGCGTCCGGAGCTCTGGTGTAATCCACTATGCTCTGCAATTCTTTGGCATAGGGCAATCTTCAGTCGTCGTAACCGGCATGCACCAATTCTTCCGCATATTGCAGCGCTTCCTCCCAATCAAGCGTATCGCCGCTGAAATCGATGAGCGAGTATAGTTCCTTATATTGTCGGGAGCCGCCAGACTGGTGACCTGCTAACTGGAACGTTTCAGCTTCTGAAATAACATCCTGCCATGTTCTTTTATTTTCCAGGTCCGGAGTTTTCTGCCACATTAATCCGGTATTCAAATCGGTGATCGTTCCATCACCGTTATCCTGGTAGGCCGGCAGCGCGCCGTCATACTGGGCATCCTGTCCGTAATAAGACTGACCCGGCTGCTGCGGGCATGCGATCTCCTGAGAATCGCTGTAACAGATCGTCTGGCATGTATCGACGCCGCTCATGAACTAAAAACGCCCCTTACCATCATCTAGGGCGAATTGGAACAGGCCGTTCAAAACGCTCCGCCCGGTATTGACATTCAAAGAACTTTCAGCAATCTCCTGGAAGAAACAGCCAGGCTTAAATCCATTACGCAGAAACTCCTGCTGCTCTCCCAGGCAGATTCCGGAAGACTTCCCCTTCATAAAGAACCTCTCGACTTCAGCCTCCTGGTGAAAGAGATTACAGAAGATGTTCCCGCCATGAATCCCAATCTCAAGTTTGAATCTGAAATCGAACCGGATATCTGGACTGACGGCGATAAGCGACTGCTTGAGCAGGCATTGCTCAACCTTACGGACAATGCCGTTAAATATAATATTCAAAACGGATTCATCCGAGTTTCGCTCAAAAAACGGAAAGACCGGATACTCCTGACCATTGCCAATGCCGGCAAAAATATCCCAGAAGACCTTCAGGATAAAAATTTCGACCGCTTTTTCCGGGGCAATCCGGCTCACAACCGTAAAAAAGAGGGTTTCGGACTGGGGCTGGCGCTCTCCAGGGAAATCGCAAGAGCCCACGGCGGCGATATTGTCCTTGAAGAAAGCGGCGGGGGCATTACCAGGTTTACTTTGAAATTGAACGCTCGAAAAAGAGACAGTTCCTGAAAATATATGAAAGATAAGGAAAGAATAATCCAATACTATTCAAAATGAAGGAATCCATGAAAAAAAGTTATTCTGATGAAATAAAAAAAGCAGCGGACGACATTGAAGGCTGGTTGACGAACAGGGAGGTTTTTTTCTCTATCAAGCGGCGAAAAGTTGCTCCGGCAAAGGCGTCATAGTGGAAATGGGTTCCTGGAAAGAAAAATCCACTGTATGTCTGGCCGGAGGTTCTAAAGCCGGCAAAAAAACAAAAGTCTATGCGATTGATCCTCACACTCAGACTAACCTGCACAGCGAGTTGCAACAGAAATCGACTTTAGATGAATTTACGGAGAACCTGAAGGCGGCAGGAATGAAGGACATGGTGAAACCGGTCGTCGAAACGTCGGAAAATGTTGTTGCAAAATGGGATGAGCCGATTGACCCGCTTTTTATCGACGGAGCACATGATTATGATTCCGTTACAACTGATTTTCTGTCCTAATCTCCATTTGTAATTGACGGCGGCATAATCGCCTTTCATGATACGACCTGCGCCATGCGCTATTGCCTTTAACGGAAAGGGGGCAGAGCCCGTCGCAAAAAAAGCGTTTTCGCCGTCCGGTTCATCCGCTTGTCAGTTGTGCACCTTTCGCCGTCGCCAATAGCCAGGTTTCCTACGGCCGTGTGCAATAGCAACCACTTCTACCTTTTCTCCAGGGCCCCGATATACAACGAAATATGGATAGCGTCGCATCAGATATCGCCGGGTTCCATGAAGATAATTGGGCCATCGCTCCGGCGCTTCTGAAATTCTGTCAATTGCCTGATCGAGTTCTTGAATAAAACCATCCGCCGCTCGTTCACTTCTCTCGGCGTACCACTTCCGTGCTTGTGCTGCCTCAGCAATCGCCTCGGGATGAAGCTCAACGGTCGCCAATTATTTTCCACCCATGATTTGTTCTCTAGCCACTGACCAAGGGACGGTTATAACCTTACCCTCATCAATCTCCTGGATTCGCCGAGCAATTTCTTTAGACCAAGCCTGTTCCACCTTTTCGTCAACCGTTTCATCAAGACTCTCCAAAAGCATTCCTGCGATGGAAGCCCGCTCGTTCACCGGCAACATCAACGCTGCCTCTAACACTTTCGTTGCATCTTCAGTCATAAGGTTACCTCCTTGTGACACGCCTATACTATACCAATTCTGTATGCAATGCTCAACTATCTGTTTCTCCATGGGCGACACCTGAAACTAACGGCTTAGGATAACCGGTGGCGACGAATCCGCGTCGGCTTTTGAAAAAGCGTTTTCGCCGTCCGGTTCATCCGGGTGGTTGGTCGGGCTGACGGCGCTTTGCTTCGGTCGGCGTCGGAATCGGTGTCGATCCGGTCGGCGCCATACTCGCCGGCAGTCGGAATAAGGACAGCGAATTCCCGGTCGAGGATGTATCGGAATCACGCATCAATAAGATGAACTATAAAGGAAAAGACGACTAACCGGGTCAGGGCGGATTGAGTCCGCCAATCCAGCCGGCGTTGATTTATCTGATACGGCGGGTGATGCAGCTATTATCGGAACTGCTCAAAAGCCGGGGCTCCCCCCTCGAATCTATGGTTTATAAGCATTAGGAATGATTTTGGCTGAAGAGGCATAGTTTCTGGAAGGTTTCGGAAAAATGCATTTGTCTTATATCTGTTTAAGCGGAAAAATGACGAAATTGTAATGTTGCAGTTCCTTGTTCTGCCCTGTATTATTTTTGCCGGGATGAAGGTTCTTGTTGTAAAAGACGGAAAGAAAATAGCCGTTTTCATATGGAGGAGCTGATCGCCCGGATATATGCCGTTGTTCGCCGGATGTCGGGATGGGAAGGGAAATCGCAAGAGCCCACGGCGGCGAAATTATCCTTGAAGAAAACGGCGGGGTCACTACCAAGTTTACTTTGAAATTGAACGCTCGAAAAAATGAAGCCTCTTGAAAAATACATCAAGATTCAGAAAATAATAACTAAACCTGTTCAAAATAAAGGAGTCTATGAAGAAAAGATATTTTGATGAAATCAAAAATTCGGCGGAGAATATCGAGGGTTGGTTGACGAACAGGGAGGGAAGCTTCCTGTATCAGGCTGCGAAAAGCGTCTCAGGCAGGGGCGTTGTAGTGGAAATAGGCTCCTGGAAAGGAAAATCCACTGTCTGGCTGGCCGGAGGTTCTAAAGCCGGCAAAAAAACAAAAGTCTATGCCATTGATCCTCATGCTCAGACTTCTCTGCATACCGAGCTGCAGCAGCAATCGACTTTGGAGGAATTTACGAAAAACCTTGATACTGCAGGGTTGAGCGATCTGGTAAAACCTATCGTCCATACGTCGGAAAAAGCCGTTTCGAAATGGAATAAGCCGATTGAACTGCTATTTATTGACGGCGCTCATGATTACGAATCCGTCAAAGCGGATTTTTTTTTCTGGTCTCCTTTTGTAGTCGACGGCGGCATAATAGCCTTTCATGATACGACCTGCGCCATGCGCTATTGTCTCTCCCCTTATCACATGTTCATAAAGAAATACCGAATGACCGGTTGGCCCGAAGTCAGAAAAGCCGCCCATGAAGTTATATTTAACCGGAATGGCTTTAAGAACGTAGGCTTGGCGGATTCGATCCTGTACGCAACAAAGACCGGTAATCCGACCAGATGGGACCGAATGCGAACAAAACTCACCCGCATGAGAAAAACGGCGCCTGATCTGCTTCAGGACTTCATATTTTTTGTGTTCAGGACGCTAATTCTCAATAAAAAAGACCGGAAATAATCAGGGAATAATAAAAAAGCGACGGGCCGTTTTTTTTTAAGCGGTCCGCCGTGGTGATTTATATGACTAAGGAGGAATAATTTTCAGGGTAATGGAATCATAGGACGATAGATGCGGGTGACGGAATCGGAGAAGGTTTCGCCGTAGCTGAGGCTTTCGACCTCAGCGGTGAGAGAATAGAATCCCAGTTCGTCATCGGCTGCGATGAATGTGCATTCGACGGTTTCTCCGGGGTCTACGTCTCCGATGTTCATTGTTCCGTCGTACCCTTCGTACCATGTCCAGTCGTCCGGAATGTCCAGGACTACATCGCAATCGTGCGCCCGGACGTTCCCGTCGTTGGTGACCGAAACGACGATTTCGACCAGGTAAAAGATTATGAAATCATAAGTCGTTCTGGAGAGGCTGACGGAGAGGTCCACTTCCGCCGGCTCGAAACCTTCTTCGGTGGCCATTGCGAAGAAGTCCCATCCTGAATTATGTTCGAATTCCCCGTAACTCCTTACTTTCGCTACTACATCTACGCCGGAATAGTCTTCCTGTTCCACCATGCATACGTTGTCTGTGCTTCCGGTGTCCGCGTCCAGCATCGCATTGGTCGTTTCCCTGTACAGATACAGGTTAATATTGCTTAAATCGTAATAATCGGTGGGATAATCGCCGTTATAGTCCGCGTGGCGGTTACGGACCATCGTTATTCTGTCATCTTCGTACATATGTCCCGTATACAATCTGTAACGGTCTTCAACCTCATATCGGGAATCGTACACGTAATCAGTAAAAACGTCGTTGCGATGATACCAGGCATGGTCCAGGTCTAAGGCGCCGTGACCGTAATATTTATTCCATACGCCTATGTTTTCCACATCATCCGCCGTGTTCAGCAACAACGCTTTCTGTTCCCTGGGCGAAGTTATGCCGTAATCGGCCAGAAGTAGACAGGCGCCGGCTACATGAGGAGCAGCCATACTCGTTCCCGTCATATTGACGAAATTAGCTGATATGCCTTCCCAGTTGTTGTTGGCGGATTTGATGCTTTTTCCGGGAGCGCCGATGTCAGGCTTGGACCTGTATCCCAATGTCGGTCCGATGCTGCTGCTTGAATGCCACTCGTCGTTAGACGTGCTGCAGTCATTTTTATTGTTTATATTGGCTACGCTCATGCAATTGTAAGCGATGCTCGGAGAACCCACTCGACCCGTCGGTCCGCTGTTGCCCGCGGAAATCGTTACCATGCAGCCCATGTCGTCCACAACGGAATCCCAGAACCGGCAGTAGGAATTGTCGTCGGATGAGGCCGTCGAACCGTAACTTAAATTGAAAACTTCGGCATCATCCGATGCGTCGAACAGCGCCCAGTCCACTGCAGCCATGGCATCGTCATCGTTCATGAAAGCTCCGCCTATCGATGCATTATAGGCGGCCTTCAAATTCACATTATTGTTGTCGTTATACGCTACGCCAGGATATGTGGAATCATTCGAACATACTATGCCCGTTACGTGGGTCCCGTGACCGTGCAGGTCATCATTTGAAGAAGTCACGTCATCGAAATAAGGAGATGTGCTGCCTGTCGCCAGCGATACATGCGACTGGAACGATTTCCAGGAAAATGCCGGATGATCTTCATCCACTCCTGAATCCAATATGCCCCCTTCGCAGCTTGCTCCCGTGTATCCCTCATCCCAGAATGAAGTATCCGCGCCGACCGTGCATATACTCGTGTTCAGATGCCCCTCACGCACATGGCTAAGGTCTATCCACATTACGTCAGGATCGGCTTCGAGTATGGGAATCATTTCTCCAGGCACATTTGACGAAATCGCATTCGTCAGCCGTACTCTGTTTAATACCGGACAACCCCAACTCTCCAGAAGAGACGCAACCTCTTCCTGCTGCTCCCGTGTTTCCGCTTCAACATGCCGGCCGATCTCATGATTTATCTCCGTCCGCAAATCATCCAGCTCCTCCAGTATTGCCTGCTTTCGCTCATACTGCTCGTCACTCAATACATATCCCTTGTAGGCGGCCAATTCCCGTTCTTCATACTTGTCAGCCGTTAATTCCGCCGAATGAGATTCAATCCTGTTTATTTCCCGTAACTCATTTTCCAAACCCTCAACCAAACCGGAGTAGTCATAACGCACCTCTTCCGCTATTCGGGACAAAGGCTGCTCAGTCAACGTCAGTATCACGTTCAACCTCCCGGATGAATCCATAGTCTCCATCTTATCCAACAGCCAAGGCGAACATTTGCCGCTGCCGTAGGTCACGTCCTGAACCTGCCCCATGTCAGCCGACAAATCAGCTCCCTGAGCGCACAATAACACGGCTGCCGCCGCCAATACCGTCCACAGATACTTGAACTTTTTCATTATCCTTCTCCTTACGAAAACTGGTTAAAAAACTGATCGCTTCGAGGCCTCTAAGCAACCTTTCCGAATTCCGCTGAATCAAATGGCGAAAATCATGCCTGATCGTGCGGAAGCGCTGCAATAATCTTAGTTAAGGATAATAAGTTATTATTTTGCAATAGATTAAAAGGGAGGCAATTTTACGGATATTTGTTTTTACTTGTTGATCCGCATACAGAAGAGAAGAGTAATTTCATTTTTGAACGGTTGTTTTTATAAAAATGAACGGTTGCACTCGGCAGTCGGAAAAAATAATGTTTCCTCTTTAACCAAATGCTCAATATCCAAATTCCAGTATCTCCCAGGTTAAACCAGGGCGAGCAGCAGTACGGAGACGATCTTTTGTCTGCCCAATGCTTTCCGAAGGGCTCTGACCCCCGCTGAAACCTTTGCCGATATTGCCTCCGCTGCCCAGGGGGCAATGGATTTAAGACCAGCCAATGGTTTGCGAAGGGCTCTGATCCCTTCGCAGACCCGCTCCTCCGTTTGGTTTTGCTCTGCTCAAGCCGGCGTTTCCGTCGTTTAACTTCTGCTGAAAACCGGGGCCATTACGGGGGAGCTGAATCTGCGGAGTTTGTATATTATAGTGACGGTTCTTAACTCCTTTTTGGATTAAAAACCGCAGCGCCTGTCCAGCATAAAAATTTGAGTCGTGAATGGCGTTAGCGGACAGGCGCTGTTTCCCGTTGCAATCTGTGATTTTATTTTCCTTTCATCATTTGATCGACGTCATTTTTTGGATTATCGATCGATTTGACGGCGAAGTTTTCGACAAGGAATTGAGCGACGTTTGGTGAAAGGAATGCCGGCAACGTCGGACCGAGCCGGATATTTTTGAAACCGAGAGCCAGCAGGGCGAGGAGGACGGCGACGGCTTTTTGTTCATACCATGCGACATCGAAGGATATGGGGAGTTCGTTGACGTCGGCTGCACCAAGAATTTCCTTTAACTTCAGGGCAATCACTGCCAGGGAATAAGAATCGTTGCATTGACCTGCATCCAGAACCCTGGGTATGCCGTTTATATCGCCGAGGTTCAGTTTGTTGTATCGATATTTTGCGCATCCTGCAGTCAGGATGACAGAATCTGGAGGAAGTTCACGGGCAACGTCGGTATAGTATTGTCTGGAATTATGACGTCCGTCGCATCCTGCCATCACGATGAAACGTTTAACAGCGCCTGATTTGACGGCGTCTGCTATTTTATCGGCAAGTGCCGTGAGCTGGTTATGAGCGAATCCCCCGACTATTTCTCCTGTCTCCAATTCCTGCGGAGGATCACATTTTCGGGCCAATTCAATCAATCCAGAAAAATCCTTTTCATGACCGTTTATTCTGTCAGGAATATGCTTGACTCCCGGATATCCCGCCGCTCCAGCAGTAAAAATCCGTTCTCGATAGGATTCCCGAACAGGTATGATACAATTCGTAGTCATAAGGATAGGACCGTTAAAGGATTCGAATTCTTTGTTTTGTTTCCACCAGGAACCGCCGTAATTGCCTGCGAAGTGGTCATACTTTTTGAAGGAAGGATAATAATGCGCCGGGAGCATTTCTCCATGTGTGTACACGTCCACTCCGGCATTTTCCGTTTGTTTCAGCAATTCTTCCATATCCTTCATATCATGACCGGAAATGAGTATTCCAGGTCGATTTCTCACCCCGACGTTGACCTTTGATATTTCAGGATGCCCATAAACGGTCGTATGTGCCTTATCAAGCAGCGACATTGTATCCACAGCCGTATGTCCCGCCTTTATTACCATTTCCGTTAACTCTTTTTGACTGAGGTTTTTTACGGTAGCATCGAGCGCATCGATCATAAATTGATAAATACTTCTTTTTTCATAACCCAAAACAGAAGCATGATGGGCATAGGCTGCTATTCCCTTTAATCCGTAAATCAAAGTTTCACGCAATGAACGGATATCTTCGTCCGTTGTCGATTTTATGCCGATTACCGATGCTTTCTTATAAAAATCGCTGACGTTGTCTGAATGCCATAGCGCCGAATCAGGCAAACACATCACGGCGGCTTCATCATACTGTTCGATTAATTTATTCTTTAATTCAATTCCGGACTTAATAAATTCGATTATCCTGCTTTTATCAAAATTAGCGTTAGTTATGGTTATGAAAAGAGATTCGGTCAAAAATCGTCCGGTTTCCATTTCCGATTTTGGAGCATTGTTTAAACCGTTCTGCAGAACAGAAATTCCCTTGGACACATAAATCAAAAGGTCCATCAGAGCTGATGTTTCCGCATCTTTGCCGCAAGCTCCTTTGCTGAGGCAGCCGTTTTTACCTGTTTCCTGACATTGAAAACAATACATCTTCATAATTTTTTCCTCCTGATGAAAGAGTTGAGAATTAAGTTACCGCGTTTAATCATTATCCTTTGCCGGGACAGCGCCGGAAAGAATACGTTTTTGAGGATACCCGCTCTGTAAAATAAATCCTTGACTCAGGTCAATTTTCTCAAAAAAAAAATTTGCGCTGCCGCCGGCTCCATTGAAATCTGAAAATAAGACGAAGCAAAGCGTTCCGCAGGGCTCTGACCCCCGCTGAAATCATTGCCTAACTTACATCAGCTCATCCAGAGTCGAATGATTTCAGCTTCATCAAAGGTTTCCGCAGGGCTCTGACCCCCGCTGAAATCATTGCCTAACTTACATCAGCTCATC
>CAZUFC010000040.1:0-42515 GCA_964619725.1 uncultured bacterium | reverse complement strand
CAGAGTCGAATGATTTCAGCTTCATCAAAGGTTTTCGCAGGACTCTGACCCCATTGTCAGCCCTTTTTTTTGGGGCATGTGACCTTCTTATTTTTGTTCGTTATAATGGATTTGTTTTCTGGATGATTCGTTTATTTATTTTGATGAACGGGGCGGCATGGTTATGGATTTGCTTGAGATTTTTACGGGCAGCGATTTTTTCGGCGATCTGGATAGAAGGGTTCAGGCTGAAATATTTCGTCATGGGCGTCTGGAGAAGTATAAGGCTAACCGGATAATTTTTTTGGAGGGTCAGCCGGGTTCGACATTTTTTCTACTTATTTCAGGTGTCGTCAGGCTATACAAGACTTCAGCGGATGCACGGGAAACCACCGTAAAGCTGGTGAAACCTGGTGAAATTTTTGCGGAAACCGTATTATTCGAGAAGGATACTTATCCCGTGAATGCGGAAACGGCGTCAGAAACGGAATTGTTCGTCCTGGAAAAGGGAATTTTTCATAGCATGCTGGATGACCGGAATTTCCGTAACGAATTCATTGCTGCATTGATGAGGAAGCAGCGTTATTTGACGGAAAGGATATTGTATTTGACGGCATATGATGTTGAAACCCGATTTTTCAAATTCCTGGAAGAACGGTACGGCAGGCTTGAGAAATACATGATTAAATTGTCGAAGAAGGATATAGCAGCTTCTATCGGGGCTAATCCTGAAACTCTGTCGCGATTGATATTTCGTTTAAAGCAGCGGGGAATATTGCGCTGGAATGGAGAAACTCTGGAGTTGGAGGAGGGGTTCTGGGACAGGGCGTTTTATTGAGAGCAGGCAAAAAAATAAAAAGTTCCGATCCTGCATGAAATGTGAGGACCGGAACTTTTAATTTTTTTGGAACTAATTCAAACAACGAGTTCGAGTTTATGTCAATTTGCTTTTAAGGGTCAGAGCAATGCCGAAACCGGCGAGCAGAATGAGAATTCCCACGGGACTCATGGTCGGTATGGGTCCAGGCGTTGCATGAATTGTGGGGGTAGGTGAAGCGCCTGTCGGCGTATCAGTGGGTGTTGAAGTCGGGATTTCGGGTGTATCAGTAGGTGTATTGGTATAACCGGTTGTAGGCGTAAATGTCGGTGTATTTGTAGGAACGGGTGTTCCTGAGCCGGGGATGCAGTCTATGCTTAAATTATAGGACCCGGAAGCTCCGAAAACGCCGTCGACGACGATGTAGTAGAATCCTGGAGTCAAGTCATCGACGGTGAATATGCCCATGCCCCATGCGATGCAGGCATTTTCATTACAGGCATCCAGCACCAGGACAGAAAGGCTTGCGCTGGAGCTGAACATGAATTCCATATAGTCTGAACCGATATTAATGAGATGGACGACTTCAGGACCTGAGAAGTCGAAGCCTACGCAGTTGTACGTGGAAACGTTGGAGTTTCCGCCTGTGGTGTCTCCGTCATAGGGAATTCCGCAAGTAATGAGGACGGGAGAGGAGCAATCGAGGGAAGGAACGGGCGTATCAGTCGGCAGGGGTGAAGGCGTAGCAGTATGCGTAGGAGTGGCTCCGCCGCAATAGACGTATAAGTCGTAATAAGCAGGGTCTTCAGCGCAATCCACCACGATATAATATCTTCCTGGCGCAACGCTGTCGAGGATAGCGTCGTAATCTCCGTAGGCCAGGCAGTTTTCCTCGCTGCAGGCATCCAAAATAAACACGTCTGGATCGGTGCCGAACAGTGGATTGACGTGGGCGACAAGGCTTCCGGTTGAAGCCGTATCGACGTAATAGACCATTTCTTTTCCGCTGTAATCGGTGGTATGGCAGCCGTAAGTATCTACGTTGGCATCGCCATTGTTATTGGTTTGCCCCGTCAATCCGCTGTTGCATGGAATTTCAGTCATATCGGAGCAATCCAGCAATCCGATGGGAATCGGCGTTGATACCCAATCATGATAATCCACGAATTCGCTGACCTCATCGCCCGCTCCGCTGTTTGTATTATCGCAAGCTCCTGCGCCGGTTTCATCATCGAAAGGACCAGTTGGAGCTCCCCACCAGCAGTAATCGCCGACGATGCAGGGGGCCTGGCCGTTCCGGGCTCCATAGACTGCATTGCCGTCAATGTTGCAGTGATCGAAATGGAAAGCGCCCAGAGCGCCTTCTGCGTATATTCCGTAATCGCTGTTTACGAAAGTGTTAAAATTGACCGTCGAAGAAGCTGCGATTTCCGTTATGTAAAGACTGATGTTGCCGGGTCCTGATTCGAAGTAATTATAGGTTATTTGAGCGGTCGTATCGAAATCCGGAGCGCCGTTGAAGTAGACGGCGTAAGGGGAGTCCAGGAATTTATTGTGGTAGAGATTGACTGTCGTATGATCGGTATTGTCGGCAAAGTAATAAAGACCGTTTTCATAAGCGGCGCTGATCGTACAATGTGAAACGGAAATCGATTTTTCGTTTATCCAGACCATATAAAGGTCCCTGTTGTTGGCGCTTTGTCTTCTGCCTACTCCGCCGTATCGAATGTGCAGGTGACTCAGGGCATTGTCGCCGTTGTTGATCTTGAGATATCCCCAGTCACCCGGAGCGGGGCTGGTTCCCGTGCCGTCGCCGTTGGAGTCGCCGCCGACGGTATCGTCTCTGTCCGAAGTCATGTAGACTTTATTCCAGGCTGTTCCTAAAGAATTGAATTCACCCTCCACGATGATGGAATTTTTAGCTCCTGTATGAGGAAATGTCGCTTCAAGTTTTATAACAACTCCTTCATTCACGGATAATCTGGCGCCTGCGGCGATGGTCAATAAGCCGTCTTCAACATGATAAGGCAACCCCAACCCCTGAATGTCCGGCCAGGCGCCGTCGGCCTCGATGGTTCCATTTACTCTTACGGCCTGTTTGACGTTATCCGTAAAAAAGTTTCCGTTGTAGAGAGGAAAACAGGTGTTAATCTGGGAGACAGGGAATTCCGTGTTTTCGGTAAAGGCATTCCCGCTTACGGTCGGGGAACCGTTATCGATCGTTAATCCGTATTGATTGAAATAAAAAGTATTATTGTTGATCGTCGATCCGTCGTCGGGATATATCAGCCATACGCCGGCGCCTGTTCCTTCGGGACTGGTGAGATAGTTATCGGAAAAAGTGAGCAGCGGAGGAATTTCCGGGTCACCCTCCATTTTGAAACCGAATTCCGTAGAAGATATGTTATTTTGGTCCATGAAGGGTGAGGTAAGGAAACCGACCGAAGTGATCATGTGAATACCAAAGGGGGTGTCTGAGATGTCGTTGTTCAATAATTCAGGCGAAGAAGCGGCATTCTGTTCGGCAACGTAATAAAGACAGGTTTCATAAGCATTGTTCATAGCGCAATCGACAATATCAACATCGGCGTCGTCGACCCATATCATATATTCGTCTCGGGGATTAGCGCTTTGTCTTCTGCCGATACCGCCGTAACGAATTTCTGAGTTTCTGAGGACGTTTGCGGAGTAAAATCTGATGTATCCCCAATCTCCGGGAGCGGGCAAAGTCGAAATACCGTCGCCGTTGGAATCGCCGCCGACAGTATCGTCTTTATCCGAAGTGAAATAGACTGTATTGCCGGAAGCCGGCAGGGCGAGAGTTCCGTAGATATGAAGGGAATTTTTCGGACCGGTATGCGGATTCGTCTTTTCAAATTTTACCACGACTCCGGCGTTAACAGTCAATGTAACGCCGTTTTCGACGGTTATGCTGTCGTCTTCCACGTGATAGGGAAGTCCGATCCCCTGGATAATGGGCCATACTCCGTTATCTCTGATGGTACCGTATACCCTTACGGCCTGTTTGTAATTTGCTGTAAAGGTATTGCCGCTGTATACGGGAAACGAAGTATCAATCTGGGTCAGCGGGAATTCCGATTGATTCTGAAAGGCATTGTCGGTTACTGAAGGAGAGCCGTCGTCAACGGTTAATCCATATTGATTGCCGTCGAACGTGTTATTCGACAAAACGGATGAAGCATGCGGAATTATCAGATAAACGCCAGTACCAGTGGCTTCGGGACTGGTAGCGGTGTTTTCCGTGTAAGTAAGAATCGGCGGAATATCTTCGTCCCCTGTGAGTCGAAAGCATATCGTATCGCAGGAAAACAGGCAGGAGGTTACGTTCGGATTCGTCTGAAAATTCTGAGATGCGTACATATCAATCCCATAAGGACACTCGCTTATATTATTGTTGTCGATGTTCGGTGAAGTATTTCCCGATTCCAGAGCCAGATAGTAAACGCAAGTTTCATAGGCATGGCTCATATCGCAATCTTCAATATGTACGGCTGCACTGTCCACCCAAACCATGTAAAGGTCACGAGGATTAGCGCTCTGTCGGCGCCCCATTCCCCCATATCGAACCTCAGAATTGCGAAGCGTATTCGCCGAATAATACCTCAAGTATCCCCAATCTCCGGGGGCCGGAGCGGTTTCGGCGCCGTCTCCATTGGAATCGCCGCCTGCCGTATCATCCCGGTCGGACGTGAATACGATTTTGGCGCCGGAAGCGGGTAAGGATAAAGTCCCATAGATGTGCATGGAATTCTTGTCGCCCGTATGAGGCCAGGTAGGTTCGAATTTTACGACCACGCCTGCATTGACGGAAAGCGTCGCACCCTCTTCAATGGTCAAGCTTCCGTCTTCCACGTGATAAGGTAAACCGAGTCCCTCGATGACAGGCCATGTGCCGTTTGACGTAATGCTGCCTTTGACTCTGACCGCCTGCTTGTAATTACCGCTGATAGTATTCCCGCTGTATGCAGGAAAAGAGGTATTCAACTGGGAGAGCGGAAATTCCGTATTATTGGTGAAAGCGTTCCCTGTTATCGAGGGCGAGCCGTTATCGACGATCAGTCCATACTGGAGGTTGGTTACGGTGTTGTTCGCCACTGTAGACGAAGCGTCGGGATATATCAGATGCACTCCGGCGCCTGTTCCGCCCGGACTCGTCACCAGATTGCCCGTGATATCCGCAACAGGCGGCAAATTTGAAGTTCCTTCAACCATTAAACCCAAGTCGCTTGCTGATACTTCATTATCAGCGATATCCGGCGCAGCCGAAAAATTAGAATTTGACTCAAAATATATGCCGACAGGATTGTCCGTAAAAACATTGTCGGCAATCAGCGGCGACGAGGCTGCGGCAGGAGCGATGTAATACAACGCCCTGTCGTAAGCGTAAGCGAATTCACAATCCTGCACATGTACTGTCGCACCATTTACCCATACCATGTAAAGGTCCCGCGGATTCCCGCTTTGTTTTCGACCTATGCCGCCGTATCTGATTTCAGAGTTCTGCAACACGTTGCCCGAAGCCTGGTAACGGATATATCCCCAATCGCCGGGACTGCCCTGGGTATATCCGTTTCCAGTTACGTCAACGCCGTCGGCATCGTCGTCCTGATCGGATGTAAAAATCACAGGATTCCCAGAAGACGGCAAACTCATCGTTCCCTCTACGATCAATTGTCGTTTGGGGTCTGTATGCGGATTCGTCTTTTCCATCTTTACCACTACTCCCGGATCGATCGTCAACGTGACACCGCTGTGAATGGTCACGACAGCCTGAACCCAATACGGACTGCCGCTAAGAGTCCAATGCGTGTTGCTGGTTATGTCCCCCGTCACATTCGTAGTCGCTTCGACGGATGACGAGAATAAATACGTCCAGGACAAAATAAGCAGACAAATAACTGCGATTGGATACCTCATAAAAAACCTCCCCCTTCTCTGTTTTTGATATTCAGGAAAACATCCGTTTTTCATTGATGTTCTCCCATTTAAACACTCCAAAATTATCAAAAAAATCCTCTTCGTCCGGCAAACCGATCCAAGGCTTTTTTCCGTTAAAAAAGAAAAAATGAATTCGAAATCAAATTTTTGCTCATTCCTTCCAAAAAAAATTGATTCAAATAATCTCATTTTCATCATATCGATTTTTTTTGACATGTCAAATTCTCTTCTGGGCAGGGTGATGACAATGCATACCTTCCCGGATTCAGGGCGAAAAAGATAAATTCGAGGAAATATGCTGATTTTTCAGATTGGCGCAGGTCCGTAAGTTGAATTACGCCTGGTTTTTCAGCTAAATTAATATTGCATTTATGAATAAGCGATATGTTGTCGCCTATAAGATAAGGCAAGAGATGAATTTTTACGGAATGATCCTGGTTTGCCTGTCGGTCGGACATACCTGGAATCTAAATATTTAAATCAAAGCCCAGTATAAAATTACGACCCGGTTCGTTGTTGCCGGAACCGTGAATTCTGTAGTCCTCGTCAGTTATGTTTTCAATGGCGGCATTGAAGGAAATCCATTCGGTCAATCGCCAGGAGCTATGCAGGCTGAAAAGGGTATAGATCGGGGTTCCGCCCGGCGGTATGCGTTGAGTGTCGGCTTTATCCCTGGTAGAAAGCCTGTCCTGTTTGCCGGCAATGGTGCAAAGGGCTCTTACCGTATATTTATTATTCTGATCGGTCCACTGCAGGCCGAGATTGGCGGTAGGGGGCATGAGACGATCTATGTATTCTTCTTCCAGTTCGGGTTCTGACGTCGGGTATGTGTCTACTTTTCCGTTATTCCAGGAGAAAGCCGCGAAACTCGTCAATCCTTTATATATCTTGGAAGAAGCATTCAATTCAAATCCAGCGACATAGCCGCTTCCAGAATTTTTCTTGGTCACTTCCACATTACCTTCGATCATTTCTCCTGTAGGCGTCCGGACGATCATATTATGAACATAAGTATAAAAAACTGCCGTCTGAAATTGCAGGAATCTGTTATTCGTTTTTAATCCTAGTTCATAGGATGTGAATTTCTCCGGCGACAATCCCGGTGCGGCCGTTTCAATTTCATTGGACCGGGCCGTATCAAGTCTTGATAAATCCGACAGATTGGGCGCTCTGAATCCCTGGGATATTCCCGTGAAAAGTTTCCACCTGCCGTTTTCATCCAGAAGAAAGGATAACCGGGCGCTTCCGGCCAGATTCTTCCAATCCTCTTTCAAGGACATAACGCCTCCGTCAACAGGGTCCTGAACTTTCTCTGCATCGGCACGCGCATACGTATAACGGCCGCCGAGGATGAGATTGAAACGGGGAGAGAGACGCACATCGTTTTGCAGGAATAGAGCCGCATTGTCGTATACAGCGTCGTCTGCAACCGGTCCCTGAATCGATTCGGACTTAAACGAACCGTCTGCATCGTATTTTTTCTGAAATGAATCGACGATGTCCCGGTAGTATTCCAGGCCATAAGTCCATAGACCGAATGAAGATTCAGTTTCCACCTGCACGCCGAATCCAAGAGTATTTACATCGAAACCCTGCCGGTCCTGCGAATCATCGCTTTTGATTCGAAAGCGCTCTTCCTGCTGGGTATGATAGGAAAGACTGCAAGAGAAATCATCAATCAGTGAAGTTAAATTATTCGCTTCGAATTGAATGTAAGAAAGCTTTCTCTCCTGGTCCAAAGTTCTTTGTTTTTCATTTCCTACATCAGTCCCCTTCCAGCTTATTCCGTATATGGTTTTGTGGGTCCGCCAAATATCGTCGAGGGCGGTCTGTTGATGAGCCAGAATAAAACGCGAATCGTCATTCAACAAATACTGAAGTTTGATTTCTCCGCTGACATCATCGTAACCGGTTTTCGGTTGAATACCCACATCGCCCCCGCCTTCTACATTTCCGAAATTTTTATAAGTACCGCCGACATGCAGAGCCAGTTCCCCGGTTAACGCTCCATTCAATTCCGCCCTGCCGATATTGGCGTCCATGGCGCTTGCATACTGGTAACAGAGCCTGCTGCCCCAGTTTCGCGATTCGCCGAAAAAGGTCGGCGGGTCCGTAATCAAATTCAATGTGCCGCCGATTGCATCGCTGCCGTAAAGAACGGAAGTCGGGCCCTTGATTACTTCGAATCTGTCGCCCAAAAAAACGTCCACAGTATTCCAATACTGATTGGGTCCGTCACGGAATACCGAATTATTCAATCTTATTCCGTCTATTAATAAAAGCGTTCTGAATCCAGTAAATCCCCTGATGAAAGGAGAACCCATGCCTGTCGCCGTCTTCTGAACCATAACTCCGGGCAACTCATTCAATGCTTCAGGCAATGTAACGGCCTGCTTTACATTACGTATCTCCTCCGCTTTTAATATGTGTACTGTATTAGGAACCTCGAAACTTCGCTTTCGCGTCCTCGTCGCCGTTACCACAATCTCTTCCATCTCGAGGTAATACCGGCCGTCTATTACCTCCATCTCGCTCTCTGCTTCGGCTTCCCCATCGCCGGAAGCGACTCCGAACACATAATTCGTTCCTGCTGAAAAAACAATCATCAATGTCAGGAAAATTATTAAAAGCCCTCTTTCCATCATTCACCTCCCGGCGCCGGCTACCTTTTGGCACTTCAAAGCATACATGGCCGGTCGCGTCAAAAATCCCTCGCTTAGTACACTTGAATAGACATTTTCCACAGCTTCAACTAAATGATTCCTTAATTCATCAAACGGTACAGAAGAGATCGCCTTTTTCATCATTTCCCGCCACTCATCCATTGTATTCCCGTAACGCCTCGTATCCCTCTTTTGCGGAAATTCCTCGCTTGAATATATCCTGAAACCCAATTCACTCAGAATTGTCGATAATTCAGGCTTTAACGGCTCGGTTGCCCATGTTTTTCCCATCAAATCGTAAACAGCTTTCGACAAATTCCATCTCTTCCATTGAAAATCAGATTCATCGTCTACAGGAACTTCGCTCGTAATAAACAATAATCCGCCGGACTTTAAAATACGCCTGAATTCGATTAACGCTTTCGTCAGCTTTAAAGGCCTCGGATTCAAAAAAATAATCGTATCCGAACAGTTAATGATATCAATGGACTCTGATTCAATAAAATCAAGATTGAATATGTCGGCCTCACGCAACTCCACGTATCTCGCAAAAATTCCCAACCGTTCCCGTATCTTTTCAGGCCATCCGCCAGATAAATCAATATCTACAGCCGTGATTCGCGATGTTCCTCCCTGTTCCCATATCTGCTTCGCCCACGATAAAACGGTTCCTCCGGCTCCGACAGCCGCTTCCAGGATGGTCTTTTTCCTCAAATCCAGGTCTTTTAAAAGATATGAACAAATTTCATCCACGTTGAACCATGATCAAATCATTTGCCGATCGGCATTTTGTTTTCGTTGAGTTTTTCCCCTGCGACAATTCCTGCTCAAAATTTGTCCTTCATTGCTTTTCGGGTTATGAACAGCAATGAGAGTCCGATTTTTAAGGCAAAAGAAAAAGCCGCTGCAAACCGCCGCGGCGTTTTTCCCGCTTTAATTATGATTTGCTGATCAAAAAGTTGAAGTATGAAAGCAAATTACAGAGAGCAAAGATTATTTCGTTTACAATCCCCGTCCACTGAATCCATTCAACAGACTATCAATGCTTTTGAAAATCTGATCAGCCGTTTAAAGCCCTTCTTTTCCTGACCTGCCAAGTTATTAATCCGAGCATTACAAGCAATCCGATTACAGACACTGTGGGTACCGGCGGAGGAATATATTCGCCGAGCGGTCCCCAGAAACCAGAGAAAATTCTGTAATTGGAGCTGTCCGTCATACCGATGGTAGATGATTGTCCTATGGTGTCTTTGATAGTGTAGTTGGCGGAAGTTCTGACTCCGCCGCCCGTGGATATGACGTCTCTCGGAATCGCGTAATTTTCGCTGGATTGACCGGCCGCCAGTAAAGAACCGCTGATCATAATGATGCCTAATAGGCTTACCAGCCAAGTTTTCCAGCTCCAGATATGTTTTTTCATTTTCATCTCCTCCTCACGTCTAAGATGAAACAACAATTACAAAGTAAGGGTACAATATTTTGAATCTTAATGTCAATTTTTAATCGAATTTTTTTGAACTATTTTTCATTTTAAGGAGCAGAAGCAGAGAGAACAGCGCGGTCAAGAGGGCTATGCCCGGGAGAGAGACGGCGGGAACAGGTTCTGGAAAAGCGTCATTATGGCAACTTCCGATAAGGATTTCATCGATGATGCCGTGAAAATAAGTCCAGTCGTCTTGATAACCGCCGATCCATATGTCTTGGTCGTTGAGGGATAAAGGACTGAGGAAATAGTCAGACCCTTTGTAGCGACAATTAACGAAAAAATCTATCATACCCGGATTATCTCCTGAATTGTTCCAGGTAACTTTGATGGGGGTCCATCTGTTATCCTGATAAGCATTGAAGACGAAGTCGCTTCGAGCGACGCTCCAGGATTGGCCGTTCCAGAGTCCTAAGCAGAGGTAATTTTCATTATCTATGAAGAGATCGAACGTATTTTTCTTTGAGATGATGGATTGCCGGCGATTGGAAGCGGCTCTATTCATTTTTATAATGCATTCGATATTGAGGGTTTGGAAGAGGTTAAGCGAGGAGTCGTGAGGAATGCTCACATAATCGTCGATGCCGTCGAAAAAGAGAGCGTTGCCTCCGAGGAAACCCATATTGTGTTGGAGCCAGATGGGACCGCAAATATTTCCATGGTTGTCGAAGTCCGAGCGGTCGGCGGCGATGTCGCCCTCTGCTTCATTAAATGTCCAGAAACCTCTAACGTCGTCTTTGGGTTTATACCAAAAACTCGGATTAAAGGCCCACAGGGGACCGGACACGGCATTTTTACCCGCATCGTCGCCGAGTTCGGTCCGGGTTACGAATTTCATATTATTTCCTTTAATGAGAAGGAGATTATTGAAATTATTGGAAATGTATTTTTGAGTAACGCTGAAATTGGGAGTGGGTGTAATGAGCGGAGGGGGATAAAGGGAGCCATCATCGTTTTGTTGAGGAGTCGGGACTGGAGTGGTATAGAGTCCCATCTGATCGCCGTAGATATAAACGGAAGCGTTGGAGATAAGAGTATGGGGGTCGTCCGGGTCCGCGACGGTTTGTTGCATGGCAATGTATTTAAGGGCGTTCACGTCATCCAGTTTATGGGGTTTGAAGCCGTCTTTATAGGTATCGAAGTAGTCGTTCATGTAACCTTCGTTCATGAATTTATCCACCTGGACTCTGGTGGCTTTTCCATTTTTCAGATTAACGTACCATATATCTCGCGGACCATCGCCGTGATTGGGAACGAATCTTTCCCAGTCGCCATAGGAGAAATCGGAAAAAACAGGCAGGCTAACCCATTCGTCAAGTCGAGCGCCGTGGTCGTCTGCCCAGAAGGCGGTAGACGAGCTTTCCCAAGCTTGCAATTCGACGCAATAACCTGAGAAGTTATTTTTGAAATGGGGCCATTGAGGGCGTGTTTCCAGCGGGCTTGCCAGATAGGGAGGGAGTGAACCGGGTTGGGGAGCTGAAGGAGTCGGCGGCGGGGTGGGCGGAGGAGAATCGAAATGAATTTTGTAATTATCTTCTTTACGCTGATCGAAATAGGCGAGATAGATATCCTGGACGAAGGTATCTTTGCTGGTAGGATTCCCGCGATTCATTCGGGAGGGGAAAACGATTCGACAGCCGTCGGGCGAGATCATAGGATCGGCGCCCATATGGAAGCCCACGCTGTCGTCAATCAATTGTTCGAATTCGAGATTCTTTTGCTCTCCGGGACTTCTTCTGGCGCATCCGCAATAAAGCCCCTCATAAGCGAAAGGTTGCATGCGTACAAGGGAAGGAGTAGGTTCTACCTGATAGAGTTCCGTCATGGAAAAAATATTACCGTTTATGTCGGTTGAGTGGGTTGCGTTTGAAAATATGCCGTCGATAGGGGGCGGAGCAATGCCGGGAATGACGGGACTCATGACGAGCTCCACTTCTTCGGAGACGGGATTTAAACGGGTAAGCCAATGGAACGCCCATGAACGGCGAGGATAGACGATCGCTACGTATATTTCGGAGCCGTCGAAGGAGGGCGTAGCTAGTACGGGGTGATAACTTCTAACCTCCGGAGGAACAGCAAGGAGTTTTCTTTGAAAATCAGGGCATACTTGTCTGTGACCTTCAAAATCGGTCGAGACGCTCCACATGCTCGAATACCACCAGAAAACAGGAGTGTCCAGTCCATAAAGAATCATGTAGGTAATGACTTTTTCTGAATCGGGCGGCAAACCGACTTGAACGACAACATCGTCATAGTAAGCTTCCACCGGTCCGGCCCCCAGGCAGGGAATACTTCCCTCAGCCCAGGCTGCGAATCCGAAACTTCCTTTAGGATAAACGCTGATCGGGAATTCATCGACTTCCTGTATGCCGTTGACATAAACCGTAACGCAAGGAACGCCGGAAGCGTTATCGTAAAAATGCATTTCGACATTCTGCCGGCCTTCCGCCGGATACTGGATTTCCTGCGGCGGCAGCACCATAATATAATTGGAAAGATTACATCGAAGCATTAACAGATCATAACCGCTTTGGGGCGTCTGCCGCTTTTTCAAAATGAGGGCATACCCGCTGTTGTTTTCCCGAAAATAACCGAATAACGCAGCGGCATATCCCGAACCCACTGCCGTGCGAAATTTAACGCTGTAATTTTCCAGGTTAAAATCACGATAAATCAGACTGTCTGAATATGGACCTGTCGATTCAAGGCAGAGACGGTCGTCATTCACGAAAGCGGCCTCGCCTTCGCTTTTCCAAACCAGAGGCGGCGGAACCGCCTTGTTGTTCCATAGTTTCATGCCTGTATTACAATAGTCTGCTGAAGTGAAATCATCGCCGAACAAAACGCGCCGCTGGGATGTTTCTTGAGGCATATCGCATACGTCTATGTAATCAACGGCTGCCTGGACCCTGGATGACGTCGAGCCGTCAAAAGAAACCTTCAGCTTGTAGTATCCCGGATTCTCAAAATAACGGTCACACAACGACGTTCCCCAGAGAAACTCACCTTCTTGGCCTGCAACCGGAGGATCGTCGCCTATCGGAGAGACAGATGTGAAATCCGTCTCAAATTCAATACTATCATCAATTACGGCGGAATCAGCCGAATATAAACCATAGCGATACAGGCGGCCCGTCCAATATTCAACTCTGGTTTTATAAAAGTCATCATGCTCCATTTCCGGATTATACGTTCCGCACCTCTGCCTTAACTTCAATCGCTTCAAGCCTGGTTCTTCAATCTCGAAGTATAACCACAATCCGTCGTCGATCATAGGCATTTCGACCGATTGTCCGGAATCGACAAAATAAAAAGGAACGGGATAAACGCCGTAAGAATCCGCAGGATCGATTAAATCCCCGTCTATTCGTTCGAAATTATCCTCGGCCTCAAAACGACGACAGTTAAATTCCGGTCTCGTAGTCGCATAGGCGGGAAGTCTCTCTGAATCGATGATCTCGGCATAATCGATACAGGCGCCTTCGCCTTCGCAGAATATTGTAAAAACATGAGGTTCTCCTGAATCAGGCCTTTCAATATACAATTCCTGACTTTTCATTATACCCCAGTAAACCCAACCGCCGTCGCCGTCCTGGGGGTCTTCCGGATTCGGTAAAGGAGATAACGAATCCATATCATATCCCGCATCGTTCGGAATAACCTGGGCCTCATGAAACATAAACGAAACGTCTTCACCGTCCAGAAATGCCGAATAACGATGATCATATATCTCGTTCCAGTAATAATCCCCTATGTGATAGTCGCCGCCTAATCCGGCTCGCACCCGAACTCTTATGAAAAAAATTCCGTCGTGGGGAACCTGAAATATAAAATGCACCATGTCTCCTGGATCAGGTAAATAAAGCGAATCGCCGAAATCATACTCAAAATACCCTGCCGTCTCTATCGGCTCCATACCCGTTTCCTCCAATACGACCTGGGGCTCGCCGGCCTCGGCTTCAATCAGTTGATATCCTGAGATGCCGGCATATGATAAATTTCCAGTCGATCCAAACATCATGATTCCAACGACCAGGCAAACAAGCAGTACTTTGCTTTTCCTCAACAAGTTTATTGTATTCGACGACTTTGTTTTACCGGCGCCTGAGATCAAATGTCTTTTGCTCATCACCTCTCCTTTCAGAACATCAAAACCGTTTATATATCTCGATCTGATAAAGAGTAGCCATCGAACACCCCGGGAAATTGTCTTTTAGGAACTATAATGTATCCTCTTCATGCATGAATGTCCGCAGGCAATAAACAGTTTTAGCATAATCCTTTTTGTTCATAAATTATCTGTTTTTCGGCGATTCCAACCCGTGATCGCTCATTCTGGAGCGATTCAAATGAAATATACACGAAAAATTTTTTAAAATCAAATTATTATTCCTCAATATTTTTAAATTCTCTCGGATCGTTACGAATTTATTGCAGTCTTTTTTCTTATCTGATAATTATATTGTTCATGATGGGAGTGACTTTCCAAATGAAGGACCCGGAAGCCGGCAACAAACTGCAAAAAACAAACGAGATGAACCTTGATAAGCGAAAGCGGTCCGTACCCGTCCAGGAAGTCATTTTGAATGAGCGTTTTCTTTTTCCAGCAGGACGCATGGCCGCCGCATCGGTTTTCTTTATCGCTATAAACGTAATGTATGTTCCCGGCATTCCCTTTGCGGTATTTCCCTTATTAGGCTTTGCAATGAAAACAATCGACATATTCTTTAAAACTCGGAGACGGCTTGAAAAGCAATCGAGAATAAGCGACGAACACGTTAGTCCTGCATCCGCACCGGTTGCTTTTCCATCAAAGAATAAACGTATTCCATCGCCCTATGATCAATACATAGAGGAATCTGAGGATATTGCTGCAGCGATAAAAAAAGCGCTGGACAAACTGCCTGAAGATCAACGGGAATTTTTAAGAAACACCCGGGAAAAAATAGATATTTTGAGAAAAAACGTTGAGATGCTGGCGGTTCGGTCGTGCAGAATCAACAGCGAGTTGGCGAGGTATGATGAGGATCAGTTGGAACAGGAAATAACGCGCGCCCGCGACAAATTAAAAGGTGAAAGCGAAGCGAATCAATCGGTTAAAAATACTTTACAGATGCTGGAATCCCAAAAGCGAAACATCGAAAACATCAAAAAAGCCCTGAACGGATTAAAAGACAACATTACCTATATCTTACTGGCAATGAAGAACGCTCATCTGGAAATATTGAAATTGGAGTCGATGGGAGGCGATACCGGAGAAACGCGTCTGACCCAGGTTAAAACATCTGTAGAGGAATTGACTGACGAAGTGGATGCTCTAATCGAGGTATCCAGTCAGAAGAACTTACCTTTCGACAATGGGTCGGGGCTTTTAGGGAGTTGTTGATTTCTGTAATTTTGACAACAGGGATCAGAAGTATTATTAAAGGAATTGGGAAGTTTTTACCGAAGAGCGCGTTATTTTCAGGAATGTCTGACCGGACGCTTCGCCGCTTGGAAATTTCTGGGGTAACACAGGCCTGAGGAGGACGGGTTATTTTGAGGGGGCATTATCGCATGAGATTCTTGAACCTTAAAATTTCGGTGATAATGATTTTTTTCATATTTGCGAATTTTCCTGTATACGGAGACGGTTATGGCGTTGATGTGTGCGGAGGAATAGGCAAAAGCTGTTCATGCGGCGGCTGCAATTACTGTTATTGCTGTGACGGACCCGGTTGCGAGAATGGAGGCAATTGCGTGTGGTATGCGTGGAACAGGCGTTGCGATGCAGGAGAGTATCTTCCCTGGTGCACTAATGCGAATACGTGGGATGAATATGCCGTGTCGAACGGCTGGCCGGTCTGTCCTGAACCCAAGATCGGGGCGATCGGAGTCAACAACTGGTCCGGATACGGTTACGGACATTTAGGGGTCGTGGTCGGCATATCAGGCAATACGGTATATACGGACGAACAGAATTGCTGGGGTTGCGGCACGAGTTACAGCGTGGCGCGTGACAAGAGTTTCTGGGACGGCGGATTCATATATTTTTACGGAGAATCATGCAATCAGCCGACCAATACCCCCACAAATACGCCGCCCTCGTCCACTTCCACGCCTACTTCAACTCCGCCCAGCGCTACGTCGACGCCCACAGGGCCGTCCGCAACCGCTACGCCCACAGGAACGGCGCCCAGCGGCACTCCGACAGCCACTGCACCCACAGGAACGCCCACGGGAACTGCTCCGACAGGGACGCCCACGGGAACTGCTCCGACCGGAACGCCCACGGGAACGCCGCCGACAGGTACGCCCACTGGTACACCACCCACGGGCACACCCACGGGAACTGCTCCGACTGGAACGCCCACGGGAACGCCGCCGACAGGCACGCCCACGGGCACGCCGCCGACAGGTACGCCCACGGGCACACCGCCCACCGGCACCCCTACGGGTACTGCACCGACCGGGACGCCCACAGCGAGTCCGTCAACCTGGACCGCTACACCGACGGCTTCTTCACCCAGCGGCACGCCATCGGGAACACCGGCCACAAATACGGCTACACCGACTTCAACCGATACCGGCGGACCTTTTCCAACTTTTACTCCGACCCTTTCCCCCACAAACACGGGAGGCCCTTTTCCGACTTTCACCCCGACTTTGACAGCAACCAATACCGGCGGACCTCTTCCGACTTTCACACCCACACTGACTCCCACTAATACCGGCGGACCGTTGCCGACTTTCACGCCTACGCTTACCCCGTCGCTGACTCCTACGACAGCGCCCACCGGCATTACTCCATCTCCATCCGAAACTCCGACGCCACCTCCGGCTGACATTCCTGCAATGAATATTACAGGAGCGGTTCTGCTTATTCTTCTATTCGGGTTTTTGATCATACGTGCAAAGCTCAGGGATTAACCCGAATTCTGGGAAACGGTCAGAAAAGATGACTGTTGGGGCTGCCCGTTGTTTCGATAACTTTACCCAGGAAAATGCGTGACATTCGCCCGTCGGAAACCGAATTTAGAAGCGTCGGGGACGAGTCCAATAATTTTATTGAAAAAAAAATGTATTTTGAATACTATTCGAATGAAATGCCAGTTGTTTTTTCGACCATTCGATAAAGGCGCTGAAGGAGCTGTTCGGTGATGTTTCAACGAAGGCAATAGCAGAAGGAGGCTAGAGAATGAAACGTTTAATGATTTATACGGCGATATTTTCGGCAGCGGTATGCAGTTTGATTGGAGGAAGTCTACAAGCGGAAGGCCCTGAACTGGAGTTGCATCCCAATGCGCAGTGTTTCGTGGAAGGCGACACGTTGATAATGAATTTGCGCGTCATAAATTCCGGCGGACCGGCGAAAGTGAATTTCGCGGCCATGTTGGAGGCGTACGGGATGTACTTTTTTTATCCTGAGTTCGGAGAGGAGCTGGAATTGATTGAAGTTCCTTTACCGGCGGAATTTGAAGCGACGGTGGAATTATTGAGGGTGAATTTTAATTTTGAATTATACGGAATGGATGTGGTCTTTCATGCGGCTTTTCTGAACGAAGAGGCGACAGAATTATACAATGAAGACTGTTATGATTTCTCGGTGATCGAATTATATTCCAATGAAGAGTCCCGAACGACGGTTCTGGATATCCTGTATACGAACGACATACATTCTTATCTGCTGCCGTTCAACCAGGGGAGTATGGGAGGTATAGCCCGGGCAGCGAGCATTATCAGCGATCGAAGGATGACGAATCAATCTCTCGGCATAGAGACGATCGTTCTGGACAGCGGAGATGTGGGCGAAGGGACGCTGTTTTTTGAATATGATCAATGGAAAAGCCAGTTGGAGATCATGGATATGATGGAATATGAGGCGATCCAGATCGGCAATCACGATTTTCTTTTTGGAGTGCAGCCGTTATGGGATTCCATATCTGCAGCCTTCCCTCCGAAGCTTCCGGGCGGTCCTCCGGAAGCGGATAATTTACGCTTTTTCTGGGGTAACGTCGATTCAGAGGATTTATCTGCGGAATGGGTTACTCCTGAGATAATCGATTATTTCGACAGCGTTTTTGATCGGAGCCGGATATTTACGAAAGGGTGCATACAGGCCGGCGTCGTGGGATTGGCGACTACATCGTCGGTTTATGCGAGTTCCTGCAGTGAAGAGGGGTTGGATTTTCTGGATGCTTATGAATATTTGGGAGAGGAGATCGATCATTTGCACAACCAGGGAGCTGATGCAATCATCGCGATATCGCACATGGGATACGAACCTGATCTCGAATTAGCGGCGACTGCAGTCGGCATCGAATCGGGAAGACCTCTCGACATTATCGTAAGCGCTCATTCGCATACTCAGTTAAACCATGCCGAGGAGGTCCCGAACGCAGGAACCATGGGGAATCCCAACACTTATGTCGTGCAGGCGCACAGTTACGGACAGTTTGTGGGCGCTGTCGAAATTGAAGTCGACCCGTCTGCGGATTCGGTGATGCTCAATGATTCTTATCTGATTCAGGTGGACGACACAGTTGAAGAAGATGCTGATATTGCCGCCCTGGTATCGGAAGCGAAAGCCGGCGTGGATGCGATTTTCGGCTCGCCTTTTGAAACGGTCCTGGGCGATTGCGAATTCCTTATGCCGGCACAGGTTAACGCCGAATCCGGGCTGGGAAACCTGATTACGGATTCCTTCATGGAAGCATCAGCTCAGACGGGAACGCCGCTGGACATGTGTTTTTACATTGAAGATCAGATAAGAAACGACCTTTTCGCCGGTCCTGTAACGGAAGCCGATGTGTTCAATATTCTTTCATTGCACAGGACCGATCATACGGGTACGGAAAGAAATTCAATCATGTATCTGGATATACCCGGCGGAGAAATATACGTTCGTTCAGCCTTCTTCGAACCGCCGTTCGATTTTTTCATGATGTCGCGAACAGAACTGGTCCTGGAAATAATCCTGGGAATAGATGATATGGATATCGTGCAGACTCTGTTCGGCGGAGAAATAGTAGGTTACCCGCAATGGGGCGGTCTGACGGCAGTGGTGGATTGGGAAGCCGTTCCCCTTGACAGGATAGACCCGGCAAACCTCATGATCACGGGTGAAGTTTTCGATCCTGAAATGGATTACCGTCTGGGAATGAACAGTTCAATCGTGGACCAGGCTTTCGGATATTTGAATTATCTTTTCCAGCGAGACATCGACGGCGATCCTGAAACGTCGGATACGGAACCGGTTTTCAATATGCCACAGGATACCGGCATTGAAGAATGGCTCGCCTTGAGAGATATGATCGAAAATCTGGGAACGGTTACAGAAGGCTGCACCGTTATTGCCGGAGACAGGCTCAGGTCCGTCCAACCCGATCTGCTCATCGATGGACCGGAAATTACTTTCGATCCTGAACCGGCCTCTCCCGGTCAGACCGTCCAGATCAACGCAGTCCTTCGCAATATCGGCGATACCGGGGTGGATGAGGCCACCGTCGAATTTTATTATGATGCAACCCCGGACGATCGCACTGACGATGCTCATCATCACACCGGATTCCACGGAGACGCCTGGGTAAAAATAGGCGAAACCGTTGCGTCCGTCGGTCCCTATCCTGACTATACGGAAGTCGTTGTGAACTGGGAAACAGACGCCGGCCTTCCGTCCAATGAATACCGCGTTTTCGCCGTGATTACCGATGTGATCAGCCAGGACGGCGAAGAAAAAATTACAGGAAATAACCGCGGAATGACCCTTTCCAATACCGTGGAAATAACGGATTCATTTTAAATGATATACAGGCCGGAATGGACATGATGAGCCGTCATGCCCATTCCGGTTCTTGCAACATATCAAAGTCCGAATCCGAAATTCCATTCGCCGATTCCGTCCGTTCCTCCGAGAATGCCGGACATAGAGGCGTCGGTCATGCCCGCCAGGAATGTGATATTGTCCATTTCCAGGCTCCCGGTATCCGGCCACGTGAAGTAGTCTAATATATTTATCGTTGTATTTCCTGAGGGCAGATTCACCCTGTTGTAATCGACTTCATGAGTCCAGGAGTCCCAGAACCAGAATTCGTCAGCTATTTGAAGCAGGACGAATAAGGGAATGTTATCCATCGGACCTTCGGGATTAGTAAGATGAACTTTCAACCAGCAGACGTCGCCGGACGAAAAGTAGTATGCCGGCATCTCCAATCTCGCTCCCAGGTTTCCTGCGTCGGGGGTCGGCGAGGGATGGCCCGTGGAATCGAAAAGAGGATAATGATAACCCATATCTACCGTTCCCTGGTCTTCTATTTCGTCAGTACGGCTGGTCGTATCGCTCATGCACATCACTTCCCGCACGACAGAGGATTGATCCACGAACCAATAAGCCGTGTCGAAACAGACGTTTTCAGCAGCATCACCGCCTGCATCGATACATGGGCTATCCGTTTGCTGTCCCGCTTCTTCCTGAGAAAGATAATAATATCCTTCCGGTCCCGTTACGAACAAAGGATTCCCGTCGATATTCCCGGTTCCTGAGAACCCTCCGCCGACATCTGAAAACTCAACGACTGGATCGCCGGTAGGAAAATAAATCTCAGAAGGACTGTTTCCGTATACAATTGAATTGAGGATGTAAGGAGTCGAGTCGTCTTTGATGCTTATTCCTCCGCCGAGCCAGACTGCCGTATTCCAGAAAAACGTACAATTCGCTATCATTGGTGCGTCTTCCTGTCGGGAGTAAAATCCAGCTCCTTCGATCGAATAATTCTCCGATATAAGGCAATTGAACATTTTGGGACTGGAATAAACGGAATAAATCCCCCCGCCGTTGTATGCAAAATTCCACGAAACGATGGAATTCGTAATGTAGGGCGAGCAGTTGTAAGAGCAATGAATTCCTCCGCCCTTGCCGTTGTCCGTATGCGTCGCTGAATTAAAAATTATGCAGCAATTAGTGATGAGAGGCGAACAATAATAATTACAGAATATTCCTCCGCCGAATAATTCCGCTGTGTTCCCTATGATGGTACAGTCGGTTATCAGGGGAGATGATTCGACCTGGCAGTATATTCCTCCGCCGCTTGGAGCATTTCCGTTACGGATGGTGAAACCGGCCAGGATGGAACTGTAATCCTCGCCGCTATGAAAATAAAATCCTCTGCCCAAATGCTCGCAATCGATAACGCAATCTTCCGCTCCACTTTCTGATAACAGCGTAATGGCCTTTCCTGTAAAATCAATGTTTCTGTTTCCGCTGCCGGTATAGGTTCCGGGAGCGGCAATCAATGTGTCTCCGTCAGAAGCGTCATTCACTGCCGCTTGAATGTCCGGCGCATCATCGGGTATCCTTATGACTGCTGCCTGAGTCATTTCAGTAAAAATGATCCCTGTCAGAAACAATGTTGCGATTAATGTTAATTGTTTCATGCTTACCTCCCGCATAAAAAAATTCCGTATCCTTCTGCCGGTTATTATACGTCACCGGAGATCGTTTCTCGCAAGTTCGCGATAAAAAGTTACGGAGCTGATAAAATACCCCTATTTTTTAAACAATGCCAAAGATTCCGCAACCCTTGCAACACGGAATATCAGGGATAAGGCAGGAAAAACACGCAAAAATTGTGAGCCCTCCTTGATCAAAACCAAATTTTTTTGACGGGAACATTAACGAAATTTGCCGTTCGGTTTTAATTTATAATATTATAACAACCAGGAGGCATCATGATTTCACGATTCTTTGAGGTAAAACCTGACGACAGGGATATTCTGGTCGAATGGCTTACATCCGATTCGTAGCCTTTTCATGTCTACAGCCGACCGGAGGCATCGTCAGTAATGCGAGCGACAGATAACGGCAGATACTACGGTAATGAGGTGCGATCCTTCTGGATAATGAATGAAACCGAACGGCGAATAGGACTGATACGTCTGTTCGATTTGTCAGACCCGACTCCCATGTTCGATCTGCGCATTAAAACTTCTCACAGGGGTAGGGGCATAGGCGCCGAAGCGTTGCGATGGCTGACGGATTTCGTTTTTGAAACCATGCCTGATAAAATAAGAATTGAAGGATATACTCGCCGGGATAACAGGGCGATGAGGCGAGTTTTTCGGAAATGCGGTTACGTCAAAGAAGCGCACCATAGAAAGTCCTGGCCTTCTGAATCAGGAATTTATTATGATTCCGTAGGTTACGGAATTACTCGATACGACTGGAAGAATAACATCACGACTCCTGTAGAGTGGAATGATGAGTGATCAACAGCCGTGGGAACGAATGGTAGAGATTTTTTAAGTAGCCGGAATTTTTATTTCTCACATGGAGATTGACATTGAGACGGAGTTCTATAATTCGTTCAGCATCTTTTCTGGCAGGCGGTTCGATAAATTGCAAATTCGCAATTTTTAAGAAAATAAGAACAGGCGTCGCCGTATGGATGATCGTACTTTTTATTTTCCGGGGCGAATTTGCTCTTGCCCGTCAGGCTGGGAACGAAAGACCGGCGACAGGCCCCCAGAATCAAAGCCGGACAGACGAAACGGCCGATGATGATGTTTTGTCCTTTTTGCCGGAAGGATCAATTTTTCATTTTCGATCGAACGACACCGTCTATTGTTTTCTGCCGCAAGATATGGAAGTTCAGGGAATATTCTGCAGGGGAGGAGGGCATGACTGGCACACGGGTTTTTATATGAATGGGCAACTCGCTTTGATCTGGCCGGCCCGTGATCAGGAAATACAGGGATGGCCCTGCCGTGCGGCGAGTTTCTGGACCGAGGCGTTCAGAGGTATTTGGGGATCGGCGAGGGTGCGTTTTCATGAAAACGGGAGACTTAAAAGATGTAAACTGGCCGAAGACATTTCTATCGGCGAAAGATGCTTCAACAAGGGCGACATTGTAAGATTTGATTGCGAAGGCAGGATTACAGAAGAACCGTCCCCTTAAAAAATTTAACTTTAACCCAGGGATGAAGTCGAATGACTGATAAACGAGAGAAAGAATGGTTTGATGATGAAGATTTCTGGCGGGAGCTCTATCCTTTTCTTTTTTCTGATAAGCGGTTCAAGCACACGGCAGAGAGCCTGGAAAAAATCCTGGAGCTGATCAAACCTTTGAACCCTTCAGGTAAGAAAGTCCTGGACCTTTGTTGCGGACCCGGAAGGTTTGCCGTCGGTCTGGCAAAAGCCGGTTACCAGGTTACCGGAGTAGACAAGACCAGATTTCTGTTGGAAAAAGCCCGCACTATGGCCGAAGAGGCAGGAGTCGACATCGAGTGGGCGGAGGCGGATATGCGGGATTTTATTCGCCCTGAGAGTTTCGATATTGTCTTAAGCACGTTCACCTCTTTCGGATATTTTGACGATAAAAAGGAGGATTTGCGGACTCTCGAAAATATTTTCGCCAGTCTAAAACCCGCTGGAGTTTTTTTCATAGATGTGAAAGGTAAAGAAGCCCTGGCCCGGTTTTTTCAACCGACCACAAGCGAGGAGTTGCCTGACGGCGCTCGATTGATCCAGCGGCATGAGATTTTCGACGACTGGACCCGCATACGTAATGAATGGATCATCATCCGCAAAGATATGGTCAGGACGTTCAAATTCCACCATACTATTTATTCAGGACGAGAATTAAGAGACTGCCTGGAACAAGTCGGTTTTACTAATGTGCAGCTTTACGGGAATCTCAACGGCGACGAATATGGAATCAATGCAGGCCGGCTGATCGCTTTAGGTCGCAAAAACGCGCTTTGATGCCGTTGCGTTTATTCTGGACCGTCAGGGAGAACAGGCAGGATTTTTTCATCAGTTTAAATTCAATAGCCGATACATTCAGGGGAGAAGCATTTTTGCTTTTTTTCCATTTTCCAATTATCATGCCTGATCGAAAGGAGAGTTCTGAATATGTACCGTCAATTAGAATATAACGGGCGCTTTCATTTTTTCCAGACCGGCAGAAAAGCTTCCCGGCGCATTCTGATATCAGCCGTAACGCTTAATCGAATCCCTTTTCTTCGATTTCTCGGCTCCTGGACTATTGCCGTTCTGATTTTGACTTGTGACGTCTCAGCAGGATTCAATTTCAAACGGCAGTTGTTCGGAGAACCGCAAACTTTATCTCTAAATTTAACAAGCATAGACCCCGTAACAGGTTTGGTATGCGTCAACGGCTGCGACACCAGGCAACCCGCCACGCCATTTACCTTTGAATGGGACGACGGAACCTCAAACGACGGCTTTTTCCCGCAGCAGCATTATTACGGCTGCACGGACCTGAACCGTGTGATTTCCGTTACCGCTTATTATTCAGACGGTTCAACAGATAAGGCTGAATTGTCGGTTCGATTCGTTCCCCCCTCAATCCAACCCGTCACTCTGCCCCATGAAATACTGGTCGATATTCCAAAAAAGGAGATAACCCTGGATAACTGGAGAATGCCGCAATACTTTCCTTCACCTTATCTGACATATTTTGATGAGCCTTTTTTCGACGTCTATTCGCGCTGCAGTCTGCAATATGTTCTTTCAGTTGCAGCGTGGATTGAATGGGATATGGTCAATCATAACGTATTTTTGCTCAACGGCAGCTTCAACCAGGCTATGCTTAGACACCCGGGCTTCGGCGGTATGTATACCCTTTGGTTTACCGATCCGGTCAGTTTCGGGGTCGGTGACTACGCTCTGGAGGGTAATCTCCAGTTTTCTTCGTTTTTTCACGAAATGGGACATAATTTCACTTTAAATACTCCCGCTAATTTCTGCTACGGCGGTAAAATCGACGGTTGCGCCAATGCCGTTTACTCTGAAACAATGGCGCAGATTTTTCAGCATGCTGCAGCATATGAGATCATCAATAACTATGAGTATTACGGATTGGGAGAAAATTTAAAGAAAGAAATTGAGTTGAGCGCATGCCGGTCAATGTCTATCGTGAGAAATGCTTATGAGGAATATAGAGGCGCCCAGGCTCCGTTTTGCACCTGGAACGATCCTGAAACGCCGCATGATGAAACATTCAATACTTTCATGACTGCCGCGTATATGTTTTTTCTGCATGCGGAAGAGGGGAATGCGGGTTACAGGCTGCCGGCAAAGCGAATGATGGATTTTCTTCAAATATTCGATCAGGAAATGCAGTCGATGTATGATCCGGGAAATAATTCGCCCGATGCGGAAGCTTTCCGGGCCACCTTGATTGCGACCGCTATCAGTTATGGGTTAAAAAGCGATCTGAGAAGCGAGTTCAAAGATTTGAATTTTCCTGTAGACGATGAAATATACGTATATCTGGTGCAGAAATACGGGAAGACTCCCAACATAACCACATCAGCCGGCTTGCTTGATTCAGACTGATACGAAAACCAGGATATTGGCCGGGGCATAAAAACAAACGGGAATCATTGGTGCAGTGAGGGTTGCAAAGGGGTCAGAGCCCTTCGGGAAGCATTGAGACATCGATGTTTATGGGGGGCTTCCCGGTTATTTGCTTTGTTTTACAGGCTTTTTATGGCAGGATAACAGGAGGCGATTCCCGGTAATTTTCGGGAGACGCTGGGCGATTGAATATGGATGAACGGACGACAAACGACAGCTTCATGCAGTTGCCTTTGCGCATGGCGGAATGTTTCGCCTGGGGCGCCGGGATCGGTTTTTGTTATGGACTTCTTGCTTTTCATTTTATTTTGGGGCGGGAAAGCGTTCTTCTGGATTCTCATGCGGCGGCGCTGAGGACTTTGGCTTATATCGGAGGGGTTTATGCTATATTGGGGGGATTTTTGGGGATATTGTCCGGGCTTTTCATCCGACTGGGGGAAGGGGTCCTCGGCAGAAAGACTGATTTTTTTCAAAGGACGGCGTTCATCTTTTCGGGAATTACGATTTTCAGTATTTTCATCAATGAATATTTGAGGAATCCATATGCGGGTTCTTCAATAATGAAAATCGAATATTTAATTTTCATATCCTCATGGATAATCGTCGGATCGCTGGGATTGGTTTTCGTTTTCTTGTTTCGCAGCTCATCATGGCTGAAGCGTTTATTATCGTTTCTGCCGGTCCCGGTCGCGCTTTCAGCTTCAATATTCATTCACTGGGGAATAATGAGAGCCGGCTCGGAAGAGGATTATGCAGGCGAGCAACTGAAACAAACTCAGGTTTATCGGCAAAAAGCGCAGGAAGACATTAATTTCGGTCGTTTGATAATGACGGCTGTGGACGGGGCATCCTGGAACGTTCTGATACCTATGGTAAGAACAGGGCGAGCGCCTAATTTTGAGGCTTTTTTCAGGCATGGACATTACGGGAGTCTGATCAGTTTGCGGCCGATGTATTCTCCTTTGATCTGGAGTTCGCTGATCACGGGAAAGACGCCTGAACAGCACGGCATAGTCGATTTCTTAATTTATCAGATTCGGGGGACGCGGAAATTTCTCAGCGGTTTTCCCTGCATGATGAACCTGGTCAAGGAAAGCGGCATTTTTCCGGTCGTTCCCATTTCATCGCGGCTCAGAAAAGTCAAAGCCTTGTGGAATATTTTCAGCGACCATGACGTATCGTGCGTCGTTATGAACTGGTGGGCCGGCTGGCCTGCTGAACCGGCAAAGGGACTCAACATTTCTGACCGGTTCGGCTGGAGCCGGTTTTCTCTGTTTTCTCCCGAACGGGTCGGGCAGGCGACATATCCGGAAAATATGCCGGCGTCGCTGGAAAAGTTTATTATTTCCCCGTTCGACAGCAATGCAGCTTTGACTTCCAAATTCGGTTATTCATTCGATATGTCCGCCCAGGTAAAATCATACATGGACCCTTTTTTCATGCTGCGCCTGGCTGCTGCGACGACGGAGACGTCTCACGCTCTCAGCGCCTACCTGATGAAAAAGTATCAGCCTCAATTTGCGGCCCTTTATTTTCCCGGGATAGATTATGTTTCTCATTTTTTCTGGAAAGAATTCGAACCCCGCGCTTTTTCCGACCGCGACTCCTCGCTGGACTCCCTCCTGGCTGAAGTAATTCCTGAATTTTATCGGATGCATGATCGATTATTGGAAACATTGTTCTCAACAGGGACAAAAAAGACTTCCTGGCTTCTTGTTTCCGATCATGGGTTCGGTGCAGCAGTACCTCATGAAGACAATTATTATCTCTATAAAAAGTTCAAAAAACACTCTGGAACGCATCGCCTTAAAGGCGTTTTAGCCTGGGCTGAAGCCGGTCTGACGGACAGAAGCAAACTGCCCGACAGTTCGATATATGAGATAGCGCCTTTGCTTCTGAATTATTTCGGATTGCCCGCGGCAAGGGATATGGCCGGCGCTCGCATGAAAAACCTGGATTCCTTGAAGACCGGTCCCCATTTCAATATGATCGAAACTTATGAAACCGGCGAAAAGCGCGGCCAGGAAGCCGTCGTGAGGTCGCCGCTGGATGAAGATATAAAAAAACGCCTCCAGGGACTGGGTTATATTCGTTGATTGACATGCCTGCTTCCGGCTGCTAGCTTATGGCCGGTTCGCCCAACGGGATAAAGGAAAATCAATATTGATTCTTTTTCCTTTACAACTGCGGAACGCTCATAACTATTTACAGAATAATAACAAATCATACCCAAGGAGATCGTCATGGAACATACTCTGGCTATTGTCAAACCCGACGGCACGGCGCTCGGTTTGATGGGAGAGATCATTCAACGCATTCAAAAGAACGGTTTATCCGTAATCGCGGCGAGAATGACTCAATTGAGCGCATTCGAAGCAAAAGGATTCTACGCTGTCCATAAAGATAAACCTTTTTTCGGTACTTTGATCGATTTTATGACATCAGGCCCCATTTTTCTGATGATCCTGGAAGGCGACAATGCCATTTCGAAATGGCGCCGCATTATGGGGCCGACGAATCCGGCTGAGGCTCCTGAAGGAACCATCAGAGGAGATTTCGGTTCCTCTATTGAAAAAAACGTCGTGCACGGATCGGATGCAGTGGAAACGGCGCAATTTGAGACAGGATGGTTCTTCAGCGAGTCATCGCGTTATGAGCTGAATCCCGATAAAGTAGCTCAATCAGGCACTCCCGGAGAACTGAAAAAAATCAACTGAAATTTCGCCCTTTAAAAATTGTCTGATTCATGAATGAATTCAGGTGGTATTTCTTTGGTAAGCATCACTGAACCTCTGTCGTAAAAGGGAATGCCGCTTTCGTAAGCGCGCCGTGCATCAATGACGAGGATGACGGGAGCTTCGTCTCTTCTTTCGCCTATATTTCTCGCTGTTTCTTCATCCCGGCTCAGATGAACGAACATACGGTTCATGGGTTTTAATCCCTCTGCCAGGATTTCCTCTGCCGATTCTCTTGAAGTGCCGTGATAGAGATATTCCGGGGGTATGACCGGTTCGTCTTTCAGGAGAACAGGCAGACTGTGCCCGTAGGCCGCCCTGATAGTTTCGTCTTCCAGGATGAAACGCCCTTTGGGGTCCTTGGTGACTATTTCGGTAATATGGTCCCGTGAAAGCCATCGCCACTTCTCGTTCAACTTATCAAGCAGATCGGAAATATCTGCGGCGCCGTGCTCATCTAACGATAAACCTTCATCTTCGGCCCCGTGTCGCAGCAGATAACTGATGTACTTGGACAGTCTAATTCTGAAACGTGAATGTAATCGTTGAGCCATTATCATAACCATCCTTTTTTGGCTTTAGCGATTTTAGGCGGATGGACGGCATCAACCGTGTAAAATGTCCCCAACCCTTCATACTGGCACCAGTAATCATACTCGCTCATCTCGGTCAATTCGCCGTTATGCTTGTAAAACCTGTATTGCTTTTCACTCACCCTGCCTGATGAATCAACCAGAAAATGATCCGCCAGTTTTTTCGCCTGTTCCGAATTGCTCAATTCCAACGCCAGACTCTTCAGAATGGCCAGATGTTCTCCCGGTTCCCGGCCGTCTCCTGATTCACATTTTATATTGTAAATTCCATCATGCGCGCTGGAATTCAGTAAAGCCTCTGACGATACTTTCACTTTGTCTTTCCATTCGTTCGTCAGCAAGATCAGGCATTTTCTAATATATTCCCGTCGGCGGCCTTCGATACGGTCCAGCTTTTGAGTTTCCGTATTCATGGCGGTGAATTCCTTTAAGACTTTGCGGCAGTGTTTTCTGATTCTGGGAAAGAGTTTTTTCGGTATTTTCCGGGATTTTTGCGGTATTTTCAGCAAAATATCCACCGTTTCCTCATTCCACCCTGAAATAATCTCTGCTATTTTTTGCTTCTTCTCTCCCCAGATGTAGGAAATCAACTGCGCAATAAGAATAACCTGGAAGGGATAGAGAACCACGCTGTCTTCCGGATAAGTGAAAATGAAATCCGGCGGATAATAGGGAATGGAGGCCAGTTCATGGTAATCGCTATCATGCGCTATCATGAAACAGACGGCCGCCCTGGGGCCGATTTCCTTGGCCGATTTTTTCGCCCT
This sequence comes from uncultured bacterium, assembly GCA_964619725.1. Classification (GTDB taxonomy): domain Bacteria; phylum CSSED10-310; class CAZUFC01; order CAZUFC01; family CAZUFC01; genus CAZUFC01. Next base: position 13,161 of record CAZUFC010000040.1, on the reverse strand, counting down.
TTCGTTAAAAAAGGGCCATGTGGGAGGCGGAACGTTATGCCCGACGACCGATCCTACGGAATGCCGGCCCTGACGCTTGACGTGAGCGTATTTCCCATGCTGAAACATAAAGAAATTCCACCCCACGAACATCTCCTGGATCATTTCCGCGGCTTTATGCGCCTGTTCTTCCGGGACGCCGTTGACGAACCCGGTATAAATAAAATCATAATTGCCGCCGACCAGCCTTTCGCTGAACTGCTCTATCTGGTCAATGAGCTTCTGATCTCCAACTATCTTTTCAACTGTTTCCGGAAGTTTGGCCAACTGAGTATAAATATTTTGAGCATAGTCATGAGATATTTCGCCGCGCATTTCACCCAGATAAGCATCCAGCGTTATCTGCCACTGCAGCGAGGCCATGGCTGCAAAAGTCGAACCCACGCATTCTTCTCCGGGCAAATTCGTGATGCCGGCGCCTGCAGGACGGTATATAGACTTGTCTATGCCTTTCCCCATGTTGCCCAGCACGCTTGATTCTATATTCGTTATGACGTATACCCAAGGCATCCAGTCCTTTAAAAATTTCAAAGCCTGCGTGTCTATCTGCTCGATCCGACGCCCCTTCTTTATCTCGCTCTTTATCTTGTCTATTAACGCTAAGGTTCCTCCGACATCCCTTTCCGAGGGGTCCCGACGAAGCATCTCGCTTTCCACCCGGTTCATAACCGATTGAAGAGACGTAACCTCGTTAACCAGTTTGATCGTATCCGAAGTGCCGCCTGAATTGGAATTGGCGATCAATAATGTGTTTTTGTCCACATAAGGAGGAACCGTATCCGAGCCCGTGAAACCGTCCAGCACCAGGGTGGGAATCTTATTCAAACCCAGCTTGCGACATATATTCTCGGCTATGTTGATGATTAACTCCGAGGTTCCAGCTGCCCCCATCACCTTATATCTCAAACTCTGTATCAGAAGCTCGCGGACGTCCTGGTTGTCCGCTCCCATTCGCAATCCCAGGCCGCCGTTGTTGTTTTCCCTCAGATGTATTCGATCTGCCTCGCCGTTTTTGAACAGCAATTTCGTATTGTCGGCCAGTGCAAGCGGTTGTATGACCCTTATCTCTTCTCCATATTTGTTGTAGGGCGGCGTCACCGGTTCGCCCTGCTCATTTCTGTATTCGAGCTTGAAAACCTTCAGCGGCGCAAAACGTTCCCGCTTGACGTCAATTTCTTCCGCCGTCTGATCCGTTTTCTTCTCGTCGAGAATGGATACCAGGCGCTGCCTGGCTGCAGAATACATGTCGTAAACCGAAGCATCTCCGTCAGAATTTATCTCAAGCAATTCCCCCGGCAACAAATCATATACAGGCGCCAGTCCCTGGCTGATGAACGCCTTTATCTTATATCCCGGTATATGATCGATATCCACCTCACGCGTCGAGGCCGTTTTTATCTCATTTCTCTCAAATGCCTCTCCGTCAAGTAAACTTATCCGCTCCTTCAAAGCATCCTCCTCCGATGCCGAAATTACGGATACATGCTCATAATTCCTCCTGTCATGCTCCCTCGGTATATAAAATACCGCCTCGCCGCCGGCTTCGCCTCCTTCTCTCGTTCCGCCACGGACTAAATTATATGTGCCCCCGCCGATCCAGCCCAGCTTCGTCCTGCCTATCGATGAAAACGTCTGAAACACGAACTTGTTCTTGGAATTGGAATATTCAAGAATTCGCGCCGTTACCGCCGCCGTTATGGTCACCTTCTTCGCATTCTCATCCTGAAGCTTCCTCGCCAGACGGTCCAGACTCAATATCTTGTGAGTCGCCGTGGAATAACGGTCGTCCCTTATGAATCCCCTCTGCTTGAAATTGCCGGCTTCTTCCCCGTCTCTCATGAATCTTACGTTGAATCCGTCTATTTGTGCCGTTACTTTCGCTCCCTTGTTCTCTTCGCCCAGCGGATAACACTGAAGCCCCACACGACCGCTTGAATCAGCCTGAAATTCCTTTTTCTGCAATAAATCAGGGTCCGTATACGCCAGTTTATTCAACGCCCCTATAAGATTACCGTCGTGGATATGCTCATATATGAATCGCTGAAGCGCCGGGATGATGCATGAATCCGAATTGCTGCGGAATACATATCCCTCCCTCTTTAAAAATACCTTGTAATTCTGAGCGTCATTGATATCCCCGTTATGAGCCGTCGTGAATACGCTGTTGCGATACAACGGCGTCCGCTCGTAATACGACGGCTTCTTGTTTATACCCACCGTGTGTATCTTTACTCGCTCCGATTTGAACTCCTCCTGGTGCGGATGAGCATTCGCCTCCGAATACATGTCTCCCTGAGAAGCCTGTCGGATGTGAGTCAGAAAATTAACGATGAAATCATCACGGTTGTACTGCAAACGGGAATATAACCGATCCCACGTCCTTAATAGATCGCCGCCGTCCTTCGATATGTTCGTACGCGTATACAATACCGGAACTACCTCCCCAAGCAACTCGTCTATCGTCTCATCCAGCTCATCCTCTCCGAAGCGATCCTCCAGTGAAGTCAAACGCTGTGACAATAAATCCAGGTCTTTTAATCCGATTGCCATTCCGGCCGCATCATATCCCGCCTTCGTGTTCAACTTGCTGCAATTCTCCGCTACGTATCCCGCAAATTCTCGACGCTCCTCCAATAACTCCCGAATCTCCTCCTTCGTCCTTACTTCATACTCAGTACCGTTTACCAGCTTAAAATAAAAATCCTTGATCTTTACCGGCTTAAGAAAAATATTTAAATTCCTGCACATGATCCCTTCCCAAATTTCCTGGTTCTTCTATACCCGAAGGCCGACTTCACGGCCCCCGCGTTTCAAAATATTCTCTCCTGCGGGCGGACAGTCAAGAAAATTCGTAACCTTCTGTAAAATCAGGCAGAATTTGCGGAGCCCTCTTCCTTCGCCTTCCGCAACTAGACTATATTACCAAACAAAAAAGAAAACTGCAAATTTCTGCAATACCGGGAAAAATGAGAATTTCATTTGCCGGCATAGGCGACTTTTAAATTATTGTAAAAAAAAGAATAAATATGAGGCGATCCGCAAGGAAACGATAATTGATGAAAAATCCAGTTTTATCCTAAAACCTTTGAGACAGTCCAAAATTAAACTTTGAATGGGGAATCGAATTTATGGGACAGGCGGTGTGCGGTTTTTGTACTCGAAATGCTGCGTTGACAGGAATCCTGAAATGACTTATGTTTTTTAGTAATATCAATCTGTTAGGCGGATAACCGGGATTGATGTGAAGTATTCGTAAAACAAGAAGAGTGAAAGCAAGGAGGAAAGAGCAATGAGAATCGCGATTTTTTTGATCATTTTGTCGACAGTGTTTACGGGATATGTTTCAGCTTTGAATAAAAAGGAGTTGCGAGAGAAGTATGAGGGTAAGACATTTTATTTGCAGCACAATTTATGGCATCAGAACGGGAGCGTTTCATGGGTGAATTTTATCGGCGTGGGCGATTATTTGCCGATTGGGACGAAAGTGGAAATAACAGATGTAAACAAGGAAGAAATGGTATTCAAGGCGGAAGGTTATGATGAAAAGTATGAATTCGATCTTGAGGATGCCAGGCCGTCGTACGAAGAGGTTGTCGACAGGGTATTCGGGGATTCGAAGCCGTCGATGGAAGGATTAAGCGAATCGGACCGTGAAGGAATCAAGGCGGGGAAGGTAAAGGAAGGGATGACTCGTCAGGGGGTATTCAAGGCTGTGGGGTATCCGCCTTACAGTTATACGCCTCCTTTCAAGCGAACGGGAGCGATCAATCATGATCCGAATGAAGATGAGCTAGACTATATGAAAAGCCGTTTTGACATGGTTATTTACAAGTTTGAGGACGACAAGCTGGTAGAGATTACTGATTGACTTTCCACTGAATTCGGGACTGATCAAATGGCGGTTACGCTTTTTGCGGCGCAGTTATTTTCAAGGTGCAGAGGGACTCATCAGGGTTGACATAGCGTCTTTCTGAATTTAGCATGGAATCTCGTTTTGAGCGTCATTCATAATTTTTTAGTTTGTAGGAAGGTGAAATGGAGAGAGCCGGGAATTCGGAAAAGGATAAAAGCCTCAAGTATTCGATGATTATTCCATTGTACAATGAAGAGGAAAACGTGGGGCAACTTCATGAGAGGTTGATTCGGGTTTTATCGAGTATGGGTAGGGAGTATGAAGTCATTTACATAGATGACGGGAGTATGGACGGGACATTTGAAAAATTGAAGGAGATTGCGGGGGGAGATAATCGAGTGCGAGTGATAAGACTGAGGCGCAATTTCGGACAGACGGCGGCATTGTCGGCCGGTTTCAGGCATGCGCGAGGTGAAGTGATCATAACAAGCGACGGTGATTTGCAGAATGATCCTGAGGATATACCCAGGCTTCTGACCAAGCTGGAGGAGGGATATGACATGGTAAGCGGCTGGAGGAAGGAGAGGAAGGACCCGTTCTGGAGCCGCATTTTGCCTTCATTGATCGCCAATAAAATAATAGCGGGCATCACGGGCGTCAATGTGCATGATATGGGATGTTCGTTGAAGGCTTATCGTCGCGATCTGATCAGGCACATCAATTTATACGGGGAGATGCATCGTTTTTTGCCGGTGCTTGCTTCATGGGTGGGAGCGAGCATAGCGGAAATACCGGTTTCTCATCATCCCCGCTGCCATGGGAAGTCCAAGTATGGATTGTCTCGAACTTTCCGCGTTATTCTGGATTTAATTACCGTCAAGTTTCTGTTGAGTTACTCAACCCGCCCCATACAGATATTCGGCGCCTGGGGGCTGGCGAGCATTTTTCTGGGATTGCTCAGCGGGATAGCCACCATTCTGATGCGCATTATAACGATCGACGGAAATCCTATCAGAACCATGACGCGTAATCCCCTGTTGTGGGCGACCGGCATTTTCATTATCGTCGGCATACAGTTCATCATTCTGGGCTTGCTCGGCGAGGTCAACATCAGGACCTATTATGAGTCGCAGAACAAACCTATTTATCTGGTTCGCGAATTTCTGAACAAATGAGAGAGAAAGAGAATTCTGAACTGAAGCGATGCCTCAGATGGATGTACGGACTGGTTTCCGTTTTTCTGGCCTGTCTGGCTCTGACCATTAATTATCCGAAGGCAGCCATTGAATTCGTGGGTGATGAAGCTGTCTATTATACGATGACGCAGAGTCTGGCGGAGGATTTGGATTTAAGGTATACGGCTGAGGACCTGGACCGGGTGTATCACCATTGGATTCACGGCCCCCAGGGCATTCTGCTCACTGCAGACCCGGAAAACATCGCAGACATTCATTATGCAAAACCCTGGCTTTACCCACTTTTCGTCGCTCCCTTCTTCCGCCTTTTTCACGTCAACGGATTTCTGTTTCTTCATTTTCTTCTTCTTATGCTCTGCCTTATTGCCGGATACCTTTACTTGAAAACGGATTCCCATCCCCTTTATGCCTTTGTTTTTCCGGTTCTTTTCTTCTTTTTTTCGCCCGCCTACGTCTATTCCTTCCAGTTGACTCCGGAAAGTTTCAATCTTTGTCTGTTATTTTTTGCTCTTTATTTCGCTTACGCCGCCGGCAAAGTCAAATTTCCGGAATTCCTGATGAAAGAGAACAGACCCTTATGGATATCAGTTATCCTGACGGCCCTTTCAGCCGCATCAAGGCCCCCTAATGCCGTTTTTTTCCTCCCTGTCGGCGTTATTCTTCTTCAGGAACTCAAACGAAAACTAATTCCTTTCCGCTGGAGAAAATATCTGCTGCTTCTTTTGAAACCGGCCGCCGCTGTGCTGATCATCGTAATCTTTTACTTCGGCGTCAATTGCCTCCTGACCGGTCAATGGTTCTCCCACAGCGGATTCAGAAAGAGAATAGTGGGGCATTTCCCTTTTGAGGCCGAAGGAATTCATTTCAAAAATACAGGCGACCTTATTTCGACGGAATCGACCAAATTCGTCTTTCACTGGTCGCCGTTGTTCCACAATTTATTTTATTTTTTCTTCGGTCGTTTCACCGGTTTATTTCTTTATTTTTTCCCTGCAGTAACGGCAGTCTTTCTAATGCTGTTCAACAGAAAACAGTTAAGGCAATGGGTGCTGGCGACGGCGCTGGTCATCTACGTGCTTTTTCATCTGGTCTATATTCCCACCAATTATCACGGAGGAAGCGGGGCCGTGGGAAACCGTTATTTCATGTATGGTTATGCCGCATTTTTTTTTCTGATTCCCCGAATTCGCTCGGCAGCGCCCTTATGGATAACAGCGATCGTCGGCAGTCTTTTTTTCAGTCAAATCAATGTCAGGCCTATATTCACAACCTACAGATATGAAGATCACACTAAAGAATTTCCTTTTACGCTTTTTCCTTTCGAGTTATCGCTGATCAACAGTTGGCCTTCGGACGATCCGGGACATTCCCGCATAGCTTTTGAAAAGGAGCCCTCCTATTTCATCTACCTGGTCGACGACAATACTTACGGGAAAGAAATGCAGGGATTCTGGGTCAGAGGCGAAAGGGAGGCTGAAATGGGCCTGCGAGCCTGGAAGCCTGCGGAGGCTGTTTCCGTTAGATTGCGGAACGGGCCGATCGCCAACAGAGTTAAAGTTAAAATAGGCGGTGAAAAACGAAAGATCGACTTGACGCCGGGTCAGGAAAAAGTCGTGATTTTTGAGGTTGATCCGGATTTTGTTTATTACAATCTTGCCGGCGATCCTTCTTATATCTACAAAATAGCTGTTTCTTCCAGAACAGGCTTCGTGCCCCGTTTCCACGATCCCAACAACCGCGATCCCCGGTATTTGGGCGTCTTCGCAGAAATATTCCTGAAAAAACTGAATCTGCGAGGGGGTCAGAGCCCTTCGCAAACCAGCAGAAATTAAAAAGAGCTGGGCCGGCCGGCCTGAATGAAATTTGCATTTTAATTAAAAAAGTCTTAAAATGATTGCGATACTCGCGAATCCAAACGGGATGTTTGTATTCAGTGATCGTTTGTAGAGAGCAAGAGCCATGAATGCGAGGTATAAAATAAGAGAGGGATCAACACGATGGCTTTAAAGGGCGACATATCTGATTTTGATTTATCGGACATTTTTCAACTGATCGGGATGCAGAGAAAAAGCGGCGTGTTGACATTGCGCCGCGGGACGGACCAGTTTTTCGTTGAATTCGACGTCGGGATTATCCGGACGCTGATTCAACAGCGCCAGTCCAAGAAGATCAGTTTTCTCGATCATTTAATGAAAAACCGCATCATAGATTTGCATGAGTACAGCAACATACAGCGGGGATTGAATCAACCGGATGCGAACATAACTCATCTTTTGGCTGAGAAGACGGCATTGAGTGGAGAGCAGGCGGCGCATATATCGGAAGACTATGTAAAAATGAACCTGGTAGAGATTCTGGGCTGGAACGAGGGTTCTTATGATTTTGCCATCAACGCCAAAGCTGCCGGCCGCCAGGAAGTCAACGTGGCTTTATCGGTTGAGGGATTATTACTCGAATGTTTGTCCCGTCTGGATGAGCTTAAGAGAATACATCCGGATTTTTGTTCGTTGCATGTTGTTCTGGTGAGAAAACAACGTGATATGACGACCGAGACTCTGAATCCAGATGTAGCCCGAATTCTAGTTGCGCTTGACGGAAAGGCCAATCTGCGTGAAGTAGCGGACAGCCTGGGCGTTCATCCTTACCTGGCTATGGAAAGCACGGCTGATCTGATCAAAAGCGATTACGTTCAGATCATCAGCACTTCCCGCAGCAGGTCTACGGCTTCCGAGATAAATATTGAATCCAGGCGCCGCGACACGGCCGATATTCATCTGGAACAATGGGCTGAATCCGTTTTCAAAGGCATCCAGATGGGAATCAAATATGCCGGGTGGTATCCCGTCAGTCATCCCAAGCTGCATGAAATAATAGCCATGACCGCCATACGACTGGGTGAGTATCTGGAACAGAATCAGAAAATGACTGTATCCTTTGAAGAAAAAAGTCTCATTCTTGACGGCATGCTTTTGAAAGAGGACAATGCGACTTTCAGTAAGTTCCGTAAACAGATGAAAAGGATGGGAATTAAAAGCGTCACTTTTCTGCACGGCGTTAATACGGAAGTTCTCAAAAAAGCGCTGGAGTCTTTTATCGGGAGGCAATCTCAAGTATTTCGCCACGGTGAATATTCCCAGATACTTCAAAATTCAAAAATCAACCAGATTTTAATCGAAGAAATCGGCGATGATGCTGAAAAAGCGGGACCTCCTTTGCCGGAACATATTTCCAGTTGGGGTAAATTTTTAAATACCGTAAAGGAAGAAGGTTCCTTGCAGGACATCCTGGAAGAGCATCCCGCCATTATATCCCGGTTACTGGAAGAAACTGCCGGCCCTATTTCCAGAAATTTCGAGGAAAGGGAACTGCAGGTGAGTCTTCTGCGTCAGAGCGCTTTACGTTTTTTGCATATAATCTTTGATATGACTCATCCTGATGAATTGCCTGAAATTTTCAAAACGCTGGCTCATTCATTCGCTCAACTGAATTTTCCATTGAAATATGCGTTGATATCTAATTTAAATACCGATGATGAAGCTTATGAATATTTGACCTGCAGGCTTCTGGAGCTTGCTTCTCCTGATGAGAAGGCGAGTCTTGTGGAAGAGGAGTTGATCCGGAATCTTCCTCCGGGAGAGTATGCCATATCGAATGATGATCCTGCTCAGTTGATACCGTGTCTTCAGTTTCTGCAGTACATTTTAGAACATACGGAGAGGCCGTTCAAGGAGACGGTCATATATAAAACCAGGAATAAGTTGATTTCCCGGGGAGCGCGAGTCGAATTGCTTGACGGAGTGATCAGGCAATATTTCTTTGAGGGTGATTCTGATTTTGAATTTGTTGATAAGCTGCGGGGCGGTGCGAGTCGGGAATTGACATCCTCTGAAAATGCTTTTCTTTCTGTAGAGAGGGTGAAAAGCTTGTGCCGGAAAAACAGGAAAGCAACTTGTATGGCGGTTGTTTCGCCTTATCTTGAACTGGTAGAGACCTGTTCGTCGGGTGATGGTGAACCTGCTGCGGATGCGCTTCAAATAGTCTCCCGTATGATGGATATAATAATCAAGGACAAAAAATATCTCATTTTGGAGGAGATAACGGAACGATTGATCGGATTGCTTGAGCGACGAGACGACGCTTCATTTTCATTGGAAATAATCCGTACGCTGGCCGGAGCAGCCTGCAGTCTCAAGGCATCCGAACAGGAAAATGTAAGCCGCCGGATCAGTCGCCGGATGCTGCAAATCGTTGAAGACAGAGCCGGGCGGACGAATGAGGAACGGAGGGCGGCCGTTCAGGCGCTGAGCATCGAGCGTGATGAAGTGGTTGTTTTGACGCTGGTGGATTTATTAAGTGATCGAGCGGTCAGCGGAGCGTGCGCCAAAGCGTTGAGTTCCATAGGGGTGTATGCCGTCAGACCTTTAGTGGAAGTGTTGCGGACTAATGATTCGAGGATCGTGCGCAAGGCGGCGATGGACTGTCTTATTGAAATTGGATCGCCTGTATTAAAATCTGTCGCCTGCCTTTTGAACAGCAAACAGTGGTTCGTTAAACGCAACGCTTTAAACATAATCGGACACGTAGGCAAAACAGACGACATCCCCCTGGTCCTTAAACTTAAAAACGATCCGAACGCTGTGGTAAGGAAGGCGGCAGCCGAAGCCATTGGAAGAATAAACGGTCCCGACGTTGAGAACCTTCTGATAACTTTCCTGGAAGACAGGGACATCAATGTCAGAAAAACAGCCATTTACTGGCTGGGCATGACAGGTTCAAAAAGGTCCTCCTTCCACCTGCTGAAATATCTGAAAAAACCCGCTCTTTTCAGCTCGGAGGAAGAAGACCTGAACGGAGCCATTATCGAAGCCCTGGGCGAATTGAGGGATGAAAGCGTTATAGACAGCCTTCTGCCGTTCGTCAAGAACAACGTCTTATTAGCGCGCAAGAAACGACAGAATTTATTGGTTAAAGCGGCCGAAGCGCTCGGGAAAATTGGAGGTAAAAACGCGGAAGAAGCCCTCCAGAAACTGGCACGGTCAAGATCGAAATTCAACAGGGAAATCGGACTAAAAATTTTGAATCGGAGCTTTTCCCGGCAGGAATCGACTTCAGAGGAAAATGTCCCAAAATCGGGAAAACTCTCTGTTGATCCTTCGAGACAAAAACAAAACTGATACTGCATCGCGCAGACTTTCCGATTGTCTTCAGCCTATGCCGGTTTGCTGAACTATAAAGAATCCTCAGCCGGCAAAAACATTTAAAAATTCTAATATTATTCAATAGTTCACATTTCATTACTCTTGTAAAACAGTCTACGGCAGCGAAAGAGAGTCTTTTCAAATTTATATTTGAACAAAAAGACGGCTTCAAGCGACTCTATAACGAGATGGGGCAGACGATGAAGAACACGAAGCAAAAAAATAAGAATAGAGTTAAAGAGGAGCTGATCGTATTACGTTGCTGTTTAGGGGAATCCGGGGCGTTTCGTGAACTGACGGAAAGATGGGAAAAGCGACTTTTGTATTACATCATGCGGTTTATTAAAAATGAACAGGATGCCTACGACGTTCTTCAGGAGGTCTGGATGACCGTTTTCCGGAAAATAAGGGAGTTGAACGACGTCAACGCTTTCCGGACATGGTTGTATCGTATAGCTCATTGTAAAGCCGTGAGTCGAGTGAGAAGCGAATATTCCCGGCGGAGACTCAGGGAAGAGTTGAAGGCGGAAGTCGGAGTGGAGGAGAGGAATGATTCGCCGATAGGGCAAAAAATCGATGCGCATTCGATTCATGGATTGCTGGAGCAACTAAGTGCACCTCACCGGGAAGTCATTGTGCTTTTTTTCTTTGAGGGCATGAAATACAGGGAAATAGCGGAAGTGAGCGGATGCGGCATCGGTGTCGTAAGGTCCCGGTTGCATTATGCCAAGAGTCGACTGAGGGAATTACTGGAGAAACAAAAAAATGAAAGTTTTCAACCATAAAGAGGATGATTTTTATAACCGTTTTCTTTCAGAAAAAGAAGGCGCCGGAGAGACGGCGGAAAAATACAGAAAGGAGATGGACAGAATGCTGGAACAAAATGAAAAGAGGTTAAAAAGAGAAAAATGGATCACCGGATCAATGTGGATTTACCTGGTGATATTATGCACCGCAATGCTTCTTCTGGGAGGCTTTGCGGAAAATATGGAGACCCGGATATGGTTCGGAGTGCTGGCCTGTTTCTGGTTTTTGTTCGGAGTAGCGTTCCTGATGAGATATTTTATTAACAGAACGCGTTTTGAATTGTTGAAAGAATTAAAAGAGATTCAACTGCAAATCATGGAATTAAACCAGAAAAAGAGTTGAGATAAGACTGACTCCAGGTCGTCAAGGGCAATAAATCATATTTGAGATCAAATTTGTAGAGAGTGCATTGATGTCGTGATTGTCGTGAGTCGAATACCGGACCAGGAGGTGAATTTTGAAATAAGGTCCTTATCGAGTCATTTGACTGCTGTTTTGGGCCATTAGTCACGCGGCAGTTCAAAAGGAGGTTCGTTCCTTAATGCCTCGATTTCTTCTCCGACAATAGAGAGTGTGTCTGGTTGTCCGTAGAGTTGCGGGTGAGCGTAGCGTCCGATTTCAAATTCATTTTTGCGTTCTTCTACGGGGAGTCTGTATTTTTCCGCCCAGGGATCGCAACGTATGCCTGTAATCTGCCAGGAAACTTTCATTCCCGGTCTGCCGCCGCTGATTTTGAATTTGTTGTCTGAAAGCTCTTGCCTGATGTAGAGATTGGGTCCTGGAGCGCCTATGGGCGTTAATTGATACCGAAATTCCTTGTTGATGGTTTCAAACCAGTAGGGGAGTTTCACCCAGGCCTCCCCGTTCTCATCCAGCTCAGCAACACCGTCGTAAACGTTCTTCATGTCGGGGCTTTCCACGTACGAATGGTAGAGATATTTTTCGGCGGGATCAAGAGGATGATCGATTTTAAAACCTCCGCCGGCCTTGTTTAGAGAACCCGCAAAATAACTCTGGCCGCTGCCTGCCGAGTAAATGGAATAACCCGGAGAATTAACGGAAAGTTCAATGCCGTAGTCATTGGATTCCTGACCGCTGACGCTTATGTATAGACCGCGACAATTACGGTTGCCGTCGTCGTTTATGCCGGAAAACATTCCATAGCACCATCCTATGGGAGCGTTAGAGGTCGTGATGTCGGTCCGGAAACCTCCGCCGTTGGTCGTATAATTGGGAGTATCCAAAGTAGTATAAATCGAAAACGGCCTTGGCGAATTCTGACTATGGTTCAGTACGGCGTAAATCGATTGCGCTTTATTACTGTTGATATAAAGTTTGGAATAGTCGGAACTCGGACTGTTACCCCCGATTTCCACATAGTCGCTGCTTGTGATCAATTGCACGTCGCCGCCGTTGTCCGTCCAACCGTTTCCCGGCCCCGACGGGCCGCGTGACCCGGTAGGCCCGCGTGCCCCTGTAGCCCCAGTCGCCCCAGTAGCGCCCGTGGGACCTGAAGGTCCGCGTGAACCGGTAGAACCTGTGGGTCCGGAAGGACCGCGTGAACCGGTCGGGCCCTGCGCTCCTGTGGCTCCAGTGGCGCCGGTCGGGCCTGAGGGACCGCGAGACCCTGTTGCTCCTGTAGGTCCTGAAGGACCGCGTGAACCTGTGGGACCCTGCGCTCCCGTTGCTCCTGTCGCTCCTGTTGGACCAGAAGGACCTCGTGAACCTGTCGCGCCGGTCGGTCCCGTAGGTCCAGTCGGTCCTATGGGTCCCTGACTGCCTGTAGAACCTGTAGGTCCAGAAGGTCCTCGCGAACCCGTCGCTCCGGTCGGCCCCGCAGGTCCAGTCGGCCCTATGGGTCCCTGACTGCCTGGAGGACCTTGGGGACCCGTTGCGCCAGTCGATCCCTGCTCGCCCTGAGGTCCTTGAGGGCCAGTCGCTCCTGTGGGTCCTTGATCGCCTTGTGGACCTTGCGGTCCCGTGGCGCCTGTCGGTCCCTGATCACCCTGTTGGCCTTGCGGTCCCGTGGCGCCTGTCGGTCCCTGATCACCCTGTTGGCCTTGCGGTC
>CAZUFC010000039.1:0-63170 GCA_964619725.1 uncultured bacterium | reverse complement strand
CAGGGGCGGCGCTTATACTTTGACTGAGCAAATCCGAAGACTGACGCAGTATTGGAAAAAATTCGCCGTTTATGGACAAAAACTAATTAGGACCAAGAGCGCCGGTCGTCCGAGCGTCAGCTTGACGGCCGGCGCTCTTTGTCCCTGCATCAGTCCTTCTCAGTCATCGCAGAGAGAATGGCATTCTGATGCTGCGAATCTGAAATTCACGGTCTCATCTTATCCTTGATGAGCATCATCAATATTTCCGCCATCGTTTTATGACCGTATTCATTCATGTGACATCCGTCAAAAGAAAATTTCGAAGCATCATTGTCGATCCACGCAAATTTTTCCGTTAAATCATAGATTTGAATCTCATCCAATCCCTCGGCAGCACGAAAAAAATCCTTGTGTATACCGAAGAATTTGTATTCATCAAATGGGTCCTTGAAGAAAGGAAGAAGCACAACCAGCAATTCAAACCCATGGCTCCGTTTTAACCGGGACAGCAGAGCTAAACCAGCCTCTACCGTGTTTTTGCCCTTCAGTACGTGCTCCTGATACCATCGGTCATGCTCCGCCGGACTGGAACCTGTCCGGTGATGAAGAACGAACACAAGGCGCGAGCGTCTCAACAGAAAATTGTATAGACGAGACTCCGGACGTTGGACGGATCGAGGGTTCTTTTCGCAGAGCAGATCGTAAATGCCTCCGTCCGCGTTCACCAGGTCGAAATCGTTGCAGCAAAGAGTCATTATAACGAAATCCGGATCGTATGATAATCCCTTGACCCGCAAAGTTTCAGCCTCCTGCAGCGGAAAATATCCCCCTACCCCCATATTCAGCGCCTCATATTTCAACCCTTCCTCACTTTCTTTGTTGAGCATTCGCTCCAGTCGTTTCACATAAACGTCGTCCATATCGCATATGTCGTTGCCGGCTGTCGTTGAATCGCCCAGAACGATTATCCTGTAAACGCCGGAAGGTTTTTCCTCGTCGTAGCTGTAATCCCTGAAACCATCGTCGTTCGTGACGAAACATTCATGACCCGAATCAAAAGCATACCGGGTCGGTTCAAGATTCGGAATGTATTCGTACCTGATTACAGGATTCTCTGAAAGCTGAAACGTGGCTATGGGCAAAGCGGACATTGGACTGGGAAGTATATCGAATAAGCGCACCGCCGTCTCCATCGCTATCAAAGAAAAAATCACGCTTAATATAAAAACTCCCGCCTTTCCGATTATCCGCTTCATCTCTTTCCGCCCTATTGAAATCCTGGAAGCCTCCGCGTAAAATTGTAATGTCATTAATGCTATATTTCAACACCGGATATTCCTCAAAAAATTCACCCCAGCTTGACCCAGGTCAAGGAATAACCTTTCAATTACGGATATATTCTTTACGGGAAAGGAAAAAAGTACCCTTCCCGGAAAGGAATCAAACATGAAAAGAAAAATAATCGCTATCGACGAGGAAAAATGCACCGGATGCGGACAATGCATTCCTCATTGTCCCGAAGGTGCGCTCCGTATTGTCGACGGAAAAGCTCGCATGGTCGGAGAATTGCTGTGCGACGGGCTGGGCGCATGCATCGGCCATTGTCCTGAAGGAGCTATAACCGTTGAAGAACGCGAAGCGGAACCCTATGACGAACGTAAAGTTATCGCCAATATCGTAAAACAGGGTCCCGAAACCCTGAAAGCGCACCTGGAGCATCTGAAAAAACATAACCAGACGGATTATCTGGAACAGGCGCTGGAGTATCTGAACAAAAATGACATCAATATTCCGAAAGGATATGATGAACCGGCGCCCCAAAAAACTGTCAAAGCATGCCCGGGCTCGAAAATATTCTCCTTCAGTAAAAAAAATCCTGTATCAGATGCAACGAAAAATGAAACGTCATCTCAACTCACTCACTGGCCCATACAAATGCACCTCATATCACCCCTCGCACACCACTATCATCACTCCGACCTGCTCCTGGCAGCCGATTGCGCCGGTTTCTCACTGCCGGACTTTCACCCCGCTCACCTGAAAAACAGAACTCTCACCGTAGCCTGCCCTAAACTCGACCAGGGGAAAGAAATCTATATCGAAAAACTGAAATCCCTCATTGACGATGCGGAAATTAATTCCCTGACTGTGATCATCATGGAGGTCCCCTGCTGCGGTGGACTCCTCCATATCGCCGGACAGGCCGCCAAACAGGCGAAAAGGAAAATACCCATCCATACGGTAACCGTCAGCCTCCAGGGCGATATTATCGATTCAGAGATTTTGTCCGTCGATTGAACCATGCTTGCTGCATAATAAACTCCCTCAAATTTATAATTGTGCTCCGCAACATCTTATGCTACTATTACTAGTAATTCTTTTTTTGCAAAAATTTGACATGTTAATGAAAATCAGTATTAATACTGGTGTGAGCGACTGGACGGTTTGCATTGCCGGCTCATCAATTAAAAATAGACTTGAAATGTCAATGTCTCCACTACTGTGCAGGATTAGAAGATTCCATGTATGGAGCATTGAAAGTTCCTCCTTAGAGAAGTTTCCTGGTTAATCAATTTTCCCATCAATTCTCTTCGAGATCAGCAGGAAACTCTTCTCTATTCCCGGATTCATCATTCTAAGATTCTGTTGAACAAATTTCAGCGGAATAAAAAATTCCTTCAGAGAAATCTGGGAATCGAAAAATACACCTGCCTGAAAATATCCTTTAAGATTCAGAAACCTTCATGCAGTTTTCTGAATAGAAACAAATTCACATCAGGATTTCAACGATCCGAAAAAATCAAATGATCGGTAAACAGAGAGAATATTGCCGTGAGTGATTAATCTTAAACAAGAATCAATTGGAGGTTAGAATGGCACAGGAATGTGAATTATTGAACAATTGCGGTTTTTTCCGCAAGTATGGAAGGTCCAAGGACTCTGCGCTGGCCTGCCAGGGTTTCGTATCCATGTATTGCAGGGGGTCGAAGATGGATGAATGCCAGAGGAAAATTTACAGAAAGAAGAATGGAACGTCGCCCCCAGATGAAATGATGCCCAACGGCAAAATGATGCGATCCTAAGCATCTAAAGAGCGCCTGTCCATAAACTCGATTGTCGATTCAAAATTTAATGCTGGACAGTCACTGCGGTTTTTGATCCATAAACGAGCGAATTTTTCTTAAGACAAGGATGGTAAGGATTTGCAAGGCAGGGGCGGCGCTTATACTTTGACTGAGCAAATCCGAAGATTGACGCAGTATTGGGAAAAATTCGCCGTTTATGGACAAAAACTAAAGAGGGCCGGTCCGGAAATAATCGGGCCGGCTCTTTTTACTTTCTTGACTCAGGGCCTGTCCATAACCTTGAGACATGGATATTTGATCAATGATAAAAATTCCTTTGATCCAGGACATTTTTCCCATTAAAATGTAACAGGCGATAGACTTTTAACGCATGCGAATTTAATGAAAAAAGAAAAGAAATCGAATAGAGGGCTTCGATTCGCTTTTTCTTGTTACTTTAGGAGCTAAGTCAGTGGAGCACATAAAAAATGAGAGCTTCCGATCTTGAAATACTTCTACATGAGGGTGAAAGTTCTATGCTTGAATATAAGGAATCTGTTTCATCTTCATTTGCCCGTGACCTTGCGGCGTTCGCGAACAGCACAGGCGGCAGAATTATAATAGGCGTTCGGGATGATGGGACTATTATCGGCGTGCAGGATTCGAACGAGATTCGTGCACGCATACAGGATATTGCCAGAAATTGCGATCCGCCCGTCAGTATTCTGATAGAAGCAATAGACCGGCTTCTCGTCGTCACTGTTCGTGAAGCTGAAAATAAGCCAGTTCAATGTCGTGAAGGTTTTTTCTGGCGCCAGGGAGCCAGTACGCAAAAGTTGACGAGGACAGAAATATTGGAATTTTTCCGAAGCGAAGGGGCGATCCGTTTCGATTTAGCTATATGTTCAAAATTCCATTATCCTGATGATTTCGATCAGGATAAATTCGATGATTGGCTTTCCAGAAGCCGTATCAGCTTCCGCGGTCGTATCGAAGATATCTTAGTCAACATCGATGTTGCTGAGCGCCTATCGGGAAAATTACTGTTTCGTAACGCCGGTGTTCTTTTTTTCGCGAAAAATGTACGTCGTTTTTTTCCTCAGGCTTATACAACCTGCTTGTTGTGCAGAGGCAGAGACAAAGTCCACATATTGGATCGCAAGGATTTCAGCGAAGGTATAGTCAGGGATATTGAAGACGCTCTTCGTTTCATCGAAAGAAACACACGGACAGCTTATCGAATAGAAGGCCTCAAGCGTCAGGAAGTACCCGAATATCCTGTAAATGCGCTAAGGGAAGGGATAACCAACGCCGTCATGCATCGAGACTATTTCGAAATCGGCTCGAATGTGTTTGTGGAAATTTACAGCAACCGGATAGAAATCAGCAATCCCGGCGGACTGCCCAGAGGGCTTAACAGAAAAAGACTCGGAACCTTAAGCGTAAGAAGGAATCCAATCGTGGCTGACTTGTTGCATAGAATAGATTTCATTGAAAAGGCCGGAACTGGAATTCAGAGGATGAAAGAAGCGGCACGGGACCATCTATGCCCTCCTCCCGTATTTAATGTTGACGGATTCTTCAATATTAAATTTAAACCGACGAACGACGAAATTTTCAATATCAGTGAAAAAAGAGCAATTTATGAAGTAAAATCGAATGTTCTGCAATCAGACGCCGGGTCGACGCGGGCTCTGCTTCGGATTGAGATTCTCAAGAAATGCCGTGAAGCGACTGCTTTAAGAGACCTGTTAAAATTATGGGGTCGTTTCGACCGCGTCGGTTTCCGCAATAGATTTTTGAAGCCCCTTCTGGAAGAAGATTTAATAGAAATGACCATCCCCGAAAAGCCCACCAGTCCAAAACAGCGCTATCGAACGACAGAATCCGGAAAAAAACTGTTGTCTCGTTTGATGGGGACAAAAAGAGACAGGCAATAGCCAGAAGGAACGATGCCGTCAGAGACCTTCATAACGGTCCGTATGCTTTCCTGGGCATATAAAACCAGGCAGCCTGTCGCCATAGTCTTCGACGAGCGCCGGTATTTTCTTCAGGATTGACTGCGGAAGATTTCCTTCGCGGTTGCTCAACTCTCTGAGCAACCGCGAAGTTTCAAGTTAACAATTTTATAAACCCTGTTTCTAATTATTTCACCTCATCCTTAACAGGACTGACGAGACTTTTACCGACGAGGAGGAGGGAAAGCGTTGCGAGGAGGATGATGATGCCGGCCTTTGAATTGACGGGCACTGGCGCTTCGGTAGGAACCATCGTTACGGTTGCGGTATATTCGGGTGTTTCAGTGGGCGAAAGCGTGGGGGTCCCTGTGGCAGTAAGCGTAGGCGACAAAGTTGGGGTGAGAGTCGGCGTAAAAGTCGTATCCGGTGTTTCCGTCGGGGTCCCGGTCGGTGAATAAGTAGGCGTTGATGTCGGTGTTCTGGAGGGAGTTCTTGTCGGTGTCCAGGTTTCAATAGGCGAATTGGTGGGTGTGGGACTGAGCGTAACCGTAGGCGAAAGGGTTGGCGAAGGAGTTTCCGTGGGCGAGGGTGATGCTGTGGGAGTATTAGTGGCGGTAGGAGTATGTGTAGGCGTGGGTATTTGAGTCGGCGTAAAGATAGGCGTAGTAACCCAGTTGAGGTAATTGACGTCGTCGCTGACAGTTTCTCCGGCCGGATTGTCGTTGCCGTCGTCAACGCAATCATCCTGTGCGAAACTCTCGTCAAACGGACCGTCTGCATGCCCCCACCAGTTGTATTGTGCATCGGGACATGTGCTTGAATCCGCGTTTCTGACTCCGTAATCGGTATTTCCGACGATGTAATTGCCTTCTCCTGGCGAACCGCCGATGATAGGCGAGGAGAGGTTATTGATGTAGATTCCCGTAGGATTGCCTGAGATAACGCAGTTTCTGATGGACGGTCTTGTGCCGTAATTAGTGGTATAGATTCCGTATTGGGTGTTGTTTTCCAGTATGCAGGAGTAGATGTCCGCGTCTGAACCTGTGGCGCAGCAGATGCCGGCGCCGTTTCCGAGTCTGACGGTGCAGTAATGAAGTTCCGGCGTGCAGGCATTGGCGTAGATACTGTGATTCGATCCGTAACCGGCATATTCGACGATGACGTTTTCCAGCTTGCACTGGTTGTCTATGGCGTAGTTATGGAAGTAAATGCCGTCCCATTCTCCGCCTGTGCTGGGCCAGTTGTAGTCGTTATAAGTGAATTTGACCTTGTTGTCTCCCGTGCCGTTCACGATAAGACCGCCCTGGTTCAGAATATTGGCAGACCCAACGATCAACTGGTAGTACCGGTTGAACTGCACTTCTACTCCGGCTTCAATCGTCAGTATGGCGGGAATTCCGGCCGCTCCGGCAACGGTGATGTCTCCCCCGTCGATCAAGAGCGGAATCGGGTGATAATGCCAGGTCGCGCTGACGGTCAGCTCTTCGCCCAACACGTAAATTTTCTGATGCAGGTTGCCGTCGAACCTGTTGGCGTAAATCTTATCCAGGTGCCTGGCGTAGCAGTAGATGGGGTAGCCGTTGTTGATGTCTATGTCGTTATTGACGATTGTCGGGCTGGCGTCTATCGAGTCGATCCTTATTCCCTGGTTGGGATGCAAAGTAATGATGTTTGATGAAATGAACGGGTAGGAGTAATTGGTGAGGTACATACCCTGGCTGCTGTTGGAATAAATCAGGCAGTGTGTAATCTGAGGCGAAGCGTTATTGCAGTATACGCCCTGGTTATTGTTGTGATGGATGACGCAGTGGTCGACGGTGGGGTTAGCTCCTGTATTGCACAAGAGTCCCGGTCCCGGACCGTAACTGAGATCGGTATAAGTGATGGTCGGGGAAGAAGTGTTGCAGTAGATCGGTGAAGAGCCGTATCCGCCGTATTCGATGACGCAGTGAGTAACCTCGCTCAAATTAGAATCGGAATAGACGCTGAAGTAGATGCCGTCCCAGTATCCGGGGCTCGGCGTGTCGGTATCCGCGGTGAACAGGATTTTCTCCGTTTCCGTTCCCACGGCGTACAGAGCGCCCGGCCTGGCATCTATGGTATCATGACCGATGGTTAGTCCTCTTTGCGACATGAATTCCATGACTACGCCGGGTTCCAGCGTCACAGTCGTCGTTTCGTCGTTCAATCCGTAAACGTAGATGTCGTCCGTTATCTTGTAAGGAATGCCGTCGTTTACCCAAACAGCGTCGATCTCTACGATTTCTCCTCTGACGTAGATTTGTTCATAGAGATTATCGACGTAGGTATTGCCGTGAATTTCGTTGAGCTGGCCGGCCCAGGCGTAGAGCGGATAATGGTCGTTGTCGTCGAACAGGCAATTGGTGATCACAGGACTGGAATTCGTATCATTGACGTATACGCCATAGGATGAATTCTCGAAAAAGACGCTGGAACTGATGACTGGTGAGGAACCTCCGTTCATGTAGAGACCCTGGTTGCCGTTGTAGGCCGACATACAGCCTGTTATGACGGGAGCTGACCCGTTTTCCATATGAATGCCTCTGGTGCTGTTGTAGAGGAGATCGCAATCGGTAATGATCGGTTCAGCGCCGTTATTGCAATAGATTCCGGGTCCCGAACCGTATAGCGACTGCGTATTCGTGATAACAGGAGAACTGCCGTTGCAGTGTATGTTTTCCCAGGAGCCGGCTCCGCCGTATTCCACCGTGCAATAGGTTAATTCACAGAGCGTGTCGTCTGAATATTCGGCGAAGTATATGCCGTCCCAGTTTCCGGGCGACGGGTTCGCATTTTCCGATGTGAAGACGATCCTGTTTTCCTCGTCGCCTACAGCATACAGCGCTCCAGGCGCTTCCTCATCCGTGTCATGACCCACGTAAACCTGCAGATTAGAACTCATTTCCAGAACCACGCCCGGCTGCAGACTCAATTGCGTCACCAGGTCTTCGCCATCCTGACCCTGTATGATCAAATCATAGGAGACGATCTGATAAGGAATTCCATCATCGACCCAAACTGTGTCGTCGACGATTGTCTCACCGATGACGTAAATCTTCTGGTACAGGTTCGCAATGTATGTATTCCCGCTGAACATATCGATCTGTCCGGCATATGCGTGCAGAGGATAATGGTCGTTATCTTCGAACGTGCAATTGGTTATCGAAGGCGAACAGTCATTGTTGTTGATGTAAATGCCGTAGCTGTTGTTCTCGAAAATTTCGCAATCGCTGATGGACGGCGCAGAACTGTTTATGATGTATATGCCCTGGCTGCTGTTGTAAGCGATGTAACATCCTGTAATGACAGGATCGCTCTCATTTTCTATTCGAATTCCCTGTGACGAGTTGTCCGTAAAATCGCAGTTCGTTACGATCGGACTCGAAGAATGATTGCAATAAAGACCTCTTCGCGAACAATACCTGGAAATGGTATTGCTGATAGTGGGAGAACAGCCGTTGAGCCAGATGTTCTCAAATGAACTGTAGCCGCCGTATTCCACAACGCAGTAATCCATTATGGAGTCGTCGGAGCCATGCTCATAGAAAGTTATGCCGTCCCAGTAACCCGGATTCTCTTCCCATCCGGAGAAGAGGATATCGCCCTCTTCCAGGCTGCCCTGAGCATCCAGACCGCCCGGCAGATTGGGATCAGTATCATGGCCCAGCATCAGTCCGACCTGTGAACCGAACAGCATGGTTACCCCGGGTTCCAGCGTTATCGACGTTACGCCGTCTGAGCCGTCCATTCCCTGAACCGTGATATCCGAATTGATGTAATAGGGTATGCCCTGATTATCCCATACGCCGTCCGTGGTAACGGTTCCTCCGTTAACCTGGATAGCGGTATAGTCTTTGGTCAGGTTCTCGAATACATTATTCGTCACGTTGGGGACTTCATGCGGATTCGTGATGTAAATGGGCCAGTCGGATATGTAGGCGAAATAGTTGCCGTCGACTATCGGGAAGGAATTCGATGCGATGTAGAGCCCACGGTAATTATACTCCATAATCATATTTGAAATAATCGGCAAAGATTCGCCGGTTACCCTTATAGAGTAGTTGTTGCAATCGCTTACCTCACCATCCATGATGATGGGATGCCCATGGCTGATTTCTATTCCGTGTCCGCTGCCGTACCTGACGATGCAATTGGATATCTGGGGCGAGGAGTATTCGATGTAGACGTTGGCTCCCTGGGAATGACCGGCATACTCGATTGTGCAGTATTCCAGTATGCTGGAATCGTCTGCCGCATCTCTGAAGTAGATACCGTCGTAACTGCCGTGAGTCGGCTCGTCGCTGTTTGACGTAAACAGGATGCCGGCGTTTTCCGATCCCTGGGCTATGAGGCGTCCGAAATCATCCTGCGAGCTTCCGCCCACATACATCCTGGTATTGTCGTTGAACAGTACCTGAACGCCGTCTTCAATGGTCAAAGTGGCATTGTCGTGAATCGTTACGTTGCCTGTTATGACGATCATGCCTCCGCAGAGTTCCGAGTAGCTCCAGGTCGTGTCTTCGACGATGGAACCGGAGAAGGTGCCCGGCGTGCATGTAACTGTGGTCGTTATCGTGGGAGTCGGCGTATTCGTAGGTGAAACGACGGGAGTCTCGGTGGCTGTCGGCGATTCAGTCGGTATTTCAGTCGGGGTATCGGTCGGAGCGGCAGTCGGCGTGTCGGTCGGCGTGTCGGTCGGCGTCGGCGACAGGAACGGAGTTTCCGTCGGCGTGGCAGTCGGGGTTTGCGTCGGCGTTTCCGTGGGGGTCCAGGTCGGTACGGTCGTGGGCGTATCGATGGGCGCCGTGTTCCAGTTGACGTAATAAACATCCTCACTGACGCTATCGCCTTCGTCATTGTCGTTGCCGTCGTCTACGCAATCATCGATGCCGAATCCGTCGTCGTCAGGTCCGCTCACGTCTCCCCACCAGTTGTTCGACGCCATGATGCACGTCGTATCGTTGGTGTTCCTGACTCCATAACTCGTATTACCCGCAATGTTGTTCCCGATGCCTGCAGCGCCGCCGATCACAGGATCAGACCTGCTTTCGATGTAAATGCCGTTCGGCTGCGACGTTATAATACAGTTCGTTATGACCGGATCGGTCCCGAATCCCGTCGTGTATATCCCGTAAGAAGTGTTGTCGTGTATCCGGCAGGCATTGATCACCGGGTCGCAACCGGAGGTGCAGTATATGCCCGCGCCTTCGCCGTAGCTTATCTCGCAATGATCAAACGTCGGCGACGTCGCATTGCAGTAAATCGCATGATTGCTGCTGTACCCCGCATACTCGATGACAGCGTTCTTTATTATGCAGCTCTCGTCATCGCAATGCTCGTGGAAGTATATTCCGTCCCATTCTCCCGTCGTAAGAGGCGGATTGTAATCGTCGTTGTAAGTGAACCTGACTCTCTGTTCGGGAACGCCTTCCACAATAAGTCCGCCGCGGTTCAGCACTCCGCCGGTGCCGATATACAACTGGTGGTAACGATTAAACTGCAGTTCCACTCCGGGTCTTATCCGCATTATCGCAGGCACGCCGTCAACTCCCGCCACCGTTACGTCTCCGTCAATCAGGTATGGTATGCCCTGGTTCGTCCAGACCGCATTCTCCGGTATTGTATCGCCGGCAATTCGTATCTTCTGACGCAGGTTCCCGCTGAAACTATTGTCGTAAATTCTCCCCGCATGCCTGGCGTAACAATAAATCGGATAGTCGTTGTTCAAATTGATCGTATTCCCCGAAATCACCGGCCAGGCCGTGTTGGAATTGACGTAAATCCCATACGTGGGATGCTCCTTGATCTGACAGTTCGAGATGGTCGGAGACGAATCGCCGACTATGTAAATTCCCTGACTGGAATTGGCGCTGATTACGCTTCCTTCAACTTCCGGCGAAGCGCTGGAGCAGTATATTCCGTAATTCGTGTTGTGATGCAGATGACAATCGGTTATTGACGGTGAAGAGCCGGGGCGACAGTAGATGCCCGGCCCGGAACAATTATGCGACTCCACGTTGCTGATTACCGGAGAACTTGCATTACAATCGATGTTTTCGTAACTGCTTCCGCCGTACTCCACTATGCAATGATTCAGCATCGAGAAAGAACCTCCGGAATACACCGTGAAGTAAATTCCCTGCCAGTATCCGGGACTCGGCGTCGTCGTATCCGCCGTAAACAGGACCTTGTTCGAAGCTTCTCCCAGGGCCCTCAACGCTCCGGGAGCATCGAAATCAGTATCGTTGCCCACCTGGATATAGCGTCCGGAACCCATGCGCAACTCTGCGCCGGCTTCGATCTCAAGCGTCGTTATCTCATCTTCTCCATCCAATCCGAGTATCGTTATGTTGCCGACGACTTTGTAGGGTATTCCCGGCGCATCCCATACGGAATCGAACGGGATGGTGTCCCCCTCCACATAAATTTCCTGATAGAGATTATCCTCGAATGTATTGTCGCTGAACCCGCCGATATGCCGGGCGTAAGCGTAGAGCGGGTAGGTGTCATTGTCGTCGAAGAAGCAGTTGGTGATAATCGGCCGGCTATCCAGATGAACCACGGAAATACCATAAGAATTGTTCTCAATCAGCGCACAGCCGTCGATAACCGGCGAACTGCCGTTATGGATGTAAATGCCGCGGCTCGAATTCTCCTGCATGACGCCGCCGCTTATCAAGGGCGAAGAATCGTTGTTGCAGTAAATCCCGTGATTGGAATTATACATGCAAAGGCAGTCGATTATATCAGGAGAGGCGTTGTTGTTGCAGTAAATGCCGGGACCGGAACAGTAAAGCGATGCCGTGTTCGTGATCAAAGGCGAACTGTTGTGGCAGTAAATGTTTTCGTGCCAGTCATAACCGCCGTATTCCACTATGCAATGGGTCAACTCGCAAAGCTCATCTTCGGAATAAGCGGCGAAGTATATGCCTCGCCAGTCGTTATACGATGGGACGTTTTGGTCCGCTGTAAAAATGATCTTCTCCGTTTCCGTTCCCACAGCGCTCAACGCTCCACGATAATCCGGATTATCGTCATGCCCCACATAGATGGTGTAGTAACGCCCTATCTGCAGTTCAGCCCCCGGCTCAATCGTCCAGGTCGTAACCCTGTCTTCTCCGTCGCGCCCCTGGATCGTTATGTCGCCTGTTATCTTGTACGGAATCCCGGCGTTCTCCCAGGTTCCGTCTTCTGTAATGGTATCCGATGCCACGTAAATCTGCTGATACAGATTGTTCTGATAGGAATTGCCCTGGAATCCGCTGAAGTGCCCGGCGTATCCGTATACCGGATAAGTGTCGTTATCGTCAAAAATACAATTGGTCACGACAGGCCGGCAATTCGTATTGGAGATGTAAAGACCGTAGGAATTATTCTCGAACATCACGCAGGAATCGATGGTCGGCGAAGACCCGCTGTCTACCCGAAGTCCCTGGCTTGAGTTTTCGTACATCCAGCAGCCGGTGAGGTAAGGCGAGCTGGAAGATTGTATTCGGACGCCGCGGGAAGAATTGGAATAGAAATCGCAATCCGTTATGACGGCCTGAGAACCGTTGATGCAATACAAACCGTCGCCGTCCCCGTAACGGCAGTGAGTGTTCATAATCGTCGGTGAACTCTCGTCAATGTAAATGTTCTCGTAACTGCTGTAACCGCCGTATTCCACTACGCAGTAATCCATGATGCAGGCGTCGCTCGCATACTGGTTGAACATTATGCCGTCCCAGTATCCATACGTCTCTTCCCAGCCGGAGAAGGTTACGGCATCCCCCCAGGGCGTTCCCTGAGCATCTATGCTGCCGGGTTTGTTCAGGTCTGAATCGCTTCCGATGTAAAGTCCCACTTGCGAACCGAACAGCAGAACGATGCCGGGGTCCAAAGTCAATGTCGTGATGTTGTCCGGCCCATCCTGGCCTCTGATCGTTATATCAGATGAGATATAATAAGGAATACCCTGATTCATCCATAACCCGTCCCTGGTCATCACTCCGCCGGCAACCCGGATAGCCCTGTAGTCGTCTGCCAGGTCCGAAAAACTGTTGCCTATGACGTTCGGAACTTCGTGCGCATTATCTATCTGGATGGGCCATCCGCCGATGCTGAAGAAACTGTTGTTGATCACTTCAGGATAACTGTCGGAAGAAATATACAACCCGTTGGAATTGCTCTTCAGAAACATCTCGGATATTTCAGGCGACGATGCGTTCGTCACATAGATTCCCCAACCTGAACAGTCGGTGATTATTCCGTAGGTTATCAGGGGATTAGCGTTATTCGTGCAGTAAATCCCATGACTGCTGCTGTACCGGGATACAATGTTGGTGATGACCGGCGAAGCGCCTTCACAGTATATGTTTGCATTAGTCGAGTGACCGGCGTATTCGATGGTGCAGAAGTCCAGGATGCTGTCGTCGTCAGCCTGGTCCCTGAAGTAAATGCCGTCATACTGTCCGGGACCCTGATAAACCTGGTTGGAAGTAAACACGATGCGCATCATATCGGTTCCGTCGGCAACCAGTTTCCCCGTATCGCCTTCGGACGTCCCGCCGACGTATAACCGACGATTCGAGTTGAACCTGACTTCAACGCCGGGTTCGATCGTCAGCGTCGCATTGTTGTGAACGGTCACGTCCCCCGTGACGATGTATACTCCGCCGCACGGAGCATCGTTTTCCCAGGTCGTATCCACGGTTATGGCGCCCGAAACGGCGTAAGGCGTGCACGTGGTCGTGGGAGAAGGCGTGGACGTGAAAGTATGGGAAGGCGAAGGCGTCGGCGTTCCGGTTAACGTAGGCGTTCTCGTGTTGGTCCGGGTGGGCGTCGGCGTCGCAGTATCCGGCGCGACTGTTTCCGTGGGCGTCAAGGTCGCCGTCGGCGTTTCCGTAGGCTCCGGCGTCTCCGTCGGCGTCGACGTCACTGTGAATGTCGCCGTCGGGACAGGCGTCGGCGTATCTATCGGTGACGACAACCAGTTCAGATAATAAACGTCGTCGCTTACCTGATCGCCTTCGTCGTTTTCGTTGCCCGTATTGACGCAATCGTCGTTTCCGTATGAGTTGTCGTCGGGTCCGTTCTCATCGCCCCACCAGTTGTGCTGCGCTTCGATACAAGTTGTCGAGTAAGTATTGCGCACGCCGTAGGAACTGTTGTCGAATATGTTGTTCCCGGAACCTTCCGTACCTCCGATAACCGGCTCTGCTGCGTTCTCTATGTATATGCCGTTCGGATTCTCGCTGATGATGCAATGGGTTATTACGGGGTCCGTGTCGCCGTTCGTCGCATATATACCATAGGAATTGTTGTGATGAATATTACACGCAAATATCGTTGGCTGCGCTCCGTTATAGCAGTAAACCCCCGCGCCGTTGCCGTAACTTATTTCACAATGTTCCAGCGTCGGCGAGGCATTGTTGCACTGCACGCTGTGATTGCCGCTGTATCCGCCGTATTCGATTTTCGCATGCCTGAGTATGCACTCCTCATTCACGGCATATTCACGGAAATATATGCCGTCCCATTCTCCGCTGGTGGAAGGAGGATAGTTGTAGTCGTTATAGGTGAAAAGGACCGGATTGTCAGCGGTTCCTTCAACCCGTAATCCGCCGAGACTCAATACATTCACTTCGCCTATTATCAATTGCTGATAACGGTTGAACTGAATTTCGACGCCTTCCTCCACCGTCAGTATCGCAGGTATTCCGTTAAAGCCGGCTACCGTCACGTCGCCGTCGATGAAATACGGTATCCCCTCATCACGCCATACGCTGTCCGTCGCCACCCTGTCGCCGGCTACCCTTATCTTCTGATGCAGATTGTTCGTATACGTGTTGCCGTATATATCGTCGAGATTACCGGCCCTGCAATACAAAGGATAGTCGTTGTTAAGCGTAAAACTGCTATTCACCACCGTCGGCGATGCCGTATTCGAGTTGATGTAGACTCCGTAGGAAGGATGATTGTTGAAAGAGCACGAATCGACCGAGGGAGCAGAGTCCCCTGTCACATAAAGTCCATGGCTGCTGTTGCTCGTAAATACTGCCCCTGTTATGGTCGGCGCTGAATTGTTGCAGTAAATGCCGTAATTCGTGTTCTCATGGAAACTGCCGCCGTTCACCACGGGATGAGAACCATTGTTGAAGTAGAGCCCTGGTCCCGAACAATAACGGGACTCCACGTTATTCAATACGGGCGAACTGCTGTTGATCTGTATGTTTTCATAACCGCTGCCGCCGTATTCCACGATACAGTGATTCATTTCGGAAATCGAACCGCCGGAATACAGGCTGAAGTAAATGCCGTCCCAATATCCCGTCGAAGGCGTATCCGTATCCGCCGTAAAAATAACCTTATCGGAAGCTTCACCCATGACTTTTAACGCTCCGGGATAATCGACGTCAGAGTCATGACCCACATCGATGCTGCGGCTCGATCCCATCATCATGACTACTCCCGGTTCCAGCGTCAGCACGGCCAGACCGTCGTTTTCATCCTGTCCCCTGATGTATATGTCGCCGGAAATCCTGTAGGGAATTCCTGCATCCACCCATGTAGAATCCACCGGTATCGTGTCGCCGTATACATAAACGTACTGATACGTATTGTCGACGAAAGTATTGCCGCTGAATCCTCCGAACTGCCTGGCATAGGCCGATACGGGATAATTGTTGTTGTCCTGGAACAGACAATCAGTCACAGTGACCGAACAATTATTGTTGCCGACCCTTAATCCGTCGGAGTTGTTGGATAAGAATGAGGTAGAGGTTATGACCGGTTCGCTGTGGGAATTTACGTAGATGCCGTGGCTTGAGTTTTCGGAAACCGTGCTGTCGCTTATCTGCGGAGTTGAGTAATCATGGACGTAAATGCCGTAATTGGAATTGTGATTGAAATCGCAGCCTATGACCGTCGGCTCTGCTCCCTGAACACAATATAATCCCGGCCCTGATCCGTAACGGGACTCCGTATTTTGAATCAAGGGAGAACTCCCGTTGCAGTAGATGTTGTCCTTCGAGTTGTTGTAAGAATCATATCCGCCGTATTCGATGATGCAGTGATTCAATTCGCAGAGAGAATCGTCGGAATAAGCAGCGAAATATATGCCTCTCCAGTCGCCGTTGGTGGGATCGTCACGGTCCGCCGTGAAAAGTATCTTCTCTGATTCCGTTCCGATGGCTCTCAACGCTCCCGTGTAATCCGGATTGTCGTCATGCCCGACATAAATGTCGTAATAACGGCCGACCAGAACAACTGCGCCGGGTTCAATGGTTAACGTCGTCACTTTGTCCGGACCGTCTTCGCCCCGGATGGTCACATCGCCTGTTATTTTGTAAGGAATACCGGAATTCTCCCATGTTCCGTCCGTCGGAATCGTATCGCCGACGACATAAAGCTGCTGGTAGTAGTTGTTGGTGTAAGCGTTTCCGCTGAATCCTCCATAATGCCTGGCGTATGCGTAAACAGGATAATTGTCGTTATCGTCGAACAGGCAATTAATGACGATGGGAGCACAGTTGGTGTTGACCACGGAAATGCCCTGATTGTTGTTCTCGAACAGATAACAATTTTCAATAATAGGAGCTGAGCCGTCGTTGATGTAAATGCCGCGATTCGTATTGTAAGAACAGGTGCAACCATGAATATAGGGTGTGCTGTTGTAATGCACGTATATTCCATGCCCTGAATTCTCAGTAAAGTCTGAATCCATGACTTCAGGCTTGGCGCCGTCGTAGCAGTAAAGCCCCGGACCGTCGCCGTACCGGGAAATCGTATTGCTGATGGTGATCTGCGCCCTGCTGACGTAAATATTCTCATTGCTGCTGTATCCGCCGTATTCGACTATACAATGGTCAAGAGCTGAATTTCGGCTCGCATGATAATTGAACGTTATTCCGTCCCAATATCCCACTGTTTTTTCCCATCCGGAAAAGACTATCATGCCTTCTCCCGGATAGCCGTAAGCATCCAGTTCGCCCGGGTAGTTCAGATTAGTGTTGTGTCCGATCGTTAAACCCGTGCCTGAATTAAACAGCATCTCAACGCCGGCTTCCAGAACCAGATTCGTCACCACATCAGGTCCGTCTTTTCCGCGCACCGTGAGATCGCCCGTTATGTAATAAGGAGCGCCCTGCTTATACCATACGCTGTCCACGGTTATAATGCCGCCTGAAACCAGAATGGCGTCGTTGCCGACGGAAAGGTCGCTGAATGTGTTGCCCGACGTGTTGGGAACTTCATGAGGATTATCAATCTGCAGCGGCCATCCGCCTATATTGTCGAAATGGTTATCCTTCACGACGGGATAGCTGTCTGAAGAAATGTAAACGCCGCCGCCGCAACCTTCGATGTGATTCCCTGAAATAAACGGATCGGAATTTCCTGAAACGTAGATGCCCCAGTTACTGCATTCGAGAATATCGCAATCGCTGATTTCCGGATTCGCCAGGCTGTTGCAATATATACCGTGAGAGCTGCTGTACCGGGACACGCAATTCGTTATGACAGGCGATGCAGACTCGCAGTAAATATTAGCATTGGCCGAATAGCCGCCGTATTCTATGGTGCAGTAGTCCAGCAGACTGTCGTCCGCAGCCGAATTACGGAAATAAATTCCCATGAATTGTCCGGGAGACTTGTAAACCTGGTTGGAGGTGAACAGTATGCCGTTTCCTTCCGTTCCGTCCGCAATTATGCGGCCCATGTCGTCCGCTGATGAACCGCCCACATAGATGAATCGGTTGGAATTGAACCGGACTTCCACGCCGTCTTCGATCGTCAATGTGGCATTGTTGTAAATGGTTACGTTGCCGGTAAGGATGTAGGCTCCGCCGCAGGGTGCATCGGCAGTCCATGTCGTATCTTCAGTTATGGCTCCAGATACGGCTATGGGCGTACAGGTGGTTGTAGGAGATGCCGTCGATGTGAATGTCGGAGTGGCGGTGATAGTCGGCGTGAAAGATGCCGTCGGAGTATCCGTAGGCGCTAAGGTCGGCGTTTCTGTCGGCGTTTCCGGCGTTTCCGTCGGAGATGCCGTCAATGTCGGCGTCGGCGTTTCCGTCGGTTCCGGCGTCTCCGTCGGCGTCGGAGTTACCGTGAACGTCGCAGTCGGCAACGGCGTCGGTGTATCGATCGGGCCTGTCAGCCAGTTCAGATAATTAACGTCGTCGCTTACGTCATCACCGAGCTCATTGTTGTTCCCGTCGTTCACGCAATCATCCGTACTGAATGAATCGTCGTCCGGTCCGTTTACGTCTCCCCACCAGTTATACTGCGCTTCTATACAGGTCGCTCCGAAGGTGTTGCGGACACCGTAAGACGAATGGTTGAACAAATTGTTGCCGGAACCGGGACTCCCGCCTATTACAGGCTCAGAACCGTTTTCAATGTAAATCCCGTTCGGCTGTTCCGTAAATATGCTGTTCGTGATCACAGGATCGGTCCCGTATCCCGTCGTATAAATCCCGTAACTGTTGTTGTGATGCAAATTGCAGGAGAATATCGCCGGATCGGAATCGTTCGTGCAATATATGCCCGCACCGTTGCCCCATCTTACTTCACAATACTCTATATCAGGAGAAGCCTCATTGCAGAAGATGCTGTGATTGCTGCTGTACCCGCCGTATTCGACGATTGCATGCCTTAAGGCGCATTGCGCATCATCCGAATGTTGGTGGAAATAAATGCCGTCCCACTCTCCAGAGGTCAAAGGCGGATAGTAGTAATCATTATACGTGAACAACACCTTATCTTCAGGCGTTCCTTCAACCTTCAACGCTCCGGAATTCAGTACATTGTTCGTACCGATAATCAACTGAGTGTAACGTTCGAACTGCATCTCAACACCGGCTTCAATCGTCAGAAGCGCGGTAGCTCCAACTTCCCCGGCTATTGTTACGTCGCCTGTTATCAGGTAAGGAATTTCTTCTTTACGCCATAGGGCTGATTCTTGCACGGTTGCTCCGTCGACTCTGATTTTCTGGTGATAATTGTTCACGTAAGCGTTGTTGTAAATCATACCCAAATGCCTGGCCGAACACCTGATCGGATAGCTGTCGTTTAACTCGAACAGCGTCCCCGTAATCATCGGAGCTGCAGAATTCGAGTTAATATAAATTCCGTGAGTGGGATGCTGTCTGATTGAACTTGAAGAGATCGAAGGCGAAGAGTTGCCGATGATGTAGACTCCATAGCTGCTGTTGTTGTGTATCTCGCTGTCGGAAATCAGCGGGGAGGCGTCATTACAGTATATTCCGTAATTCGTATTCTCATGGAAATCGCAATTTTCCACTATCGGCTGAGCTCCCGAATAACAATATAACCCGGGACCTGAACATTGATAAGATTCACAATGCGAAATCACAGGCGACGAGCCGTTGACCTGTATGTTTTCATAATCAGCTCCGCCGTAGGCGATCACGCAATGCCTCAGTTCCGATTGAGAGCCTCCGGAGAGCTTCGAGAAATAGATGCCGTCCCAGTAACCGGGGCTGGGAGAATCCGTATCTGCCGTAAAGACGATCTTATTCGACTCCTCGCCTATCGCTCGTAAAGCGCCGGGATAGTTTGCGTTGACATCATCTCCCACGTAAAAGTATCGACTGGACCCCATCGCCAGAACGGCGCCCGGCTCAATCGTCAACGTTGTTATAGAATCAGGCCCGTCTTTTCCTCTAATCGTCACATCGCCGGAAATACGATATGGTATCCCCGCATCCTCCCAGGAACCGTCCGTCGAAACTGTATCGCCTCTCACGTATAAATACTGATTCGTATTGTTCACGTAGGTATTGCCGCTGAAACCGCCGTACTGACGAGCATGCGCCGTAACCGGGTATCCGTCGTTATCGTCGAACAGACAATCTGTTACCGTTCCTGAACAGTGATTATGCCTGATGTCCAGTCCATGATTGTTGTTTTCCCTGATCGTTACGCCGTCAAGATTGATGTTGCTGTAATTCGTGACGTAAATGCCGTAACCCGAATTCTCCTGAATGAGTCCGCCGCTGATCGCAGGCGAAGACCAGTTGTCGACGTATATACCGTAGCTGGTGTTGTATTTGAAAGCACAGTTGATGACTACAGGATTCGCTCCCTGGTTGCAATACAGTCCGGGTCCCGAACAGTAAACAGACTCTACATTGAACAACAACGGCGAACTGCCGTAGCAGTAAATATTTTCATTAGTGTCATTGTAAGAGTCATAGCCGGCGTATTCGATAATGCAGTGCCGCAATTCGCAGAGCATATCGTCCGCCGTATCAGCGAAGTAGATGCCCCGCCAGTCTCCAGGCGCCGGATCGCTTTGGTCTGCAGTAAACAGAACCTTTTCCGATTCCGTTCCCATAACCCGAAAAGCTCCCGGATAATCCGGATTCGATTCATGACCCACGTAGAAGTAATTATAACGAGTCACCAGGAATTCAGCGCCCGCTTCAATCGTCAGCGTCGTTACTTCGTCAGCGCCGTCCTGTCCCCTGATCGTCACGTTGCCCGTTATCTTATACGGTATGCCTGGATTCTCCCACGTCGCATCATGGGAAACCGTATCGCCCGCAACATATATCTGCTGATAGTAGTTGTCCGTATACGCATTGCCGTTGAATCCTCCGAAATGTCCGGCGTATCCGTAAACCGGATAATTATCGTTTTCGTCGAACAGGCAGTTCGTTACCGTCGGGCTGCAATTGTTGTTGACGATCGATATTCCATGATTATTGTTTTCATACAGATAACAGTTGTCGATGACCGGAGCGGAACCGTCATTGATGTAAATTCCTCTGTCCGTATTGTAGGAACAGGTACAGCCGAAAATGTAAGGAGAGCTGTTGTAATGAACGTAAATGCCGTGTCCTGAATTTTCCGTGAAATCGCAGTCGATGATATGAGGCGTCGCTTCATTATAGCAATACAAACCCGGGCCTGAACCGTACCGGGAAATCGTATTGCTGATCAATGCAGAGGAATGATCGAAATAGATGTTCTCATTGCCGCCGCTGCCGCCGTATTCGACTATGCAGTGGTCCATGATGGAATCTTCGCTCGAATAACGGTAAAACGTTATTCCGTCCCAGTAACCGACCGTTTCGTTCCAGCCGGAGAATAGAATGGCATCTTCTCCCGGATCGCCGTCAGCGATCAACTCGCCGGGATAGTTAATGTTAGAATTATGGCCTATAAACAATCCCGCGTTTGAAGTAAACAGCATTTCAACGCCTGCTTCCAGGATCAGCGTCGTGATTTCATCAACGCCGTCCTTGCCCCGTACTCTCAAATCGCTCGTGATGTAATAGGGTGCGCCCTGGGCCGTCCAGAGGGCGTCCAGGCTGATATTACCGCCCGCAACATATATGGCGTCGTTTCCGATTGAAAGGTTGCTGAACGTGTTCCCCCTGGTGTTGGGAACTTCGTCCGGATTATCAAGTTGCATCGGCCAACCGTTTATACCGTCGAAATGGTTGTCCTCTATCACGGGATAACTGTCGGATGAAACGTAGATGCCGCTGTTGCTGTTTCTGATTTCATTATCTGCAATCAAAGGTGAAGAATTGCCCGCGACATATATTCCCCAATTGTTGCAATCATTGATCAAACAATTGCTGATGTCAGGATGCGCCTGGCTCTGGCACCGGATTCCATAATTGCTGCTGAATCTTGAAACGCAATTGGTTATAGTCGGCGCACAGGCTTCAAGATAAATATTTGCGTCTGCAGAATAACCGCCGTACTCGATTGTGCAGTAATCCAGGATGCTGTCGTCCGAAGCGGAATCCCGGAAATATATACCCATGTATTGACCCGGCGATTTGTAGACCTGGTTGGATGTGAACAGGATGCCGGCGCCGTCCGTTCCGTCCGCGATCAGACGTCCCCTATCGTCGGAAGATGATCCGCCGACATAGATGAAACGATTGGAATCGAACCTGACTTCCACACCGTCTTCTATCGTTAAAGTCGCATTATTTCGAATGGTTACATTACCCGTAACAATGTATACTCCGCCGCACGGCGCCGAAACCTCCCACGTCGTATCCTCGGTTATTTCTCCCGAAACGCCGTTGGGCGTGCATGTCGTGGTAGGCGAGGCCGTATAAGTAAACGTCGGCGTCGCGGTAATCGTGGGCGTCAGTGTCGGAGTGAACGTATCCGTCGGTCCCACAGTGGGCGTAAAGGTCGGCAATTCGGGCGTTTCCGTCGGCGTCGCCGTCAAAGTCGGCTCGGGCGTTTCCGTCGGTTCCGGCGTTTCCGTCGGCGTCGACGTTACAGTAAAGGTCGCTGTGGGAACAGGCGTCGGCGTATCGACCGGACCGCTCAACCAGTTTAGATAATAAACGTCTTCACTCACGATATCGCCGTCTTCATTGAAGTTGCCGTAATTCACGCAGTCATCCGCCCCGAATGATTCGTCATGCGGTCCGTCGGCATCCCCCCACCAGTTATATTGGGCTTCTATACATGTCGATGAATCAGCATTCTGCACTCCGTAGGAGCTGTTGCCGTAAATATTGTTCCCGGAACTCGCGCTGCCCCCTATGACCGGCTCGGAGCCGCTCTGAATGTATATGCCTGTGGGCTGATCTGTGAAGATACTGCTTTCGATCACAGGGTCCGTTCCATTGCCGGTTGCATACAAACCGTAACTGCCGTTGTAGTGCAGATTGCAGGCGGTCACCGTCGGGTCGGAATCGTTCGTGACGTATATGCCGTAAGGCTGTTCCGAAAATGTACTGTGAGATATTGCAGGATTCGTCCCGTGACCGTCGGAATATACGCCATAACTGTTATTGTGATGCATGTTGCAGGAAACGATGCTCGCATCCGAACCGTTCACGCAGTATATCCCCGCGCCGTTGCCCCATCTGACCTCACAGCTTTCCAGATCAGGCGACGAATCGTTGCAGTAAATGCTGTGGTTCCCGCTGTATCCGCCATACTCCACGATCAAATTCCTGAGGACGCATTCCGCATCTTCCGCAAACCTGTGAAAATATATGCCGTCCCATTCTCCGGACGTCAAAGGAGGATAATTATAATCATTATACGTGAACAGAACCTTCTGGGATGCCGTCCCTTCTACTCTTAAACCGCCGGGATTCAAAACGTTGTTCGTGCCGATATATAACTGATTGTACCTGTCGAACTGAAGTTCAGCTCCCGCCTCAATCGTCAACACTGCCGTTTCGCCCAGGTTGCCCGCCACCGTTATGTCGCCTGTGATCAAATAAGGAATTTCTTCCCGTCTCCACGTCGCATCCGTAAAAATCGTATTTCCGTCAACCCTTATTTTCTGATGATAATTATTCACGTAAATGTTGTCGTAGATCATTCCCACATGTCGCGCGTTGCACCTTATGGGATAACTGTTGTTCTGCTCGAACAGGTTGCCCGTTATAGTCGGCCAGGCTGTGTTTGAATTAACGTATATGCCGTGAGTGGGATTGAGCTTGATCGTTGAAGAAGTTATGGTCGGAGAAGAATCGCCCGTGATGTAAATGCCATAACTGCTGTTGTTGTATATCTCGCTGCCGGAAATAGCCGGGGAAGCGCCGTCGCATTGAATGCCGTAATTGGTATTCTCATGGAAGTCGCATCCTGCTATTACAGCCTGTGAATCCGCAAGACAATATACTCCGGGACCGGAACTCCTGCGGACCTCGCAATGTGAAATAACCGGAGAACTGCCGTTGATGTGAATGCTTTCGTAATCGTCTCCGCCGTATTCTATGACGCAATGCCTGAGTTCAGACTGAGCATCGCCGCTATACTCGGAGAAATATATGCCGTCCCAGTATCCTGGACTCGGATCATCCGTATCCGTTGTGAAGATGATCTTATTCGACGCTTCTCCCAGGGCTCTCAATGCCCCGACATTATCCGGATTCCCGTCCTCACCTGCAGCAAAATACCGGCTCGAATTCATCGCCAAGACCACTCCAGGCTCAATCGTCAAAGTAGTGATCCCATCAGGGCCGTCCATTCCCCGTATGGTCACATCACCCGCTATCAAGTATGGGATGCCAGGGTCTTCCCAAGCGCCGTCAGTCGGTACCGTATCGCCTCTTACATACAAATACTGATTCGCATTGTTAACATAGACGTTTCCTCTGAAATTTCCGTACTGCCTGGCATAAGCCGTTACCGGGTATCCGTCGTTGTCGTCGAACAGGCAGTTCGTCACCGTTCCTGAACAATGATTATGCCTTATGTCCAACCCATGACTGTTGTTTTCTACTATCGCCGTCCCGTCCATCGTGATCGAACTGTAATTCGTCACGTAAATTCCGTAACTCGAATTCTCCTGAATCGTACCCCCGCTGATCATCGGCGATGACCAGTAGTCGACGTAAACTCCGTAAGTACTGTTGTTGTTGAAGATGCAGTCGACTATGACCGGATTCGATCCCTGATTACAGTATATTCCCGGACCAGTTCCATAACGGCATTCTACATTGATCAGCAAAGGCGAACTTCCGTAACAGTAGATGTTCTCGTAACTGGAGCTGTAATCGTCATAACCTCCGTATTCGATTATGCAATGATGCATCTCGCATAGCGCATCCGCTGACGTGTCCGCGAAATAGATGCCTCGCCAGTCGCCGTTAGTGGGAAATTCCCTGTCTGCTGTAAATAAAACCTTTTCCGACTCCGTTCCCAATACTCGTAAAGCGCCCGGCAGATCAGGATTGCTGTCGTGCCCTACATAGAAGTAATGATAACGGCCCACAAGCAGTTCAGCGCCTGCTTCAATCGTCAATGCCGTCACTCCGTCCAGGCCGTCTTCGCCTCTGATGGTCACGTTACCGGCGATCTTGTAGGGTATGCCCGGATTCTCCCATACCGAATCATACTCTACCGTATCGCCGGCCACGTATAATTCCTGGTAAGTGTTGTCGATATATGAATTGCCGCTGAATCCCCCGTATTGTCCGGCGTAAGCGTATACGGGATAGTTGTCGTTTTCCTCAAAAACGCAGTTCATCACCGTCACGCTGCAGTTCGTGTTCACTACGGCAAGTCCGTGACTGTCGTTTTCGAAGATGTAACAATCGGCCAAAGAAGGCGATGAATCGTTGTTTATGTAAACACCTCGATTAGCGTTTTCCGAAATGTCGCAGCCGATTATGGCAGGCCCGCTGAAATTTTCCACCTGTATGCCATGATCTGAATTATTGAAGAATTCGCAGTCCGTGACCAGCGGCGCCGAATAATTATAACAGTAAAGTCCCGCTCCTGACCCGTAACTGGAGGAAGTATGAGAAATAAAGGGCGACGAATGGTTCAGATAGATGTTCCTGTTGCCGCCGCTTCCTCCGTATTCTATCGCGCAATAATCAAGAATCGAATCGTCGCTGGAATAATAACTGAAGTATATCCCGTCCCAGTATCCGACGGTCTCGTTCCAGCCGGAGAAAAGGATCACGTCTTCTCCGGGACCTCCGTCCGCTATCAGCTCACCCGTTAACGTCGTATTGGAATCATGTCCGACGAAAAGTCCGCTGTTGGAACCGAATCTCATCTCAGTTCCAGGCTGGATAATGAGAGTCGTTATTGAATCAGGGCCGTTCTGACCGCGTATGCGCAGATCGGAAGCGATGTAATAAGGCACGCCCTGCTTCTTCCATAAAGCATCCCGGGTCAACGTTCCTCCGGCTACGTA
Source organism: uncultured bacterium (assembly GCA_964619725.1). Classification (GTDB taxonomy): domain Bacteria; phylum CSSED10-310; class CAZUFC01; order CAZUFC01; family CAZUFC01; genus CAZUFC01. Next base: position 37,494 of record CAZUFC010000039.1, on the reverse strand, counting down.
TATCGCCTTGTTATCCGGATTATTGTCTGAAACCGTTATGTCGCTCAGGTTGACGACTTCATCAGGATTATCGACCTGAACGGGCCATCCGTTGATCCTCTCGAAATGATCCGATGCCAACACAGGGAAACTGTTTGAATCGACATAGATGCCGCCCGAACAATCTGCAACCGTCATACCGGAAATGACGGGCGACGAATTGCCTGAAACATAGATGCCCCAGTTTCCGCAATCATCGATCAGTCCGTCGGTTATTTCAGGATGCGCCCAGTTGTGAGTCCTTATTCCATATCCGCTGCCGAATCGCATGACGCAATCGTTAATGACAGGTGAAGCCGAGTCGATATAGACATTGGCCGAAGCCGAGTATCCGCCGTATTCCGCTATGCAGTGTTCCAACCTGCTCGTATCCTCCGTCGAGTCCCTGAAGTATAGACCGCCGTAATAACCGGGCGTTTTTATCGGTTGATTGGAAGTAAAGATTATTTCTGATCCTGCCGAGCCCACGGCAGTCAATTTGCCCGTATCCGTCGATGAAGAACCGCCGATGTAAATAAATCGGTTGCTGTTGAACCGCACCTCTACGCCTGCGGCTATCGTCAGTTCCGCACCGTTTCTTATCGTTACGTCTCCCGCTACAAGATAAACGCCGTTACAGGCCGGATCGTCCAAAGCCCACGTCGTATCCTCCGTTATCTCTCCCGATACCTGGTACGGCGTGCATGTGCTGAATGGCGTGTTGGTCGGCGTTGGAGTGGATGAAGGCAGAGCTCCCGGCGTATCAGTGAACGTCGGAGTAGCCGTGGCGGTCCGGGTCGGCGAAAGAGTGGCCGTCGCTGTCGGAGGAACCGTCGGCACCTCTGTAAAGGTTCCCGTAGGTTCCGGCGTTTCCGTCGGCACCGGCGTATCCGTCGGCGTAGCCGTTACCGTAAAGGTCTCTGTCGGAACTTGCGTCGGAGTCTCCTGGGCAGCCGTCGTCCAGTTCAAATAATTTACGTCGTCGCTTACTTTGTCCCCGGCATTGTTGTCGTTGCCGTCGTCCACGCAATCGTCCGTCCCGAACGAATCGTCGTCGGGTCCGCCGGCATCGCCCCACCAGTTGTACTGCGCATCTATGCATGTCGCTGAATACGTGTTGCGGACGCCGTATGACGTATTGCCCGCAAAGTTGTTGCCCATTCCTGAAACGTTTCCTATTACTGGAAGAGAAGCGTCATTCACGTATATTCCGTGGGGTTGTCCCGAAAACATGCATCTCGTTATCTGCGGGTCCGTTCCGTATCCCGTCGTATACACGCCGTAATCCGTGTTGCCGTGTATATTGCACGAATCGATATTCGGGTCCGCTCCGTCCGAACAGTAAACGCCGGCTCCATGAGCGGTCGTTATTTCACAATATTCCAAAGTCGGAGATGAATCGTTGCAATAAACGCCGTGATTGCCGCTGTATCCTCCATATTCAATTAAGGCGTTCCTCACGATGCATGATCCGTCCTCCGCATATTTATGAAAATAGATGCCGTCCCATTCCCCTCCGGAAGAAGGCGAATTGTCGTCGTTATAAGTAAACTTCACACGGTCGTTCGCTACGCCGTTTACGAGCAATCCCCCTTTGTTCAAAACATTGGAAGAACCGATCGTCAACTGGTAATAACGGTTCCATTGCATCTCCACCCCGGCCTCAATCGTCAAAACCGCCGGCACGCCTTCCAGACCCTCGACATTAACGTCGCCGTTCATTAAATAGGGTATTTCCTGCGGTCGCCACGTCATGTCTTCTCTCAGCGTGTCAGAATCGACCCTGATTTTCTGATTGGAATTACCGGTAAAGGTGTTGCCCCACATCTTATCGAGATGACTGGCCCGACACCTTATGGGATAATTGTTGTTGTCGTTTACGGCGTTGCCGGTTATTTGAGGCGCGCAGGAGTTATCGGGCACGTAAATGCCATGGCTGTTGTGCTGCGTTATCTCACAACCGGATATCTGCGGCGAAGCTCCGCTGTAAATATATACCCCGTAACTGGAATTGGCCGTTATCTGACAATCCGTTATTATCGGCGCTGAATTGTTGCAGTTGATCCCGTTCGACGTGTTGTCGTGTATATTACACTGATGCAGCGAAGGAGCCGCCCCGTTCTCGCAGTAAACGCCAGGGCCGGAACCCATCCGTATCTCTACAAAATTCAATTCGGCCGAACCGCCGTTGAAATAAAAATTTTCATACGAGCTGTATCCGCCGTATTCCACTACGCAATGATTCAATTCCGAACCCATGCCGGCGGAATATAAATAAAAATATAATCCGTCCCAGTAACCCTCTGACGGCGAATCCGTATGGGCTGTAAACAGAACCGGATCGGAAGCCTCTCCCATGACTTTCAAAGCTCCCGGATAATCCGGATCGCTCTCGTGACCCACAAATATGCCTCTCTGTGAGTCGAACCTTAACTCCGCGCCCGATGAAATCGTTACCGTCGTGATACTATCGCCGCCGTCCTGCCCCTGAATAGTGACGTCGCCGTTTATCCGGTAAGGAATTCCGGGGTCCTCCCATACGGAATCATAAGGGACCGTATCGCCCCATACGTATAAATATTCATTCGTATTATTCGTAAAAACATTGCCTGATAAATTTCGCACATGCCTGGCCCTTACCAGTAAAGGATATCCGTCGTTGCCGTCGAATAAACACCCGGTAACCGTCGGATCGCAATTGGAATGATTGGCGTAAAAACCATGATTGGCGTTCTGACTGATGATGCAATCCGTGAAGGTCGGATCGCTCTCCGTCTGTACATATACGCCGTAAGAGCTGTTCTCTGAAAAAGTCGTTCCCGTTATTGTCGGCGAACTGTTGTCGTTGATGTATATCCCATAATTCGTGTTTTCATGAATATAACAGTCGATTACCTCAGGAGATGCTCCGTAATAGCAGTATAATCCCGGACCGGAACCATATCGCGATTCAGTATTCCTCAATACCGGAGAACTCGCATAACAGTAAATGTTCTCATCCGAATCGTAACCCCCATATTCCACGATGCAATGGTCCAATTCCGAATAACTTCCTCCGGAATAGCGCGAAAAATAAATGCCGTCCCAGTATCCGGCAGAAGGCGAATCGGTATCGGCCGTGAATAAAATTATGTTCGACGGATCGCCGTCCGCATAAAACGCTCCGCAATTTTCAGGATCAGAATCATGCCCCACCGTTATCCTGTCTCGTGAACCCATTCGCATCTCTATCCCGGCATCCAACGTCAAAATCGTAATATCGTCCGGCCCGTCCTGACCCCTGATCGTCAAATTTCCCGCCATCCGATAGGGAATCCCCGGATTATCCCAAAAAGCATCCTCAGTGATCGTGTCCCCCCAAACATACAAATATTCGTTCGCGTTTCCCGAATAGGAATTGCTGACGAATGAGCCTATCTGGCGAGCATAGGCCCGTATCGGATAACTCCCGTTGCCGTTGATTTCACAACCGACAATCATTGGGCGGCAGTCGTTTGAGTTTATATAAAACCCGTCGTTGCCGTTGCTGCTGATCGAACTGTTTAAAATGTCCGGCTCGCAGAAAGAATTTAAATAAACGCCGCGATCTCCGTTGCTCGTTATCGATGCGCTCATTATCAAAGGTGAGGCGTAAGAATTCAGATATACCCCATGCGATGAATTCTCATAAATGCTGCACGCGTCGATCAACGGATATGAATAATTCTGACAGTTTATCCCGTAACTCGATGCATACCGGATTTCCGTCTGCGAAATCGTCGGAGATGCCTGGTCTATCGTTACATTATGACCGCCATACTCGATTATCGCATTGTCTATCAGCGAATCCGCCGCCGATGTCCGCTGAAAATTCAAACCGTCCCACGTCCCGCTCTCCGACCAGCGCGTGAAAATTATCTCGCTTCCCGCCGTTCCGGCAGCCGTCAATCGCCCCGTTAGTCCGATGTTCGACCCATGACCTATCGTCAATCCCGCAGAACTGTGGAATTTTAATTCTACTCCCGGCTCCAGCGTCAAAGTCGTTGTCAGGTCCGTTCCGTCCGTTCCCCGAACCGTTATATCGCCTGAAATGTAATAAGGTATGCCCTGGTCATCCCATACTGAATCCAGGCTGAGGTTCGCTCCGTAGACATGAATCCCTTCGTAACCCGTCGCCGAGTTTATAAACGTGTTGCCGGTAATGTTATGAAGAGAATTCGGATACGCGGCTAACGGCCAGTTCGTATTCCCGTCGAATGTGTTCCCCGTTGCCGTGGGATAACAGTCGCTGTTCACGTAAAGGCCCGATCCGTTCCCTGAAAATTCCGTCCCCGAAATCAGCGGCGCCGCATAATCCGTACAGTAAATCCCATACGATCCGTTAGACGTAATCACGCAATCGCTTATCTCCGGCTCCGACTCCCCCGTCAAAAGCATGCCGTACTGGCTGCTCAAACGCACCTCGCAATCGCTTATCTCCGGTGAGGCCGAATTGAAATAAATGCACGATGACGTCGAATATCCTCCATACTCCACCGTGCAGTATCGCAGATAACTGCCGTCATCCGCTGAATCTCGAAAATGTATTCCCGCATAATCACCGGCCGAAGGAGAATCGTCTGAAGTGAACAATATTCCCGCTGAATCGCTCCCGCCGGCTTCCAGCTTTCCGATGTCCAGCGCCGATGAACCTCCTACATATAAACGGCGATTCCCGTCAAATCGCACCTCTACGCCGTCCTCTATCACCAGAGTCGCACCGTCGCGCACCGTCACGTCGTTCACTACTACATACACGCCGTCCAGATCAGGACTCGTCAATCCCCACGTCGTATCCTCCGTTATATCTCCCCATACGTCCGTTCGCGCCTCGATCCCCGACGCTGCTGCGACACTCAAAAACAAAAATAACCAAAACGTCCTTCTAATCATCTGTCTCCTCCTCCATACCTTAATGCCTGAGTCTATTTAACGATTTAAACTGAAAAAAATTGCGATCTTTTCAATTTTCTCCCTCTATGAGCGATTAACGCCACATATTCTTCTTTTTAATAATGATATTATTAGAAAAAATCAAATTTTGTCAAAAAAAATAATTCGCATCAAAATTTACAGATTAAAATTTTTTCTCCCTTGTTTTTCCCGGCTTAAATTAATATATTAAATATTGACTGTTCATCCGTTTCTCCATGAATGACGGATGCTGATTCGTCTTTATGCCGGTTAAACCGGTGAAAAAAGGGTAGTTAAAGGTTGATTTTTATTGCTTTTTGTTCCTGAACGCGTGAAATGAAAAGTTTTGCTTTACGGGAAATGGCGAAAGAAAATAACGCTTCAAAGGATGTTTCAGAGTTTATAACAAAATGTTGCGGAAAAATTTTCCAGATAATTGAAACAGTAATTGAAAGGGTGTTTAAATGAAATCATTGATCTGGGTCTTTCTTCTTGTTTTATTGCCAGTGTGCGGGACGTCTCTGCTCGAAGCTTCAAGTATAACCGTTGAAATTCCCGTGTCTCGTCCCCTGTTTGAAAAGGGCGAAGGAGGAAATGAGTTGAGTCTCGATGGTTATGGCTATTTAAACCGGCCGGGAGCGCCGAAGTTGCCTTCACGGATTTTTGCCGTAGCGATACCTGCGGGAGCGGTCGTGGATTCCGTTGAGGTTGTGACGGGTGATCGCATAAAATTAGCTGAAGGACTTTCCATCGAGCCGGCTCCTTTGTTTCGGGTTATCGGTGAAGAGAAACCGGAAATTTATGCGAAGGAAAAAGCGAGGTATGACCTGAATCACGAGGAGACTTACGGCAGCGACAGGTTATATCCGGCAAACATAGTGGAATATGTGCGACAGGCCGGATTCCGAAAATACAATCTTTGCGACGTAAGGGTAACGCCCTTTCAATACCGGCCTCAGAGCGGCAGGTTGTTCTATTATCCGGAGATCACGCTTAGAATAAATTATACGCTTTCTGAGAATTTCGACCTTTCTCCTGTTTTGTCGGAGAATCAACCGCGCATGGAAGCCCGGGCTGAAGAGCTTATTCTCAACTTTGAACAGGCGGCGGACTGGTATGAGGACACGCCGATTTCCAAGGGGCTTCACGATTTCGTAATCGTTACTACCGCTGATCTGGTTTCGGCAGTGGATGAATTAGCGGACTGGGAAAACAGTAAAGGAAGAACGGCAGAAATAGTCACAGTGGATTGGATAACCGCTAATTATTCCGGGGTCGATACGGCCCAGAGAATCCGGAATTTCCTGCGTGACAAGTATCCCGGTTCTGAATGGGGAATTGAAGACCTCCTTCTGGTTGGTCACTATAATGACGTTCCTATGCGGAGGGTCTGGCAGGACAGCGGTTACGGTCGTCCCGAAACCGATTTTTACTATGCGGAACTCAGCCTGCCCGACAATCAGTCCTGGGACTCGGACGGCGACGGGCGTTACTGTGAAAGCAGCGACCCGATCGATTTTTATGCGGAGGTGAACGTGGGCCGGATTCCCTGGAGCAATTACAATACCGTCGAACAGATATGCGCCAAGTCCATCGCCTACGAATCGAACGACGATCCCTCCTTCAAGAAAAATATGTTACTGCTGGGAGCGTATTTCTGGTCGGATACGGATAATGCGGTCCTGATGGAAGAAAAAGTCGATCAATCCTGGATGTCTGACTGGACCATGACGCGGATGTATGAAAAAAACAGCAGTTATTATTCCTCTTATCCCTGTGATTATGAACTGCTCCGAAGCAATGTCGTTTCCGTCTGGTCATCCGGAACCTACGCATTCGTCAACTGGGCGGGACACGGCTCCTATCATGCCTGCTACATATACGGCATCGGACAGCCCTCCTTTATCGATTCCGATGACTGCAGCAACCTGAATGACGATTATCCCGCCATAGTTTTCGCCGATGCATGCAGCAATTCGGATACGGACTATACCAATATCGGCGCAGAAATGATCCGGCAGGGCGCCGTCGGTTTCGTGGGAGCCACCAAAGTAGCCTACGGATGCCCCGGATGGAACAGCCCTGACGACGGTTCCAGCCAGTCCCTGGATTATTACTTCACCACAGGCGTCACATCAACGGATTACTCCCAGGGCGCCGCACATCAGCGAGGTCTCCAGGAAGTCTACCAGATGGACGGCTGGAACTATAATAAATATGAAATATGCGAATGGACTCTTTGGGGCAATCCCAACCTGGGTATGGCATCAGTATTGAATCGCGATGGCGTAATAACGCTGGACAGGCAATTGTACGCACCAGGCGTCCAGGCGCTTGTTTCCGTTCGCGATGCCGACCTGGACGAAAACGGCGGCTCGCTTGATACCGTGGATATTACGATGTCCACGGCCTCCGGCGATACCGAAACCCTGACCCTCACTGAAACAGGATTCGCCACCGCTGTCCTGGAAGGCTCTATAGCTTTTGCAGAAGGTTCTCCCCAAAGCTGGAACGGAACGCTTGAAGTAACGGATGGCGATGAAATTACAGCGCTTTATATTGATGAAGATGACGGTCACGGCGGAACCAACGTTGAAAAAACCGCCTCAGCGACAATCGATGCCGTTCCGCCGGTTATCTCTTCCGTTGAAATTTCTCGCGTCACCGACTACAGCATTACTATCCATTGGACTACCGATGAAGAGGCCGACACCAGGGTTACTTACGGAGTCGGCGCCCCCTTCTTTACAGCCTTCACCGATACGCCGACTACGGATCATACCTTCACCCTGTCCGGACTGAACCCCTGCACCCAATACGTTTTTTACGTGCAATCACAGGACATCGCCGGCAATATCGCCACGGACGACAATCAGGGGCAGAACTACACCCAATACACCTGGGAACGGGTGACCCTTCTTAATGAAGATATGTCGCAGAATCCCAACTGGAACATTTCCGGAGGCGACTGGGAATGGGGGCAACCTACAGGAAACGGCGGCGCCCACGGATGCCCTGATCCTACCTCTGGTTTCACAGGCCCCAATGTCTACGGATATAATCTGAACGGTGATTACACCAATTATCTCGATGAATGCTATCTCACCACCCCGGCTATCGACTGTTCGGGATGCTCAGGTCTCATCCTCTCCTTCCGGCGCTGGCTCGGCGTCGAAAGAAGCCTGTACGATCATGCCTATGTCCGCATTAAAATAGGCGCCGGCTCCTGGCACAACATCTGGGAGAATCCCGACGCCGAACTCGCCGATAATCAATGGCTATACCAGGAATTCGACATCTCCCAATACGCAGATGACCAGGATGAAGTCTACATCCGATGGGTCATGGGCGATACGGACGTCGGATGGACATACTGCGGATGGAACATCGACGACGTTATGGTCTCTTACCTGCAACCCTGCGACCCCCAGGAAACGCCCACGCCCTCACCCACCAATACAGCCACAATCACCCCTACACGGACATTCACCCCCACGCTCTCACCCACCATGACCATGCCTCCGACCTCCACTCCCACCTTAACGCCGACCGACACAGCGCCGCCGACTGAAACGCCCACACGTACGCCCACCGATACAGCGCCGCCGACACTGACCCCGACAAAAACCCCGACCAATACGCTCCCACCCACTGCAACCCCCACGAACACCGTCCCGCCGACAAAAACGCCTACCCTTACGCCAACAGGCACGCTGCCGCCCACCCGGACCCCTACATACACCCCGACCCTGATCCCGACCGAAACGCCCTACAACACTCCCGTCCCCTCAACTACACCATTCCCGCCCACCATCACTCCCGTCTCTACCATGACGACGGGAACGCCCACTATAGCCCCCACTCCAGGACCGGAGCTCGGCGTCGAACTGGAAATGCCCTCGCACCTCTACCATCCCGGCGATCCCTGTTTCCTCAAACTGCACTTCAATAATCCCGGCGAACCACTGGCCATGATCCCCGTTTTCGTTATCCTGGACGTTCACTCCATCTACTTCTTCGGGCCCGACTGGACCCTCCTCCCCAACTGCTGGTACCGCAACATAGAACACGGACACTCCGTCATGGAAGTCTTACAGGAATTCGCCTGGCCCGATAATACCGGCTCCGACTACGGCATTCTCTTCTGGGCCGCAATGACCAACCTCCAGAAAACAGAACTCCTCGGAAACCTCGATTCCTGGGAATTCGGGTGGGAAGAACCATAATCAACAATAAATTTTTAATAGGTTATCCGGCAAACAAAAATTCGGGAATGATCAAACCGGGGTTGCACATCTTTCAAAACTTTTGACAGTTTTTTCCAGTAATCGGTGTCGGTATCGGGAGCGCAATCGAAAAAAAAATTATGGGAGCTTCTGTCGAGTTGTAACCTCAAAAGATGCATTTTTGATCAATTCCTCATAAATAAAACCACGGAACGGCAACGATATCCCGGGCAGGACGGTACGCCTCCTTGCCGGCGTATATCACCAGAGCGGTCGCTACCCGGTCGCCGTATGTGTCGCGGAACGCCCTGATGCCGCGCAGATGCATGGAGGGTATTCTACTGCCGGCCTTCACTTCAATAGGAAAAAGCCGACCGTCCCTATCGAGAACAATATCCGCTTCCGCACCGTTCGCCGTGCGCCAATGATAAACAGCCGGCGGCATCGATAATCGCACGATCTCCTTATGGACAGCATTAACCGCCCACGTCTCGAAAAAAGCCCCGAAATGAGGACTGACCGGAAGCGCCTCCGGACTGTTGTTCCGCTGTAACCAGCAGGCTATCCCCGTGTCGGTTATATATCCCTTTCTTCTCTTGCTGAGTCGTTTAACCGTATTTCCATGATATGGCGGTAGCTCACGCCATTGGTACGTGTGAACCAGCGTTTCCCTCCAGCTCCTGATCGTGGGCCCGCTTAATCCCAATTCACGTCCCAACTGGGAATCGTTTATCTCCTGAGCGCTCAACGCCGACATCAACCCTAAAAACCGGCGAAACAGACTTAAATCGCGTATGTTCCCCATCGTCCTCACGTCTCGCTCCAGATAAGTCTGCACATAGGAACGAATGTAATCCGGAACCAGATCATTCGGAAACTCCAACAAACCAGGCATCGATCCCCTCCACAGCATCTCAACCAACCTAATCCCTGACGTCATTTTTCTCCTGTTTTCAATGAACTCTTCAGGATTCGTCAGCCACTCAGCTAACCAGGAATCCTCTTCTGTTCGCTCCATTGCTTCTCCAAGAGCCAATCCCTCTAAATGCAACAATCCTACGCGTCCAGCCATGCTCTCCGCTATCGAACGCAGCGCCATCAAATTCTGAGAACCAGACAGAATATACTGACCCGGCCTGTCGTTTCTGTCGACACGCCTCTTCAACGCCGGTAATAATTCAGGCGCATACTGAATCTCATCAAGAATCAACGGCGACGGAAAGTTGTCCAAAAACAGCTCAGGGTCCTCCCTTGCACCGTAAATATCCTGTTCCGGATCGAATGTTATCATCCGTATGTCAGGATAAATATACCTTATTAACGTGGTTTTTCCTGTCTGTCTCGCACCCGTCACAAGAACCGCCTTGAAATGTTCCGCCATTCTTAAAAGCTTTGCCTCTGCATATCGACGCCTGTATCTCATTTTGCTTCCTCCAAATAAAATCCTGAAATATAATAATACCATGTAAAATGAAAATCAAATTTTTGTTTTGCATGGTTCATCCAGAACATGCATGCACTATAAACATCCCGACAATAAAAAAACTACAGGGAAAAGAACGTAGCCCTATACAATCCGACTGCAGGTCGTCACCGCCGATGTTTAAATGATCCTTCCATAATCCGCCGGAATTTCGTTCAATGCGGCAAAATCAAGCCACTGCCATAGGAACTGATCAAATGGAGACGACACTTCGTGCCGGCAAAAAAATGAATGAGCAAATTCCCCATTAGAAAAGGGGGAAGATACGCTTATGTCGATGCGAGCCGCTCGCGGCGAAGCATGGACATTAGGGTATCAGGGGGTTGTTTTTCTTTCTGCCTGTCGACCAATACATTTCAACGCTGTCCGATGTTCAACGTCCCTTGAATAATCAGATATTCACAAACCCAAAGATTAATAATAAACACACCGGCAACGATGCCGCGGATGCATTTTATAATCAGGGTCCTGTCCTCGGTACCACAAAAAATAATCCAGCTTCCTGGGCGGAACGGGCCTTCCCATTTTTTTTCTCTGTTCGGAAAGCAGTTCAACGGCATGCAGTCCGGAAGCCCTTATTTCAATTTCTTCTTCCGAACCGGCAGGGATAAGTTCTTCTCTTTCGATTTTTTCCAACAATCCCTGCTCGTATAGCAGGATTCCATCGATGCGCAGGACATGAGGCACCAGGTTATCCGCGAATATGGTCAGTTCGTCCAGATCGTAGAATCCGCCCAATCCTTCCCCATTGAAGGCCATGGCAAGATCGGCGGCGGTTATCTGAGCCCGTTTGTAAAAAGGAACCTCATACCCTTTATATGTCGCTTGATCGCGAAAAAATTTCATTTCGGATAAAAGACGCAGCAATTTTTCCGCGGAATGTTCCGCCGCCCTGATCATTACCGAGAAACTGCCGTCATATTTTTCATTCAACAGTTGCCCCAAATCCCGTAGCGACTCGGCGAACAGAGACATAAGTTCCCGTCGCGCCTCATGATCCAGGTTCTGTTTAAAAATTATTCCGCATCGTTCTTTCGTCATACTTCGCAGTTCTTTGTCAGTAAGGGACCCCTGGACATCAAACTGTTCTTTCAAGCCGGAAGCCATGGTGAAGAAGCCCGACATTCCAGGTCGCTTCTGAACGCAGGGGAAGTAACCCGAACCGAAATTGACGGCGTTGAGAGTCACGAGATAAGCGGCTGTCTGCTCATCGTCGCCGAAAAAATAAAAATCCGGGTCCAGCGTCTGAGGCATATCGACTTCATCCGGTAACGAAGCCGCATAATCCGCCAAACCTGACTGGACAACATGAACGTAACGCGCCTGCTCGCTGACCCACCGGCAACGCGACCGTATTCGTTCGAAGATATTGTTATTGTCCCGGCTTTCGTTTTTCATAAACTTCCTCTTCAGCCATCAGAATAAAAATACACGTGAAATGAGGATCACAATTTTGGGGAACAATCATACGGCAATAAAAGTTGCTGCCGCCCAAAGAAATTGCATGAGTGAAATCCCCATTAAAAAACTCATCAACCTCTTTGCCGGCTAAGTTCGGTTAAATCAGCGCTCCTTTCCGGATAAAGGAAGCTCTGATTTCACATTTTCAATCACTTTTTCAATAAAATACGCTCACGCCACCGTAATCTCATCCGACAGGTAAACGTCCTGAATGGCGTTGAATATTTTGACGCCTTCATTCATCGGTTTCTGGAAAGTTTTTCTTCCCGAAATGACGCCCATGCCTCCGGCTCGCTTGTTAATCACGGCAGTCCTTACCACCTGCTGAAGATCGTTTTCTGCCGACGCGCCGCCTGAATTGATCAAGCCCGATCTTCCCATGTAGCAACTGACCACCTGGTATCTTGTCAGGTCTATGGGATGATCCGACGTGAGTTCGCTGTAGACGCGGTCATGGGTTTTGCCGAATCCTACAGCCTTGAACCCGCCGTTATTCTTGGGCTGTTTCTGTTTGACGATATCGGCTTCTATGGTGACTCCCAGGTGATTCGCCTGGCCCGTCAAATCTGCTGAAACCTGGTAATTCGTTCCCTCTATTTCAAAAGCCGGATTCCTCAAATAAGCCCATAAAACCGTAGCTAAACCAAGACTATGAGCATACCGGAAAACCTCGCTTATTTCCTGTATCTGCCTGTCGGATTCCTGCGAACCGAAATAAATGGTGGCGCCTACAGCGACCGCGCCCAAATCGAAAGCCTGGTCAACGCTTGCGAATATTATCTGGTCGTAAGTGTTGGGATAGGAAAGCAGCTCATTGTGATTGAGTTTCAAAATAAATGGTATCTTGTGCGCATACTTTCTGGCGACAGCCCCTAAAACGCCCAGCGTCGAAGCCACGGCGTTGCAGCCTCCTTCAATCGCCAGCTCCGCAATGTTGGCCGGATCGAAATATATGGGATTGGGAGCGAAGGATGCTCCCGCAGAATGCTCTATCCCCTGATCAACGGGTAATATAGAGAGATAACCCGTTCCCCACAGCCTTCCCGTATCGAATAAAGTCTGCAGATTCCGCATGACGGCCGGCGACCGGTCAGTCACAGAGGTCACACGATCAATAAAATCCGGACCAGGTAAATGCAGACTCTTCTTATTCACAGTCTTGCATTCATGATTTAAAAGATAATCCGATTCTCTTCCAAGTATCTCTTCAATTCTTGAACTCATTTTTCCTCCTTTTTAAGTCTTTGGCCGGCATTGAAATCTTCAACCTCGCCCTTTCATTCAAACAAGTTATCCGAATCAACGGATCAAAAGACTTCGTCGACTTTACCATATAAAAAACTCGAAATCCAACCGCAACGCCGGTCCAGCATTAATATTTGAATCTTCGTTCGAGTCTATGGACAAGCCCATATTATACGAACGCCCATCGCACCTCGAATATCGCTCGTTAAAACGATTCCCTGAACGACAGGCGTTACCGGCTTCTTTTAATCCTGTTGCGTCATATGGAAGTGGGCGGTCTCCGTCCCGACATCAGCCCCATTATCAAAAAGACGACGAAAATAATGAGAAAAATGAAGAACAGTATCTTCGCTATCCCCGCTGCCGCCGCTGCTATCCCCGTAAATCCGAAAACCGCAGCGATCACCGCTATTATGAAAAAAATTAAAGCCCATCTTAACATCGTCTTATTTCCCTTCTTTTGAACCCGTTAAGTCTTCATAAGCATCGGCAAGCTCGTCGCTTAATGATTCGTAGCCTTTTATGAATCCACCCTTAACCTCTTCCCAACTTTCCGATGTGCTGTATTTTACCCCGCCGTACCATTCCGACAGCTTCTGCCTCTGCTGTTCCAGTTTCTTTCGCGTCTTTTTCCAGTTTTTCCTGGATTGTTCACTCATTTTTTCCCATTTCTCATCAGCTTTGTCCTCAAGCTCCTCAATCTTCTTATCCACCGCGTCCATTGCATCCTCTATCTCGTCCACAGCATCATCCTTCTGATCCACGGAATATTCCTTTATCGCAGTTGCCGCCTCGGACAGCTCCTCTTTGACGTCCTTCATATCAGAACCAGCCGTTGCGGACATATTCAAGCTTAAAAGCAATAATCCGCTTACAAAAATTACTCCCATGACAGTAGATACTTTTTTCATTTTTTCTTTCATCGTTGTATCCTTTCCTTTCATTTAAATGTTTTCCGGGCTTCCTGGAAAGACTCGTCCAGCTTTTTCCAGGCAGCTTCCAGACCCGACTTGATTTCCTGCCAGGCCTCACCCGTCGAATTCTTCAGTTTGTCCATCCTGGACCGGACGTCATCACGCTGCGCCTTTACCTGTTCATATTTCTTCTGCAGCTCTATACGTCTCTCTGCTCCCGCCTGGTCAATCCTGGCAGCAATTTTTTCCAGCTCGGCGTTCCATTCCCGTAATTTGGCGTCCAACTTCCTGATATACTGCTCTCTTTTGTCCATTATTGTCTCCTTTCGATTCTGACATTTTCACGAACAGCCGAAAATTGTATTCATTGGAAAATTCGACTTTTCTTGACCTCTGTAGTTGCATTTTCCGTGCCTTATGCCGGAAAATAAGCTCTGACTCTTTTGACGCATTCAAATAATGTTCATTTGAGGAAGAAAATTCAGAACTCTTGACATACCCTAGTCAATCAATTGATTTTAAAGGCTTTTAAAACTCACCAATTCGGCAAAATTATTGTGAAATATTTTTGAATTTCACGACAAACAATATTGATATTCTTTGAACCGTGATCCGTTTTCATCAAAAAATTCACAATTCTTTTCAGGCACATTGTCAGGAGCTCAGAAATTAGTAATTTTTCGAAAAAAATTCGAGTATTTTCGAAAAACAAACCGGTTGCGCTTTCACGAAATTGGAGTTGTTTTTCTGGACTGATCAAACTGGGGTTACACTTTTTTCATAACTTTTGACAATTTGTTTCAGTAATCGGGGTCGGGATCAGGTTCGGGGTCGCAATCGGGATCGCAATCGAAATAAAATGATGGAAAATTCTGTCTAATTGCAACCTCAAAAGACTCTTTTTTGATCAATACCTGTTTTTCATATGAGTCACAACCCGCACATCATTTTTTAAGGTTTCATTACAAATGGTCGGATATTCTGCAAAAGGACGTCTCGAAAGTAGCTTTTTTGATCAACGCCTGCTTTTCTTTTACCGGAATCCCAATGCTTGTTCATTTCATTGAGTTCACGATTCCGGTCAAAGAATCATGAGCGCAAAACGGCAGCGCTGGAACGAGCCTTTTCGGTCATCGCCGGAGTGTTACTGAATATAACCTAAGTTTTTCAATTGTTCCCGCACATTATTCTGATCTTTACCGCTTCTGCCGCTTTTGATGCTGCGTTTCATATCGATTGCCGCTCTTTTCACCGGTATCCTGTCCCGGTAGTCTGGAAGGAACGCCTGCATCAGCGGTTTACCGTCCATCTGTTCCGGTATGGGCAATCCCAAACCGCAAAGAACGGTCGGCGCAACGTCGATTATTTCTGCGCCGTCAATCGTTGTACCGGCTTCTATGCCTTTTCCCTGGAGGGCGATAACGCCGTTAAGCCGGTGAAACCCGCAGAAAACGCGAAATGGCAGGGTCCCTGCCAACCGGTCAGCATCAGCTTTCGGATCGTCGTATAAAAAATACCCGTCGGAAACTCTGCAGATGATATCCGGCCCAATATCGGCATAGTCCCCTTCATATACCTCCTCTTTACACATAATCTCCTGAAATAGAGGTCGTCCGTTATCGGGGTCTTCCAGCCCTTCAAGTATTTTGATCGCTCTTTTTCTTTCTTCAAAATACCGGCTCGAACCAACCGTGCCGTCGGCATATTTCTCCTTGAGATTGACGTAAAAAGCGCGGTTACGAAAGAAAACCGGAAGCGAATTACTTTTCGCATCCCAAAGCAGTTGAATGAGATGCAGAACACTGATGCCTTTATACAATGGTCCGAAGCCATGATCGGACATCAGGACCACGAGAACGGGCTCGTTTTGCCTTATCTCGTCGACCGTATCCATAATTTTTCCGACAGCTTGGTCGATCTGGACATATGTATCCGGTACGGCATTTTTCAGTTCCGAAGGAGCATCAGGATCATAATGGGGATGTTCAGGGTCCATGTATCTCCAGAAATGGTGACTTATACGGTCCGTGGCGCTGAAAACGACCCAGAACAAGTCCCAATCTTTCCCGTCAATCAGATCAAGCGTCGCTTCAGCCTGTCGTTCAGTGAGCTTGCGCCATTCATGGAGCGTTTTCAATGGATTATGCGGGTCAATTTTAATATTCATTTCAAATTGATAACCAAGCAGTCTATTCGCTGTTTGCGGGGGATATATCAACGGAGAGCGGGGAATATAGGGAAAACCTGAAATCATAAAGCCGTTTATCTTTTCAACGGGGCAGGTTCCAGGAACATTGATTATTCCCGACGAGCGGCCCCATTGCCCCAGCAACTCCCAGACCGCTTTGGCTTTGCGGGTATTTGAACTTGTAAAAGTATCTTCCGGCACTTCTGAACCATAAGCGAGCGATTCAAAGAATCCGAACACACCATGTTTTCCCGGATTGACACCCGTAGCTGCCGAATTCCAGGCAACCGGCGAAAGGGCCGGCAGGACGCTTTTTAACGGTCCGTAACTGCCGCTGCGGCATAAACGACTCAGATTCGGCAATATTCCTTCTTCCATCCAGGAATTCATTAAAACCGGTTCAGCCCCGTCAATACCGATGACGATAACCTTAGAAAAAGGATTCTCAATCACTTCATCTGCGCTTCCCGCATCAGAAGCAGAAGGACCGCAACCCGTCGCAATCAGCGCAGACGCAAAAGCCGCCGCAAGCAGAAGCAGTTTAACAATAAGCCGTCGTAATGATATCGCGTCATAACTCATTTATCTCACATCCTCTTTGATGATTATGACCACAGGCCGGCAGCGGTCCCGCCTGTGAATTAAATCGAGGATAGCAAAGCGGAAAATAAAAGGCAAAAAATGTTGTTTTCGTCCTCAATTATGCCGAATAAGGACAATACGCCTGACGCCCCTTGTTTACAAACTGCCCGCAACCGGTTATGCTTCTCAGTGGAGATAACAATGATCGAATTCAAAGAGATATGCCGGTCGAAACATTTTCCTGCCAGGGCCGCCGAACTGGTCACACATCGCAACGTCATTCCCACTCCCTGTTTTATGCCCGTGGGGACATACGGTGCGGTAAGCGGGATGATCCCTTCTCTGCTGTTGGAAACGGGAGCTGAAATATTAGTCTGTAACGCATTCCGGTTGTCGGAAAAACCGGGAGAATCCGTCATATCAAAATTTTCCGGACTTCATAAATATATGGGATGGCCGAAGACCATACTGACTGACAGCGGAGGTTTTCAGTCGCGGACGAGTATGGAAGGGATCGGTGAAAAGGGCATACGCTTTAATGAGAATGACGGGGAAATATGGACTCCTGAAAGAGCCGTCCAGGTTCAGAAGGAAATCGGTTCAGACCTGGTCATGCCGCTGGATTGGTGTATCGAACTGCCGGCTTCGCGGCAAAAGGCGCAGCAGGCCATGGAACTGACGCTGAGATGGGCGCAGAGAAGCAAAGCAGCATTCAAGCCGCAACACGGGCAAACCCTCTTCGGGATAGTACAGGGCGCTATTTATCCCGACCTGCGCCGAACCTGCGTCGAAAAACTGGAAGAGATCGGTTTCGATGCCTACGCCATAGGAGGGCTTAACGTAGGAGAATCCCCACAAGACTATAAAACGACCCTGGAGCATACCACGGCTCTTCTGCCCGCTCATAAACTCAGATACATCATGGGCGTGGGCAGACCCGAAGCCATGCTCGAAGCCGTCGCTGCAGGCGTCGACATAATGGACAGCATCATTCCCACAAAATACGCCCGGGAAAAAACTCTCTTCACCTGGAGAGGCCCGTTCAATATTCTCAAAAGACGAAAATACCGGCTCGACAAATACCCCGTCGACCCGAACTGCAACTGCTATACATGCCGAAACGTCAGCCGCTCCTACCTCTACCACCTCTACAGAAGCGCTTCATCTGCCGCACATATCTATGCCTCCATCCACAACATCTCCTTCTGCATCTCCCTACTCCAGAAAGCCAGGCAGGCCCTCCTGGAAAACCGTTTTAAAAAGTTTTATGAGGATTTTATGACGGAATACTCACCCAAACGGAAGTGAAAAGGAAGAGGGAAGATTGGAAGAGCGGATGATTGGAAGAATGGATGATCGGCAGGGCGGCTAATTTAAATTTCTGAAGATTCTCAAATGAAAAAAGAACACAATAAATCATCATACCCCGACTCCGTTATGATCCTGGAGGACCACTGGGAGGAATATTCTCTTCTGGATTCAGGTCGCGGGCTCAAATTGGAACGATTCGGGAGATATACGGTAATCAGGGAAGAAATCAAAGCCTGGTGGAAACCCAGGCTGATCGATTCGGAATGGAAAAGAGCCGTTGCCCGACATGAAGGCGCCAGTCGTTCTGGCTGGACTTTCAATAAGTCCGTTCCCCGGGAATGGCTTCTTCGTTTTGATGATTTGACGCTGGAAGCCCGGCTTACGTCCACCTCCAAACATGTCGGCGTTTTTCCCGAACAATCCGCCAACTGGAGTTGGCTGCGGGACACCATCAAAATATCCAAACGCAAAAACCTGAACATGTTGAATCTTTTCGGTTATACCGGAGTCGCGACCCTGATCGCTGCGGCTGAAGGAACTTCCGTCACTCACGTGGATGCCTCAAAAGGCGTGGTGGAATGGGCGCGTCATAATCAAAAACTCTCCGGTCTACAGGACCGTCCCGTCCGGTGGATAATCGACGACGCAATCAAGTTCGTCGGACGCGAAAACAGGCGCGGCCGACGTTACGATATTGTCGTCATGGACCCTCCTTCGTTCGGTCGCGGTCCTAAACGGGAACTATGGAAAATTGAAAAAAACCTGCCGGAGGTGCTGCTGCTGTGCAAAAAAACCTTGAGCGACAATCCCTTATGCTTCCTGATAACCATGTATTCCATCGATCAGTCCTGTCTGCTTATCGCTAATCTTCTGCATGAACTCCTGGGCGAATTGCCCGGAAACATCAGCGTCGGCGAACTGGTCTGCAAACCTTCCCATGGCCAGGATAAACTATCCATGGCCATTTTCGGGCGCTGGAACTCACAATGAATCGGCGCTCATGAAACTCAAAGTCCTATATATCGACAATCACCTTCTCACAGTCCTCAAACCCGCCGGGATACTCAGCCAGGGAGACAGAACCGGCGACCATTCCATGCTGGAAATATGCAAAAGCTACATCAAAAATAAATTCGATAAGCCCGGTGCAGTCTTCCTGGGCCTTGTACACAGGCTTGACCGGCCCGTTTCCGGAGTCATGCTGTTCGCCCGTACCAGCAAAGCGGCATCACGAATGGCGAAACAGTTCCGGGAACGTTCCACGGAAAAAATATACCTGGCTGCGACCGAAGGACGCCCGCCGCAAGATGAAGGCGCCCTTATCCATTACCTGGACAAAAGAAAAAGACCCGCCAGGGTCCTCGTCTTCTCAGAAAAAAAAGCAGAATCCAGAAAAGCGGAACTCAATTATAAACTTCTGGGAACGAAAAACGACAGGTCGCTCCTGCAAATTAAACTCATCACTGGCGTAAAACACCAAATACGCGCTCAACTGGCAAAAATCGACTGCCCCATCATAGGCGACTACAAATACGACTTCAGAAAACCTCCCGCAAAAACCGAAAAACTCTATTCCGGCCGCGCCATAGCCCTCCACGCATATAAACTGACGATCTCTCACCCGACGACAAAAGAAAAATTGACTTTTAAAGCTCCCCTGCCGCCCTATTGGCCTGAGGACTTATGCTTAGATGTCTAGTTTAACCAGCGCCTGTCCATAAACTCGAATCTCCATTCAAAATTCAGCGCCGGGCAGGCGCTGCGGTTTTTTATCAATGCCTATTTTTTGATTTAACTTCGTTATCTGATAAAATGACTTGCGACGAAAAGAATAACGCTCCGAAACAGGCGTATTTTCAGCAATGACGAAAGAAAACGCAAATCATAAACAAAAAGAATACAAAGTCTGGGGCAAAGGCGACTGGATAGCCTTCATCATTCAGCGTACGTTCTTCATACTCTTTGTAGCCGTAATGCTGGGCGGAGCGCTCGGATTCAATAAAAAAAATTCGGGGACCATCCTGACTATATCGCTTGTCTTTTTCATAGCCTTCGTCATCGAAGGAGCGGCCAGGTACGAAGTCAACAAGCGGCGCAAGGGACAGGTGGGATTCCACAAGGATACGCCGGTCTGCGAAAGCTGCGGCAGAAGATTGAAGGACTGGTCCACCATCTGCCCCTATTGCAATGAACCCTTGCCTCCACAACCTGAAGTGATCTTCCGACCCATAGAACTTGAGGAAGAATGAAGCCCAGGCCGCTCGACCTGTCCCCTACTACAATGAAGAAAATGCCCTGAGACTCCTGGAAAATCCGCAATTCAGTCCTTATGTATACAATCGCCAATCACTCGGACTGAGATTGGATACGGCTGAAGAAATAGGCGTTTACCGGCACGAAGAAAAGCCTCACAGTAAAAAAATAAAAAATTTCAGCGATTATGCCAGAGCGCTAATTTCAGCAGTCATGCAGGTCCAGGAAAATCAGCATCTTCACAGCGATGACTGGCAGAGAACGATTTATATCAATACTCTGGACGTTAAAACAACCGATTTCGATATTTCAGATGAAAAGAAAAAAGCGCTGATTCAGCAAGGAATAACCGGCGCTGAAAACTACTTCAGATGGTTTGAAGACCCCGCTGAAAAACCGGTTAACCGTATTGCATTACACCGCTGAGGTTCACAAATTTTCGGACTGAGCGCCCTGGGGCAACGCTTTTTTCAAAATTTACAACAGTTTCGTTAATCGGGATCGGAACACAATGATTTGAGATTCTGTCGAATTGTAACCTCAGCAGAGGTATTTTCAGAAATCGTCAAGCTCACGTATGATCAAAAAAGTCGACATGTTGATTATTTGAGTATGAATGAACTAAACCTGATGAAAAATCGGGAATACAAATTGGACGCTCGCCGACTTGAACAATCTTCTCCCAAATCCGGTTCAGTGCCTTAAAATCATCTTGAGTTCTTCAATTTTTTGAATGATCTGGCGATCTTCCATTTTTCGGAATCTTTCCGGCAGCAATTTGGGATAGGAACAGTGTAGAGCGGCGATTGTTTCCTGGAATTCTCTCTGTGTTTTTATCGAGCGGCTGGCCTGCCACCCGCTCAATACTTCCAATACTTTAATTTCCGGCTTTTTTCTTCTTGCCGCCAGGACTTCAGCGACCAGGTTGCGATAGTCTCGAGCTGAGTAATAGTCCGTCTTTTCAACAATCTCCTGAATATCCTGTTCGGAAAGGTCTATTTTTTTCCGCTTAAATATTTCAGCGACGAAGTCTACTCTCTCGTTTCCTTCCAGGTCGAAAATGGGTATCTGGATGGGGGAACGGCTTTTAATGTCAGGGTCCAGTTCATCGGGGCGCGAGGTCATGAGTCCCCAGAGGACTTTTCCGAGGAAATCGGGATTCCCCATCATCTTGATAATATTGCCTGCGAGACGTTTTTCGGTTTTATGCGTATCAGCGGAGTGAACGCTTCCAAACGCCGTATGAGCCTCATCCACCAGGATCAGTATTTTACCGAAAGTGGCGATATGCCATCTAAGCAATTCGAAGAACTGGTCCGTCTGTCCGAAATAAGAACCTCTGAGGCCCGTCAATTCGATGACGATTCTTCCCGATCTGGCGGCATAGGCTTCGAGCTGAAAAGTTTTGCCGCTGCCGTTCGGCCCGGAGACCAGCACGGCGGATACGGCGGTATCCTTTTCTTCGCAACGGTCGAAAAGATTGAAGAATATTTCGGCTGTCCGTTTATACCCTATTATCTGGTCGGGAGTATGGGACGGACGTTTTATGCTGATGATGTTTCCGAGTTGCGCCTGCAATACCGTATTGACTTCGTCCAGAACATGCTGCCGGGTTACGGGTTTGCCGGTCCTATGCGCCGCCTCCAGCATATCTTTGATGTTGTTCAGCGTCAGTCCTGCAGTGGCTTCGGCAAACCTCTGTTTTCCGCCTTTTATTTTTATTCCGGAACGTTTCTTCCGGAAATGATCAATGAACCGGGTACGGCTTTTTTCATCTGGCAGAGGTATCTCTATGTGAGATACATTGGGAAGCTTGGTTATCTTCGAGTTTATCTCTGATTTGACGGAGTTGATCATGATGATCAGTTCGGGACTGTTGCGAAAAATCGGATCGGATATCCAGTTTAAAAAGAAGACCAGCCGCTGTCTGTCGATATCGGAAAGCCTGTCGTAATCGCCGGGAGACAACAACGCTCCGGCGTACTGAATAATTATGCAGAGCGGTTTTATCCCATACTCGATACGGCGCAGTTGAATGAAGCTCGACGTCATCTCCTTCAGGAGAACCAGATTGGGAAGAGGACTGTGGCGGTTGGACTCAATCAGACTGCTGAGCGACCTTCCCGCCGAACGGCGCGTATACCGGCCGTCGGGTTCATCGCAAACGCGCATGATCTCCTGCCCGTCTTTAACGTCGAAATAATTAAGCCCAGTCGATATGTCCATCCGGATAATGTTGAATTTATCGCTTAACTCACGATAAAGCGTCTGACTCAAAAACAAAAAATCACTCGCCGATTCATTCCAGAAAAGTCCGTTGACGTCACCCGTAAGAAGAATCACGTTTTTGCGGCGAAGATTGTACATTTCCTTGAGCGTATTAAGAAATACAGGACGTTTGCCTGCAATAGCGGATTTCTTCTCAGACATTTTTACTCAACTCCTTGCTAAATCAAAGCGTCCTGAAAGAATCGGGATGCGACAGGTTGAACTTGTCGATTTCCTGCCGGTGTTCCGGGTCCAGGCCGTCTCTCCGTATCTGCTCCAGGATTCGGTTGAAATCGCGGGAATACTTAAAATCGGTTGGCTTGGGATGCCCGCCGGGAACCAGAATGTCTGTTACGATTTTAGCCCCCGCAGCCTCGCCTTCACTCCATGAATAATATTGGGACAATACCAGGATGCGGGAACCCAGAAACGCCGCCTCCTCCAGGTCATGCGTCACGAAAAATACAGTCATTTGCGATGCTTCCCACTGCTCCAAAATAAAAACCTGCATCTCCTGGCGCGTACTGTCGTCCAGAGCCCCGAACGGCTCATCCATCAAAAGTATGGCCGGCCTCATGATCAGCGCCTGGGCGATGGCCACTCGTTGACGCATGCCGCCGGAAAGTTCGTGAGGATACTTGTGCGCATCTTTAGACAACCCCACCCTTTCCAGAAAAGTAAACGCCCTTTCCTCGAACATTTTCCGCTTCTTTCTGAACCGGAAAGGTCTCGCAAACCGGCTGAACAAATTAAATTGTTCCAGCTCAAGTCCCAGTATTATGTTGTGCAAAACCGTCTTATCGGGAAATAACGAATACTTCTGGAAAACTATGCCCCGGTCGCGGGAAGGACTTCCGATCGGCTCTTTATTGCACAGAATAGTTCCCCTGTCAGGCTGTTCAGACCCCAGAATGAGCCGTAACATCGTCGATTTGCCGCAACCCGTCGGGCCAACTACCGTGATGAACTCCCCTGCCCGGACATGCAGGTCTATGTCGTTCAATATGCGATTCGGTTTGCCTGTCTTAGGGTTCGGATATGACTTGTATACGTCCTCCAGATTCAGAATGTAATCGTTTTCATTCCCCATTTGCGATACTGATCGCTTCTCCTCCGTCATAACCTCACCCTATCCCTTATCCACCCACGGAAACATTTTTCGATTGAACAAACGAAACAGCAAATCAATCGAATAGGCCAGCAGACTTATCCAGATGACATAAGGAATGATTATTTCCATGGCGATGTATCGCCGTACCAGGAAAATTCTGTATCCCAGTCCCGCCGTCGCCGCCAGCGATTCTCCCGCTATCAGAAATAGAATCATCGCCTTGAAATTTAATCGTATCGTATCCAGCGCCTTCGGTAGAATCTGCGGTAAAATAATGAAAAAAGTGATCTCAGGACTGCTCGCACCCAAAGTCATTGCCTTGATCTTCTGCTCACGAGGCACAGATTTCGCCCTTAAAAACGTATCCAGTGCAATGGTTGGAAAAACTCCGATCACAATCAGCGCCATCTTCGATACTTCGCCCAACCCGAATATGATGAACAAAATCGGCAACACCGCCAGAGCCGGTATCTTGTCGAAAAATAGCATAAAACGTAAAAACAGCTTCTCCATGTATGGAAAAACGCCCATGCACAATCCAAGAATTACCGCAGGTATCAGCAACGCCAGAGAAATTAGAAATCGCCTGGAACTGGCGATAGTGTCGATCAATAACCGGTATTCGTCCTTGCGGTCTTTCTCAAACGCCGTCCGCTTCACCCCATCTGCCATATCCTGGAAAGAAGGCGCCAGCTTGTCCTGGGGATTCTCCTTATGCCTCAGGTAAGAGAAAATCGAATAAGCGGCTATGCAGACGAGGAAAATGGAAATCGACAGAATAAAAGCCGTAATCTTACCGGGTTTTCTGTTGATGTCGAAAAACGCCAGACCCATGATCAAAACTCCCCCTGTCCATCAATCCCGACACAAAAAAGGCGCCCGATCTTCCGTCCTCCCATCTTCATCTTACCGGACTACAACTCTCCGTCAGCAGCCGCCTTCATGTATGATACGTCGAATCTAAGCCGGACATTCTTCTTGTCCCCCTGAACGGAACCGTCGGGATACTCTATGCCCACGATGTCAGCGCTTTCGGCTCCTTCACCCAGCAATCCGTGCTTGAAACAGAACGAACGGACCAGCTCCATGTTGTCTTTCAGTTCCTTGCCCATCGTATATTCAACGGCTGATGCGGGAGTATAAAACATGGCCGTTGTCTTCAACTGATTTTTATACTCGGTCGGACTGCTGCCCGCAGCTTCCGCCATCTGCGCAATGACCTCGTTCGCCTTCTCGGTGCGTTTCGACATGAGAGCCATAACTTCATACCAGGCGCCCGTCAGCGCTTTTCCCAGTTCGGGATGCTCCTTTAATTTGTCGGTCCGGACCACCATTAAATCCAATATATGACCGGGAATGTCGGCTGAAGTGAATATCTTTTTGACTCCCGGCGCCTGCTCGATGTTCATTACCAGCGGGTTCCACGTTACCACAACCTTCTGGTCCTCATTGGCCAGAAACGCCGGAGCAATATCCGAATCGCTCGTATTCACCAGCTTGACGTCCGATTCCTTCAGTCCGTTTTTTTCCACAAATTGAGCCAGCAGGTAGTGAGATACGGATAACTCAACTAAATAAACGTTGTGACCTTTTATGTTTTCCGCAGTTATGCCGTCTCTGGTCAAAATGGCGTCGTTGCCGTTGGAGTAATCCCCTACGATTAAAGCAGTGCAGTCTATGCCCGAAGCAGCCGGCATATCCAGCGCCTCCATGTTGGTCATTACGCAACCGTCGGCTTTTCCGGCTACAAAAGCCTCGATGGACGGTATGTAATCCATGTGAACCAGCTCTATTTCAACATCGTATTTGTCCGCCCACTTCTTCATTATGCCCGACTCATTGGCGTAATACCAGGGCATCCAACCTGCATAAATGGATTTCGTGATGGTGAATTTCGGCTTTTCCGCCGCCGCATGGTCCCAACCCATCATTAAAAAACTTGAAATCAATAAAATAGATACGCAAAATATTTTCAGCTTCATGCTTCTCTTCCTCCGGTCATTCTTTTTACTTTCATTTAAAATAGAATCCGTCAGTAAATTCAATTGCTTATTTTATCCGTGAGTCGCTCTCCGCCAATCAAGCGGACTGATTAATTTCACCTGGAAAAAATTAAGAGTGATGCAAGCCCTAAATTTCCGGCCTGTCGTCCGTCCTCTTCTCCTGCTGCTTTTCTCCGCCTGTCTTGGCTTCCCGCTCCGCCTTGCGCGCCGCCAGCATCCTCTGCATTCGCTCGCGAGCTGATGAAGCCTTCCCCGCACGGGCATACTGCTCATCCTGGAGAGTCACGTCAGCGCCAGTCAGTTTCTCCGATATGCGCGCCTTGGCCGTCAACTCCTTGTTCGCTTTCAATACCGCATCCACAGGACCCCGTTCTATGCTCGTCTTTATCCCCGCCAACCTCTCGTTCAACTCGATGATCCTCTTCGAAGATACATAATCAGCCACTGCCTTCGCCTTCTCATGGGGCAACTTCTCGATCTCGCTCTGCATCTTCGTCAATTGCAGCATATAACGCTCCATCGTTTGCGACGTCGCTTCAACCTCCTGAGTCAACTTCGCCTGCTCCTCCTCTATGTTCGCAATCCTGTTGTCGAAACGCTCAAATGCCGCCGTATGCTTCTCCATCGCTCTTGCATCTCCCGCCAGTTGCGCCTCCTCCGCCTTCGCTAATGCCCCCTCTCGCTTCTGGATCAGCTCATTCTCCTCGTCGTTCAACTTCGAAAGACGCATCCGCTTGTCCTCTATTACCGAT
The DNA here is from genome assembly GCA_964619725.1 of uncultured bacterium. Classification (GTDB taxonomy): domain Bacteria; phylum CSSED10-310; class CAZUFC01; order CAZUFC01; family CAZUFC01; genus CAZUFC01. The sequence continues at coordinate 10,747 of CAZUFC010000039.1, read as the reverse complement.
TCCACCTGCGCTATCGCATCGCGTAATCCCTTATACTGCTTGACCATGTCATCACGCTGTATGTCAAATGCGTCCGATATCCCGCGGACCGATCCCGTAAACTGCCTGTCCGCCGCCCTTACAAGTCCCAGAGCTTTCCTCACTTTCCAAAAACTCACGAAACGCCATAACGCTCGAAAAATCCCTATCTTCTCTTCAGCCATCTATTTTCCTCCTTCTCTCTGATTCTTACCGGCAAAAATAATTCCTCCTTCTTTCCTGCACCGGTTAAAGTTTATAATCTAACTTTTTCGAAATAATGTAAAGCATCAATATCATCTTCTGACGAAATCCCATCCTCTTCCGCAACAAAACGACGACAGACTTGACTAACTGAAACTCCCCTGTTAACATTCTAATCCGGCTCAAAAGGGGCAATATCCTTTTTATACAATAGGTTACCCTTTTTCCGATGCGGAAGGTGATGAGCCTTACTTTTTTATTGAGCCTCTGCGCTTAAGGAATTATCTCAAATCAATGAAAAAAAGAAGCTTCAAAGAATTATTCGCAAGGCTGGCCGAGCTGGTGCGACATCGATTGTTGATTCAGAGTCTGGTGGCTCGTGAACTGAAAGCCCGTTATCGCGGTTCTTTTCTGGGTTTTTTGTGGTCCTTTCTGAATCCGCTGCTGCTAATGCTGGTTTACACGCTGGTATTCAGCGTTTACCTGCGGTTCGGGATGGAAAACTACCATGTATTTTTATTTTGCGGTCTTCTGCCCTGGCTGTGGTTCAGCTCCTCTATGCTGGAAGGAACGAATTCGATCATCACAGGGAGCAATCTGGTAAAGAAGGTGCTTTTTCCTGCGGAAGTATTGCCGACGGTAGTGGTGATATCGAACCTTGTTCATTTCATATTGGGATTGCCGATATTGATCATATTTGTGCTTATGGCGGATTTATCCATCGGGTGGAATGCGGCGGCATTACCTTTGATCCTGTTGATCCAGTTGCTGTTCACGCTTGGACTGGTATTCGGATTATCAGCGCTGGCGGTATTTTACAGAGACATTCAGCAGATACTGGGCAATCTTATGACCCTGTGGTTTTTCATCAGTCCGATCATATATTCCCTGGACCAGGTAACGTCGACCCAGATGGGTTCAAAATACCTGGCGACCTTTTTTTTCAATCCGATGACTTATTTCATGACCGCGTATCACAACATGTTTTTTTATGCTGACCGGGCTTTGAACTGGCGGCATCTGGGAATAATTGCGCTGATATCGATATTCGTATTTTTCGGGGGATATGCGATTTTCAATCACTTTCGTTCATCGTTGTCGGAGGCGATATGACGGGAGCGCGCCGTTTGGCATATTTCAGTCCTTTACGGCCGTTGAAGACGGGAGTGGCTGAATACTCGGAGATTAGTCTGAACCTGCTGCACGGTCATTTTGACGTGGATGTTTATATTAACCGGGGATATGAGCCGGATATTCGAAATTTACCCGGCGGCATCTCCATAAGAAGGTATGATCGATTTTTTTGGGAGAACCTCAAAAGCGCTTACGATTTGAACGTATATCAAATGGGAAACGAAGCCTGTCACGGATATATGTATGGATTCATTTTCCGGTATCCGGGGCTTACAGTCCTGCACGACGGCTGTCTCCATCAATCTCGGGGACTTTATCTTCTTAATAAAGGGCGAATCGAAGATTACAAAGCGGAAGCTGAATACTGCCATGGAGAAAGGGGAAGACGCATGAGTCATCAAGTGCTGGAGGGTCGGCCGTCGGAACTGATGTATAATTTCTTTCCCATGAGGAAGACGGTCCTGGATAATTCACGAGCTGCAGCCGTTCACAGCCGTTACCTTGAGGATAAACTAAAAACGGAGTATCCCAGTTTGCTCGTGAGACGACTGCCTATGCCCGTCAAATCGGAAGACTGCAGTGAACAGGCTGTTGAACAGGCCAGAAAACAGCTCGATCTTGCCGGTTACGACATGGTATTCGTTTTCCCCGGGTTACTGACTCTTGCTCGTGGAACAGAGACCGTTTTTAAGGCGCTGCAAAGGCTGAAACAGGAAGATTTCAAATTCCTGTGTCTGCTGGCGGGTCAACCTTCACCTTCCTATGATCTCGAAGATAAAATCAACGAATACAATTTATCACCATGGGTCAGGGTAATGGGTTATGTGCCTGACGCTACGTTTAAATCCGTCATGCAGGCTGGAGACATTATATTTAATTTCCGATTTCCGACAGGACGCGAGACTTCAGCCGTCCTGCTGCAGTCGATGGGCGCCGGCAAATGCGTTATGACCTATGATCTTCTGCAGAACAGGGATATTCCCAATTCGGCATGCTTGAAGATCAAACCCGGTCCCGCCGAAATCGACCAGATTGTGAATACGATCCTTTCCCTGCGCCGTAGTCCGGACCGCATAAAAAAAATCGGTCGAAACGCCAGGGAATATGTTGAAAATGAACACTATCCCGAGATGTATAGAGACCGTCTCATGGACCTGATCAAAGAGGCGATGGAAATACCCTGTCGGCCGTATAATCTTTCAGTAGAGGATCAGTCGGAACTTCCCCCGCATCTGCAAGATATAAAAAAAGGCGTTAATACAAGTTTAGCGAAGGAAATCCATGATCTGGGCATCGACAGAGCCGGTGAGGATTACTTGAATATCATGGGCAAAAAACTCAGGGAACTGAATCTCGATTGACGGAATAAATCGCCCTCTGCAGCAATGCATAACGCTGCTAAAGGATGAACAGGAAAAATGACTGATATCGCAGTAAAAGTTGACTCGGTAACGAAATGGTTCAAAAAGAACCCTCTTAAAACCAGAGTTTTAACGTTAAAGAGTCTTTTCACTCAGGATATATGGAACAGGGACAAGAACCAATGGCTGAAAGCGCTGGAAGACATCAGCTTCGAAGCTCCCAGGGGAACGACTTTCGGGGTCATCGGCAGCAACGGTTCGGGCAAGAGTACGCTGCTTCGGATTATTGCGGGACTGATTAAACCCACCCGCGGTTCAGTCGCTGTCGACGGAAAACTCTCCGCCCTGATCGAACTCGGCGCCGGATTCCATCCCGAAATCAGCGGCAGAGAAAACGTGTTCATCAACGGTATTATGTTGGGATTGTCAAAGGCTGAAATCAAAGAAAAATATGATGAAATCATCAGGTTCTCCGAACTGGAGGATTTTATCGATAATCCCGTTAAAACATACTCTTCCGGTATGGCTTTGAGACTCGGCTTCTCCATCGCCGTTCACATCAATCCGGATGTTTTGCTCGTCGACGAAGTCATCGCCGTTGGAGACGAAGCTTTCATCCACAAATGCATTGATAAAATCTTCGAATTCAAGCGCAAGAAAAAAACCATCATCCTGGTCTCCCATAATCTGGGCTCGGTCGAAAAACTCTGCGACGACGCCGTATTGCTGAGCGGCGGTAAAATTACTGCATCAGGCAGACCCAGAGAAGTCATCGATCAATATCTTATGTGGGTGGCGGAAAAAGAAAAAATACTATACGCGTCTCATCACGATGCCATGCAGAAAGCCATCGACGAAGGATGCCTGGAACTTGACGAGCAGGAAAATCATGTCCCGGAAAATACCGAAAAGGCGGCGGCATGCGGGGACATCGGAGTTTCTTCCGTACATAAAAAACGGTGGGGATCAAAAGAAATTAAGATCAATAAAGTGAAAATCTATAACGAAAACAACACGGAAACCTATCTGTTCCAGTCAGGAGAAAAGGTCAGGATAGAAATTCATTTTGAAGCAGAAAAAAAAGTCAAAGAACCCGTATTCGGCATAGGTCTCTTCACCGTTAACGACATATGGGTTTTCGGCACGAACACAGCCATTGAAAAATATAAAATCGAACACTTGTGCGGCAAAGGTAAAGTATCGATTTCTTTCAGTTCATTGAACCTGGTCGAGGGCACCTATTTCCTCGACGTCGCCGTTCATCATAAAAAGGGACAGCCTTTTGACTACCTGAGTCGAATGTATCATCTCGGCATCAGGTCTCGAATAAAGGATTACGGTATCTTTCGTCCCGAACATGATTGGCGGTTTGAAGGCGACATCAAAATGAATAATCGGGAGCAAACGTCAAGAGGCGCGTGAAGTCATGAAGATAGCCGTGATAGCGCCCAGCCCCATACCTTTCGTCAGGGGCGGTATAGAGAATCTTTCGCTGGGTCTGGTCAACGCCGTCAACAATCATACGCAACATTCCGCTGAACTGATAAAACTGCCGATTCGTGAAGATAATTTTTTCAGGCTTCTCGCCGCCTATTGGCGTTTTCATCGTTTAAAGCTGGATCATTTCGATCTGCTGATTCACATGAAGTATCCAACCTGGATGACCTCGCATCCGGACCAGGTCGTTTACATGGCGCACCGGTTGAGAGGATTATATGATACTTACGAAACAGCCAGGGAGCCGGTTTCCGGTTTTATGAATCGGATGAATCCTTTCCGTTTTCCCGGCGGTATGATCAAAAAGATCATTCACTTTTTGGACGATTACGCGTTGTCTCCGTCGCGCATCAGTCATTATTTTTCAATATCAGGAGCTGTTCGAGACCGTCCGGGTTACTTTCCGGCCGACGTTGCCGTCGAAGTCATTCATCCGCCGCCTCTTCTGACGAATTTCCGCCCCGGCGAATTCAAGCATCTTCTTACAGTCAGCCGCCTCGACGGCCCGAAAAGAATCGATTGGATAATCCAGGCCATGCAACTGATCAATGAAGACATCTCTCTTATAATTGCAGGCTCCGGTCCTCTGGAAGACCATCTCCGTTCCCTGGCCGCGGGCGATACCCGGATACGTTTTACAGGAGCCGTTTCCGATGAAGAACTGATCGAGTATTACGCCGATGCACTCGCCGTCGTTTTTATACCTCTTCAGGAAGACTACGGATACGTGGCCGTCGAAGCCATGAAATGCTCGAAACCGGTAATCACCATGATCGATTCTGGTGGTCCTTTGGATTTTGTTGAGCATGGAGCTTCCGGCCTGGTTGCCGCTCCTGACGTCAGAGACCTCGCTGAAAAAATCACCAGACTCGTCAAAAATCGCTCGCTTGCCGAAGTAATGGGAAAAGAGGCTTATCAAAAAGTCCAGCATATCAACTGGAAAAGCGCGGTTACCCGGCTCTTGAAAAATTACGGGCTGCCCGAAGAAAAACTCCCCGGTATCGAATCGCCTTTCCGGCGACTGCTCGTCCTGGTTCCTTATTCCAGTAAAAACCCTCAAGGCGGCGGCCAGGTCAGGGTCTACGAATTATACCGTAAACTCGCACGCTGGTACGACGTCTGGTTGCTGGCGCTCGGAAAATTCGGGGAAAATCAGGAAATCAATGAACTCGCTCCTCAGCTCCGCGAAGTCGTTATTCCTCCTACACCCCCGCACGCCAGAAATCAATGGGAACTGGAAAAAGCCGTCGGTGAAGCCGTTTCAGACGTCGCTGCTCCCGGCCTGCTGCACCTCTCGCCCAATTTCGCCAGAGTCTATGAGCGCCTTTCAAAAGTTTCAGACGTCATCATCGCTTCCCACCCCTATTTCTTTCCGCTTATTAAAACAGGTCAATCACAGCATCATATCGTACATGATTCGCACAATTTCGAGTATGAACTTAAAAAAGAAATGCTCTCTGCCGGCAAAAAAGGCAAAAAGCTTCTCAAACAACTCTATAAAATCGAAAAGCAAGCTGTTGCAGAATCGGAATTGCTCTGGGCCACATCGGAAACAGAAGCCGAACAACTGAAAAGTTTCTATAAAGCGGAAACGCCGAGTCTGGCCGTTCCTAACGGAGTCGATACCGAATCCATAATGCCTCCTGAAAACGGGGAACAAAGGCGTAAAGCCAGAAAAAAACTGACCTCAGGCAAAAAAACTATCGCCGTTTTCATCGGCTCCTGGCATCCGCCCAACCTGGAAGCCCTGGAATTCATTCAGAAAAAAATCGCCCCTAAAACTCCCAACATAGAATACCAGATAATCGGCAGCGTGAAAGACCAGTATGAAGCCAGGCGAGGCAACCTCGACATGCCGGAGAATATACGCATGAGAGGAGTCGTTTCTGCAGAAGACAAGAAGGTGATCCTGGATGCGGCGGATATGGCATTGAATCCCATGTTTCACGGAAGCGGCACAAACCTGAAATTATTCGAATATATGGCCGCAGGTCTGCCTGTCATTACGACCAGCCTGGGCTGTCGGGGAGTCTCCGCAGTCGAGGACGAACACCTCCTGGTCAGAGAAGCCGAACTATTCACATCTGAAATAATTTCGCTCGCTGAAAATGAAGAAAAACGTCAAAACCTCGGAAGCGCCGCCAGAGAATACGTCAAAAATCATTTCGACTGGAACGCCATATCTGAAAAAGCCATGCGCAGCCTGGAAAAACTTCGCCCACGTCAAAACAGTTTCCAGCTCCAAATGGACGATCATACACGCTTCGTATACGGATGGCATTCACTGGAAGAATGGCCCGCCGAAAATAACTCCAGCAGTCTCATGCTAGTCCGGTGGTCTTCACCGGTCGCAGCTCTCCTGCTGCCCAATCCAGCCGCTGAATCCTCCGTAACTCTGTCCGTTCAGAACAATCCGCTAAAAGAACCTCTTAAATGCTCCGTCCGGGGTATAAACGTATATGAAGGCACGCCGGAACCCTCATGGGTTGAGATCAATCTGAATCTTCCCGCCTTCTCCTGCGGCGACTTCCTCCTCCTGGAACTGGAATGCTCCCCCTGGATACCTGACCTGACCCACCGCACAGGCGATTTAAGAAAACTGGGCATAGCCCTAAAAGGCGCAACTATGTGAATTAATTCAGCATCCGCTAAAGGGCATTAAAAGCGCCCAGCATGAAACCAGACCAGGACGCATGATGCAATACTGGGACCGCAGGCTTCCAGCCTGCCTTCGTATCTAAAAGGGTTAAGCGACGATCAAGGTCAAATCCAAGGCCAAAAACGTAAATTCGACCGAATAAGCAAACGCCGAATGGAAGCCTTTGACTGGATGAAATTCACCGACCTGTCCAACGGAAAAATCAGAACAGGAAAGGAATGCGCAAAAGGATTGAAGAAAACAGCCGAAAAACTGACAGCATAAAGATTCGATGACCGGCTGACGCTTATCGGATATACGAAGCCTTTGTAACGGGAGCTTTTCGATCGGTTATACAACTGCAACCTCATTTATGCCTTAGTCAATACTGGTGTATCTTTGTTGCCTCTAAAAGGTCATTTTTGCTCAGCGGCGAATTTTTCTTAAGTCAAGGAAGGCAAGGATTTGCGAAGGAGGCATAAGCTGTCCCGCTGAAGCCTTGGCGTAAGCGAATTGACTATACCTTGACTGAGAAATCCGCAGCCTGATGCAGCATTGAGGGCTATCGTCCGTTTGCGGACAGGCGTTAGATAATTATAACCTTATCTGGTTTTTACTCCTCGCGTTCATTATACTGTTCTCGGAATGCGTTATTTTGATTAACGCCGGCGTTTGAAAGGATGTCCTGCATGAACAAGCGGTTCATTTCGATTATCGGAGCGCTCACTCTTCTTTTTTCACAAGCGGCATTTGCAAGAGCTGCCGTTGAGACAGCAGTACTGAAGAATACGCGTGATCGCATAGTCATCGACTATCGTTTCCAGGAATTTCAACGCCGAACAATCGAAATAGACGGGCGTGAATTTTCGCAGATACTCCTTGGAAAAGAAAGTCTGAAAAAGGAAGTCGGGGTTCCGGCGCTTCCCGACGTATCACGAAGCTTGATCGTGCCGGATGAAAGGCGTATGGAGATCAGGGTCATCGAAAGTTCCTTTTATGAACTGGAAGGAATCGATATCGTCCCATCACGAGGTTACATTTTGCGCGAAACAAATCCCGCGGATGTTCCTTATACTTTCGGATCAGTATACGACATAGACGCGTTTTACCCGGATAAACTCGCGGAATTAAGTAAACCTTTTATTATACGCGATCATCGAGGCATTACGGCGACGGTAAATTCATTCCAGTATAATCCTGTCAAAAGAGTTTTGAGGATTTATACGGAAATGTCTGTGGAAGTCAAAACAGCTGGACCAAGTACAGTTAACGTTATGGAGCGAAAAGATATTCCGGTGTCCGTCAATCGCTCCTTCCGAGATATTTACAGGTCGCTTTTTATTAATTACGGTCTGGATACTTCTTATGAACCGTTGATCGAAGAAGGCAAAATGCTGATTATCGCTTACGATGAGTGGCAGGACGAGATGCAACCTCTGATTGATCATAAAAACGGCCTGGGCATTACTACAACGATAACCGGCATTTCTGAAATAGGAAACGATGCCGGCTATATAAAAGATTACATTCAATCCGTCTACGAAGCGCCCGGAGAAAGACTCGCTTATGTTCTGCTCGTCGGCGACGTAGATCATGTCGCCGTGCCCTATTACGGAACCTACGCCGCCGATCCTCTGTATTCTTTACTCGCAGGCGACGACAGTTATCCTGAAATAATCGTGGGACGTTTCTCTGCAGAATCGGATTCCGATGTCGTGACCCAGGTCCGGCGAACCGTCGAATACGAAGAGACGCCGGCCTGGGACACGGACTGGTTTCTGCGGGCGATGGGCATTGGTTCGGATGAGGGGCCCGGCGATGACGGCGAACTTGACCGGGAGCATATCGATAATATTCGCGACGATCTGCTCGAACACGGATATACCGTCGTGGATCAGATATACGATCCGGAAGCGACAGATGATGAGGTCACAGCCGGTTTGAACGCGGGACGGGGACTGATAAATTACTGCGGTCACGGCGGTTGGGCCGGCTGGAATACTTCCGGCTTCAATATTTATGACATTGAAGAATTGACCAACCATAACGAATTGCCCTTTATCGTTTCCTGCGCCTGTCATAACGGGCGCTTCGATGAGTATACCTGCTTTGCAGAAGTATGGATGCGCACGCAGGATATGAATGAACCGACAGGCGCGATCGGCGTCTACGCCGCTTCCAGAGGCCAATACTGGGACCCGCCCATGGCCGCACAGGACGAAATCGTAGACCTTTTCGTCAACGGAATGTACTCGACCTTCGGAGCACTCTGTTACGCCGGTTCCTGCCTTATGATGCACGAATACCCCGAACCCTACCCCATCGGCGGCGGCATCGTGATGTTCTATTCCTGGATACTGTTCGGCGACCCCTCGTTGCGAGTCGTCGACAACGACGGAATGAAAGTGTCCCCTCCAGCCAATTTCTATGCGGAAGGCCCTGAAGGAGGTCCCTTTTCGCCCGTCTCCATTACCTATACCCTGACCAATAACGGTCCCGAACCGCTGAACTACGACCTAATCTCAAATGCTGAATGGATTGACGTCATAGAAGATCGCGGTCTTATCCCGCCCGCAGGCTCAGTTCAAGTCGTTATCTCCGTCAACAGCCATGCCCAAAATCTCCCGGACGGCATTTATGAGGATGACGTCCAATTCGTCAATCTTACCTCACACCTCGGCGATACAACGCGGAAAGTTACCCTGGACGTTTGCACCCCTGAATTGATCTATGAATTCAACCTGGATGAGAATCCCGGATGGCAAACCGAAGGCGAATGGGAATTCGGCGTTCCCCAGGGCCAGGGAGGCGATCACTACGGATACCCCGATCCCGCTGAAGGCGCTACGGGATATAATGTATACGGCATAAATCTCAGAGGCGATTACGAAACGCAGGTTAATTGCCCCTATTACCTGACCTCTGACCCTCTCGATTGCTCCAACCTTAGAAACGTAACCCTCCATTTTCAACGCCGCCTCAATACCGACTGTCAACCATACGTCATTAACGGTATCGACGTCTCAAACAACGGTTACGACTGGCTCTCCATATGGAGAAATCCCTTCCATCCCGATGATATCACTGAAAATGCCTGGACCGAACAGGTCTACGATATTTCTGCAGTCGCCGACCGCGAACCCTGCGTCTATATCCGATGGATTCACGAAATTGGCGATGACGAAGCCTTCCCCTACTCAGGCTGGAATATCGACGATATCCAAATCTGGGGCGGACGCGAAAAAAAACAGATTCCGGCTTGCTCTTTCATCGGAATTTTTTTACTGATATTCGCTTCCTCCTGCTTCCTGAATAAAAACATGAAACGTTGAGCTTAAGCAGATGAGTCAGATTTGAATGACCGTCCGTAAACACGCTTTCAGATTCAATTTTCAGTGATGAACAAGCCCGCGCTATACAAGGACATACTGCATACAAGATATTTGCTTAAGTTCGACGAACTAAATTTTTTGATCATAAATTCGGAGCGGCAAAAATGAAGCTGTTTTGATTTTTTCTTGACAATTTTGACCAGGCTTGTTAACAAATTTTCTACTTTTGGAGGGTCTTGAATGAGCCAGGAGGAAATCGCTTTATTTAAAATAAACAATTTCTTCGTCTGATTTTTCATATGGATTTATTTGGTGAAATTGAGGAGAAAAATAAACCTCCTATTGATTTTAATTTTACTCTTGATGCCAATTTTGGAAAAAGTGAAGATGAAGGCATGTCGTTGGAAGAATTCGGAGAATTTCATGCGACGGCCCACATAGTTCCTTATGCGAGGGAGTTAATTGCAAATATAACTACTCGTAGTTATTTCCCAACATTAAACATCGGACCAATAAATGTTGTTGAAATGGTCAAAAACGGCGTTGCTCAAATTGAAATGCAT